>JAGUZQ010000062.1 GCA_020060765.1 Planctomycetota bacterium | reverse complement strand
GGCGGCGTGTTGCCGCTGACATATTTCGCAAGCGATTTCGCTTGCACAAAACTTACGCACGTTCTCCGCCCGCGACCAACGAGAGCGCAAAGAATTAGTGGCGGCGAAAGCACTTGCGTAAAATGCCTGTGCGTCACGCACCGAGGGAGTACTGGTTGGTATCGGAGAGTTCCTTCGAGGCAAACGGCCTATATGTAAACTGGGAATCAAAAGCAAGCGCAAACGCTGTGGCTGGGATGACAGCTATCTTCTCTCCATACTGCTGGAGAATTAGATGCGATTGCCCTGGTCAATCTCCTCTCCTGACAGAAAACCCGTTTACCTGCCGCTGGTTTGTGATTACAATAGAGTATGATGGCGGACAAGATCAAAGGATTGGGCATGGATAATCCTACACTGGCGGTGATGGTGTTGGTCATGATGCTGTTGGTCAGCGCGGCGCTGGCGCTGGTAGTGTCGAAAAAGTGCGAAGGAGCGGTGTCGCTACGTATCGCTGGAAACGTGTTCCTGATTTATCTTTTCATGGGGATGCTGATGGTGGCGGGAGGAATGCTGCTGGCGCTGGCGGCCTGGGGAGACCAGTGCGGGTTCCCGGAAGGGATCTGCATGTGGGCGCTGTTGTGGCTGATGGGGGATCTCGGTTACGGCGCGAAGGAAATCATCGTCCGCCGCCGCCGCCACCGCGAAAACCGCCTGCGCCACCAAGCCGAACAGCAGGAGGCGAACCGGTGAACGAAGAGAACAGGACAGACAAACCTTATCCCGGCTTGACTGTAACGCTCGGGGCGTTGTGCGCGCTGTTGACGGGGTTTTTCCTGATTCTGGTTTATGCGTGGATTCCGACACTGGTCAAAACCTATGAGGAGATTCAATTAGAACTGCCTCATCTGACCATTTTCTTTCTCAATACATCCAGTGCCTGCAAAAACTACTGGATATTCGTTATCCCGTTGTTGTTTATCGTGCAGGCGGGACTGATCTACCTTGTTTATCGGCTGGAAGTTTGCGGTAGAATCAAAACCGCATCCAGGTTTGCGATTGTGCATTTATTTGCCCTTGTCCTGTTCGATGTGGTTGGCGTTTTTTGCGCATTTATGCCTCTACTGAAAGTTTGGGATACGTTAGAATGACCAAGCCGGTAAAAATCCTCCTACTCTATTCAGCGCTGATGCTGTTAGCGTTGCTGTTTCTGTTTCCATTTTACTGGGTGCTGATCGGCAGTGTCAAGTCTCGCGAGGCTGTCACCATGACCCCGCCCGCGCTGTACCCGGCCCGCGCACGCACGGTTTCCTTTTCTGTTCCGGCTGGCGACAGGATTTTTTCCTTCGGCGGAAAAGAATGGTTTCTTCTAGGCGAAACAGAAGAAAAAAACTTCTTCGCCGTGCAGCTTGAAAACGGCAAGCCGACGCGACTGGCCGAAAATTTTCCCGCGGAAGAAATCAAAACCGAATCTCTCCCCGGTCGGCGAATCGAGTTCGCCGACGTGCCGGTGCACCGGATTTATCCGGAAAAACGTGACGTCGCAGTGGCGGCGAAAATGGTGCGCAAGGACGGCGGCGGATTTGACGAAATCCTGTTCGCCGCGCCAGAGACCGGAACCGTTGCCGGGAATTTTGAAATTCTGGAAAATGTCAGCCACGCGGAAGTGCGCGACTTTTACGCGCGGTGGGAAAACTATTCCGAAACCCTGGCCGGCCCCGAGGCCACGATCGGCGCGGAAACCGATAGCGGCTTTCTGCTCTTCCTGCGCAACAGCTTTTTCATTTCCGCGCTGGCCGTGATCGGGCAGATATTGTCCAGCAGCCTGGTCGCGTTCGGGTTCGCGCGGCTGAAATTTCGCGGGCAGGGATTCTTGTTCGCGCTGATGCTGGCGACGTTGATGGTGCCGGGACAGGTGACGCTGATCCCGATGTTCTGGATTTACAAGCAACTGGGCTGGATCGACTCGTTTCTGCCGCTGATCGTGCCGCACTTCACCGCCGGGGCGTTCAACGTGTTTCTGCTGCGGCAATACATGCTGACCCTGCCGCGCGAGCTGGACGAAAGCGCCGCCATCGACGGCTGCGGAGCATGGGGGACGTACTGGCGCGTGATCCTGCCAAATTGCCTTCCCGCGCTGATTCTGGTCGGGCTGTTCACCTTCGTCTACACCTGGCAGGACGTAATGGGGCCGCTGATTTATCTCGACGACCCCGCGCACCGAACAGTTACGCTGGGGCTGGAATATTTCCGTTCGCCCTATGTCGACAACCGCCACCTGCTGATGACAGGGTCGCTCTTGGCGATGCTGCCGGTAGCAGTCTTGTTTTTGATTTTCCAACGATACATAATGTCCGGCATCGCCACTACCGGCGTAAAAGGATAACAGCATGATCGGCGAAAAAGCGCTGGCGTGGTTTCACGGCGAGGATAATTTCAACTGCGCGCAAGCCGTACTCAAAGCTTTTCAGGAAGAATGCGGCGTACCTGACGCGGAAATATCGGAGCAGGTCAAATCCGGCGGCGGGCGTGCGGACGGGGGCGTGTGCGGGGCGCTGTTCGCGGCCATGCTGCTGGCCGCGCCGGAACAGGCGGCAACGATAGAAGCCTGTTTCGTAAATGAAACAGGCTCCAGTCGTTGCCGGGAAATTCGCGCGACGGGAAAGCTCGATTGCCGTGCGTGCGTCGCTCTTGCCGCCCGGTTGCTTTCCGGCAATTGCCGTCAGGCGGGACCCGTTATTTCTTCAGCACCTCGCGCAGGTGATCAAGGATAAGCGCCATATATTTTTCGCCAAACTCCGCCGATGCGTCCTTAGCGGTGCGGCAGTACCAAAGTGTCGGATCGAGTTTGTCCATCTTCACCGTTTCCGGCAAAGTCGCCAGCATCAGCGAAGTCTCCACCTTGCCTGCGTGGTCGAGCGGATTCTTCTTGAAACCTTCCGCGTCCAGCAACGCGTGAATCTGCACCCAGTTGAAGGGGTCGCTCCCTGCGTCGTGTTCGGAATAATAGCCCTGCATCTTCTCGCTGCCCCACCAGCCTTCGCCGCGCTCCTTTTCCAGATATTCGAAAATAGCCTGCCGCGCCGCCAGTTTGAACGAAAGGTCAGTCGGCATTCCTGCGGCGAAATTCTCGCTCTGGTGCCAGATAAAAGCCTTGACGTTGCGGAAGCCCGTCCGCAGCAGATCGCGGAAAAGGCTGAGGCCGAACTTCGTCAGGATTTCGGTTTCGATATTCACCGTGCCGCAGCCGTTGTCGGGCGGGGCGACGGCGTAACTCGACGCGCCATAATAAAACGTCGGCATCAGCACGAAATCGATTTCGCCTTCCAGCCGTTCCAGCGCTTTCTCCACCACCAGCGTGTCCACCCCCAGCGGCAGGTGTTCGCCGTGATATTCCAGCACTCCCAGCGGCAAAATCACCGGCCAGTTTTTTTCAATCGCCTCGCGCGTCTGCCCCGCGCGCATCAGTTCATAACGCATGGTTGGTTCTCCAGTGTCAAGTAAGGGCTAATAGCTTTGCATTTTCTTTAACAGTCGCACACCTGAAAGCAAGTTCCATCTCCCCCTGAGGGGGAGAGGGAGACTATTTATCCGCGAACGAAGGGAGCGCGGAAATCATACACGTCCGCCGCCGCTTGCGGAGTATGCGAGTGGCGCAGCCACCGGCACGCACTATAATTCAACCATCTTCATGTATTTCTGCGACAGTTTTTCCACGCCGCCTTTTTTGATCCGCACGCCGTTTTCCCAGCGCAGGCCGTAGTCCTTGCCGTCGTGGAAGAAGGTGTCGACCTGGAAGGTCATGTTTTCCTGGAGCTTGTAGTTCGAGGTGGATTCCATCCAGGGGCGCTCCACTTCCATCATGCCAATGCCGTGGCAGGGGCCGTAAAGCATGTATTTGGCGAAACCTTCCTTCTTCACCCATTGTTCATACTCGCGCACCACCTCGGCGGCGGGCTTGCCGGCCTTGAGCAAAGTCAGGGTATAGGCATGAGCCTTGAGGCCGAATTCGACCAGGGTCTTCTTTTTCTTCGGAAGCGGGCCAAAAGAGAAAGGCAGGCCGACGCTGGAGGAATAACCGCCGACGCGCGCGCCGATGTTGAGCTGAATCACTTCATTCTTGATCAGCTTGTTGTGCGTGGGGCGGCTGATGGCGTTGGAGGTGGCCGCGCCGCAGAAGCAATATAGCGCATGGCCTTCGTACTCGCCGCCGTTCAGATAGATTTCGCGCTGGGCAATGCCGATCAGTTGCAACTCGGTCATGCCGGGTTTCGCTTCGGCGAGAATGGCGTCGACCGCTTTTTCGCTTATAGCGAAAGCCTTGCGCATCAGTTCCATTTCGGTCTCGCTTTTGATGACGCGCAGGCTGGTGAGGGTCTGGTCAGCCTTGACCAATTCCACGCCGGGAAGTTCGCGCCGGAGACTGTCGTAGACCGGCAGGGGAGTGATAGTATAGCCGACGAGTCCCAGCTTTTTC
Organism: Planctomycetota bacterium; assembly: GCA_020060765.1. GTDB lineage: Bacteria > Planctomycetota > SZUA-567 > SZUA-567 > SZUA-567 > JAGUZQ01. The sequence goes on along the minus strand of JAGUZQ010000062.1, from coordinate 12,533 downwards.
AGGCCGCCCTTAGGGAAAGCCTTTTTCGCTATGTCGGCGAAACCGGCGACGGAAATGCCGGGATAATCGGGGTCGGCTGATTCGCGGTACTCGACCATCTTTTCGATAGTGGGAAGTACGCTGCGACCGGCAGCGTAGTTACCACTTTCCGGGCCGATCAGCAGAATCGGCTTGCCGACAGCCGGAACGAAAACCGCCGCCGATTCGAAGGTCGGCCAGTATTCCGTCAGGTAGCGCACGTTGGCCATGTCTGCTTCGTTAGCATGAACCAGCGCCGCGTCCAGCCCTGCCGCCTTGATGTTAGCCTGGAACTTCTTCATTCTTTCCCCGAATTCCTTCTTGCTGATCGCTGCCATTTTTTTTCTCCTGCGTTAAAGTACGAATAACTACCCAAAAAATATCTTGCGTGCGTTTAATTACCAGAGAGCAGGCGCATAACATAATCCAATCCTGCCTGGTATTGTTCAACATCCTCTTCTCTGCCTTGGCCGATTGCGGTGGGGTCGGGAAACTTTTCCTTAAACAGGAACGCCAACCGACGAAAGGAAAGCATAGCGTCCATTTCCAGCCCCAGTATCGCCATCAGCTTTTCATTAATTGTCGCCACCTCGTCGCGAATCTCCTGATTCTCCGCGCTCGGACAGGAATGCTCCTTTCCCCAGATCGAACCGCCTGTTTTTTTATATAACTTTTCGCACAACAGGCAGACGTCGTCAAATTCTTCCGCCAACTTAATTTCGATATCGGGATTTTTTCTGCATTTTTCAATTACATGCCGAAAGCCTTCGCGATTGTAATCAGAAGAAGTTTCGACATCCGGGAAATATGAAATCACATACGTGAATTCATATGGCCGCATCATAATCGGTTTTTTAGAGAAAGCATGATTGACGGTTGTCATGTTTTTTCCCACATGAAAAAGGTTACTCTATCTTTACGCCGTAATTATTTTTCAGCATTTTCTTCAAGTCCGTCGCCTCCCCGCGCCAGAAGCGAGTCTGCGAATGCAAAACCGATTCGGCGAGGAAGCCGTTTTCTTCCGGCATCGCGCCGAGGGTTTCCAGTTCGTGGAAATCCAGCTCGCCGCCGTTAAAAACGCTGTACATATCAGCCGCCGTCCAGGGGCCGCGGGGCTGGTCGTTGTCGGCCATGTTGAAATATTTGCCAGGCGCGACTTCGGCGGTGCGGATCGTTACGAGATTACGGTTGGCGTCGTAGGCGCCGATAAACTCCGGCTTGCCGACGACGGGGAAACCGGCCTGGAATTTCACCCGCCTGCTCAGTTCAAGATAGAGAATTCCATTTTCGATCCGTGGCGCTTTTTCCGGCTGGCCGTAATAATCAAGATTGATCGCGTTTGCCTCGTCGCCGACCTTGACGAAAAACGTCACGCCGTCGGTGCCGGGGAACTGCTCCAGCGACCAGGGCGCGAGCAGAAAATCCTTGACCGAAAATTTACCCAGAGGCGTGAAAATATCTCTGGTCTTATATCCGGTATAAAGCAGGCCGGAAAAACCGCCGCCAGACAAGGTGTCGATTCTACGGGTGAAACGCAGGCGGATTTCCCGGCCTTTGCGGTTGCGCAAGGCTATTTCTTTTTCAATAATTATATGGCTGTCGTCGTGCGCGGAAATTCTGCACGGCGCGGTGGCGATGGCGTCCTGAACGTACCACTGGTTCGTTTTGGGATGATAGTTATACGCAAACGCGCCGCCTTCGGGAGCAGGCCAGAGCGAGTTGCCGCCCAGATTGTTGAATTCGTTGGGGACAGGATTTTGCAAACGGGCAACGTCAAGCCGATGCAACAGAAAGCCGTCGATCTGCGCGAAAATCCGACCCGCAACTTCCGGCGCGGCAATTATCTGCCCGTCGCCGCATGGCATGTAAACCAGTTGCCCCGGATGAGTTTGCAAGGTTTTCAACATTTATGCGTCCTCAAGATTATTTGCCGTAAGGTTGACAAGGGCTATTTACGCCGTATAATATAAACGCTTATATTGGAAATATAACCGCTTGCATGGCGCAAGTCAAATCTCTTTGCTAAAAAAAGGAAGAAAAATGCCGGAAGCTGCGGGAAAAGTCGATCTGAAAGATATTGCCGAATATTTATCTCTTTCCACCTGCACGGTTTCCAGGATTCTGAACAACCGCATGGGAAGTGCGAAATATAAACAGGAAACTATCGAAAGAGTAAAAAAAGCCGCGAAAAAGCTGGGATATCAGCCGAATTATCTCGCCCGGTCGCTGTCGATGGACAAAACTATGACGGTAGGGCTGTGTGTGGCAGACATTGCCAGCCCGTTTTTTGGGCGCTTTGCCGTAATCTTCCAGCAGGAAGCCGCGCGGCGAGGGTATAGTGCTTTTCTCTGCAACACTAACAGTGACAAGGAATTGGAAAAACGTTATCTGAACGAGTTGTTGTCGCGGCGGGTCGATGCTGTAGTGGTTTCAAGTTCTCTGGGTGCTGAAATTTCCGGGTGGATCGAACACGCCCGTGATATGGGGCGGCGGGTTATCCTGTTCGACCGCGAGGCAGACGGCATTGCCGCGCCGTTGGTGACGGTGGACAACCGCGCGGCGATGTCAAAACTTGCTCGCAGCGTGCTGAATTCTGCTGAAACCGGCACGGTCGGTGTCATCACTGGCGACCCGGCAGACCGCTCCCTGGCGCAACGGCTGGAAGGCATCCGCGACGCTTTGCGCGACGCCAACATTGACGAGATTCATCTTGTAATTGCTGAAACAGGAAGCACTTCGGCCGCGCACGGCAGGCAGTCTTTCCGGCAGTTATGGGAACATAAACCCGGACTTGTTTTTTCTCTCGCCTGCGATTTGACGGTGGGCGCGGTGCAAGATGCGTTCAGCCTGAGGCTGGAGCCGGGGAGCGATTTCAGGCTGGCGTGTTTCGACGATTTTCCCGGACGCGAGTGGCTGCGGTGCGACATTCCATACGTCTCGCAACCGGTGGAACAGATGGCGGAAATCTGCGCCCGTCTCGCCTGCCAGCCGGAAGAACCGGCGGTGGAACATATTGTCCTTCCCGCTGGTGAGGGGAAGTCTCCTGCTGACAGTTGACAGTGCCGGTTTTCGCGGGCGTTTTCAAGGCAGACACCAGTTGTTTTTGGCGTTTCTTCGCCAGTAAAACGCGAAAAACTGGAGACTGTCGTTTAAGCCTGCGCGGGGTATTTTCTGCGGTAATCCAGCGCCGACATGCAGAACTCGCGGGCAAACTGACGGGAAAAGTAATTGGGGTCGGAAAAACCTACCATTTCCGCGATTTTCCCTATCGGCAAATCACTCGTAATTAACAGGTTGGCAGCTTCGGTCAGCTTCACCTTGCGTTGCAGGCCGGGAAAAGTCAGGCCAAAAAGTTCTTTTATCAGATGCCCGGCGCGGGAGGGGGAAAGACCTATTTCCTCGGCGACTTCTTCGATAGCAACAGTTCGCGCCATGGCCTGATCGAGACACTCGAGTATTTTCGCCTGCCTCTTCTGAGGAATAAAGGCTTTATCCCCCATCATCAATACGCCGATTTCGGTGGCGACGGCTTTAAGCAAAATCCGCCGGTCTTCCAGCCAGGCGCGGGAGGGAGCGACCAGCAGGTCAGGATGCGGCATTTCCTCGCCAGTCGTGCAGAACGGCCCGCAGAACAAGACACCGACAAAAAGCCCTTCCGACATGACCGGCAAGGCAATTTCCGTGAATCCGTAAGGGCAATCATGAATGCGGCCATCAGGATTGCCTGCCAGCGCGCGATGCACCTCGCTGCCGCCGAAAGAGCCGCAGACGCGATGGTCTATCTGTTTTTTCGCCAGACATGATTCCGACCGATGCTGTCGGAATTTAGATGCGATTACGACCCTTGGTGAACGGTTGTGCAAACACAGATATGCGCCCAGAACTTTTTCCGTAGCTTCCAGCAACCGGTTGATGCGGTCGCCGTTCGACTCCGACGTTTTCATCACAATCTCCCGAATAGGTTAATAAATAGCGGATAAATCCAGAAAGTCAACGTCAAAGTGCAGGGAAAACAGATGGGTTTGGGGTATAGTTGGATTGTGCTGTTATCAGGGATTACGGTACTGAATATAAAATTTGGAAGGACTCGGTATGAAAGCGAAAACAATCTCCTTGGCAAAACAGGTTACGGTGAAATATGACGTCGACGTGGTAGTGGCGGGAGGCGGTCCGGCCGGATGTTGCGCGGCTTTCGCGGCGGCGCGGGAAGGCGCGAGCGTAGTGTTATTGGAAGCGATGAGCGCCCTGGGCGGCATGTTTTCCATGGGATATGTGCAGGGCTGGTGCGGCTTTCACGACCAGGAGAAATTCATCCATCGCGGTATGGCTGAAATCATCCGTCACCGGCTTTACGACGGCTGTGTCGACGAACCGCTGGATTCCATCCAGAGCCTGCGCGGAATCGATCCGGAAAAGATGAAACGCATCCTCGACGACCTCGCGGAAGAATTCGGCGTAACCGTTCTATTCCATACCTCGGTCGCGGAAGTGGTAAAGAGCGATGACGGAACGGTTGAGGCAGTGCTGGCCGCCAGCAAGGACGGCTTGAAAGCTTTCAAAGCCAAGGTATTTGTCGACTGCACCGGCGACGCCGACTTGGCAGCTTGGGCAGGCGCGAAATATCACTACGGCGACGAAGACGGCGACGTGCAGCCGGTCAGCCATTGTTTCTGCATCTCCAACGTCGACACAGAGGAAGCTGTTCGCACCCGTCCTGAAGGGTTTCAGCAGACAGTCGTCAACGACTCTAAGTACGATCTGGTCAAGGACGACTTTTTCGGCATCGGCGGCGCAATCGGCCCGAAGACACATTACTTCAACGCCGGGCACCAGTGGGACGTGGACAACACCGACACGGCCAGCCTTTCCCTCGCGCTCAAGACCGGCCGTCGGTTGGCAAAACAATTTTACGACAGCTTTCGGGAATACGTTCCCGCAGGTTTCGACAAATCTTTCCTGGCCGCAACCGCGCCTCTTTTGGGCGTGCGGGAGACGCGCCGGATCGTCGGGGATTATGTCCTCAACGTCGACGATTACTGGGCGCGCCGCCGCTTCGATGACGAGATATCCCTGAACTGTTTTTTCATCGACATCCATCCGTCCTGGAAAAACCGCCAGCTTGAACGTGAAGGCAAATGGAGTTGGGCGAAAGAGAAAAATGACTCCAGGTATGCACCGGGAGAGTTCCACGGCATTCCCTATCGCTGCCTGATTCCCAAGGGTTTGCGTAACGTGCTGGTCGCCGGACGCAGCGTTTCGGCAGACCGCGAAACCTTGTCCGCTATCCGGGTGATGCCGCCCTGCATGACCATGGGCGAGGCGGCGGGAGTGGCGGCGGTGCATGCCTTGAAAAACCACAAATGCGACGTCCATGCGGTCGATATTAATAAACTGAGAAGCAGTTTGAAAAAACACGGCGCGTTTCTGCCGTGACGGGTTGTCGGGTTGACGGGTTGACTGGTAGACGGGTTATCTGGTTAATGGGCGGTAGCCGTAATTTTGCATCGTTCTTCGGATTTGCGCAGTATGCTGAGAAAAACATTAGTTTTAAGTTACTCTCATCGACGACCTGCCGACCCGTTAGCCTGTCAACCTGTTAGGCCGTCAACCTGTTAACCCGTAACCCAATTCTAAACAGGAGAGCAAACAATGTCAATCAAGTACCAGATTTCCCAGGATTTGCCCGTAACACACGAAGTCGATGTGGCGGTGTTCGGCGGCGGCCCCGGCGGCCTGGGCGCGGCGGTGATGGCGGCGCGCATGGGCGCAAAGACTTTGCTGGTGGAACGTTACGGTTGCCTCGGCGGCATGGCCACCGTCGGCGAAGTGCATCCGTTCATGTGCAATCACAATAAAATGCGCTCCATGGATCGACCGGTCTACACCGACTGGGTTTATAAAATGATGGAGTATCGCCCCGGCGAGAAACCGCAGGGCAACGAAGACCCGCCGAATTCCGGACGCCAGATTTCCAAAGATATCTGTATGCTGGCGATGGAGGATCTGGTGCTGGAAGCAGGGGCGCAAATTCTTTATCACCACAATCTATTTGACGTGGTGAAGAAAAACGGCAGGATCGAAGCGGCGGTGCTGTTTTCCAAATCCGGACTGACGGCGGTCAAGGCCAAGACCTATATCGACTGCACCGGCGACGCCGACCTGGCTTTTCGTGCCGGTTGCGAATGCGAGCAGGGCGGCCCCAGCGGTTATTGCCAGCCGATGACGCTTTGTTTCAAGCTGGCCGGAGTCAAGAAACTGGAAGAAAGCGAACTGAAAGGCGTGCCGGAAAAAGCGAACGAAATTTATCTGAGAGCGAAAGCGGCGGGGAAGGTCGACTGCCCGCGCGAAAACATCCTCAAGTTCCAGTGGATCGACAGCGACGTGATTCACTTCAATACCACCCGCGTCATCAAAAAGAGCGGCGTCAACGGCGTCGAGCTTTCCGAGGCTGAAATCGAGGCGCGGCGGCAACTCCGGCAGATCGTGAAACTCTTCCGCGAAGAAGTGCCGGGCTATGAAAACGCGCGCATTCATTCAATTGCGCATCATATCGGCGTGCGTGAAACCCGGCGCGTGGTGGGACGCGCCTATCTCACGCGCGAATCGTTCGAGAAAGCGGAGAAATTCCCCGACGCCATCGCGCGCGTGAATTATCCGATCGACATTCACAATCCCAACGGCTCCGGCACTGAACTGGTGCATATCCCGAAAGATGACTGGTACGAAATTCCCTACGGCTGCATCGTGCCCAAAGGGATGGATAATCTGCTTGTAGGCGGGCGTCCCATCTCCGTCGATCACGCCGTCCACAGCAGCATGCGCGTCATGCCTCCGGCGTGTTCGGTGGGGCAGGCGGCGGGCATGGCGGCAGCGCTGGCGGTGAAAAAGAACTGTACCCCGCCGGAACTGGACGGAGTCGAAGTCAGAAAGAATCTGGTCGAACAGGGCGCATTTCTGTAAGGTCAATTGTCCCCTGGAGCGAGCCAGGGGATTTTTTTAGTCTTTTCAGTGGTGCTATTATAGTTTTGAGAAGGGAAAATGATGAATACACTTAAACTTCAAAGCAGGGAAATTCCAGTGGCGGGAGAGTACGACGTGATCGTGGTCGGCGGCGGACCGGCGGGGATGGGCGCGGCGATTGCTTCGGCACGCAACGGCATGAAGACGCTGATTGTCGAGCAGTTCAACTGCCTCGGCGGCGTGGCGACGGCAGGCGGGCACGCGCAGATGAACACTTATACCGAAAGCGGAACCTCGCGCCGGATTCTGGGAGGAATCGCTTACGAAATCGCGCGCAAGCTGTGCGAAATGGATGTCGGCGCACAGATAAAGCCCAACAGCGTGTATTTTGAAGTAGAGGGATTGAAGCTGGCGTGGGAACAGATGGCGGAAGAGGCAGGCGTCGACCTACTCTACCACACCTTTTTCTGCGAAACGATTATGGATGGAATCAGCGCCGCAGGCGTGATCGTACAAAACAAAAATGGCAGGCAGGCGTTTCTGGCCAAGCGGATAATCGACTGCACCGGCGATGGCGACGCGGCGGCGAGCGCGGGTTGCCGCTGGGAGATGGGGCGGCAGAAAGACGGCAAGTGCCAGCCGGTGACGCTGATGTTCACCATCGGCGGCGTGGATTGGGAAAAAGTTAAGGCATGGCGAACCGATTACAAAATGACCGAGATATGGGAGGAAGCGCAAAAGAACGGCGATATGCGCCCGTTCCAGAAAACCATCATGGGCTGGTGGTGGACGCCTTCCCGCCCCGATTGGGTGGGGGTGAATTTCACGCACATCATCTACGTCGACAGCACCAAGGCCGAAGACCTGACCCGCGCCACCGTAGAAGGCCGCAAACAGGCGTATGAAACGATCGAGGTCTACCGCAAATACGTTCCCGGCATGGAAAACTGTTACATGGTTTCGACTCCCAACACCGTCGGCATCCGCGAGTCGCGCCGCATCATGGGCGAGTATGTCCTGACTGAAGACGACCTGAAAGCGCAGAAAACCTTCCCCGACGGCATCTGCTACAACTCCTTCTTCGTCGACATCCACTGCATCGACGGCCCCGGTATGGACCCGACGGTTTGGAATCCGCCGATCGGGTTCAAGCATCAGATTCCTTATCGCTCATTGGTGCCGGAGAAGATCGACAATATTCTCGTAGCCGGGCGTTGCATCAGTTGCACACATCTGGCAATGGGTTCGATCCGGGTGATGGGCCAGTGCATCGCGATGGGCGAGGCCGCCGGAACCGCCGCCGCCTTATCTGTAAAATCCGGCGTCAAGCCCCGTCAGGTCGATACGGTCGAATTGCGCAAAACTCTCCGCACGGCGGGTTGCATCATCGGGGAAAGCGATATTGAGGAGAACTGAAATCGTGTCATTTCGACACGAATAATCCTCCGCAAATACGGCAAGTCCTTCAATAGCAATATGTAATGCAAATGCCATTTTTGGCATAAGCGTTGCAAGAACAAATTGCCAAACTATTGGAGGACTTGTCATGCGGATGGATAAATTCACGCTCAAGGCGCAGGAGGCGCTGGCTTCCTCGCAGCAACTCGCGTCTTCGAAGAACCACCAGGAAATCACGCCCGAGCATCTATTGCTGGGCTTGCTCAATCAGCAGGACGGCGTGGTCGCGCAGGCGGTGAAAAAAATCGGTGCCGAACCTTCGCTTATTGCCGAGGAAACCGAACGCGAACTTGGCAGACTGCCACAAGTCAGCGGAGGAGGCGGGGAATATCTCGCCAAAGCCACTAACTCTTTGCTCGATTCGGCCTGGAAAGAAGCGCACTCGCTCAAGGACGAATATCTTTCAACCGAACATTTATTGCTTGCCCTGACCGGCGCGAAAGGCGAAGCGGCGCGGATTCTGAAAACACATGGCATCACCCGCGAGGCGGTGTTGCAGGCGCTTAAAGAAGTTCGCGGCACGCAACGAGTAACCGATCAGAACCCGGAGGACAAGTACCAGGCGCTGAAAAAATTCACCCGAGACTTGACCGAAGCCGCCCGTCAGGGCAAGCTCGATCCTGTCATCGGGCGCGACGGGGAAATCCGGCGCGTGATGCAGGTTCTGTCCCGCCGCACGAAAAACAATCCTGTCCTGATCGGCGAACCCGGCACCGGCAAGACCGCCATCGCCGAGGGCGTGGCGCGCCGCATCGCTTCGGGCGACATTCCCGAAGGCCTTAAAAACAAGCGCGTGCTGGCGCTGGATATAGGCTCCATGATTGCGGGCAGCAAGTATCGCGGCGAGTTTGAAGACCGCCTCAAGGCTGTCCTCAAGGAAATCGAACAGGCGGCAGGCGAGGTGATTCTGTTCATCGACGAACTGCATACGATAGTCGGCGCGGGCGCGGCGGAAGGCGCGGCTGATGCGGCCAACATGCTGAAGCCCTCTCTCGCTCGCGGAGAACTGCGCTGCATCGGCGCGACCACACTGGATGAATACCGCAAGCATATTGAAAAAGACGCGGCGCTGGAACGGCGTTTCCAGCCGGTATTCGTCAGCGAACCCGACGTAGAAAGCACGGTTGCGATTCTGCGCGGCCTGAAGGAGCGGTATGAAGTTCACCACGGTGTCAGGATCAAGGACGGCGCTCTGGTGGCGGCGGCGGATTTGTCGCACCGCTACATCTCCGACCGTTTTCTCCCCGACAAGGCTATCGACCTCGTGGACGAAGCGTGCTCGGAACTGCGCCTCCAGATCGATTCCATGCCGCACGAACTGGACACCCTTAACCGCCGCAAGATGCAGATTGAAATCGAACTGAAAGCCTTGGAAAAAGATCTGGACAAGCCTGCCCGGGAGCGGAGCGAAATCATTCGCAAGGAATTGGCCGATCTGGAGGAATTGATCGGCGCTCTCTCCGCCCGTTGGCAACTGGAAAAAGACGTCATCGCCAATATCCGCGAGATCAAGGGCAGGATCGATCAGGCGCGCACCGACGCGGAACTGGCCGAACGCCGGGGCGACCTCGACGCGGTGGCGGAACTGCGCCACGGTAAAATCCCCGACCTGGAACGCCAGCTTGAAGTGGAAAACGTGCGCCTGCTCGATCTGCAGAAAGACGGTGCGCTACTGAAAGAGGAAGTTTCCGCCGAAGATATCGCAGGAGTAGTCAGCCGCTGGACCGGAATTCCGGTAAAACGTATGCTGGAAAGTGAAATGCAGAAACTGCTCAAGATGGAGGAAAGAATGCGTAATCGCGTGGTGGGGCAGGACAACGCTCTCACCGCTGTCGCCAACGCCGTGCGCCGCTCGCGCGCCGGTTTGCAACGCGAAAACCGTCCCATGGGCACTTTCATCTTCCTCGGCCCCACCGGCGTAGGCAAGACCGAGGTGGCGCGGTCGCTGGCGGAGTTTCTCTTCGACGACGAGAAAAACCTGGTGCGCATCGACATGAGCGAGTTCATGGAAAAGCACGCGGTCTCGCGTCTGCTGGGCGCACCTCCAGGATACGTCGGCTACGACGAAGGCGGTTATCTGACTGAAGCGGTACGGCGTCGCCCGTACAGAGTGGTGTTGTTCGACGAAATCGAGAAAGCGCATCCCGACGTGTTCAACGTCCTCCTGCAACTGCTGGACGAAGGCCGCCTGACCGACGGCCAGGGACGCACCGTCGATTTCACCAACACGACGATCATCTTGACATCGAACCTCGGCAGCGAAAAAATCATGGCGACGCAAGACCTGGACTCGCCGAAACTGCGAGAGGAGATGATGCAGGAACTCAGGCGCAACTTCAGACCGGAATTTCTCAACCGCATCGACGACATCATCATCTTCCATCGCCTGAGCCGGACGCAAATTAGCGAGATTCTGGATATCCAGCTCGAAGGCTTGCGGAAACTTTTAAGCAAGCGCAACATCGGCCTGGAACTGACCGGCGCGGCGGCGGAAAAACTGAGCTACGAGGGTTACGACCCGGACTACGGCGCGCGCCCGTTGGCGCGGGTAATCCAGAATCGCCTGCAAAACCCGATCGCGACGCTGTTGATTTCAGGCGAATTCAGGGACGGCGATACTATCCAGGCCGACTACGCAGAAACAGGAATTTCGTTCACGAAGGTGACTTAACTTCCTGTGGTTTCACGAAAATAGTTACCTAATGGAATTACGCAGATAGACAAAGCTTGAATTGCCGGGGCGCGACAAAAAAATAGCTTGCTACCGAATTTACCCTTGCTGGACGTTCACGGTTTACGCTATACTGCCATTATGAGTATGATTTAGCCTGAAGGCCACTAACAGCAGACAGCAAAGGCATTCCAGCCACGCTGGATATTTTGCCCACCCCGGCAGGAGGACACGGTAGAATCTGTCGGATATTTACAGGATATCGTGCGTCACAAAAACGTCACAAAACAGAAAGTAAATCTTGTAAGTCCTTACGCGCCAGTAGCTCAGCTGGATAGAGCAGCGGATTTCTAATCCGCAGGTCGGGGGTTCGAGCCCCTCCTGGCGTACCAACGCAACACCGTGCAAGCCTCTGCAAACTCATGCAGGGGCTTGCACTTATAATGACCTCCCCGACAAGGGCGGTGACGGTCGAAACTGCAAGGAAATGCAGGAAAATGCCGTTTGCGGCAGTCTGTCCCGCCAAGAATCCGCCAAGAATTTGGCATCGGATTCAAACTCGTCCTACGCTTCCGGTGAGCCTGAACCCCTGCACAACCGGTTGAACTATCCGAAAAATCCTGGTAGTTCCGGTGTGCCGAAATCCGTCAGCGCCACCGATTTTTCTTCCGTTCTACCCGCCGCCAACAGCACAGCTTTTTCCGAACTCGCCTTGATCGTGTCCGCTTGGCCGCGTCTGCCGGAGCATATCCGGCAGGCGATTCTGCTCTTGGCTGGTGTTGTCGCATCCCCGGTCAAACCATCGGCGCAACATTGCCCAATCGAAGGCAACAGCAACGACGAAGTTGTTAATGGAGGCGCTGGCGGTGGCGACGGTGCCAGCGGCAATGGCGGTGGCAATGGCAATGGCGGCGGTGGTGGTGCTGCTGATGATGATGACCGCGATGACGCAAAAGGAGTAATCCCCGTTTAAACGCATTTACTATTACGCATCGCTTTCCGGTGTCGGGAGGCGGTCAAAAACTTTTTGAGAGAGAAAGGAAACATCGTGAACACGCACATAGGGAAAACGAATAAACTGGCGGATAGTGTCGGCCTGCAAAACCCGGAGCCGGAATCCGTCATGCCGGGGCAGACTGCGGACAACGCGGACGTCATGGTCACCAGCGGCGGGGTCGATACCGTGCATTGCTCGTTCTACTGCAAGTTCTCTCCGCAGTTTTTGGAAAACCTGCTGTTGATTGCCGAGGCAAAAAAGCTTGCCGAACATCCGCCGAAAAATTCCGAAGAAGACGATGCGCCGCAGCCTGTGTTTGAATGCAGGGACAGGGTGTATGTCGTCATGCCCTACGGCTTCAATCCGAACAAGGGCATGTCGCGTTACTGCTATTACCAATACGTCCTGAAAGACGGCGGCATCACTATC
>JAGUZQ010000103.1 GCA_020060765.1 Planctomycetota bacterium | reverse complement strand
CGTCGATTTCCGGTTCGCGAAGCATAATTTGCGGAAACCCCTCACCCCGACCCTCTCCCCTTGTAAGGGGCGAGGGGGATTTTAATGCGATAGCCCTGGATAAGTTCACCCGCAAAGGAAAATATGGTTGCGTTGGCCGAGTATTTGCAAAATAATATCAATTGGCCGATTCATTAAATGCAATTACCGGAAAAGATTTCGTTTATATGACTTCATCTGACAGAATTCTTAAAGAGAAAAACAGTTCCCCCGGCGAAGGCGAAAAACGCCGTACGCCCCGGGTGGCGGCCGGTCGGCCGGGACGGATGCGTTTCTCCCGGGAAGAGGAAGAACGCTCAATTTCCTGCAGTATTGTCGACGTCAGCGCCGACGGCTGCCGCATTCTCGTGCCGCGCCGCGACCTGCCCCGCGACTGGATCTGGGCTGCGGGCAGCATGTGCGACCTGACAATCAGGATCGACGCCAGGCAGGAGGTTCCGGTGAGGGCGGAATTGATGTGGGCGCAACGCACGCAGGAGGATTTCGACATCATCGGTTTCCGCTTTGCGAAGTCGGACGCCGACCTGTATGAAATCCTGGACAAATTCGTGGTGTTGCGGCTGCACGCGGGATTGGGGTTACAGGATCCCACCGCGGAGAAAAAAGAGGCGGGCAAGGAAACGCTGGAATATCCGCTGGAGGCCGACGCCTGGGAACATGACCGCACCGACCTGCCTCCGTACCGTTTCGCTCTGCATACGGTTACGGCGGATCGGCTGCTGGTCAGGCACGCGACGAAAACGGGGGAGGAAAAACGGGTGCCACCCTCCGGCAGCCTGATTGACATCACCATCTATCCGCCGGTCTGGGCGCGGGGACAGAAGCGCGCACTGCGGTTCGCGTCCAAGGTGGAGAAGTCGGACGGCAATGGAGCGGAACTGAGTTACCACGCCGAAGGCAACGATCTCGCGCATATGATCCTGTCCTTGATTCCTGACAAAATCGAGCGCAAAGCCAAGCCCAAGGAAATCGACATTCAATACGTTCTGCTGATCCTGGCGGCGATTGTCATCGCCCTGATGATCGCGTCGCTGAATTAGAACATATCCCTGACCATCCGGCGCAGTTTCTCTCCGACAATCTTTTGCGAATAAAGCCTGACGCATTTTTCCCTGGCGTTCTTGCCCAGTTTTTCGAGCAGGCCGCGATCTTCCGTCAGCTTTAACACGGCTGCTGCTATCGCTTTCGGATTGTCGGGTGGAATCACCAGCCCGCAATCGCGCACGGTTTCCGGCAAATCGCTCATAGACGAAACAATCGGCGGTATTCCCATGGCCATGGCGTCGTAAACCTTGGCCGGCATCTGCCCCCGGCAAGCCGGGAGGTCTTTCTGCGGCAGGCAAACCGTATCGGTCGCCATCAGCATGTCGCCCAGCAGTTTTTTGTCGAATACCGGAATCCTGTAAAACCGGTTTCCCAGTTTATCGGCAGCCAGTCGCGCATAATCGTCGTCCACTCCCACCCCGGCGATAAACAGGCACACCCTGGGGTTGTCGACCAGACCTATCCCTGCAATCAGGTCTTCGATGCCTTTGTGATATTTGGGCGTACCGACAAAGCCCACGACAAAGGCGTCCTGGGGTAGTCTCAGTTTTTTTCTTGACTCCGCCCTCGATTGGCAGTTTTCTGGGTTGATTGCATCGGTGTCGCAGGCGTGGGGGATAATTACCCCACCGAAGCGGTTTTGCAGAAAGCTGTTGCTTACGATACGAGGCCAGATACCGCGCCGCGCCCGGAATTCCGCCATGAGCTGACGAAGATAACCTTCGGGGGAAAACAGGCTGCGCACGAAAAACCTGGCTTTTCTCGCCAGTGGGGCATGGCTCCACCAGGCGCCTTCCCAGTCGTCGATATCTAGGATGACCGGAACCTGCCTGCGGCGGAGAGCGGCGCGGACAATATCAAAAACTACCGGCCAGGCCTTGCAGGCTATAATCAGGTCGCCCGTAATGTCCGTGGCTATAGCGAAAACTTTTGCGTCATAATCCGCTCCGTCGGCAAAGGGTTGGGATATCTCCCGAAAACCGTGGTCTCCGCAAACCGACCATGTGCGGCCACGCCTGAAGCCAGCAAATTCGATCTCGAATTCCGGACTCAACATCTGCGCGAGCAGATAGGTTCTGCCAAAGCAGTTGCTGCTGAAATCCTGCGTCACCAGAGTTATTCTCATGTCCTGGCTATCCCCCCTAATGCGCCGTCGCAGTGTTCCTGCATTCGTATTATAACTGTCAAGGCGATACGCGCAAAGAAAAAGCAGAAAGAACGGCAATCCGGCAAACCTGGAAAATCGTGAAAAATACTTTCTCGCAGTTGCGGCTTTTTCCCGAAAGTGTTACTATTTCCCAAAATCCGGCGCAGGCGACGCTATTCATATGTATTGCGAGAGAGTAAGATGCCATATACCCTGGAAACCGTGGAAAAGAGGCTGGCGGACAATATCCCTTCCCTCTCTCCCACCGCTGCCAAGGTCATGCAACTGGCAAATAACATGAACTGTCCCCCGGCGGAACTGACCCGGGTGATCAAGCTTGATCCCGTGCTGTCGGCCAAGGTGCTGAAACTGGTGAACTCGTCTTATTTCAGCCTCAGCACCAAGGTGGCGTCGCTGGAAAAAGCGGTGATCCTGGTCGGATTGAACACGATCAAGAATCTGGCGCTGTCGGCGGCGGTGCTGGCGCAGACTACCGCCAAGGGACAGGCGCGGGTGTTCAGCATCGAATCCTTCTGGAAACACAGTCTCGCGGTAGGGGTAACGGCAAAATTCATCGCGCTCAAGCGGGACGTGCCGAAAAAGGTGGTGGAGGATTATTTCGTCGCGGGGATGATGCACCAGCTCGGACTGCTGGTGGAAGGTCAGCTTTACCCCGAGGAGATGCAGCGCATCCTGCTCACGGCCGAGGCGCTGGGGCTGCTGGCGGTGGAGGAGGCGGAGCTGCACGGGCTTAACCACTGCCGCATCGGCAAGATGCTGGGTGAGCGCTGGGGGTTGTCGTCCGACCTGGTGGAGGTGCTGGAGCATTACCGCAATCCTCCGCCGGAGCTGGAGCACAAAGAACTTGTCCTGACCGTGTACCTGGCGTACACTATATGCACGAATAACGAGGTGGGTCTGGTAGTGGACGATATTCCCATCGACGTCGATCCGGTAGTCTACGAAGCGCTGGGACTGTCTCCGGAAATCGAGGAAGAGGTGATGGCTGTGATGGAAGACGAAATTCGCAAGGCTACGGAGTTCCTACGAGCATGAAAATTAAGTTCTGGGGCGTGCGCGGTTCGGTGCCAGTGCCGGGCGAAAGCACGAAAATCTACGGCGGCAACACCTCCTGCGTCTCCTGCGAGACGGGGGGCGAGTTCTTCATCTTCGACGCTGGTACCGGCATCCGCGGCTGCGGGGATTACCTGATGAAAAAAGGCCTGCCAGCCAGCGCCGTCATCATGATTTCGCACACGCACTGGGACCACATCCAGGGCTTTCCCTTCTTCATCCCGTCGTACATTCCCGGAAATAAATTCAAGATGTACGGCCCGCCTTCCGACGTACAGAACCTGAGCATCAGGCAAGTGATGGAGTTGCAGACCAAGTACGAGTATTTCCCCGTCCACATCAACCAGCTCGGTGCTGAGATCGAATACATCGACTGCGTGGACGAGCATTTTTCCATCGGCGGGGTGAACATCTCCACCTGCCGCCTTAATCACCCGGTGACCTGTTTCGCGTACAAAGTTTCCCACGGCGGAAAGAATTTCATCTACGCCGGCGACCACGAGCCTTTCCGCAACCTCTACCGCGATTCCGCCGAGGGTGCGGAAATGGACGAGGATTTCCTGGCGGAGCTGGACGAAAACACGGAAGAGCAGAACGCGCGCATCGTCGAATTCTGCCGCGGCGTCGATCTGGCGATCTGGGACGCGCAATACACTGCGGAAGAGTACCAGAGCAAGAAGGGCTGGGGGCACAGCTGGTACGAGGTCGATCTGGAACTGGCGAAAAAGGCAGGCATAAAACATCTCATCATGGATCATCACGACCCTCTCAGCGCCGACGATATCCTGGCGGAACGCGAAAAGAAATACCAGGCGTTGGCGGCGGAGGCCGGGTTCAGCCTGGACTTTTCCCGCGAGGGGCTGGAGATAAACCTGTGATGCGCGTTTCGGAGTCACCGGCATGAGTCCCGATTCGTTTGATTTCAAAATCGATCTGACCAAGGTGCCGCTGGCTTTCGCCGAAGGTCTGACCCTGAAAAAAGCCGCGCGCTGGAACAACGAACCCATCCTCACCGCAGGCACGCTGATAACCCAGGAACTCATTGCCGAATTCGCCGACATCGCGCTGTACATTCCCACTTCCCTGCGCATCGAGCGCACCGTTGCCGACCTGGAGGCGAAGATCCAGGAAAATATCCGCAATTACCAGGCGCGTCAGGCCGAGGAAAAGGTCAAGGATATTTCCCAGTCCTACGAGGAGGGGCAGATTGTCTTCGAGCAGGGCGACGCCGAGGATCAGGATTGCTATTTTCTGGTCGAGGGGTCGGTGCGGGTGGTGATCGGCGGCAAGGATATAGCCCTCATCGACGAACCCGGCCTGCCTATCGGGGAAATGTCGTACCTCTCCGGCGACCCCCGTACCGCGACCATCGTGGCGGCCGAACCGGCCAAACTGTTGCGCGTGAAAAAAAGCGAGCAGAAGACGCTGCTCCGGAGCAATCCCACTATCGTCAAGACTTTGCTGGACGCCTTGGTCAAGCGGCTGAAAGACACTTCGCAAAGGTTGCGGGATGCGAACGAAAAACTGGAACAGGCTGAGTCCCGCGCGGGCAAGGCGGAAGCGGAATTGAAAAAGATGACTGCCAGCGCCACCGCCCTGGCGGGCCACGCGAAAAAAGAACTGGGTCTGCGGCGCGGCGACCTGAGCCTGTTTGCCCAAGTGGAAAGACAGGTGGCAAAACTGGTCAAGAGCGGCGAGGGCGACAAAGCGCTGGAACTGCTGAAGGAATACCGCGAATATCTCGAAGCGCGGGGAGTGTCGAAAGTGGCGGCGCCGATCGTGGAAACCGAAAACCTGCCGCCGCGTCTGCGGGAGCTGACGGGTGGAGAGTAAGCCTTGCCTGAAAGCCAGCTGCAAATTAAAATCGCGGTTACCTTCTTCGCTATCCTATGTGCGTTGCTGATAAGGCGCATCGACAAAGTATTTGATCCTGACAGTGGCTGGCACTGGCAGGAGAAATACACCACCGGTAATTTTTGCTTTCGGATTATGTGCAACGCGGACGGCACATTCAAAAGAGGTGCGAAGTGGTTTATCTACGCATGGTCTGCCTTCTTCTGCTGCCTGTTCTGGCTGTACGGTGGTTGATTGCCGGAAGTCCATAGGCGCAATTCACGACAGGAAATATCTCTCACCTCATGACTGACGCCATTTCATTCCAGCTCGAAGCGGTTTCGGGAAAAGCCCGCGCCGCGACTCTGCGCACTCCGCACGGCGAACTCAGGACGCCTTTCTTCATGCCGGTGGGAACAGTCGCGGCGGTGAAGGGGCTGACCCCAGCGATGCTGCGCGAAGCTGGGAGCCAGATCGTGCTTGCCAACACCTATCATCTCGCCGTGCGTCCCGGCGAGAAGCTGGTTGACGCGTTTGGCGGGGTGGCGAAATTCATGGGCTGGCACGGGCCGACCCTCACCGACAGCGGCGGATTCCAGGCTTTCAGTCTGGCGAAAATCCGGAAGATGGACGACGCAGGCGTGCGGTTCCAGAATCACTTCGACGGCGCGGAACTGTTCCTTACGCCCGAGAGCGCGGTCGAAATCCAGCAACTGCTCGGCGCAGACATGTTCATGATTCTGGATGAATGCCCGCCCGCGAATTCTTCCCGCGAAAAAGTCGCCGAAGCGGTCGGCCGTACCACGCGCTGGGCGAAGAGATGTTTCGACGCCTGGAGCAACCGCGAGAAACAGGCACTGTTCGGCATTGTGCAGGGCGGTTTGTTTGAAGACCTGCGCGCGGAAAGCGCGGAGCAGATCGGGGAAATCGGTTTCCCCGGTAACGCCATCGGCGGGGTTTCCGTCGGCGAAGATCCGGCGGAGATGGATCGCATCGTCGCGCACACCGCGCCGCTGCTGCCGGAAACGAAGCCTCGTTACCTGATGGGCGTCGGCCGCCCGCAGGATATGTTGCGGGCAATTTCGCACGGCGTCGATATGTTCGACTGCGTGATGCCGACCCGCCACGCCCGTCACGCGCAGGCGTTTACCAGTTCCGGCACGATCAATCTGAAAAACAATTGCCACCGCGAAGACGAGTCGCCGCTTGATCCGCAGTGCGACTGCTACGCCTGCCGCACAGTCTCGCGCGGCTACCTGCGCCACCTGTTCAACGTCAAGGAAATGCTGGGGCCGATCTATCTTTCCATTCACAACATCCGCTTTTACCATCACCTGATGGAGCAGGCGCGCGCGGCGATTATCGCCAACCGTTACGACGCCTTCCTGCGCGAAAAACTTTCCGGCTTGGAAAGTTAATCCATATGGGCAAAATTATCTGGGCAGTCTGGTTGGCGGTGTTGGGCGCGGTGGCGGCGATGCTGGCGGTGGAGCAGTCGCGCAACGTTTTCGCCGCCGCGACCGTGGCGCATCCCTATCTGCTGGGCGCGGCAAAAATCGCCTTGCTGGGCACGATGGGCGAATTGCTGGGCGGACGGATCGCGCTGGGGAGATGGCGACTCAGAGGAATCCGTCTGTATCAGCGGGTGCTGGTCTGGGCGGTGCTGGGCGTGATGTTTACCCTGGTGTTCCCGCTGTTCTCCTTCGGCGTGGAGGGGGTGATGGACGCGGGACTGTTGCCGGGGCGGGGCGCCGCCGGAATCTGGGCGAAGCTGCTGCCTGCGTTTTACAAGTCGGCGCTGCTGAACCTGATCTTCGGTTTCGGGTTCATGATTCTGCACCGGGTGACGGATACGCTGATCGACCGGGGCGAACTTTTCCGGGTCTGGCCGCTGGTGGAGGTCTATACCAACATCGACTGGAAAAACATGTTCCGGGTGGTGGGGATTGCGTGTATCTGGTTCTGGATTCCCGCGCACACGTTCACGTTCATGCTGCCGCCGGAATACCGGATCATGAGCGCGGCGCTGCTGGCGATTGTGCTGGGCTTTATATTAGGCCTGGCCAAGCGCCTCGCGCGCGCTGCGGAGAAATAGGGTATTTCATCTCTCTAATGGATTTTTTATGATGCGAATTTTAGACATTGATCTTGATTTTTTTCTTAGTGATATAAGTGAAGGTTCACGGCGTACACCACGCCTTCACGAAGATGAATATATCCCATGGCAACAAACAGAAGTGACGGCTTTTCTTGAATGCAACTTGGGCTTAAAGAAAGAAAAACCCATTCCCGGAAAATTTTTCACATATCATCACGAATTACTTAGGGAATTAAAAGAACTCACCGATGTGCATTTGTCTCCATTTCAGATAGTTCATATTGATGCGCATGCAGATATGGGCATGGACTACGCCGCCGATTCTTTAAGCTATATTTTGAAAGATATTCTTAACACTAATATCGAAGAGAGAATATATCAACCGAGAATCAGAGAAAAGCTTAATGAAGGAAATTGGCTTGTATTTGCTGTAGCTTTCCGATGGGTGCAAGAAATAACATATGTATTTCATCCTAAGCTAAACATAAGCCAAGGTCCAGATTTTGCTGATGATATTATATGCAAAAACAGCGATGTAGACAGCGGAGTTATTCAACTACCAATAATGAAGCCATATAGCGAAGGGGGATATACTCGCCAAAATGACCAGCACATAACAGGCTACGAACCAGAAGTGCCGATATCGCTTATTTGTGGTAATAAATACAAAAACACATTGCCGTTTGACAGAATATATTTAACGCACTCTCCGCAGTATACGCCAGAAAGCAGCGATCTCTTGATACCTTGCATAAGAGAATACATCAAAGAAACGCTGTAATTTTATGCAGGCATAACTTTGCTAGAACGTCCAGCCCGCGCGGAAAGCGATCATGTCGCCATCGCGGTTGTAATCCTGGCTTCTGCTGGCATCGCGGTCGAACCATTCGTGGCCGTATTCCAGAATCAGGAACATGCCGCTGTCGAAGCGGTATTTTGCGCTGAGGACGGCTTTGTAATAGTCGTCGGTGAGGCGGTTGTTCTCGTCATCGATGCGCAGGTATTCGCCCATCAGCCCGAGAGTGATGGCGGAGGTTGCGTCCCAGGCAAGGCCAAGCTGGAAAGTGTCGGTGTCGTAGTTGTCGGTGAAGTTCCAATCCCACCCGTGCTGGTATTCGCCAAACACGTTTACGCTGCGGTACGTCCAGTCGAAGGCGGCGCTGAGTGCCTTGGCGTCGTCTTCGAGATTGCCGTAGGCGGTGCCGCGCCGGGCGGAGGTGTCGGCGCGCGCGCTGTCGTTATGCAGGTTGATGAACGACAATTGCAGCGTCAGGTTCTGCACCGGCATATACCAGGCGCGGGCGGAAAAGCTCTGGAAAAACAGGGTGTCGTCGGAGCGATCCTCGTGCATCCCGGTCGCGTTCTGGAACAAGGCGAATTCGAGCTTCAGCTTATTCTGGAAAGTGTAGTTGGCCGCCAGCATGTACTTGTTGTCGACTTCGCCGGGATGGGAGACATTGCCAACGTTGGCGTGGGGATTGTTTGAGTCGCGCGTGCCGTTTTCGGTCGCGGCCAGCAGGAAGGCCGGGCCTTCGGAGTTGTCGATCTCGTCGTTGTGGTGATAGCTCTGGATGATGCCGAGGGTCTTGTCCTGGCCGTAAGGGACTTCGCCCTTGCCGAAGACCAGCCCCCAGTTGCTGCCGCGCACGTTGTTCCAGACATACTTGACCTCTTCCAGCAGATCGGTTTCGCCCACGGCGGCGTCGCGGAAGTCGTCAAGGTCGAGCTTGAGGTAGAGATAACTGTTGGCGCTGGCTTCGACGCGGAAGCGCAGGTTGGCGCTGTTGGTGGTGAAGGTGGTGCTGTTGACATCGCCGCGGTTGAGATCGTCGCGGCGCTTGACCAGCAGGTCGACGTTGACATCGCCGCCGATGCGGATAGCGCCCTTGCGCTTTAGCGGGATCAGACTGTCGGCGCAGATGTCGCTTTCTTCCGAAGCCTGCAGCGTGGCGACCTTGGCCTTCATGTCCAGGATTTCTTCGCGGACGTTATTTTCGTCCTCGGCCAGGACGGCCTGGCAAATAAACAGCGCGGCGAAAACCGCCGCAAGCGCGTTGCGGTATGACATGGTGCTCCCTTTCTTCGTCGCGGCATGTTGCAGGCGTTGCCGACCGCGACAGCTTCCTCTGTAAACGCCGACCCCCATCGGCGTTGTCTGTCTCCAGACTTCTGTAGTATCATAATTCAGGGAGCAAGTTCAAGAAAATTATCGGACATGCCAAAAAAAAGACTAGAGTCCACTCTCAATTAAATTACCATGCGCAGATGAGCATAAACAGTACAGATGCCAGGCATGACGACGCAGGCTATGCACAACATAGTCAAGTCGGCATAACGACGCAGATGCGCTGGTTATGCTCACAATTATGTAAAAAATCCTTTGCGCGTTCTTGCAATTTAATGGAGAACGCACTCTAGTTCCAATGCCCTTGACTGAATCATGCGGCATTGCTTTCGAGGCGACCGCGTTCCACGTTGACCGTCAGTTTGGATTCCCGATGATGTGTCTTCTTGACTTTAAAATTGCTAACTTTCACCTTCACCACCCGCGGCCACTGTCGAGGTCGCCTGGGTCGCTCGATTCGGCATCCCGCCAAATCCCGCAGCAGTCGCCTCTGCAGGCGCGCCAAATCATCCACTCGCGCACGCTGGATCGCGATCAGATGATCTCCGATTTCGGTGACCGCGTCGCGGCGGAGTCCGCCAACAAGACTGCGGCAAGCCTCGACCAGCAAGGCAAGGCATTGGGGACGGAGCGGTCGCGGTGCAGAGCCAGCAAGAGGACGAGCCAGAAGACCAAGGTGTCTTTGAGGGGCATTTGGCGACCGTGGAGTTTTGGCCAGAGCGAGGTACGCAAGTACTTGGCCTTGAACATGATTAGCTGGCAAGGTAGAAAGCGGAAGCATCACACCGCCGCCAGCGTTTAAGAGAGTTCAACGAAAAGGGGATTTTCATCAGTCGTCTTTCCAACTGCTTTGGCCAAAACTTGGTGTTGCGGTATGAGAACGGCATTTTTTACGCTCATCTGCGTCTGTCCCAGCTTTTTTTGCGGCCTTCACTAAAATGCGGTTGACTTCTCCAAGTTTCATGATACCTTTATTGTGCTTTACGTTTGGGGTCGTAGCTCAGTTGGGAGAGCGCTGCGTTCGCAATGCAGAGGTCGAGGGTTCAACTCCCTTCGACTCCACCAAGAATCACGCGGAGAACCCTCTCCGCTTACGAAAAGCCCCCCGGTCTCGGCCGGGAGGCTTTTCTATTGCCGTCCGTATATCCCGTGACGTCAAAGGGTTTTGGAGCCGTGTGCGCATAAGGCCGAAGCAAGCTGTGGACTGCCGCCCTTGGTCGAGCTACGTGGAGAACGCTCAAAAACCGCCTTTTCCCTCTCCGTTTCTCCAAAAGCCTTGGTCGAGCCGCCATCTCGACCAAGACAAGAGAGTCGTTGATGCGTAAGGGTTTACGAGCATGCGGTCGCTCCCTCCGTTACCTTCCGTTTCCGGGCTTGGACTGTTTGTCGGAATACAAATGCCACGGGGTGACGTAATACCCCAAGAGCGTGCCGTCACGAGATCTTGAGCCAGCAGAAGATGCAGCGGATTTGCACAGCGGCCAGATAAGAACGAGCCCGTTTGACATAACGCGGCGCGATCCCCGCCATTACTTCAATCACAAAACGTGTTCTCCACCAAATGACGTGCTTTATACAGATGACGCTGCCCTGCTCCTTACGGTTTCTGCGTGGTGGAATCAGCACCAAAGACAATCCCTCATCTCGTGACGACAAGCTCTAGATAGGGAAATTACTTTTTTGTAAAAAAAACGGCATACTCAAGCACTTCTTTTGGCATGCGCCCCCCCTGTGATTTATGTTGATGGGGGGCGACATAAGATTGTATCCCGCAATCACAGCACCGAATCACTTCATCTATCACCCCGGCGATATTCGCATCACCCGAATCTGCGTAACTCCAAAGGCACTCCCATCCACGCTCAAGTGTCTTTGAAATTACCTTAACTAACGCAGATTCCATACGCGATTGGTTACGAGTGAAAAATTCAGATCTTAATCGTTCTCCTATCCGCTTATCAGGAATCTTTCCTTTGCCTACGCATGCGGGATAGTTATACCGAACAAGCGTTTCAAGCACATGATAATAGCGGCTGTATTCCTCACGTTTATAGGGGGCGTCCAAATAGACTACAACATGCTGTTGTTTTTCCAGCAAATCCTGGCAGCTCATCAAAGCATTTTCCCACGGTCCTGCTACGGTTTGAATCGGATGTTTCGCGTTTTCGCTTTCCTCTGCCAATGCACTAAATCTAATGCAAAACTCTTGAGTAATAGGGTACGCTCTTTTCTCTAGCAATCTGGCAACTTTATGCGCGGTAAGCTTGTCAAGTGATGCGATAGGAGGTTGAGCAAAATGACCGGCATAAGCGGTTGCCAGCGAGCTTACTGTGGCTACAAGGGCACCTAATGCCCAATTTCGATCACAGTCATCATCTAGTTGGTCTATTGCATATCTGAGACTATCAACTTCGGTGCATTGCCGCACCCCCAAATACATATTTGCAAAATATGAAGTAAATAAACAATAGGGATAAAGCTTATTATTCGTCTTCCGCTCTTCTACTTCAGCAATTGGATCCCATTGCTTGAGCGGCTTTTTCATATTTGGGTAGGTAGGCACATCTTTGTGAAATTCCTGATAATCAGCCACTAATTCGGGTGTAATATCGCTATGAAAAAAGGCATCCTCCTGTTCGATATAGGAACCAACTAGACTCATAATGTCAGATACATGACGCTGCGCATGCGGTATAATTTGCCCAATCACCGTCTTTGCCCTTTTACGATCGAACCCACCGCCCTGCACCTTCGCCAAGCAAGTACAAAACTCCTGCAGGTCTGAGGCCACAGTAGGCCAATATCGGCAAAAGCCTGATGATGCAGCCCCAGATCCGCACATCAGGTCGATCACCACGCCACTCTCTGGAAGCAAGTGCGACATCGCTTCAACGATAAATCCAAGAATAGCACGCTTAGATCCCATGTAGTAAGCCGTATTAGCAAATTGAGATGACTCAACAGAAGCGATAACATTTGCGCGATCGATTTGTCTTTCTGCGCGTTCCTTCGTAGAAATAGATCTTGTTTGAACTCTAGCGGGAGGGAAATATTGGAATTCCATATCCGCAAGTTTACTGGCTCCAAAACTCTGCTGCGCGTGCGACACCAAGTCGTGTATGCCTGCATAAAACGCGGCATTTAATCTCACGTCTGGGCCTGGAAGAACAATTTTCGTGTTGTCCGATGGGATAATTTGAGATAAAGTTTGTACGGAGAAAAGTGTGCCTTCAACAGGGTGTTCGCGCAATGCATTCTCAGAACTAGATAGCGTAGTTAAAAATCGCTTGACGTCATTTTCAAGCACTACTTCTTCATCACCCATTCGGTAAACGGGCAGTAAGTGAGATCGCAAGAGTAATCTTATCACATCAGCACGAGAAGTATTGCCACAATCAGTCGCATACTTCCGAAGCAAAACATTGAGAGGTATAAATGTCATATACACTAATCCTTCACGTATGAACGATATAGACCATGTTGATATTTATCGTCAACGACACATGGCTCACCTATTTGCGCGCCAAGAGAGGTAAAAAACTCCGTAAGTCGTGATTCGCCTGAGCCTTTATGAAAATTTGCCACGAGAATTCCGCCTACGCGCAATGAATCCCAAAGTATTTTTATGTCTGACAGATCGAACACTAAATGCAAAACATATGAACAGAATGCGGCATCGACACCTGCTGGATATGCTTGGCTGATATCTACGGGAGCTAACACAGTCATGCCTTTGCTGGCGGCAATAGAACGCATAACATGACATCGATCAACTCCCACAATCCTCCATGCATATTGTATAGACACATTGGCTGATATGCCAGTTCCACAGCCATAGTCAACAACGAGCGATCTATCCCTCATTCCGCTAATCTTTAAGAAATTGAGAAGGTTACATACGTTTGCTCGATTTCGCTCAAGATCAATTCGCTTCTCGTATTCCGTGGCGATGTGCTCGAAAAATATATCGACCACATGCTGCCGTACCCCAGCATCTAGGGAAAATACAAGCAAGTAATGATCAAGATATCGTTGTGTTTCAATATCGGGTTGCTTTGAAACTATATTTGCAATAATATCCGATGATCCAAAACAGCGAAAGATTCCTTCGCCTATGGGTTCACATGGGAAGCCTGCATCACATAGAATGCCGACAAATTTGCTTGTTAACCGCGAATGCAAGACAATCTCTAAATAACCATCAGCGTGTTGCATCGTTGACGATCTTTCTGGCAATATTTTGACCGTAGTCATCAACAAACATATGCAGACTGTGTGCTACATATGACAATGTCCCCATTTGGATAGTAGTCTTTTTGGTAGGCACTCTAGCATGGATTTCGTTTGTCAGATATTCGCTAAAGCGAATAGATCCATAAATGCTATATGGAAATCCAACTAACACCTCAACCGTTCTCCATGTATAGCTGTAATGGAGAACTGTTTTCTCTCCCTCAAAGCGAGGGAGTATTCTGATTGATACAAGGCCCAGTGGGGCAACATCAGGGCTCGTTGGTATATGAGGAATCACAAGAATGGCGCGTCTTGTTGCAAAGCAGTTTGATGTATGGCTAAGAATGTTTTCGAGGTGGCTCAAAACATATTCAAGTTGGTTGTCCCTTCTTAATGGGCCACCAAAAAGTCCGTCGTTTTCCATAAACACATTCTCAAAATAGGAATCCATCTCGGCTTTAACGTCATTATAGAAAACTGGTATTTTTCCGTTTGATGGCTCCGTCAAACAAACCTTAAAATCCACAAGCTCTTTAAGTTTCTGACCCGCTTGATCGTTAATTAATGGAAGATTAACAGCAGTGCGAGCGATTTCAAGGACGATTGGAAATGCTTCAGCAGCTGTTCGAACGCAACAGCCATCTTCCCGACCGAGAGTAAAGTTAGATGCTCTCAAATCTCGATCAAGAAATACCGAGGCTCCTAAACCATCCTTTTGATTGATGTCAGATATCACGCGTTGTCCGAGGACAACATTAGCCAGTCCGGATGCTAATTCATCCTCTGTTTTGCAGAATACAATGCTATTCACTAGGCGTCGCGAAACGTTGCGAATACTATCAGGGCGCATAGTTGTTTTTGACGACAGAACCTCTGCTTCTGCGTCCCAATTCTCTAGATGCTTAAGAGCTTCGACAGTATTCTTTCCATGATCTATATTGCCAAGAACATAGACGGTGCTGATGTTCAGATTTATGTCAACAACAGAAATAAGCCGTGCTAATGCTGCATAAGAAAAGTCAGGTAAGCCGCCACCGCGAGTCGGCCGATCATCTAGCACTATAACATCAGCAAAAGCACAGTAGGGTATAGATAGGTCCAAATGGCCAATCTTCACAAGGATGGCAATTGCTGAAGTTACATTTGTGTTCGGACAGGATCCCTGCAAAGACCATAGCTGTCCAATATCCCATTGAGAGGATCGGGGAATGGCCTGACTATTTTCCCAACAAGTCTCCCCGGTCGATTGAACCTTAAGTGCGACAGAAGTCCATTCATCGTTATGATCTATGGCCAGTCGATTACTGTCTGCAAATCCAGCAGCCCCGAGAGCATAAGCGCGCATAATCCCATGAGCGACCGCCAGTGCAGTATCAGTTGAGCTAAAGATTGGGTGTGCAGATACTTCACGATCAGAAAAGCACGCTGAGGACAATATGGCGTTGTCAATATCTGGCCTAATCCATGAAATCAGTTCAGATGCTTGACTTTGAACTTGGGATACATTCAATCCACTTGCCATGACATTGCGATACGTAATTTGTGATATACTATTCAGCCATGGGTTTGAAAATGGGCGACTATTTACAAAACGGCTTTTTATTACAGCCAAGGCCGTATTGCGAGCAAATAGAGTGTTCTGTTTTGGGCCTAGCGCTTGTTCGAGTGCGTATTGCAATCGAACTGATCCTCGTATTTTATCGCCGTTAGGCTTAATGGCTTTTTCCGCAAGGCTTAATAGGCCATCAAATGAAGAAGCACCTCCCCAGCCTTTACCAATTGCAATGCCGATTGATATCGAAAGCGGTACCTTTTCGGCTCTCATTGGTTCGACAAAACAATTTGTAAGTGCGGATGTCGCGATTGTATGCGCCATCCGAATTGCCTCATCAGAATATTGAATTGGCAACAATGCAGAAAACTCATCACCTCCCACGTGCAGTGGTATCCCAGATTCATTGTATGAATCTAGTGCATCTGATGGGCCTAATGCAGTTGAAAGCAGTCCTGAAAGATGTAGAATCAACTTGTCGCCAGTCGCTTGCCCGTATTTGTCATTTATTGCTTTGAATCGATCCAGGTCGATATAGAATACCGAAATCGGCTTTTCGATTTCGACATAGCGCAGAATAGTCTTGTCAGCAAGCGCCTTTACGCGCGGGACATGCAGTGATAGGAGGCGAGTCTTCTCATCTCGCATATCTGGCTTCCAGTATGCAGAAACAAGTCGAGAAAGAGCTGTATTGCATGCCTCAATAGTATTCGGCGATTCCGACGGAGTAATTTCAGCACTTGGCCACAATGCTATTGTGCATTCAGATTCACCACTGCTCCCTATGGGAACACAGAGGGAACTTTTTGGTTGGCCATCGCATGAGCTGCCGAATGTCTGCTCTGGAAGAGGGGGACACGCAATTCGAATAGTAAAGCCGCATAATGGACTTCGAGAATCGCCCAAAATATCATTGCAGATTACGGCAAATTCGCCTTGTGTCATCAGGTGATCATCACAAGCCTCTCTCTTTTGAATAATGGTCTTGAACCAGGAATCCATTTTGCTCATGGGCTATTTCCTCTATTGTGCAAACGAGGCACATGAAAATAACGTCGTGCCTGACGAACAAGATGCAATACCTCAACTACCCCCTTTTCGACATCATATCGACATTGATAATCACTACTTGCGATTGCAACCGGAGACGCATGTCCTACGGATACGCCAATACCTGCCCAACGTAGCATGTCAGAATCATTGTCATTGTCTCCGATAGCAAGAACCTCTTCGCGCAAAACCCCGAGGGCTTTTGCCGCGACAGCAAGGCCGCACGCTTTATCAGAACCCGATGGACGCAACTCGATATGCTTTCCTCCGCTAAATGTTACAGAAAATTCTGAAAATCTGCATATCTTTTCGTGTGCTTTCGCCAGTATGGAATTGTCGTCCGCAAGAATAAGAATAGCCAGTGCGTCATGCTGTGGAATTGTTAACCAATCGGTCTGCCAATTAATCGGGAGTCCATTGAATTCGTATTCGTTCCGATAAGATTTAGACCATCCAAAAACATTCTCCGGAGTGCCGGGTACCGCAAATAGGCCAACATTTGCATCAATAAATTGATATGATAGAACGGTTACTGGGAGGGATTGCAAAACAGATAAGACTTTACGCACAGTTTCAGTCTGCATGGTCGCTTGAAGAAGTACTTTCCCAGTTGTATTCCGAACGACCAGGCTTCCGTTATAAAGAACCAGCGGAATTTCGGAAGCAAGGTCAATATTTTTGAGGAGACTAGATACTCCAGCTAATGTTCTTCCTGTTGCAATGGTAAGTGCTACACCATATCTTGGATGGGCTAAACTGCGGCGAAGTGATCCTATCACACCATATACAGTTGAGGAACCAGACCTAACAAGTGTCCCATCAAGATCTGCAGCAATTAACTTAACCACGCCAAATGGGCGTGCCTTGTCTGGCGTTAGTATTTCCCAATTAGGCAACTGATTAGTCATTGTTCACCAAATATAATCGATGATCTATAGAGCGCGGACCTGTTACATTAGTATATCCCGCTGCGAGTATCGAATGCTCTTCAACTCTTCCATATTTATGTAGAATACTCTTAACTTCCCCTGCATCAATAAGTCCATCATCTGAATAATGAAAAACCAGGAGTTTGTATTTAGCTTGAGATAATATGTCCCTTAATGCATTGGCAGCATCATTTGGGCGATTGAATCTGGAAAGATGGAATTGTCGTTTTGGCATACCTGCCGACCCATGAACTCTTGGAGTAAGCCCTAACGCTATACTTTCTGGAAGATGATAATACCGTGGGTAGGATCTATGATTGTATGGTGGATCAAGATAAAGAATATCTACCTCATTATCAGCAACCAGAGTCTCTGCCTCTGTCAACACAGCACGGCACCCTAGCGGACCAGCAACTGGACGAACAATTTCAAATGAAAAGGGACGCATTGCTTTCCGATGCCACGATTTCAGAAAGGCATAATAAGTCCCTGCGGTATTTGCAACTTTGTCCATACTGTCAATTAAGGACGCAATAAGCACCGCATGTTCTTTTGGAGTAATCAACTGCTCAGTCTTCCATCGTTTTATGGCGCGTCGGCATGCATCAATTCGCTTTGCATTGGTCGGTGTAAAAAATAAGCGTTCTTGGGCGTACTCACGTGTAAGCCAACCTGAAATCGGTTTTAAACTATTTAGATGGTTAACGATGTCGGTGCTGCTTGATAAATTCAAAGCCGTTTGTAATCTCCTGAATTGCGAGGGTCTATTCAAAACTATTCGTGCGGTTTGAAATGAATGCGCAAAGCTGAGGATGTCACCAGATGTCACCAAATAGCCGTTCTGTTTGAAATACGAAGCGACTGTACCAATGCCACCGAAGGGATCACAAAACGTTCCCGAAGGGATTCTTTCAGAAACCAAGTTAAATAACTGCTGGACGGTTGATGTTTTTGATCCAAAATATCTCATACGTTGTTACCTGAATTGTAAATGAATACGAAAAATGCGTGTCCGCTACGAGCTATCACATGGAAACGATCATCTATGGTCGTTCCTGTCCAAGAAGCGCCTTCGTGGTCTCTTTCTACCTGATTCGGCTCTAAGGCTGTATTCGTCAGTGCGGCCGATGTCGATGATATATCCGAGTCGCCTGCCGAAAAGCTGGAGTAGGAATTCGCCCTGATGGGGCTTTTCCTTTTCCTGGCGGAACGCGGGATCGTTCGCGGCGCGCATCCAGTCCGCGACGATGCGTGTCTGCTCGTCGTTCAAGGCCGGACCGAAACCGGCCATGCGGCTTGTCAGGAGATGACGGTTGAAAAGTGGCTTGAACGTGTTCGGCATCCGCTTCCCCGCACCAACAGAATCTCCATCGCCAGACACCGAGCCCCGCGCCGATGTGGTTTCATGGTTCGAACTGAAGATAAACAGTAAAATGTTACACGGGGTCGCCGTTGCCGTCAACGACTATTCGGCGGAACGTGCGTTTCGCGGAAATGCGGAAAGGATTGCAGCAACTATTGTTATGCGGATTTCGCAACGCTCGGAAGAGCGGCGTTACGCCTGGGAGAATTCGCGCTTCTGCTCTTCCCACAGGATGGGCAGTTCGTAGCGGGTGGGCAGTGCGAGGAAATGAAATCAGGTGGGCTTGGTCGTCTAGGAAACGCCGAGCGCCTTGCGCTGCTCTTCCCAAAGCAGTGGAATCGGGCGGCGCAAATCACCGAGGGAGAGGCCGCTCGGCTCGCTCCCGTCGAGGATCGCCTCGACGATGTCGGGCGCGAGCAGGGTCAGGCGAAGGGTACGACAGACAAGAGATGAATCGATTCCCTGGCCGCGCGCCAGTTCGGAGGCCGACTCCGCCTCCCCGGAATCCAGCATCTTCTGCCAGCGGAACGCGCGGGCGAGCGCGAGTTGCAGCGCCGTTGGCGATTTTTCTGTCTTGTCATCGCCTGCACCGGGCGGGAGGATGATCTCCTTGCGCCCGCCGCGGCGCTTGAACTTCATGGGGATGTGGATTTCGAGGATGGCTCCGTCCTCGACAAGTCTGGCGTTCTCAAACATTTTCTGCCTCCTTCCGCTCCTCGGTATTTTGCAGTTCACCGAACAGCGCGTTTACGCCGCAGGTGCGCAGGCGCATGTCGATCCCGTCCGGGTTGACCGTAACCCGGTCGACAAGGAGTCGGCAGATCCGGGCCTGCTCGACCGGGAAGAGATGCTCCCATACGGCGTCGACGTCGGCCAAGGCCCGCGCGAATTCCTTCTGTCCGGGTAGGTCGGTTGCTTCCGCCGCCCCGTTGTCCGTGTTCAAGGTGCGCTCTTCGCTTAGCGCCCGGTGCGCCAGGGCGAGGGTCTCGGGCGCGCGCAACAGCCCCCGGATCTGTTGCACCACGGCGCTTTCAATTCCGGCGGCGGGCACCCGGCGCACGGGGCAGGAATCGAAGCCGTTTTTCGTGGCTGCGATGCAGTGGTAATAGTGGTAGTTCTTCCCGTTCTTGCGGCTGTAGGTGATGCCGAGCGAGCCGCCGCAATGGCCGCATTTCAGCAGCCCCTTCAGGACGGCCGGGGTGCGGGCGCGGGCGGTATTGCCGCGGGAGCGTCCGTTTTCCTTGAAGATTTCCTGCACGCGCTCCCAAGTCTTGGCGTCGACGATGGCGTCATGCTCGCCGGGGTAGACCGCGCCATGGTGGGTCACCTCGCCGATGTATTTCCGGTTGTTGAGAAGTTTGTAAATGTTGCTCTTGTTCCAGCGCCCGTCCTTGTGAACCTTGCCCTTTTGGGTGGTCCATTCCTTCGTGGTGACGCCCTGTGCGTTCAGTTCCTTCGCGAGGTTGAGCGGGCTGCGCAGCACCAGAAAGCGGCGGAAGATGTCGCGCACCGTTTTGGCCTCCGCCGGGTTCACCACGAGTTTCGAATTCTCTATGTCGTAGCCGAGGACCGGCATGCCGCCGGTGTGCTTGCCCTTGCGCTTCGCAGCGGCGATCTTGTCGCGGATGCGCTCGCCGATGATCTCCCGCTCGAATTGCGCGAATGAAAGCAGGATGTTCAGGGTAAGCCGCCCCATCGAGGTCGTCGTGTTGAAGGCCTGCGTCACGGATACGAACGTGACGTTGTGCTTGTCGAAGGAATTCATCAGGGTGGCGAAATCCAGAAGCGAGCGGGAAAGCCGGTCGACCTTGTACACGACCACGCAGTCCACCCGGCCGCGCTCGATGTCCTTGATCAGCTTCGCCAGGGCCGGTCGATCCATGTTGCCGCCGGTGAAGCCGCCGTCGTCGTACCGTTCGGGCAGGAGCCGCCAGCCTTCGTGCTTCTGGCTTTGGATGTAGCTCTCTGCCGCCTCGCGCTGTGCGTCGAGGGAATTGAATTCCTGCTCCAGACCTTCCTCCGTGCTTTTACGCGTGTAGACGGCGCACCGGATGACCTTCGGCTGTTTGGTTTCCGTATTCATCGGACTATTCCTCCGCAGTCGACGGCGGATCCCCTGCCGGTTTTCCGTTCGCGCCTTTCGAACGCAAGCCGAAGAACTCCCAGCCATTCCACTTGGTTCCGGTGATCGCGCTGGCGATGGCGCTCAGCGACCGGTAGCGTTTGCCGCCGCATTCGAAGCCTTTTTCCAGCACGGTCACTTCGATCCGTTGCCCTTGCCATTCACGAACGAGTTTCGTTCCGGGAACGGGCAGGCCGGAGTCGTGCCGCATCGGCTTGCCGTTTCCATCCGGCATTTCCGTTCCGGCAATCGTCTCCAACCGCTCCCGCGCCTCGCGCGAAAGCCCGCCGAGGGCGAGTTCCTGGATGCGGTACGAAAGCCGCGCGACCATCTGTTTTCGGTTGGAACTGGCCGGTGGCGAGGCGTCGAAGAGCGCCTCCCACTTCGTTCGCAGTTCCTTGACGGGCATGCACTCCAATTCCGCGATCTGCGCCACAATGGTTTTCCCCATGATCAAGCCTCCGTTCAATTGAGAGAGATTCGCGCCGGACCGTCCGGCAGGCACTTTCGTGCCGCGAACCGCTCTCCGTCACGGACAATGAGGCTTGCGGGGGGCGCGCCAGCAACTCGTTTTTTGCTGCTGTTGCAGCGTTTTTCTCCCAGCAGCCGAAGGGCACCGAGGGCGAGAAGATGGCCAATCTCTTCCAGACGTTCTTCATCCGACAGACGGGTATCGATCATGTGAAATCCTCCTTTAATCACGCACCAAAATCTATTTCCGCCGCGAGCCAATCTCCGGCCCGGACACTGAGCCGTGCCGACGGAAAGCAGGCAAGTCGTTTTTTTCTGCTGTTGATATGGATTGAATACCGGAGGTGAATGGTGCCGATGGCGCAAAGATAGTTCGCTTATTCAGTGCCTTTTTCATCCAATAGGTGGTATTGATCGTGAAAATGCCTTCAGGAAGGAGCATGACTGTTACGCCGTAAGAAGCGTGGGCGGGAAGCGATATGGCGGGGAGATCGGATGGCCCGTAAACGCGGAAGGAACATCAATCCATTACGGCTGTGGAGCGGTTGTCGCGTTCTTGAGTAGTTCCGCCAAGGACAGCAGATCGGGGATGGTGCCGTCCGACTGCAGAGCTTTGCGAGCGGCGCGGATGGCTGCGGCGAGGTCCGGCCACGCCTGGGATTCCTCCTCGGCTTCGTGGAGATGCCCCACGGCGAGGAGGTAATGGGGATAGCCATTCTTCGTTTCGGATAGGAGGACCATGGCTGCGCCGACATGCTTCTCTATGCATTCTATGCAACTGGCGCGAGTTTCACCGTAAAGTGGCGGATTGGTGACCTCCTTCCACGAATCTGAGGATCCCACGGGCGTTTCGCTTCGTTCATTATATATAGGTGATGCTGTGTCGGCGGCAGGTGCCGTCTTTCCGCAGCCCTTACATGGCTTGCGCCGTGGCGCATCGGCGGTATCCGTCGTGGAGCGATCCTCAATCCACGCCTTTCCCTCGGGGCAATCGAAATCCACACCGGGCAGCCGGAACGCCTTGCGCAAAGCGCCGCGCCAGATACGTCCCGCATGCCGTGCGCGGCAGGTGTCGCAATGCAGCCGGGAGGTGCAGGACTCGGACTCGAAGAAACTCGGTTTGCTATCCATGCCATTCCTCATGATATGGTGAATTGCCCCGTTTGATCACGACAACGACCGGCGACCCAGGTGCCGCCGTCACCGGAAAAGATCGGCCCGGAACCGGTCGGATGGTCGCCAGAGCAATTCAGCAACACCGGGCCAGTCTTGCCGGAGATCGTTTTGTAGAACGTAGTCGCAAGCGCGATCCGCCAGCCGCCGTATGGCCACGTCCCGAGTTCAAAGATATCGACCGTGATCGTCCATTCGTTGGGATACGCGACATACGCATCGCATTCGATGGCGATTTGCGTTTTGACATCGGTCTCCTCGTAGAGCGCCCATCGACAGGGCGCATAAACCACGCCGTTATAGGACAGCGGCTCATACGGCACTACCCAGGTTCCGTTCAAGGCCGAGCATTCAGTCGTGGAATACGGAACACCGTCCACGAATCCCGAGACCGTCAGCGTCAAAGCACCACCGATGCAATGCTCCGCGCATCCCTGGCAAGAGTCGGATGGTCCCGCGCCGCCGCAGTCGGTGGCGAGAATGCCGCCCGAAGGGCGTGTGAGGATAGAGGCGCTTTCGGACATAATCGCCATGGCAAGTCCCTATTCACACGTATCGGTGCCAAAGGCAACGGAGCTGACCTCGGGGCCGACATACAGAAGCGCGCCCTTCGAGTCGTACTTCGCCTCGCGGGTGAACTGATAGACCGGATCACCCGAGGTGCCGGACCAGTACAGGCGGAACCATTTCTCCACGCGCACGCCGCCGTAGCCGGAAGGCTGGGCATTGATATCCCAAGTCGTGGTCTCGGCGCTGTCGCCGGAACCGGCGGGCACGGGGAAGGCGTTGTCGCAGCCCTGAATCGGCATGGCCACGGGCAAGCCGTCCGCATCCTGCGTCAGAATGAGCAGATCGTTCGTGCGCACCTTCCACGCATCGGTGTAGACGTCCAGTTCTTCGGTGTCGCCATCGGCGAGGGAACCGTCCGCCCTGAGCAACTTCGCCTCTACGGTCGTGCCGCTCTGAT
The DNA here is from genome assembly GCA_020060765.1 of Planctomycetota bacterium. GTDB lineage: Bacteria > Planctomycetota > SZUA-567 > SZUA-567 > SZUA-567 > JAGUZQ01. The sequence continues at coordinate 14,492 of JAGUZQ010000103.1, read as the reverse complement.
CGGCAGTGGTCTTGTAGATGGGCGGCAATCCCGGCGGGGTGCCGAGGCGGATGACCGCCCACTTCTCGCCGGTGCCGTCCTCTTTCCAGAGGATCTGCGCCGCACCGGTCGATGCGCTCTTGAGCGTGGCGGCCTCACCGTCGTTCACGTCGGCGCAGGCGTGATCCTCGTTTTCGACCGTGATCTTGACCGGGCAGAGGCCGAGCGCCATGCCCATGCCGATGGCGTCGGTCTTGAGCGGTTCCAACAGAACCACGAACTTGCCCCGGTGATCCTCCTCGGTCGGCGTTTCGCCGGAGAGGGCAACCTTGTTCTTGAACTCGTCCTCGTTGTCGGACGGCGTGATAATGGTTTCCTTGATCCCAAGCACATGAAACCGCTCCCGGTCCTCGCCGGAAGCGTTCTTCACGAGCACGATGCCGCTGTGGCGCGTGTCGCGCAGACCCGTGCGCCGGATCTGGTTTTGCCGGTCGAGGAAATCCCGCGCCGTGTCGATGAAGGTGTTGAAGGTTGTCGCCGGAATGACGAGCGGAGCGCCGGAACGCACCTTGCGCATCGAGTCGCCCATGGCTAATTCCCGATCCCGAGGCTGGTGAAGTCAGTGCCGTAGTAGACCTTCTCGACGTAAGCGGCGACCGGCTTCTTGATGAGCGCCTTGGCCGAAGTGTCCTCCGCGTCCTCATACCGCACCCATAGGTATTCCCAGCCTTTCTTGGAAATCGGGCCGATGTCGCCAACCGTGATGTCGTCGCGGTTCTGCGAGGCGGCGAAACGGAACGTGATCTCCCAGTCGTCCGCGCCGCGCTTGGAGCCGGATGCGCCCAAAAACAACACCTCACCCGGCGAGAAACCCTTGAATGAATCGTTGTTGTACATGCCGGTCTTGTGGAACAGGAGCGCCTTGTACGTGTCGGTCACGGCGGAATTGGCGAAGTAATGCGTCTCCGAGAAATTGTAGACCGGGAGAGCGATATCCACACCCTCGACGCTGTCGCGGGTGACACCGATTGCGCCCTTGAAATCGGGAGCCGTCTGGCCGGATGCTGCGTATTTATGTTCCGTCGAGATCGACTGCGTGATGTGCTGCGTGCCGCCGCCGGTGTCGAAGGAGAAGGAGGACTCGCCCGTCTCGGGCGGCGGTTCCGAGACGCCGTAGCGTACGGTTCCTTCCCACGCCAGCGATACGGTCGGATCGCCAATCGGCTCGATGTGACGGGACTGCCGCACCAGCCCGTCATAGTAGGCCGGTGCAGTCGAAGCCAACTCCGCTTTGGCTGCTAGGTCATCAGCCGTGCCGGTGACGAGATACTTCAAATCCACCGTGGCGCTCTTCCCGGTAGTGGATTCGCGGGAATCAACTTTCTCAGTGACGATGACGGTCATGTTTTCCCTCGTGGTGATATTGACCGGAATGTTAGTTTGACCTAGAGTTAACGTACGGAGACAGACAATGCTTGATAGAGTTGAGGACATCATTGCCGCGTTACGAAAACTTGCCACCCCTGCAAAGATGGCAAGCATCAAACGAGTGGGCATCAAAACGGACAATTGCCTCGGGACATCAGTTCATGATCTGCGCAGGCTTTCGGGAAACGTGGTGCATTCACGAAATATGGCCGAAGCGCTTTGGGGAACGGGGATTCACGAAGCGCGTCTTCTGGCTGGTATGATCTGCCCGCCGGATGAAGCCGATGAAGCGCTTGCGGAAAAATGGATCATGGATTTCGATTCATGGGATATCTGCGACCTCGTTATGGATCTTTTTGCATCTACATCCTTCGGTTGGAAGATCGCGGTTGAATGGTGCCATCGTCCTGAGGAATTCGTGCGTCGAACAGGATTTGGCATGTTTTGCTGGTTTGCGGTGCATGACAGGGATGCCAGCAATACAAAATTCATCAGAGTGTGTTTTCCGCTGATCCGCAAATACGCGACGGATGATCGGAATTTCGTCAGGAAAGCGGTGAACTGGGCGCTACGGAACATCGGTAAGAGAAACATGCATTTGAATGAAAAGGCGATCGGATTGGCGACTGGACTTTCCGAGAGCAAGAACAAGACCGCGCGATGGGTAGGTAAAGACGCACTCAAGGAACTAACCTCCGAAAAAGTCCTCAAACGTGTTGCCAAATCAACTAAAGGTTAATCCGCCCAGCTTCGCTTCGTCCAGCAGGTGTTTCGTGTTCTTCGCCGTCTCCTCGGTCGCTTTCGCCGTGCGGTCAGCCACGCTACCGGACTGTAGGCCGAGAAGCGCCGACGCGTTGAACGTGCCCTGCACGGAAACGGCGCGTTCGGCGGCGGAGGCGGTCGCCTGCCCGGCCTCGCCCAGTTTCTTTTTCAGTTCTTCGATCAGACCCGGCGTCTCGGGTTCGGGCTTGGCGCCGGATTCGCTTTCCGCTTCATTCCGCTTGCGGGAGGCTTCGTCCACAGCGTCCAGCCATTCGGCCCGGGCTTGCCGCAGCGCCTCCTCCGAGGCGGCGAGATCCGCCGTGTAAGCTTGATCGCGCGCCTGCGTGCGCGCGGCATAATCCTGCTCCCGGCCGATGGTGCGCTGGTTCAGCTCCTGGTTGCGCTGCTGCTGGCGCGTGTCGGCCGCGCCGATCTGTTCCTGGTAGAAGGACTCGGCCTGCTGTTTCTGCGCGTCAGTAAAGCCCTTCGCGCCTTCCTTCATATTCTTGATGCTGCGGTCGAGTTTGACGAGTTCCGCATCGTCGATTAGGTGCAGCGCGTACCCGGCGGTCATGATCTTGTCGAGGACGTAGGCGAAGGAATCGACCACGCCCTGCACGGCGGTCCAGAAGGCCTTGCCGATAAATTCGCCCACGCCCAGGATCAGCTTGTAGATGCCGTCCACGGCGTTGCGCACGGCGACATAAATGGTATCAAACACATCTACTGCAGAAGTGGCGATGCGGTCGAACACATCGGCGGCGGTTACATACAGCGTTTCCCATAGGGTATTGAGATAATTGAGGCCCTTCTCCCATTCGACCCGTAGCGCCAGCCACAGTACTTTCGCCGCCAGGGCGATGTCTCCGGCGGCGAGCGCGTCGCCGATCGCGCTGAACACGGTTTGCACTTTCGCCTGCAATTCGCCAAACTTCTCGCCCAGCCAATCGAGCGCCTGCGCGCCTGCGCCGGTCGCGTAAAGAAGGTATGCGCCCAGACCGACAACGGCGGCGATCACGATGCCGATGGGAGACAGGAGAGCCGCGAAGGCCGTACCGAGGAGTCCGATTATCGTCGAGGCGGCGGAGATAATGCTTATAATGCCGCCGAAAACAAAGGCCAGCGCCGATCCGGCCGTGCCGACCGCGAGAAGTGCCGCGCCGAACGCGCCTACGACAACGACGATTTTCAGGGCCGAGACAATGAAGCCGCGATTCGCTTCGACCAGTGCGGTGATTTTCCCCGCCAGTTCCGTGGCGCGGTCCATCCAGGCGCGGAGCGTCCCTTCCAGCGCCTCGCCGATAGCGATCTGCACGCCCTCGACGGCGGACATCAGCATGCGGAAGGAGCCGCCCAGCGTATCGTCCATGGTCTTGGCGGTGCGCTCCGCCGTGCCCTGCGCACCTTCCAGCGTTTTCTGCAAATCCGAGAAGTCCGCGCCGGGAGCCGCAAGTTTCAGGGCCGCCGCCTGTCCGCGCCCGAACAGTTCCTCGAAAATGGCGAGGCGCTGCGCCGACCCCATCCCTTGCACGCGCTCGCCCAATTCCGCCAGGATCGACGCGACCTTGCGCAGATTCCCCGCCTGATCCACGGCTTCGACGCCCAGTTCCTTCAGCTTCTTCTGCGCCGATTCCGTGGCGAGATTCTTGTAGGCGCGAGCCAAGGCAGTTCCGGCCATCGAACCCTTGATGCCGTTGTTGGCCATGACGCCGATGGCGGCGGCGGTGTCTTCCAGGGATTCGCCTGCCTCCATCGCGAGCGGCGCCACGTATTTCAATGATTCGCCCACGTCCTCCAGTGTCTGTGCCGAGTTGTTCGCTGTGGCGGTCAGCACGTCCGCGATGCGCGTGGTGTCCTCAGCAGAAAGACCGAAGCCGCGCATGGCGGCGGCCGCGATCTCGGCGGCCATGCCAAGATCCGTAGCCGTGCCGCGAGCTAGGTTCAGCACGTCCGGAATGGCAGCCATGATTTCGACCGACTTGTATCCGGCGCGGCCGAGTTCGGTCATGCCTTCGGCGACCTGCTGGGCGGTGAAGGATGTAGTGCGCCCGAGTTCCTTCGCCAGATCCGTCAGCTTTTTGAAATCAGCTCCCGTTGCGCCGGTGACGGCCCGCACTTCCGCCATCTTGTCGGCGAAACCGCCGAAGACGTGGGCGGACAGCGCGAACGGGACCGCCGCCACCGTGGCGGCCGAAAGCATGGCGCGCCCCACCGTCGTCACCGACGCGGAGAAGGCTTTCAGTTTGGCTTGGGCTTTGCGCAGACCGGAGACAAGCTTGGCGTCGTTCAGATACAGCTCGACGAAAGCGGCTCCGGCGCGAATGCCGGATGCGGAAGCCATGGCATTGTCCTTGAGACGTGGTCACGGATTGCTGTAGGGGATAAAGAAGGGTGCGTTCCTCGAGCGGAGTTAGCCCGCCGACCGCACAGAATTCGCCCAGAATTTCGAAAGCGTCGGCCGTGCTTCATCCAGCGCAGGCCCCATGAAACTGCGTCTGGGGTAACGCCGACGCGGCTTGCCCTGGGTCATGCCGCCGGGGATCTCTTTCGCCAATTGCCGCGCGCGCGCGACTTGCGCCGCCGTGCGCAACTTGGCGAACACCGGTTTCCCGTTCTTGATGGCGACCGGACCGTGGCCGCCGATTTCGAGTACCCAATTGTTTGCGCGCTTGCGGCTGCGCTTGGCCGGTTCCGTTCCGCCGAATTCATGAGTATGGCCGATCCGGCCGATCTCGGAGTAAGTCGGGCCGATGACGACTGAATCCTCGCCCACGCCGAAGATGATGGATTTCTTTAGCGCGCCGGTGTGGGTATAGGGCGGCGTGCCCGGAGGCGAGGAGACGCGTTCGTTGCCGGTTTGAAACCGGCCGTGCACGTCGCGCGTGACTCCGCGCGGCGCGCGGCGGATCTTGCGCCGGGCAATGCCCCGGACGTACGCGCCCTGCCTGGACAATACCCGGCGTCCGGCTTTCCTGGTCGCCGCGATCACGAAGCGGGGATTCAGATACTGGCCGCGTGACGTCATGCCGATCATGCGCGCCTCCGCTATTTGGCCGGATCAGCATCCTTACCGTCGGGTACATTGGTTATGGTTCCAAGCGGGATGTCTTCGTCGTCCATCGGGAGCGCGTACCAACCCTCGGCAAGATCCATCTTTCCCGCTACCGGATTCCCGTCCGCGCCCACCACCCAGACCTTGGCGTTCTTGATCGTCTCGCGAATGCGCACGGGCTGGCCGTCCTTGACGTACACCGTGCGAGTTGATTGAAGCCAGCACCCGCTGGCGGAACAGGTCGCGAGGAGCAGGATCGCGACGACGGCGGTGCGCCCCCAGGTGGCGCGGACGCGGCTGCGCAAGCGGTCCCGCAGTTCTGTCTGCGGCGCGGCGTCCTCCATGGTGTCGGGCTTGCGCTCGAAAAGAGCGGGCAGAAACGCCCGGAGAAACACGTAGAGAAGATTCCAGAGCACGGTCATTTTGATTTTCCCCCGAAGAGAGCCCAGACGATGAGGCAGATCAGCGCCACCTCCAACACGATTGCAGCGGCCATGTGCAGAACCCTTTCAGACCGGAGGCCGGAGAGCGCGGAGGCGAGAGGTTGTTTCCTCCTCCGGTCTCCGGCCTCGCGCCTGTTACAACTGCCCGCCCGCCTCCAGGTCCGAATGGACCATCTGGATGCCATTGGTCAGTTCCGCCACCTCGGCCTGCGTCGCCTTGCGCCCCTTCGCGGATTCGTACACCTGCAGTGCGTATTTCAAGGCCGCGTCGAGCCGCGCGAGACTCTTGTTGGGGCTGTCGTCCGGCACGAGTTTCTCGGCCTGCTTGACCGCCGCGATCAGCGTGCCCTCGTATTCGGCCCACAGGGGCTTGGCGGTATAGAGACGGTTCAGGAGCCACAGAACCACGCCCGCCATCGCCGTAATCCCGGCCGGGGAATTCATCGCCGCCCATACCGTCGCCAGAATGCTTTGCCAATCCATATCGAATCCTCCGAAGTTGGGCCATTGGGCCGTGGGCGATTGGACTGTCGGGAAGACCGCAACGCACGGACTTGAAAACCCGAACAGCCAAAATGCCGAACAGCCTATTTGCCCTTGTCCACAAAAAGATGCTTCATGACGCGGAAGCCCGTGGCCGTATCCTGGACCGCAGGCCTCGCCTTGGTTTGGAACGGACTGAAGTCGCCCGGTTTGAAAGGTCGGTGTTTTTTCGGATCGCGGTGCATGTTGGCTAGCAGGCACAGGATGCTGCCGGTGTGGCTCCAGCGTTCCCTGGCGCGCGCTTCGGCCATCCAGACCAATTCGCGCAGGGAGAGCGGCTCCGGATTCAGGCCGAGGCAGCCTGCGAGCTGGTAGAGGAAGGCCCAGGTTCCGGCAGCGGTACAGCCGCGCTTCCGCTTGTCTCGGGCGGCGGCGTCTCCGCGCTTTCGCCGCTCCCCTCGCGTTCCGCCCTGTACAGGATTTCGGCTAGCGCCTCGTCCACGCGCCGGTCCAGCACGGGGCTCTGGATGAAGATCATCGCCGCCTTCACCGATTTCTCCTGCAGCGCGTCCATCTTCCGAAGCGCCGACCGCAGCACCTCCCGCCGGCGCTTCGGGAAAAAATCGACCAGCTCCTCCAACAGCGCCGTGGTGCCCGCGTCGATGGCGTCGCCCGCCAGGGACCGGCCGAACTCCTCGTCGGTGACGCCTTTCTTTTCCGCCTCCTCCGCGCAGATCGCGAAAAGAACGTCGCAGAGCAGGACCGGATCGGTCACGAGCCGCTCGACGAGTTTCCCCTCGACCGCCGCCATCAGATCCACTTCGCAGAGCGACCGCACGCGTTTCAGCGCACCGACGTTGAGCGACACCGTCCAGGTTCGGCCACTATTGTCATTGAACGTTTTCACATGAATCTCCTCGTTTACGAGCCGAAGGGGAGCGTCAGCTCTGAGCCTTCGAAGACGCCTCAGCCTGTTTGCCGGTCGATGCTGCCGCCGCATTCACCATCTCGCGGCAATTACGGCCCGGACAGTGGAAAGCCTTGGTCGCTCCCTTGGCGATGGCGTACGCCTTGCCGCACTTCGGGCATATCACTCTTACGAACGAATACGTTTTCATGGGATCCTCCGTTTGGGAATTTGGGCGGTCGAGGTTTGGGCGTTTGGGTATTGCCAAAAAACCAAACACCCAAAATCCCAATCGCCTAACTCGTCACCATCCACTCGGGAGGATTCACCGCATACGCCGGTTTCAGCGAAATAGAAGCGGTGATGGCCTCCTCCAACGGTTCATTGCGCGAAAAGTTCGTAACCGACATGGTGGCGCGCAGTCCCTCGGTTCCTGCTTCCGTGATGTCGCCGTCCATGACCGCGACTTCGACCGTTCCGTTGGAGAAATAGGCCTGTCGAAGTGCCGAAAAACCATCGTCAGCCGAGTCCCAGATGGCCTCGAATTCAACCGTCCCTTCGCGCAGAGTAGCCAACGTCGCACGCCAACCCGCGTTGCCGCGCACCGTCACATCCGCCTCCCCTGTTTCCAGATTCAACGTCACATCCTTGACGTTGGGCATCTCCGCCCAGACCGGAGCGGCATAATCCCCGGTGTTCCGATACAGTTTCGCGTTCATGCCCAGCTTGATGCTCATATCAATACCTCCAGAAAATCAGCGTGCCCCTTGTCCAGGTCGAGACACTTCAATCGATGCGTATCCTTGCCGTGATGTTTGCGGAGATACCGCACCGCGCCAAGCAGCACATTTACGTCCTCTCGGGTATTGCCCAGAACAAGGTTGCAGTGACTGTGGACGATTCCGCGAACTTTGCCGCTGGCGTAATCGTGGTCGATGGTCTTTCGTTTCTTTTCGAGCGGATTACGGCTTGCCGGTCCCGAGGTGCCGCGCAAGCGCCCCGGCAAGGCGGTCCACCGCCGCGTTCAGGTCGGCCGGAGGCGTGCCATTCCAGGCGCTCGTTCCGCCGCCGTCGTCGGACTGGTCGGCATAGGGTACCTCGAAGGCGTCCTGCAGACTCAAGGCATCGAGGTACACCCATGCCTTGGGCGAGCCCTGCACCCAGTAGAGGCCGTTGCCGTCCGGAGCGCCCGTTCCCTCCCGCACGATGAAGATGGTGCCAAGCGCCAAGGTCGTAGCGTCCGGCAGATCGCCGTAGGAATCGACTGCGCCCTTGATGCCATGAGACGCCGCGGTGACCTCCGACTGCAGCGCGAGCACGCGGCCTGCCGGGTCGGCGACGCGGTCGGTTCCGACGTCCCACGCCTCCTGTTCGTGGCGGATCATCCCGCCGGAAATGTCGCCAATCAGCACTTTCCTGTCAGCCATGGTAAATCCTTTCTATTCAAGGACGGGAACCCGTGTTCCCGCGTGTTTCCGAAATGCCGCCGCGAGCCGCGCGACCGCTTCGTGAATGTTTGAGGGCGTCGAGCCGTCCCAGTCGTCCGTCCCCGCAGGCGGATCGAACGATCCGATCCGCCCGTTCCCGGCCGCCGTGATCTGGTTCAGGACGGACAGGTTCGGATGAACGTGTCCGGATGCCCCGCCACCGCAGCCATAATAGGGCATTTACCAGGTTCCTCCGACGACGGAGACGACGTCGCCGGGAGTGCCCCGAACCGTGATCTCCGACAAACGGATCCGCTCCAGCCGGTGCCATTCCGAGGGAATCCACGGCACCTCGTCGCCGCCATTGGCCTGGAAAAAGACCGGCGCGCTGTTCGTGGGCGGGCAGGAAACGTCAACCGTGAAGACGGACCGGTCGCCTAATGGTTGCGGCGTCTCGGTCACGGCAACCTGTTTCATAAAGACGTTGTTGGCCATGCGTCATCCCATCAGTTTGAATTATGCTGACTCCCGGATTATGCGGACAAACATGGCCTTCCCCTTCATAGACACGATATTTCGGCGGGCCAAAAGAGAAGGCCATGTTTTCGGTGTCCGCATAATCAAAGAGCCGACAGATACGCAAGCAAATCGTCATCCGCTTTGAATCGAAATCCCTTTGTGTCTCGCGGTTTTAACTTAGCAAGAGTCTTCTCCTTTCGTTCCATGCTGGTGGATAGGTATATGTTGGTTGTCTCGATACTTTCGTGCCCAAGCCACATGGCCAGCGAAGCGAGTTCCACCCCGGCGTCATGCATGTGCATCGCAGTCGTGTGGCGGAGAATATGGGGGGTCACCTTCTTTTGCGCCAAGGAAGGGCATTTCTCCTTGGCCACCAAAATGATCCGCGATAAACGCTTTTCTATGGCGGAGCGGCTCAGCGGGCCTCCACGCTCGCTGGGGAATAGCGGATCGTTCTGGTCTAACGCGGCAATGCGCATCCATTGGCGCAAGTGCCGCACCGTGTCTTTCCATAACGGCAAAATGCGTTCTTTGCGCCCCTTGCCGCGCAAGCTGATTGTTCCACCGCTCCCGCTCAGGCGTAAATTCGATACGACCGCCTGGGTCATTTCCGATACGCGGGCGCCGGTATTGTACATCGTTTCAAAAAGCATTCTGTCACGCTGGCCGCTCCACCGGGAAAGATCGGGAACCGCCAGTATCGCGTCCATTTCTTCTGGCTCCAGAAAGCCAACGACCGTGCGCCTGGTCTTCTTCCGCGGAACCGATAGAATTCGATGCACTGCCGGTGGAAGTGTCGGGTCAACCGCCAAGGCATACTTGACGGCGGCACTGATGGCCACTAGACGCGCATTGCGTGTTTTGACACTGTTTTTGCGCTCTTTCTCCACGAAGTTCAAAAAGGCCAGTAAATCATCGGCGCTCAAATCGGACACCATCATCGTGGACGGATTCTTGGCTTTGAGCTTTTGGAGGAACCGAAGAAAAAGGAGCCACCCATAACGGTATGTCGATACGGTATGGGGACTCATTTTGCGCTGCGTCGTGAGGTAGTCGCCGAAGAATGTCTGCATCAGACGGGCTATGGTCCAGGAGGTTGTTTTCATTTCGTTCCTCCCCGCCGATGTCGATCCAGATAGCGGCGGAAGCGGGCGCCGCAGATTCCCATGAGGTCGGGGATGGCCGACAAGTACCAATAGGTATCGTTGACGTTCTTGTGACCGAGATAAACAGCCAGATCAGCCACGGCGCAATCCAGATCCTGTTTCGATTGGTATTGGCCAAGCAGATACCGACAGGCGAAGGTGTGCCTAAAGTCATGGATTCGCGGCTTCTGGTGATGGGCATGCCAGGGAAGGCCAGCCTTCGCGCGAATACGGTGAAAGATATTGCGGAATGTGCCTGCATCAAGACGACCGCCATGTACGCCCAGGAAAAACGCGGGAGTCGTATGGCATGGGTGTGCGGCATCACGAATGGCAATGTATTCTTGTAATGCTCTCGTTGCCGACTCGTGCAATGGAACCGTTCGCAGAGGGACAGACTTGCTATCGCGGATACGTAACAGGCCATCGGCCAAGTCCACGTCATCGTCATCAAGGAAAATCGCTTCGCTGATACGTAACCCTGTCGACACCAACAGGCCCAGCAAGGTGGAGTATGTATGACGCCGATAACGCCCATTCACATAATCCCTTTCGTTTGCCAGGTGGAACAATAACGCCTGTATTTCCTCCGGCTCGTAAATGTAAGGTTTGGGGCGCGGTGACTTAAGGTGATACAAACGGTTGTCGGAAACGGTGGTTCTGGGATCATGTAGCGTCAGCCATGACGCAAAACGCAAAACCCAGGAAAGCTCTTTTTCAGATCGTGATGTCCGCGAATCGGACCATTGTATGATCCATCCGTCAGTGAGTGGTTCTCCAGGAGCGTGCGTGTCCATGAAAGACGCGAGATTCAATAAGGCGCGCTTTTCAGGTTCTGTTTTGTAACCCAGCAGGCGCCTGTAGGCGCGATACTCGGCAACGCGGGACGATAAGGAGGGAGCCTTCATCGCGATCCTCCTTCCGGCCATGACTGCGCGACCGCTCTCAACACGGGGTAGTCTATCTGCGCATACATCATCGTAGCCTGCAGTGAGCTATGTCCCAGAATGTCGGCGATATCCTTGACGGGCGCCCGGTTAAGTCTCATTCGCGTAGCTGCTGTATGACGAAGTATGTGGGTGCCGGAATACCGATCATTCAATTTGGCCCGCTTGAGAGCGCGATACATGGCCGTGCGCAGCATCTCGGAATTCGATGCCTCACGGTAAGGCGCCTGGTGGCGTAAAAAGATGAACCGTGATCGGCTGTCCGGACGTCCGTGCCGCAGATAATCGGCCAAAGCTTCTCCGACGGATTGGGTGAGGGGCAAGATGATCGGCTTTGCTCCCTTTCGGTTCTCGACATACATGGTGGAGTTCTGCCAGTCGATGTCGTCGATCTTCAAGCGCGTAACGTCGGCGGCGCGCATTCCCAGGTCGCCCATACATCGGATGGCCGCGTAGTCTCTCCGACCTGTTGCCGTGGTGTTGTCAAAGGATTCCCATAGTTGATTGAGGTGCTGCTCAGTCATGATCTTCGGTGACACGCAATGGCGAGAGGTGGGAATGAGCGGCAGTGCTGCAATCAGGTGCTCGGTCTTCTGACCCTGCAACGCCCAATAGCGGAAGAAATTGCGCAAAACACTAACAACAGCGCATTGTACGGTTTTGGGCTTATAGTGCTCCATTTTCATCATGACATAGTCATGAACCATGATCGGGGTTATCCGGTTCGGACGGATTGGGCCATCCATGAATATTGCCTGTAAGAATAGACGTACCCCCTTTACGCTTCTGTTTCGAATGCTTGACTCACCGATTCCAATATTGAAGCGAAGAAAAGATGCGTATTTTTCAAGTTCTCCTTCAATCCTGGAAAGCCTCTTCGGTTTCGGCGGCCACTTCAGGTGTATCTTCTCGATGACCAAGGTTACTCCTGCCCGCAGTCCGCCATTGTGCTTTTGACTTGTTGCGCCAAAGAACGTGTTCCATGGCTTTATGAATTGTGAGAGGAACTGCTTGCCATGAGTATGGGTAACTTTCGACGGTGGAATCCCGTGTTCTTTCAGCCAACTTCCAAAATAGGCGGCAGAGCGTATGCTGTCGGCGGCATAATGAAATCCGTACCGCTCCTCGTGGTACTGTGCAGCCATTTCCTGCAAAAACTCGAACAAATAGTTCCGTCGCAAACGACTAATGGCGCGGTCTTCCTTGAAAAAGTGCCTGATCATGGGCATCCCCTTTCGAATAGGCCGGAACGACATGTCCCGACAACGCCCATGATTATGTAGACACGATTTTCTGCAAATACTGCTTTCCACAGCGTTATTCGGATTCCAATGCGGGTTGTCCGCATAATCCGGGAGTCAGCATAACTTCGATTATGCCGCTAGCGGCATAATTTGAAAGTCAGGGTGATGACGCTCGTGAATTGCCGAAGTTCTCGCATGTGCTCCGGCGCGAAGATGGGGTTATGCTCGGTCTTGATCCACGCCGCGGCCGGAAATGCGGACAAGCGTTTCAAGCGAAAGAATCCGGCGATCTCCTCGACAAGATTCATCAGTGGGTCGAGTTCGGCGGGCGCGTCTGTCTGGAAGCGTTTCTGCACAGCAATGTCGATCTGGCAGTCGTACTGGTTGGCGCTTCTCCCCACCGCGGCAACCGTAAGGCCCTTCGGAACCACGGTCACGTGCAGGATGTCCATCTCGGGAAGTTCGTACTGCGGCGCATAGCTGCGCACGGCCGTGACGCCGGGAAGGATCGCGGAGGCGTTTAGTTCGTCCGTCACAGCCTGGGCGATCTGTGCGATGAGAGGCATGGCTATTCCTCCTGGGCGATGCAGGGCCGCGAGATGATCTTGTCGTGGAGGCTGCGGTTCAAGACCAGCAGGTCCGCCGTCATGGCGGAAAGCGTATTGATGGCGGAAGTATTCAGTGCCACGACCTCCGTGTTGCGCTCCAGCACCACCAGGAGCCGCCGGATCAACCAGACAATGATGCCGAGAAGCACCATGGAGAAGCCAAGGAACCCGTACTCGATCACGGGTCGGGCCAGTAGTTCGGTTACGTCCATCACAAAACCTCCGTCAAAATGTGCTTGGTGTGAATCCGCAGGGTGATCCGGTACGGATCGCACCAGCGAAAACACGGCTCGTCGTCAAGCGCCATCACCTCGTGGACGAACCGCTTTCCCTCCCGCTCCTCCGCGATCCGGTCGCCGGGCCGGGGGAGAAAGGGCTGGCCGCTCAGGATCAGCGTCTTCGCGTCCACCAGAAAATCACGCGCTTCGCTGGTTTCGAACGGCCCGCCGTCCCTCGCGGTCTGAAAGACGGTACGGCCTATGGTGGTCGTCAGAGGCAGTTCTTGTCCGTCCCGCAGATAAATCACGGGCGTGGAGCGGTGTTCGCTGTTCATCTTGCCCAGCCACGCCAGCCCTTTCTCCAGAACATCCGGCATCGTTCCTCCTTCCTACTGGCTCACCCGCACCCGCACGGTGGCGGCCTCGTCGCCCGCTTCCGCGCAGGTCTTCCCGAGATACTTGTTGGCGCCGCTGGCGGCGTCCTCGGTTGCGACCTTGGCCACGTCGTCCCAATAGGCCTTGACGCCCGCGGCCATGCCGCTGCCCGCGCCTGTCGCCTTGGGAAAATCGAAGACGCCCGTCACGGCAAGCGCGCCAAGGTTGCCTGCCTTGATATCGAGCTTGGCCACGCCCACGAGTTCGCCCTGCACCACCACTTCACCCGACGCCACGTCGGTGCCCGGGGTGTAGTCGATGGAGTCGCCCTTCTGTTTGAAAATCGCGTTCATGCGTTATCCTCCGATTCGGTTGTTGATGACCCGCGGCGAAGACGCGCGGGCGGAATGGGGCTATCGTTTGTGCGTCAGCAATACTGCGCGCACAGGCACTGTGCTACGCCTCGCCCTTGAACTTCAGCACACCCCGGTGGTCCTGCTCCCGGACGCCCAGATCGTAGAACACCCGGAACTTGATGCCGAGGGTGTCGAAGTCGGTGTCTCCCCGCTCGACGGTCGGCTCGCGACGGCCACGGAGATACCCGATCTCGAACGTGTCGATCACCGCCGGATCGCCGAACAGGTACCACGCCTTCGCGCTCGCCCCGGCATAGTTCGCGTTCGAGAGGTAGGGGCTGGTCACCTCCTCCAGGTTCTCGTCGGCGAGCGGGTTGTAGGTGGGGATGCGCTGCTTGTTGGTGGCACCCACCGAGAGCAGAATGGTGCTGTTCAAGATCTCCCGCGCGGGCAGCTTCAGCGCCGTCGGCACCAGCAGGTAACGGGGCGCCACGTTGATGGGCTGCTTGTCCGCGTCCACCTGATCCAGGAACATCTGGATCGCCAGGGAGAGCGAATCCACGGTCAGAACCGTGTCGGCGCCTTCCTTGTAGTTCTTG
>JAGUZQ010000041.1 GCA_020060765.1 Planctomycetota bacterium | reverse complement strand
GCGCGTGAGGGTGAAGGTCTTGCCGTAGGTCTTGAGCTGGTTGGTGGCCTTCTCCTCGGAGAGCCCGCCGTGCTTGATCTCCCCGTCCGGCGCGACCGGTTCCAGATCCCCCACGTCGGTCAGGCGATAACGCTCGCTTTCCTTGAAGTCGGTCAGTTCGCCCTCGCTGCACAGGCGCGTGGCGATGACGGGCTGGGCGCGGAAACTCTTCAGGAGCTTCTTGTTCGCCACGTTGTTGAGGATTCCCGGCAGCGACACGGTGCTGAAGGCGGCGCGGATCGTGTCGTTGCCGAAATGGCGCGGCAGCGGCACGCCCTCGGCACGGGCGCACTCGACGAAAATCTGCTGCAGCGAGATGTCACGGTCGTGGTAGGCGTCCGAGATCAGTGCCTCGCCATAGGACGCGAGCAGCGTCTTCTCGTCAATCCCGGCGCGAAAACACAGCGCCGCCTCGAGGCGCTTGGCCATATCGACGGGGCTGCGCTCGGGCGAGACCACGAACCCGATATCCGCCTTGGGGCGGCCCTCGCGGATGGCCTGCAGCACCTTGGCGCGGGTCTGATCCGCACCCCACCCGGCAGCAATCGCCTCGCGCTCGATCTTGGGAAATTCGCCCGCGCAGATCCCCTGGATCGCGGTTACCCGGTCGCGTTCGTCCTTGACCGCCTTCTCCGCCTGCTCGCGCGCCTCGTCGCCGAGACCGGCGGCGGCCTGCACGGCAGGCACCGTTCCCTCCCCGTCCTTCGCGGGCGGCGCGTCCTTCCCCTTTTCCTCGCGCTTGACCGGAGGCGCGATGATCTTGGTCTCGTCCTTGTCCTCCGGCGCGGCGTTCTCCTTGTCGAACTCCGCGCGCAATTCCTCCACCCGATCCGCCGTGAGCGCCGCCGGATCGAACCCCTTCGCCTTGAGCCAATCACTGAATTCCATGTCGAACCCTCCGATAAAAGAGAATTTGGCCGCCACCTTCATGCGCGTGGCCGAATCCGCGCCGACCGCCACCACCGAAACCTCGCGGAGCACCGCCGAGCGCACGTGATAGAACGGCCCCTCGTGCGCCTGCCCGTTCACCTCGCGGCTGCGCCCTTTCGGCACCAGTTCCGCGTCCTTCACCTCCGCACCGATGGAGAGCTGCCAGTCGCCGCCAGCCGATTGCCCGGCCGCCTTCGCCTGTTCCACGATGCCGTGGGCCAGATTCGAGGTGGATAGAATCTCACCCTCGATCACGAGGCCGCCGTCCTCCACGCGCGCGGCCACCATCCCGATCCGGCTGCCGGTGCGGTTCTCGTGGTTCGCCAACAGCGGCACCGAACCGGGCAGTTCCAACCCCGCGAGGTCCACCACCACGGGATGCCGCCAGCCGGGGAGATTCATCTTGCCGCCCGAGTATGCCATCCCCATGACGCGCGGATTGGTCTTGTTGTCCGCCTGTGCCTCGATCAGCAAAAATTCGCCGTCCATTGTTGCCTCCTCCTTATCCTTCGCCGCCGGTTCGAAGAGGATGGGTTTGTACCCGTGCTCTCCGAGCCAGCGCCTTGCTTTTGCCACCGTGTACCGGCCCGCATCGAACCGGATCGCCTGCAGCTCCACCGTCCCGCCCTTGATGCCCCAGATCGCGTCGATTCCCGGGCCGAACTTGTCGTTTTCCCGGCGGAACCGCGTAAACTCCGAGGGATCGCGGATTCGCGCGGCATGTTCACCCCTGTACGGCATCCTCATCCTCCCGCGCCTCCGGCACCGTTTTGTCCTCCGTCATTTCCAGATCCCGGATCAGCTTTTTCTCCCGCGCGCGCTGCCGGATCGCGTCCTCCCAGTCCATGCCGATTCTGGCGTATTCGAGCGCGAGCGTAGTCGTGTTGTTCTTGAGCCGCGTCTCCTGCGCCTTCGCTTCCTTGGACGGGTCCACATGTTCCATCCCGTCCCAGAACCAGGCCCGAGACGGGACGGGCATTAGTGACTCTTTCGCCTGGATTCTTTGCAGCGGCATGCTGGCCGTGCCGTAAGCAATGTCGCCGGTTTCGGGAACGGAATCCCAGCGCCGGGGGAAGCCATTCAACAGCGCCCACTCCCAGAGCCAGGCATTCAGGATGCGGTCCAGCACCCGATTGGCCATGAACGCCTGATCCACGCGGATGGATTTGTAGTAGGTCTGGTGATCAAGCCTGCCCGAGGCGTAGTTGTAGCCCGAGGAATTTCCCGCCGCGACGTTGAAGGGCATGTTGAGACACCGCGCGATTTCGTTCAAAATTTCCTTTTTGAATTCCGCATAGGTCGTGGCCGGTTGCTGCGGCTCGACCTGTCCCATTTTCCATCCGCCCGGCATCGTGAGCAGCATGTTCCGTTCAAGCTCGATCTGATCCATCGGCTCGACTGCGTCCGCCTCGCCGCTCGGCGGCGAATCGGTGTAGAGGATACCTGCGAAGTTCGCCGCCGATTCCGCCGCCGACAGAACGGCCAGCGTGAACCGGCGAAGCTGCGCGAACAGCTCGATGGCTGGACCGATCTCGGGCGTGCCCCGGTGCTGCCCCGGACGGTCGGTGCGGAAATAGTGGATCATGGCCGAGGCGGGAATATCGATGCCCTCGTCGCCGATGAACAGCCCCGTGTCGCCGGGATGGTATTTGAGCATCCGGTAAGAGACGGGATTGCCGAAGCCGTCCAGGCGGATGCCGTCGATTTCGTTCGGATCGAGCGCGTCACGCCAGGAACTTGTAATCTGGTCGGCCTCGACCAGCTTGATGTCGAGCTGAACCGGGTGCTCCACGCGCGGGTTGGTCGCGAGCACCGCGAAAGACTCGCCGTCTTGAGCTCGGGCCATGCGCATGGTTCGAAGTTTTTCCGCCAGATTGATCGCCTGCGCCCACTGGTGGAATTCCGTCTCGATCCGGCGGTTGAGCGCGTCATCGGGGGTGAGCATCTGCAGGCGCGGGCCGGTGCCGACCGTGTCGTTCGCGAGGGTCAGCACGATGCCGCGCGCGTAGGAGTTGTTTGCCACTTCGTAGCGGCAACGGGTGCGCAGATTGAAGCGGACGCCCGGCGTAGCCGCCGCGTCGGCCGACAGCCCGTCGGCGCGCGCCCAGTGACGGCGGTTGTTGTCGGTGGTATCCGCCGCATCGAACCGCGCCCGGACTCTGCGGACCGGTACGCCCCGGAGGGCGCTCACGCGGATCGGCGTCTTTTCGCAGGCGGCAGTTTCCGGCATGACAGACTCCGGCCCGGAACACGGGCGAGGGAAACGGGAACGAAAGAGAGAGCGTTGGAGGAATAATTCAGGCGGAGCCGGGAGGCACCATCTTGGACGCCTTGACGCCGAGGCTTTTACTCTTGGCTGCAGCTTTTGAGGCAAGATAGCGATCTGCCTCGATCTGGTCTTTCAGGGAATGCTGTTCGACGGAACCGGCGTCACCCTGCGCGCGCTTGGGATTCTTCGCATTTTCCGTGATAGAATCGCGCAAGTCCTCGGGCATGGGGGAGGCTCCTTGGGTGGGTGGCATGAAGGAAGATGCGGAATGCAGCGGTCGGGGCGATACGGGGGCGGTAGAAATTCTTTGCCCCTCTACTATTCCAAACACCGCTCGCTTGGAATTTAGACAAACTTTTTCCGAATTTTCTGAAGAGCCCTATGCAAAAGCCTGCTGACCTGTCGCTGATTCACACCGAGCGCCGTGGCCAATTCACGCTGCGTGCCGCCCTCCAGCACGATCCCCACCACCACCTTGCGCTCCAGTTCCGGCAGTTGACGCAAAAGCGCCATGGCCCGCGCGCCATCCTCCCTGTTTATCAGAGCCGGTAGAGGATCTTCGGCCGATTCGTCCATCACGGTCTCAGGAGAAAGGTCGTCGTTCTTTTCTTGCAAGCGAAACCGCTCTTCTCGGAAAGCATCCTCGTGTTCGCGGCAGCGGTATTCACCCCGCAGGAAATTCGCCACCGCCCACTTTCCCGCCCGAATCTGGAAGGCGCGAAGGTTCTCCCCGTGTTCGGCTTCGGTAAGCGCCTGCCAGGCGGCGACGGCGAATTCCTGCGCCGCGTCCTCGCGCAGGTCGCCGCCGATGTTTTCGACGCGCGCGTATTCGCGTCCGAGTTCCAGCAGTTCCTCCGCCGTGAACGCGGGTTTCGTCTCGTCGCCGGGGCGGACGGCCAGAGACAGTTTTCCGTTTGGACAGGCACCCATGGGTGGTCTCCTCGAAAAGGGTGAAAGGTGAAAAGAGATGCGGAAAGGCGTATGGCGGACGGACAGCCGCGATTTTTGCGCTTATCGCTTTTGCTTGCGCAGTTCGGACAATTTGACGGGCGGTTTGTGCGGTCGCGCGGTGGTGGACGATCCCGAAAGCACGATTCCCTGTTCGGACGCGCCGACCGCGCAACCCACGAGACAGTCCCAGAGATGGTTTTCCGTGTGGCCTGGGCGCATCTTCCATTCGTCCACCACCCTGCCGCGGCCTTCGGTGCGCACCGAGTATTCGGAAATCATCTGCTCGGAAAACATGCGGAGGGTCTCGGGCCTACGCCCGAACACGGAGAGGCAGCCGGGATCGCCCTTGGCCACGCGCCAGCGGCTCCGGATAAAGGATTTCCAGTAGTTCGTATCGAAGAGGATATAGCGTATGGCGTTGCGGCCCTTGCTCGCGGGGATGCGCCAGTTCCATTCCGACACGCGATCACCCGGCTTCTTGCGGTAATCGCAGAACGGCGTGGAGGACGCGGTGACACCCTTGCCGCGCGAGGGCATGACGACGGCCGCGTGCGCCGACTGGCGGCAGAAGTCGTAGACCGTCTGTGAGGCGTTACCGTCATTCGCGTCGATCAGGCAGCGGCTGATGCGCAGGACCGATCCGTCGTCGCGCTTCCATTCCCGGCCAAGCAGGTTGCCGGTTAGCGCCTCGAATCCGGCGCGCCACGCTCCCTCCTGGCCCGTACCGGGGAAGGCGTTTTGGAGCGTGCGCGTAACCTCGCGGAGGGAGAAATACCGCTTGTGCTGATCGGGAAATACGCCGTAATCGACGACGTAGCCGGTGAAGTCCGCGCCCCAGCCGCAGACCACGTAATAGAGGCACTTCCCCTGCACGTCGATAAACGCCGTCAGCTTTTCGCAGGCCGTGGCCACTTCGTACCGTTTCAGGTTATTGAGCTTCGCCAGCACCTCCTCGCGCGTAAGCTGCCCTTCCTCTTCCGGCGGGGTAAGCGGATCGTTCTGGAACTCCGACGCGAACACCTCCTCGCCGTCGTCGATCAGCGCGTTATACGCGTGCTGGATGGCGCTGACCTCGCCCTCGTCGCGGGCGAAGCAGTACTCCCAGGAGATAAGGCAGCCCTTGTCCATCTCGGCGCGGTGCGCTTCGTAGAACGCGGTCGCCTCGGCCCGCGCGCGGACCTGGTCGTCGGGGTCGTCGGCGTTATAGGTGTTCCGGATACGCGCGTATTCGACCAGCCACAAATCGGCGTGGCGGTCTGCCCACCGCCGCACGAACGGAATGCGCTCGCCCTGCCAGGCCGGGTTTCTCCGCTGGTCTAACAACTGGTCGACAAGGTCGTCCTTCTGGATCACGGTGCATGGCATTACGACCGACATGCCGGTGGTGTGCCCGGCGGAGCGGATAATCGCCTTCTTGATGATGTTCAGGCGCTTCGTGACCTGTTGCGGTGACGCGGCGGATTCCTCGTCCTGCGGATCGTCGACAATCACGAAGTCGGGGCGAAGCTGCACGCCGTCACCGCGGCGCTTCTTCATGCCGCGCACTTTGGAACTCGTGATCCCGCAGGCAAGAATGACGCTGCCCGCCGCTTCCGATCCCGCGATCATGGGGAAGACGAGAAAATCCGCGCTCCATTCGATGTGCGTGGGCTGTCCCCGGTAAAGCTGGCCGTGCGCGCGCTGGTTGATCCCCTCCAGGCAGCGGATTGGGTAACAGATCTCGGGGAAGTCGGCCAAGAGAAGGTCGCTTTCAAAGATGCCCTTGATGGAATCGAGGTTGTCGCCGGCGCGCGTCTGGTTCGCGCCGATAATGGGAATGAAGCGCTTGTGTCCGTACAGAACGGCCCAGGCGGCGGTGAGTTCCGAGATGGTGGATTTTCCGAATCCCCGGTAAACCGCCTCGACAAACCGCCCGCCGTGGAAGATCGCGTTCTCGATCCGGCGGATCACGCGGATGTGGTCGTTCGAGAACGGGTCTTTTCCCTCGGGCGCGTAGGTCAGGATGAATTTCGCGAGATCGTACCGGCACGATTCCTTGCGTTCCGGGTTCTCCACCGGCGGGAGATCCCCGATATCTCGCACCGATTCGGAGAGGCGGCGTGACCGTTCGGCCTCGCGGCGGCGATGCTTCTCGCCATAGGACAGCCCGCTCTCCTCCTCGCTCGCCTCGCGCAGGCGGCGCCATTCCAGAAACAGCCAGGCCACGTAACGTACGAGGTCGATGCTCCTGCCGTCGCCGATGCGCAGGCCCGCGCGATTCTGCTGGCGGTACACCGCGCCCTGGCTTACCACCTCGCCGAGCGGGGTGCTGTTCATCAGGCGCGCGAGTTCGACTGGTTTGAGACTATGCGGATTGATCCCCATGGAAGTTCCTCTGCGTTTGTATCATTCGTTGCTTGAATTCTTCGGCAGACGGCATATATTCAAGCATTTGGTATGCGGTATGATTTGGAAGGCGAAATATCCCGTATCGCTCTCTAGGCAATTCAGTTAAGAAAGACTGCTTCATGAGTGAACGACTGCAAAAAGCATATGAACTACAGCGAAAGGCCTATGCGGTCATCGAACGCTTGGGACTGAATACAATCTGGGCGGAAGTCGGGAACCCCGTACTCGTCGGCTCAGTCCGTTTCGGGTTGATCTCCAAACCAAACATCGACTATGAAATCTATACCCCTGTTCCGAAGATCGCCGACGGTTTCTCAGTCATTCGGCGGATCGCGGAGACACCAGGAGTTACGCATATTGATTACGCCAACTTCCTGCAGTCGCCCGATCCCGGCCTTTATTGGCGCATCGATTATGTTGACGATGCTGGCCTGACATGGGACATCGACAACTGGTTGGTGCCGGACGATCATCCCCACGCCGGTGTAGCCGACAACCTTGCCGACGCCATGGCGCGCGTGCTGACCGATGAGACGCGGGAAAAGATTCTTAAAATCAAAGAAGCGATTTACGGCACGCTGACCACGCGCGGAATCGAAATATATAAGGCCGTGCTGCGCGACCGTATTGACTCTCCCGATGCCTTCCGGGAATGGCACACTCGGAACGCGACCGGGAGAGACATCGACCGGTGGCACCCGTAGGCTCATTTTCGAACAGTCCCGGCAATCTGCTGTAGCAGCCATGCGCCGAGATGCACAAGGTTAAGGTTGCCGTCAGCGTCCACGGGCGCGCCTGTGCCGATCACATCGCGGATTTCTTTCTCAGCCACCGGTTCCTCACCAGCCTTGGACAGAAGGCGCGCCGCGTCGTCCGGGGCAAGGCGCAGGGGATTCAGTTTGCCGTCGGGCATGGGAATTCCTTTCGGGGACGGGGCCAAACAGGCCGTTTTCGGGGTAGGATGCGCCGGGAGTACTACCAACGGTACACCGGGGGTGACATCGTTGAATTTGAGGCGGTTTTTGGCCGTTTTGGGGTAAGCCGGGCGGGAAATGGCTTCCGGCCACTCGGAGCGCGACCCCGGGTCGGTGCCCGACAGGCATTTGCGCTGGCGCGCCAACGGGACGCCCTTCTCATTTGCCTCCCGCTGGTCGGGGCAAGTTTCCAGTCGTAGCGCGACCCCGGCGGGAAAGCCGAGGCGCGCTGGGGTACTGCGGGGTGGTTCAGGCGGAGGCGGAAGTTTTGCGTTTAGCCGCGCAAGCGGGGCAATAGTCCTCGCCCCCGGCGCGATCAACTGCCCAGCCTTCCCTTTCAGCGAGGCGTTCGGGGCTTTCGCTTTCCAAAGCTTCAGGCCCTTGCGCCCCACAGGCGTCGCACACACAGCGTTTGATGGTCTCGATCATCTCGGTTCTCCTTTCGCGGTTTACTTGGGTTAGGCGTTCAACTCGAAGCGGCCCCGATCCGCGCGGCGGAAGCGGCTCTGCGCGCCCCGCGCCTTGATCTCCCGGCCCATCGCCGCCGAAAGGGTGGCGTGGGGGGTGCGGCCGTTGGTTGCGGCAAGGCCTTTCTCGAATACCGCGCGGGTGATATCCTTGACCGTAAGCGGTTCCTTCGCGGCTTTCAGAACCTCGACCGCCGCGTCGAGCATGCTCATCTTGCCGCGCGGTTTGCCGCCCCGGTTGTCTTTCGCGACCGTATCCTCATCCGCTTTCGGCAGGCGGTAGAACTTGCCGGGCAGGCTCTTGATCTTGTGCTCCAACTCCAGGGCCATCAACGCCGCCGCAACGTCGCCGACCTCTCCGCCGGTCGCCTTCACAATGTCGTCGAATTGAACCTGTTTGCGGGGAAGCTTCTTGTCGTCGACCAGGGCGGCGAGGATCCTGCTCTTGAGCCGGGTCGTCACCTGCGGCGCTTTCTGCGCCTCCGCGCTCTTCTTGCCCTTGCGCGCCTGTTTCGCCTGTTCCTTCAGGAACTCGGCGTGCAGGTCGTTCGCGATCTTCCGCGCCGCATCCTCGACCTTGCCCTTTCCGTCGTAGCCGAAATGGCTGCGGTAGCCGGTCGGGCTTACCGCGCCCCGGAATTCGAGGTGGTTGCGGAATTCCGCGTCGAACGTAACCTCGACCTCGGTCCCGTCGTCGGTGGTAACGGCAAAGGTCTGCTTTTTGCTTGCTCCCTTCGGAGCATCGAAACCGGGAGCGGCGCCGTTTTTCGCGATGGTGCGCCGTATACTTTCGGCCAAGTCGTCAGCGCCGTGCTTGGAAAGCGCCTCGGCAGCCTTCGCCTTGACCTCGGCTTGCGTCCGCCCGACCGCGATCCGCGCGCCGCTCGTCGCCTCGCTGATCGTCCAGCCCTTGCCGTCCGCGCTCTTGTGCAGGAAGAAGGAAAAGGCGTCGAAGCCGCCGATCTTGACCGCCTTGGCCTGCTCGGCCGGAACGAACTTCTTCTGCCCTTCGTCGTACAGGTAGAACGCGCAACCCGCGTCCGCCTTCGCCGTCTTCTTGGCCGGAGCCGCCTTTTTCGGCGCGGCCTTATTGTCCGTCGGTTTCTTCGCCTGCGCCTTCTTCGCGGAAGTTTTCTTCGCACCCGCCTTCTTCGCCGCGCCCTTCGCCTTGCTTGTCTTCGTAGCCATGGTTCCGCTCCTCTCTGAAAGTGTGCCGGTCCCGCCCGGCCCGGTTTGTCAATCGACCCAGGTCCCGTCCAAGGTCGCCTTCCTGATTCCGTCGAATTCCTTCTGCCAAGCCAAGCGGCCAAGTTTGCCGCCGCGCAAGACCCGGCGCCGCCGCAACGCCTTCCCGATTCCGTCGGCCAGGGACGCCTCGTCCCGCTCCGGGTACGCCTCGCTGTAAGCCTCGTCGGCAAGGTGCCGACCCGCCGGGGCGCGCAGGAAATTGCGGACAACGTTCGCGTCGGTTTCCTCGAAGACCCGCGCCACCGCCTCGCAGGCCTTCGCCCACAACCGCTTCGCCGCCTCGATGTCAATTCCGTTCTGCCCGGTCGCTTCGTCGTAGCTGTTCGACTGGATGGTTCCCGCAAAGCCGAACGAGTCCTCGCCGGGGAATTCAATTTCGCGGAGGCCTTCGCGCGTCGCTGACCGGTTTATTCCTTGATTCGTTTTCATCCGTTCGCCTTTCCGGCCTATTTCGACCGCACAATCGAAACCTGAAACTCGGCCACCCGGCCGCCCCGGTTGAACCGCAGAACGATGCCGGGGTCTCCGCTCAGAACGCCCTCTTCCTCGAAGGTCGACACCCGGATCAGGTTTTCCAGTTCCGTCGGCATCGTCATCCCGTCCTCGTCGATCTCGCCCAGCGTCACCGCGAGGGCTTCGTCCAGCAGCGCCCGCATCCCTTCCTCAAGTTCCTTCGTCGTCATTTCCGTTCCTCCCGTTTTTGAAAACCGTTCAGCCCCGAAGTTCCGCCAAGGTCGCCTCGATCTCTTCCCGTGAGAACGGGCAGATCGTCTGAAGGGTTTCCAACAGGCCTTCCCTTACGCGGCCCAAATCGCCCGCCGCCGCCCAATCGACGCCCGCTTCCGCAATCGGTTTGAACCGCGCGTTCAGTTCCTGGCCGATCTGGTCGAGAAGCGCGCCGATGTCCCCGAGCCGCTCTTCGCAAACCGCCGCCGCCGTCTGTCCCTTTTCGTTCTTGGTCGCCATTCTTTTCTCCTCGTTTTGTTTTTGCGCCGCGCCCCTTGCGCGAAGCTGTGAGACATCAGCCATGCGTTTTGGCCCGCAGCAAGTCCAAAACCATGCCTTTTTTGAGGCGAAAACGGGGCGGAAACAAAAGCTCGTAATGTGATTGAGTTTTGGAAACCGGCGATGCGGAAAGTTTTTTTGAAAAAACGACCGCGCGGGTAGCGCGGAGAAACGGTGCCGCCACGCGCGATAGCGGTTTATCGCCGCTTCGCTTCTTCCTCATCCCGCCACCCCATATCGTAAGCGGCGCGGATTGCGTTCGCGAGACCGGTCACATGCGCTTCGTGGAAGTCCAAGCGATCGGATTTCCGTTCTTTCATCGTTTCGATGTCCGGCACGGCAAGCCGCGCCAACTTGAGCAGCGTCTGTTCGTTCATCATCGCGGTCCTTTTCATGCTTCGCGCAAACCAAGCGCAAGAAACTCATCCACCTACACCGGCTCGCCGATGCCGATGGCGAACGCCCGCGCAGCCGCCTGGCTCGGAAAGGCCATTTCAAGACAGCGGCCGCCAAAGTCATTGACCAAGTCGTTCTCGACCATGAGGCAGCCGCCCGTCCGGTCGAGCACGAGACAATACCGTTGTCCGTTTTCGAACCGCCCTTCGCCGATCAACGGCAGCGTCTCCCGTTCTCCGCTCCAAGGCTCGCAACCCGCGAAGCTGTTCCATGCCGCCCGGTCGAATTCGTTCATCCGCACGATTCGCCCTCCTGTCACCGCGCCGCGTCGACGCAGTCGGCCATCGCGTCGCCCGCCGGGTTTTCCAGAACCATGAACCGTTCGATGGCATCGACCGCTTCCTCCCGCGAAAGCCCGTCGTTCTCCATCAGGAAGTCCTCGGTCCAATACGCGACCGCCGCTTCCGCGTCCGGCGGGTATTGCCGCAATTCCTCGATCAGATCCCGAATCTTCATCGTTAACCTCCTCCGTATAAAAACCTGTCACAGACATGGAGAAAGGGCGAACGACCGGCAAGTGCAAATTTGATGCGCACACAAATGACAGCAAAGTGCTTGCACATCGGATATCTTGTTGTATAATGCTACAGGACGAACAAGGAGACTCGCTATGGCTACACTGACCGTGCGCAATCTTCCCGATGCGCTGGCCCAACGACTGAAGCAACTGGCGCAGGAACACGACTGTTCCATGGAGCAGGAAGT
>JAGUZQ010000019.1 GCA_020060765.1 Planctomycetota bacterium | reverse complement strand
TAGCCCAGATGATGTGTCATCTCGCCTTGGAGTGCGCGCTCCAGGACGGCCTTGGTCAACTGCGATAACAACCCGCCCTCGCCGGTGACGTCCTCTGGGCTCTTGCATTTTTTCAACAACTCGTCGATCAACTTCTCATCAAATGCCATAGCTAAATCCTTTCTATTTCCCCCTACAGGAAATTATGACCAGCTATTCCATTTACACAATTTAAATTACACCCTCTTGATTTTGGGAACCATTTTCCCGGCACGGCCAGTGGAACAGATTAGCCGGAACTCGAGAAAATCAAAACCATCCCGGACATGCGTCACGTGTGTCTTCTCGACAGAGAGTTCCAGATTGCATTCTTGGTTCAGGAACTCCTTGATCTCGTCCCGCAATGTTTCGGCTTTTGTCTTCTTGCTTCTCGTGACGAAGACACACCAGTCGTCGGCATATCGTACGAACCTGACATTGGGAAGCCCGCCGCCATCGAGAATATCAATAAGAATCAAACCAGTCTTATTTCCAAAACATAGACTGCTTGTACCTATGTGCCGGTGACCTATACCTGTCTGATGTTTATCTTAAAATCTGTGCTCTGTAGAATAGTTTTCGCCACGTTAAACAGTTATATCAATTCAAGTTATCAGTAGCCGATAAACTGACATTATTCCCCTTCTGGGGGGATTCAGAAGGGATGAAGGGGGGGGGGGGGTTAAAGGCATTCTCCCCCCCTAACCTCCCCTGGAAGGGGAGGATTTTTCGGCCATAATTATAACTTGAATTGATCTTATTCCCACGACAACGAAATAAGGTTAAAGTGGTTGCCGGGGATTTCCCGCGTCAGCAATTCCTCCGGCGTCATTTCCGCGTCGGCGTATTCGTCGCGCAGAGTGATTTTTCTCTCCGCCCCCAGTGCCTTCAAATCCAGCCTCAGCGCCAGCGGTTGCGCGCCGCGCTCGAAATTCCCCGCCATCAGCAAAATCCGCTTCTGTCCCGGCCAGACATAATAGCTGCACCTGATCCCCTTGGAAAACGACATCGCCTCGGCCTGTTCCCAATAGCCCTTGAATTCCGCCGCGTCGACGTTAAATTTTTTCTGAATACCCCAGACCTTCTCCATCGGCGCCCTGTTCAAAAACGTGGGCCACATCTGGATATCATGCAGCATCAGCGGCGTCATCAGGCGGAAGGCATATTCTTCCTTTTCCAATTCCTCCTTAGGCATGTCCTTGTAAAACGAAGCGCTACGCAGATACTGCGGAATCCAGGACACGCCCACGCCGCGGATGTAAGGGCTTTCCTCCACCTGATAAACTTCCGGCCGCAAAGCCTCGCAATAGAAATGCTCCCATCCCTTGGGCAGATCGTCGGCGTATTCCTCGCCCGGCACCCAGTAATCCATGAAATTATGCGCGATGGGATTGAAGTAACACTGGTTGTGATGCACCACGATTTTCCCGTGCCGTTGCGTGACCTTGTAAATCCTCAGCATGAAGTCGCGCAACAGAAACGCCGTGCCGGTGCGGTAGCGCCTGCCGAAGGCGTCGATTCCCGAATGCCCCAGATCCTCGTTAGCGGAATAAGCGGGAGTGGAAAGATCGAAATAAATCCCGCCCAGCCCCGGATATTTTTCCAGCATGTCGTTCACACGCCACGCCATCAGGTCGCACCAGCCCCGCACCCCCAGCACCGGCAGCATCTTGTAACGCGGCTGCGTCTTCGGTTCATAGGCGAACACGCGCGAGCCGACATGCTCCCAGTCGTGGTAGAAATAATCCGCCTCCGCGCAGTCGGAACCGATATAGGTCGGCTGCGAATAGGGCAGCGAGCCAGAACCGTTCTTCGCGATCTGCTCCACCAGTTTGCCGAAACGCTCCGGATGCACCGGCACCAGGCTGGAGCCGTCGGTCATGGTGTCGGGCAACTCGTAGCGCTTGTCCAACCCGCCCCAGTTCAGCGTGGTATAATTCTCATTTTTATAAGTTCCCCACGCCCCCATGCGAAAACTGCGATGGTTCTGCGGCGCGGGGCGGGCAGGCGAAGCCATCAGTGTCATGGCGTAATCAATCGCCTGTTCGAACTTCACCGGTCGCGTGATTATTTCCGCCGTCAGGATCGTGCAATCGTCCTTACGTACGAGTTTGAACACCTTGTCGTTTTTCGCGTCGGCGATAGTCCAGTTCTTGTCCGACTGCGGATACCAGAACAAACCGTGCCTGCGCCCGGTCAGCCAGACCGAATTATCGGCAATCGAATCAGTAAGCGTGCGGAAAGGCAGTTCGATCCGGTCTGCGGCATACCCGCCCCACGGCGTAAAACGCGGCGTGAGCACGAACTTGCCGCAAGCCTCCGGCACCGCCGCCCGCCACCTGAGCGATTTCACGTCAACCGGTTCGCCTACCGGGATGAGGTTCACCTTCACCGTCCACACGCCGTCGAAAAACAACGTGCCTTCCCATTCGGTCTTGAGCGTGTCGTTGCCGACCGGCGCGCCGGTTCCGCGCAGGACAACCGCGTCTTCCGCGACCTCGACGAACTCCGGCTGATTCCAGACAAAGCCGGTTTCTCCCTGCCCGAAATCGACCAGAAATTCCGGTTGCGCCTGCAATATCTCGACGCCGTCATGCGCACGAATGGAGGAGGGGAACGGGCCCGCGTCGAAAGTATAAGTCCTGCCCAGCACAGACAACTTGTAAGCGTCACGCACAATCGGCACCCAGGGCGCTGGCACCTCGCGGTCGCTCGCGACCGGCTGCCGGTACGGCGTCATGTCCGGCACCCGCAGCGGACGCGAAGCGAAGAGCAGCTTTTCCTCTCCCGACATAATCTCCGCCACGACCTGATAAACGCCTTGCGCCAGATTTTCCGGCAGCGGCACCGCGACCGTTCCTTTCCGCTCCGCCAGTGCCGCGCCGTTGCGCGACAGTTCTTTTCCGTCGCCGTCGCGCAAACTGACAGACACCGACAGTTCCCCCGCCGCCAGCCGGCGCATCACTTCGCTTCCCGCGCAGGAAATGTCGGCGGTAACATCGATCCGGGCATGGCGCGGGCGGCAGGCGTATTCGACTTCCAGCGGCCGGTTGATATAGAAAGTATGGTTATACGACATGAGCGGCGCGCCTTCGCCCGGAACCGTCAGCGCCAGAATATTCT
Organism: Planctomycetota bacterium; assembly: GCA_020060765.1. Lineage (GTDB taxonomy): Bacteria > Planctomycetota > SZUA-567 > SZUA-567 > SZUA-567 > JAGUZQ01. The sequence continues at coordinate 5,242 of JAGUZQ010000019.1, read as the reverse complement.
TGCCCGCCTCCAGGCAACCCGCCCATTCCGCGCCGGAAGCAAGCTTGTCCGCGACCGGCACCTTGCGCTGATCGGAGACGATCCGCATCTCCGTCTCGCCGCCGGACAGTCGCAGTTTCATCCCGCCGTCAGACTGCAAGGCAAACTCCTCCACCCGCGCGGTTTTCGCGTCAACGCCAAATTTCAGCAGTCCCCAGATTTCGCTTTCGGCATAGCCACGCTCCCGGTGCGGCCGCGACCAGCCGCTGAAGCAGTTCCTGCCGTCCGGCTCGTGATAGGTGGCGTAAAAATTACCCTTGCAGCTTTGCCCGGGCGCGACCCCTCCCGGCAGTTCCGCCAGCGGCAACGCCAGCTCGCAACTCCAACCTGTCTCGGTTTTCGCCGCCGCCACCCGCGCGCCGATATTCCAGGACGTGTCGCGATTAAGTGCGTCGAACAGTGCGCCATTGGCATTGACAATAAGCTGCATCGTGTCCGCCCCGGCAGGCGACTGGAGAAAGAATTCCACGCTGTCGTCGGAATAGACCTTACCGTCGCGCTCGGTCATGTTCGCCAAGGGCGGACGTTCGGTCTCTATGTCGAAAGCGAGATATAGATTTTTCCCGTCGTGGCACGCCAACGCCCAGGCCACCCGGCAGGGCAGCGCCTCTGCCATGAACTGCGCCACCGGCAAGCGCGCGGCCTGTTTCCATTCCTCCGTTCCGGGCTTACCGTCGATCTCCGGCGCGGTCGGCAACTGTGGAATCGTGACCGCGTTTTCGGCTTTGGGTTCAGCCGCGGAATTGAATTTATTATAAGCCTGCAAAATTTCCCCCGCCGACAACACCCGGTCATACACCGCCAGTTCGTCGAAACCGGTGCTGTCGGCTTGGTCGACAAACTCGTTTTTGCGCCAGCCGTTGGGAGTGCCCCAGGTGATTGTCCCTCCCTGCTGCAACGGCAGCGACGCGCCTTCCTCGAATTTCACCAACCCCCGATTGGGCCAGGGCTCGTTAGGCACCTGCTTGCCGTCGACGAAAAGCTGCAAACAAGAATTGTCCCAGGTCGCATCGAGCTTGTGCCACCGCTCCCGCCGCCATTCCTTGTCGTCCAACACCGCGTAACAGACCCACGGCTCCTCCCGGAGAGACAGGCATTGCAGACGGAAATACAAGCAATGATATTCCTGTTTCTCGTGGCGTTGCGGCTGGAAATATTTATAGACCGTAAGCTGGTAACCTTTCGCCACCGCTTCGAAAAATATCTGGAATTTCTTCTCGCTCGGAGCCCAGGTCTGGGGTGCGACCCAGAAAGAGACCGTGCCTTTGCGCGAATCGAAATTCCCGTCCAGGTCATAAGCGCAACATTCCGAGTTGGCCAAACCGATGCCGCCCTGGCTGACGCCGTTGAACATGCGCAGATGCAGGTTCTGGCTTTCGAAACTGGTACAGTCGGGATTGCCCTTGGCGAAGCGCGCGCGGGTGCTGTGCGCGTCGAAGTCTACCGCAAACAGGCGTCCACTCACATCCTCCTCCCCGGCATGAAACTTCGGCATAGCGAAGAGACAGAACAACAGCATCGTCAGGGCAGTTTTTCGGTGCATGGGTTACTCCTATTATGGTTGCTGGTTAGTTCCCCGAAGAGACGTGAATGAAAATCAAGGTAATTAGTTGCTGAATATCTTCAAACTTCTATTCTGGGTAACGCAAGAAGCAAGGTGTGCGCTCTCGGCAGTCAGAAGCTTTCGGCTTGCCGAAAGTTACTCGCGTTCTTCCGCCCTCCTGTTAGTCGCGAATTCACTAAACCCATCCAGGCAGATGGTGCGTGCCGCACGGGCGTACTCCGCTATCGCGCTTCCACAGCACAAAGCTACCCCACTCCCGCTGGTCGTGATCACACCAAACCCAACAGGCAGATACCAGTCGGATAAACATTGCCCCAAAAAACTTAATCAATCGCAATCCCGCGGCGAAGACGCGGCGCAAACGTTATGCGTCTGCCGCCGCTTGCGCAGAAAGTCCCCGGCGACCCGCCGGCTATTTGAAGTAGTCGAAGAGGCCGTTGCCGGTGTTGTAATTCACACCTCCCGCCGCGCGGCTGTCGTACAGTTCCTTGAAAGGCACCAGACGCACATGCGAATCGAAAAACAGGCTGCCAGCCGCGCTGTTGTGACGGCAGGCGGTGATGGAATAGCTGTTGGGATTGTCGAGGCCGGTATCCAGCGCCGTCACTTCGTCGAACTGGGATTCGTTGTGGTGATTGCCGTAAGCATTGTAGGAGGGATGCACATCGTGCAGCCAGAGACGCTGAGAAGGCCGCTTGACTTCGCGCTGGTGGCGCACCGTGAGATAATCGAGATAACTGGTGGCTGTACGTTCGAGAATATGCCGCCCCGCCGCGTACCAGGCGCCGCTGTAATCGATGACTTTGGCGGTACGCGAAGGGCAATGGAAAATCATCTGCCTGCCGGGAATGGTGTCCAACAGATAACAGCCGTAATACTTGTACCCGCAGTAGGTGGTGAGTTTGCAATACCAGGCCGGATTTTTCGGGTCGGCGAAACCGCCGTACCACCCGCCCGACACCCAGCCAAAAGGCAACGCGTCGCGGTTGTCATCGGCGTATTGCATGGTGGCCAGCCCTATCTGCTTGAGGTTGTTGACGCAGGTGATGCCGCGCGCGGTTTCGACCGCGCGCCTCAGGGTCGGCAGCAGCAACGAAGAGAGAATGCTGATGATTGCTATCACCACCAGCAACTCCACCAGCGTGAATCGCCTGCGTACTGGGAATATAGAGAATTTTTCATGACTGGACATGACCAAGACCTCCTGCCCGATTTTTTGGTTCGCGACAACTGCTGCGCACCATCAACTCCGCCTTCAGCGTCTTCTGCCGCGGATTGACGTCGCCGTTTTCAAGTTGCTCCAACAGCATCCTCCCGGCCAGTTCACCCATTGCTTCAATAGGCTGGCGCACGGTGGTCAGGCCGGGAAAAGCGTATTGCGCCAGGGGGAAATCGTCGAATCCGGCTATGGAAATATCTTCCGGTACCTGCAACCCCGCGTCCAGCGTCGCGCGCATCGCGCCCAGCGTCTGCTGGAACCCGCCCGCGAACACGGCAGTCACGTCGCGGCGTTTTTTCACCAGATTGCCGACGAAATGATAGGCGTCCTCGGCATAATAATCGTGCCCCTTACCGATCAACAACAGGTCTTCGTTAAACCGCGCACCCTGCTTTTTCATCGTGCCGGTAAAGCCCGACAACCGCGCCAGCGAATGCAGCGACGACAGCGCCCCGGAGAGATAGGCGATTTTTTCATGACCGAGGCCAAGGAGATATTGCGCCATTTCCCCCGCGGCAGTCTGGTTGTCGATGTCAACGGTGACGAAATCCCCCTCCAGCAATTGCGGAAAAGGCGCCGCCAGAATCACATGCGGAATGCCAGGCAGACCGGTACGCGAAATCTCCTCCGCCAGCTTGACCGGCGGAGCCAGCAGCAATAGACCATCCAGCTTGTTCTGCTGATAATGCGTCAGTAGATTCTCCCGATAATCCAGCAAAACCGGCTCCAGGTCGCGTTTACCAAAAGCTTTTTTTATGCCGGAATAAAGTTGTTCATTGTAGTATCCGCCTGAATTTCCCGGCGAAATGCCCCACATCCAAATGCGGAGTTTGCGTAACGTGCTTTTATCTCGGTAGGTTACAAAAGTTCCCCTGCCTCGGCAACGCGCCAGTAGTTCCTGTTGACTGAGAATATTCATCGCTTTTTGCAAAGTCAGGCGGTTGACGCCGAATTTTTCCGCTAACTCCCGCTCCGGCGGGAGTTTATCGCCTTCGGCATACTCCCCGTCCAGAATACTGCGGCGCAGCGTCTCCACGATCTGCAGGTAGATGGGGCTGAACAAGCGGGTATTCATATCGCATCCTTGGCATATCGTGGTTTAGTATATAATCCAGAATAGGCTTAGTCAAGTCTGTTTGCACTTTTTTGTTCAAAGATGCGTTTGCTTGTCATAAGCCTAATATCCGCAGTTGACGATACCTATCGCAAGGCGGAATCCATATAATCGCGGTCAGGTCATGGGGATGGAGTTGAGGCTAAGCCGTTGAAGGAGGTCACCTGATGGGTGAGGACGAATTCGTCTTTGAAACCTATGCCGGCAAGGTTGTGGTCGAGACCACCGACGACGCCATGACGCCCTTCGGCGGACTCGTCCCCTGGGCCGCCTTCCAGAAGAAAACCGGCATCTTCGAGCAACTCGCCCAAACCTGTCCCGTTGGCCGCACCAGCCCCAATGCCGCCCCCGTCTACGACATACTTGCCAGCCTCGCCCTCACCGCCCTCTGCGACGGCTCCCGCTTCGTCCACGTCGCCCGGCTCCGGCACGATCCCACGATACCCGAACTCCTCGGCGTCAAGCAGGTCGTCTCCGACGATACGCTCCGCCGCTTCCTCAAGAGCCTCCCGGCCACGGAAGGTCGCCGCTGGTTAGCCGAAGCTTCCAGGCCACTGTGGAGCGCCTTGCCTAACCGCTTCATTCTCGACTGGGACAGCACGGTGGAGACGCGCTACGGCCATCAGGAAGACGCGGTGGTCGGCTACAATCCGCACAAGCGCGGCGGCCGCCCCAGCCATCATCCGCTCCTGGCCGTGGTGGCGGGAACACGGCTTTGTCCTTACTATCGCTGGCGTCCCGGCGACAGCCACACGGCGGGAGAATGGAAAGAGGCGATGGCCGAATGCCTCGACTGGCTGGGGGCGGAGCACCGCCCGTGGCTGAATCGCGGTGATATCGGCTTCGGCTGCGAGGACATCTGCGCCTGGCACGAGGAGCGTCCGGGACGGCCGCATTACCTGTTCAAGCTGCGGATGACACGCAAGCTGCGCGAGGCGATGGCGGCGGTTCCGGAAGAGGCGTGGCAGGGAAAGGCGGAGCACGGCGTACTGCAGATGGCTGAGGCGAAAGTGAAGTTGAGCGGTTGGAGCCGTGAGCGGCGCGTGATTTTTGGTCGACGGTTGCAGGGTGTGGTTCCGGCAAAAGAGGCGGGAGCATTCTGGGATATTGTGAAGCATGAGTACGAGGCTTACGTGACGGATCTTGGAGTGGACGAAGCGAACGGCTGGCAGGTGATCGATCTCTACCGGAAGAGGGCGGATACGGAGAACGTGTTTGACGAGTTGAAGAATCACTGGGGACTGGGAGGCTTCTGTTGCCGGAGCCGGATAGCGACGGAGATGGCGGCGCGGGTGGTGCTGCTGAC
>JAGUZQ010000110.1 GCA_020060765.1 Planctomycetota bacterium | reverse complement strand
CCGACCCCTGCGCGGCCACGCCGACAGGGCACGCGCAGGTCGCGTAGGGGCAACCGTGGCACGCGAATAAAGGCGTGCAGGTTTTCCGGGAAGTGAAGCCGACCGCGCCCAGGTGGGCGACAAACAATCCCGCCATCCCGCTGACAAAGCGCAATCGCCGGTTGTTTTTTACCGCTGGTTTTTCCATAACGTGCCTTTGCGAAATACCGCGCCCGGCGGTAAGGATCGTTACCCTCAGGTCGGGCAGTCTTTGAGGTCGGCCGACGATCCCGCCGAACTGGCGCGGTCGTATAGTTTGCCGTCGAGTTTGATCAGCCTGTCCACCGTTGCGGCTTCGTTGAAATCGCCGCAGGCGTGATCTGCCGGGTCGCCGCCGTCAAGCCGGTTGACCGGCACCCTGAGCGACAGCGAATAGCCGACCAGCGCAACGGTCGCGAGTATTATGAGCAGTCTGATAATTTTCATCCGGTAGTCTCCGATCTGAATTCGCACAGCTTACGAATTGTCATTCCCGCGAAGGCGGGAATCCAGGAGAGTGGCGTACGGTTTCTCCACTGGATTCCCGCCTCGCGGGAATGACGTGCGGACGTTTGTCTGTAATATGCGAGCCTGTAGTTGATCCGGGAGCTACAAAATACACATGTCGCGCGCTTAAATCAGACAGAATTCAAAAAACAATCTCCGCGTTGGCGACGGTGCGGACGTCATCCCGTCGTCTGGAAAAACCGGCGGAGTCGAAAAACTCCAGCAACGCAACCGCCAGGTTTCTTCCCCCTCCGCAGGCGTCGCGGAATTCCTTAAGCCCAACGCTACCGTTTTTCTCGCAGAGTTCCAGAAAAATCTCCCGGCAGCGCTGCACCGTTTCCCGCAGCAGCAGATTGGGGCCGATGGGGACAATCAGTCTTTCCTCGGTCAACAGGCGTGTAACCAGTTTCAGGTCGGTCTTGCTTACCGCCAGTTCCTTGAGGATGTTGCCCGACGCCGGCGCGTTGATGCCGCCTTCGGTCGCCAGTTGCAGAATGTGTTCCCGCAGTTCGATCTGTGCCGCCGACAGACCGGGTGCAAAATCGCGCAAAGCGATTCTACCATGCTGCAGCTTGAATTCGCCGTCGTCGCAGAGAACTTTTGCCAGGCGTTTGAATCCCGGTTCGCCGATGCCAAACTGTTTGCACAGCAAGGCGGGATCCATCCCCCAGGCGTACTGATTGCTTTTATGATAGCGCGCCAGCAGCGCCGTGACCGTAGCGGAAATTTCCGGCAGCCGCTCGACCACCAGCCAGCCGTCGTTAGCCAGCGGCGTCAGCAGGTTGTCGGCAACCAGCCGGTCAATCGTCTGGCGCAAACACGGTTCCTCCCGGTTGCAGGCGAGTTTCATTTCACCGGCGGCAAGAAGGGCGTTTTTCCCCGCCAGCAAGGCGCACGCAGGGTAATCTCCCGCCCGGACAAAGCCGCGCGCACGCTCCAGCCGGGCGAGCAGCCCCGGTGATTTCCGCTTTACCAGATAATCATCCGGCGACAGCACCGAGCCGCCCGCAAAAGTCGTCACCGGGGACAGTGAGCGCAATACAAACCGGTCGCCCGCCGCCAGCGTCAGCGGCTCCGACAGTTTCAGATGCACGAAAGTTTCCTCGCCAGGTTTGAGGCTTTCCCCGCCGATAAATTTCGCCGAGACTTGCGTCACGCCGGTGCCGGAGTGAAACCGCGCCTTGCCGCCGTTTTTCAGCAGATAGGTATCGCTCACGTTACGCACCGTCGCCAGCAGCGACGCAGTGGCGCGGTAACAGCCCGGCGCGCCCAGCGTCAGTCCGCGCGATACCGCGTCCTCGTCCAGGTCGCGGAGGTTGATGGCGGCGCACGCCCCGGCGGTGGCGGCGGCGCTTTCCTGCTTGTAGGTCTGCACCGCGCGCACCGTGCAGGGATGCGCGGTGTTCACGACCTCGGCCTTTTCCCCGACCGCCAGTTTTCCCGAAACCGGAATTCCCGTCACCACCGTGCCGTAGCCCTTGACCGAGAACACGCGTTCGATGTTCATCCGGAACGCGCCTTCGTCCTGTTTGACTTCGACGCTGTCCATGATTGCGTACAAGGCTTTCCGCACGTCGTCGATGCCGTCGAAAGTCTTGTTTGACAGAGGCACGACGGGAGAGCCGGGGAACCCGGCTTCGCGCAGCAGTTCTTGCACATCGTCGCAGACCAGTTCCGTCATTTCCGGATCGACGATATCGGTCTTGGTGATTACAGCCATGATCCGGGGCAGGCGCAGCAGGCGGATGATCTGCAGGTGCTCGCGCGTCTGTGGCATGACGCCGTCGTCAGCCGCTACCACCAGCAGCAGGATGTCGATGGACGCCGCGCCCGCCACCATGTTGCGGATGAAATCCTCGTGACCGGGCACGTCGACGATTCCCGCCAGGCGGTTGCCGGGAAACTTACAGGGAGCAAAGCCCAGGTCGATGGTCATTCCCCGCGCCTTTTCCTCGCGCAGCCGGTCGGTATCGCAGCCGGTCAGCAGTTTTACCAGGGAGGTCTTGCCGTGGTCGACGTGACCCGAGGTACCGATCATGATGGGAATGATTTCCGGCGCAGTCACGGTCCTGGCTCCAGCGCGCCCGCAACGCAGGTGGCGAGGGTTTCGATTTCGTCAGGGAAAACGGTGCGGAGGTCGAGCAGGACTTCGTCGTTCTGAATTCTCCCGAACACTCCGGGGAAGCTGCAGCGCAGTCGCCGGGACAATTCGCCGACCGATAGATTTTCCGGCTTGATGGAAACAGCGCACGAAGGGATTTCTTCGTCAGGAATAGAGCCGCTGCCGATATGCGCCGACGATGCCACGGCGGAGAAAGACGCGCGGTGACCGGCAAGCGCGGTGATCAGCTCGCCCGCCGCCTGGCGCAATTCCTCCATCGGCCGGGACAGGAAGCGGTAGAACGGAATTTCGGTTTCGTAATCCCCGTTGAGAAAATGCAGCAGGGTCGTCTCCAGCGCCGCGAGAGTCAGCTTGCAGACGCGGAACATGCGGGCGAAAGGATTTTTCCGGATTTTCTCGACGATTTCCTTTCTGCCGCAGATGATGCCAGACTGCGGTCCGCAGATCAGCTTGTCGCCGCTGAAACAGACTACGTCCGCGCCTGCCTTGAGGGAATCGGCCACCAGCGGTTCGTCGGCAAGACCCCAGCGGGAAAGATTCACCAGCGCGCCGCTGCCCAGATCGTCGATTACCGGCAGGCCGCGTTTCCTGCCCAGGGCGGCTAGTTCCCGGATCGGCGGCGTGCCGGCGAAACCGCGCACGCGGTAGTTGGAGGTATGAACGTGAATCAGCGCGCCGGTGTCTTCGTTAATGGCATTTTCGTAGTCGCGCAGGTGCGTGCGGTTGGTGCAGCCGACCTCGCGCAGGCGGCAGCCGCTCATCGCCATCACGTCGGTCATGCGGTACGCGCCGCCGATCTCGATCAACTGCCCGCGCGAAATCACCACCTCCCGATTCGCGGCCAGACTGTTCAGGATCAGCATCGTCGCTGCCGCGTTGTTGTTGACCACCGTCGCCGCTTCGCAACCGGTCAACTCGCGCAGCATCGCTTCAAGGTTAATTTCGCGCAGGCTCCGCTCGCCAGTGGCGCGGTCGGTCTGCAACACCGAATAGCCGCGTGCCAGTGCCAGCGAAGAGCAGGCGGTTTCGCTCAGAGGTGCGCGTCCCAAGCCGGTGTGCAGGAGAATTCCCGTCGCGTTAATCGCGCGCCTGCCTTCGGCGCGGGAGAGTTGGAGCAGGCGCATGCGAATCGCTAACGGCAGCGTGGTGGCATCGAACATCTCCGCGCCTTGGGCGATTTTTACGCGCGCGACCGCCAGTTCCAGACGTGCGGCGTGTTTCACCGCGCCTGCGCCGAATTCATCGATCAGCAAACGCGCGTCATCGGATTCCAGAACTTCGCTGATAGAGGGCAACTGCCTGTATAACTCGTTATTCATGCGTCGACCTTGGCAAAATGGCGGAAGCGTATGGGAATCGAACCCACCCGGGACCTTGTCGGCCCCACAACGATTTTGAAGACCGCGAGCGGCACCAGCCGCCAAACGCCTCCGGATACTACTTGAATCTCTGTGTAAAAGAGAACTTTTGCAAGGGAATAGAGGACTAAGTACAGCGCCCCGTAAGGGGTGATGGCCTTTCCCCTCTAACTCCCCTTGGAAGAGGGAGAATAAAATCTTAGTCCCTTAGAGCCTTAGTCTCTCTTCAATCCATTATAAAACATATTTACCGGCGCGCCACCAAAAGATATGCCTAGCGCCACCGCTTCGGAAATTTCCTCCGTGGTCGCGCCCAGGCTTTGCGCGGCCTGGGTGTTGATCTTCACGCACTCCCCGCATCGGGTAACTACCGACAGCGCCAGCGCGATCAGCTTTTTTGTCTTCGCGTCCAGCGCGCCCGGCGCGTTCACTGTCGCCATGTATTGCTGGAAGGCCTGCGTCGCTTTTACCGGGGACGGAGCGATATTTTCCGCAGGAGTTTCATTCTCCACGCCACAACAGCAGGACGCAGGCGTTTCTGTCGGGGCATTTTTTGCCGGGGTAGTTTTCGGTTCCGGTTTTATCTTCTGCCAGTCTTCGACTTTCCTGCTGGTAATTCTTATCAAGCCCTGCGGATTTTCCTTCGTAACTCGGCCGATGATTGCACAGTGTTTCACCCCGGCTTTTTGCAGAGTTTTGACATAATCGGGCGCCGCGTCTTTCGGCAGAAACACCAGCAACCCGCCGGAAGTCTCCGGCCCGAAAAGAACGTTTTCCTGCGCCGGAGCCAGCGCCGTCAGGTCGAGCAGTGAGGCGGCGACCGATTCGCGGTTGCGTTCCACCGCGCCGGGCAGGATTTCCCGCTGCGACAGTTCTTTTACGCCGGAAAACAGAGGAAGCGCATCGAAATCGATTTCGGCTTCGACCTTGCTGTTCTTGATGATTTCGCTCATGTGCCCCAGCAGGGAAAAGCCGGTGACGTCGGTGGCGGCGTGAGCGTTGCGCAGTACCATCTGTTCGCCCGCGGTTTTGTTGAGGGATGCCATCGATTCGGCGATTTCCGCCAGACTGTTTTTATCTGCCCGTCCGATCTGCGCGGCGAAGGCGACGATGCCGTTCCCGAGCGGCTTGGTCAGGACAATGTCGTCGCCGGGGCGCGCGCCCTGGTTGCGGACGAAACGGTCGACCGGGGAGGAACCCAGCACCGCGAAGCCGCACTTCACCTCGGAATCGTTGATGCTGTGTCCGCCGACGACGGGGACGCCAGCCTCCTTCATCTTGTCGATGCCGCCGCGCAGGATTTCGCGCATCGCCGACGGGGGCAGGGTGTGGATGGGGAAGCCGATAATCGAAAGCGCTGCCTCGGGCTTGCCGCCCATGGCGTAAATGTCAGACACGCTGTTGGCGGCGGCGATCTGGCCGAAAGTGTAGGGGTCGTCGACCGAGGGGGCAAAGACGTCGACGGTGAGGATCGACGCTCCGCCGTCGCCGAGGACGATCACGCCTGCGTCATCTCCCGCGCTGCTGCCCACGAGCACGCGCGGGTCGTCGATCTCCGGAAGTCCCGCCAGGGCTTCGTGCAGGTCTTTCTTGCCGATCTTGCTGGCGCAGCCCGCGCCGCGCACGGTCTCAGTCAACCTTACTTCGCCGGACATGACCGGCAGGCGTTCGCCCGCGCATTCGCAGACGTTCCGATTCTTGAACACCGGGCAGGGGCAGGGCTTGTTGGGGTCGCACACGCAGTGTCCCAAGGCGATCGAGCGCGACATGATGCGCTTCCGTTTTTCCATCTGTTCTGGCGTCATTTGTTCAGGCTCCAAAATAAAAAAAAGGCCGCGGGTTACGCGGCCTTTGCGGAAAAGTCAGGCAGTAGGGTTATTTCGCAACCGTTTGCACTCCTATTACCTCGCCTAGGTTCTTGATCATCGCGGTAATTCTGATTTCGGGGTTGCTGATTTCCTCGCCGCTTTTCTTTGTCGGTATTCCGCCGGAATACCCGCAGAGGCCGCCCCCTCAGCCAGTCTCGAAAACGCCCATGGGGAATTCTTTCTTACCCTCCTCAAGTCCGGTCACTACCGGAGGGCGCTGGATGGTGTAGCCGATATATTGTTCCGCGCTTCTGCCGCTAAGGGTGAAAGCAGAGGGGTTTATCGAAACCTTGGTCTTGTTGACGTTCTTGGAGGCTTCCACATCAAATCCGAGTACGAAGTCCTCGCCCAGCTTGATCTCTACTGTCTGGTCGGCAGCGACTTCGAAGTCGCCCATCTTCCCGGCCAATATTCCCGCGACGGCGCATTTTTCTTTCTTATTGTAAAGCAGACCATACTTGATCGTATACTTGCCGGGCAGAACTTTTACCGGCTTACCGTCGCAGGTCGTGACGAAGGACACGCCGTTATCGCCAACGAAAGCGACGTGAGCCTCAAGGCTCTTGCCAGAGAATTTCACCGCGATGGTGCCGACCGGCTCTTCCAGCTTGGCGATGGTAGCGGAGGAGCCGTCTTCCGCGATAGAGATTACCTTGTAAACCCCGTCGGCGGTGCCGATCTTTTCCGTGATGGGCGCGAATACCATCCCGTCATTCAGGCCGAAAGTGTCGTCAAGCGAATAGCGGCCGTCGGTGTTGTTGTCGTAGAAGGCAATTTCCGCCATGCCGACCTTGACCGAGACCGCGCAACCGGAGCGGTAACCGACAGTCTTTTTCATACCCTCGCCCGTGAGGTAAGGGAAGGCCAGCACGTATTTGCAGCCGTTATCCAGTTTCATCTTAACCGGGGAATACGTGCCGTTTTTCAGTTTGAGCTTGTCTTTGTCGAATTTAGGAGCCGCGCCGTAGGAGAAGACGTATTCCTTGTCCTGCAGGGTGATAGGCAGTTCCGACTTCGCGGCGGAGAAGGCCAGTGTATTGCCGGGAGCGATAAGTCCTTTTTCCGTCAGCTTGATCGCGTCGTTACTACCGCCGCGCCGCTTGCCGTCAGGTTCTTTCACATCGCATTTGCTGAGAATAATCCCGGGATCCTTGATGGTTTCAGGCTTGAGGGTAACCGCATCTTCGGCAAACGAAGGCGCGGCGAAAAGCACGCATAACCCCGCTAAAAGAAACATCGCGAGAAGTTTTTTCATGGCTTTCCCCTTTTCTATGGAACTGACCTAACAATTACATTATAAAACTCCGCGCGATCATGTCAAGAGTGATATAAATATTTTCCACGCTATTCGGCATTTCCTTTCAGCAGCGCCGCTCCGCCCAGTTCTCCCAGGTTCGCGTTTTTAAGATCAGTCCACAGGGTGCCGGTGCCGGAATGAATGATGTTCACCTTCACGTCAGGGTTGAGCGAGCGGGCGAATTCCGTCAAGGTGTAGGCCTGGTAGTCGTCGTAGGCGGCGGTTTTCATCTGGATGCCGTTCACCTTTTCGCCTTCGACAAGCTGGATGGCCGACGCCTGCGCCTGTCCCAGGATGCGGACGGTTTCCGCGTCGTTGCGCGCCGTTTCCCGGGCGATTTCCGCCGCTTTCTTGATCGCTTCAGCCTTGATCTGCGCCACCTGCTTTTCCTCGTCGGCCTTGATTTCCGCCCTGAGCTTTGAAGTCTCCTGCGCGACCTGTTCACGGCGCTGTTCGATCAGGGCGATTTCTGTATTTAGTTCCGCCAGTTTTTTCGCCGTGTTCTGCCGCTCCAGGTTGGTCAGGTTCTGCTGGATGGCGATGCTGGCCTGCTGGATCGGTTCCAGTATCTGCTGCGGCACTTCCACATGCCGGATCAGCGCGTTATGGACGATGATCTTTTTCGTCGCCAGAGTGGTCGCCAGCGCCTTGGTCAGTTCGTTCTGGAATTTTTCGCGCCCCTCGCCCATGATGAAATCCTTGGCCTGGTATTCCGAGCCCTTGTTGCGGGAGATGGAGGTGATCTGCGGCATGATGATCTTGTCGACCACCGCGGGCAGGTCGCCGTAGCGGCTGAAAATCCAGGAAATCTCTTTCGGCAGCAGTTCCACCTCCACCGTCATGTCGAGGCTGATCTGGAAACCGTCGCGCGAGGGGAACTCGATAAACTGCGCCAGCATCATTGAGGTCGAGCCGTTCTCGTCCACCATCTGCATGCGTTGCTGTGCAAACTTCGCTTTTTCATCCGGAGCTTCCATCTCAAGCTTGTCTGATGCGGAATCCGACCGGCTTTTGAAAAATCCTCTGCTTTGTGACTTAGCAGGTGGCATATTCGTTGGCAACGCATTCTCGTTCATATAATCCATGCGCTTTTTATTGGTCTCGCTCAGGACTTTTCCCTGTAACTCCTCCATGACCGAGTTGGTCGATTCGAGCTGGCCCTTGGTGATGACGCGCCCGCCTTCCTTCCCCAGCAGCGACACCTGGTTGACGCCGATCTCCAGCACGTCGATCTTGTACGCCTTGGGATTGATGTAATACAGACCCGGCTGCAAAATGTCTTTCCGCACGCCTTTTTCGTCCGCCTTGGCGAATTCGCCCGGCGCGGCCTGTTTGCCCGACAGAGAAGTGATGACTCCGCAATAGCCCACGGGAACGCTGATCGCATCAACTACTGTAATGTTATAACCGTAAGGATTGAGGCGGTATTTGCCCGGCCCCAGCACCTGACGCCAGATGCCTTTCTGGTTGGCGTTGGCAAGGAAGTCGCCTTCGGGCAGATTTGCCCCTACCTTGCTTGTAACCAGCCCGATCTTGCCCGGCGGGATAAACGTGACGGGATGGATTTCGTGTTCAAAAAACACCGGGTTGAGGAAATGCCGCCCTTCGCCCAGTACCGCTTTCTGGATGCCTTTCTGCCCGTCGTCAGCCAGGATTTCCCCGGCCGGCAGCGGGTCGCCGGACTTGGAGATAATCACCGCCATCTGGTTAGGCCCCACGTAGAAGCGGAAGAAAAACCACTCCACCGACATCCAGGCCGCTACGCATACCAGTACCAGCAGCAGTCCCGCGATAATTGTGGCTGATTTATTTGTCATTTCCCTGCTCCTTGTATTTCGGGATATAGGACTTGAAGATGCCGCCCAGGCCGTCTTCGGTGTCGTTGCTGAGAATCGAATTCACGCGCGGGCCGATCTTTTCGTAAAAGGTATAACGCGCGAGATTCTGCCCGCCGCCGAGAGCCTTAACCTGGTTCTGCACCACCGACGCTTCGGCTTCGTTGCGCTTGGCGATGGCGTCTTTCTCGCCGTTGGCCTTGAGCAGGATCGATTCCGCCTGGAACTGGGAGGCGTCTTTTTTCAGCTTCGCTACCTCCAGTTCCCGGCGAGCGGCGATGAGGCGCACTTCCTGCTCCTGTTCGGCGTTGATGACCGAGCGGATGCGTTCGGTGTCGGCGCCGACCTTTTCCTTGCTCTGTTGCGCCAGCATTTCCTGTTTCACCAGTTCCGCCTGCGACTTGGCCTGTTCTATCTGCTGTTCGTATTTTTTCACTTCCTGCACCGCCATTTCGCGGTTACGGCTGATGCTGGCGATCTGGTCAGGCACGACGATTTTCCGGATCAGCACCGAATTGATATCCACGCCCCACTCGATGCTTTTCTCGCGCAGGTGCGACTCCAGGTCGTTCTGGAATTTCTGGCGGGTTTCGCCCACGATGAAGTCGATGGACGGATGCTTGCTGCCCTCGATGCGGCTGAAGCCGCGCGCGCGGGGCAGGATGACTTTCTTGATGATGTCGGCCATGTCGCCCACGCGGTGGGTCAGCAGCGCCGCCTTGTCGCGTTGCAGGGCGTATTCGATCGTGCCTTCAACCGTCACGGTAAAGCCGTCGAGGGTGAGGAAGGAAATCACGTCCGCGCCGCTCATTTCGAACCGCTGGCTCTGCAGGTTCACTTCCACCACGTTATACATATAAGGATGCAGGTAATAGGTGCCGGGGTCGAGCACTTTCTGCACCACGCCTTTCAGGCCGTCGGGCACGAGAAAGGAATTGCTTTCTCCTTCGGGGATATCGGTGGTGAGTACGTCCCGGCCGGTGAGCGAGGTTACGACCCCCACATGCCCGGGGCGGATAGTGGTGGCGTTGAACATCTGCACATGGACGGCATAAGGATTGAGTCGATACTTGCCCGGACGCAGCACTTCCGCCTCGATGCCTTTCTTGCCTTCGGTGGCGATGATTTCCGAAGGCGGCAGTTCGTCGCCGTACAGGCGGGTGACGATGCCGAGTTTTCCCGCCGGGATGTCGGTGACTTTCGCCATGATCCAGCTCCAGGTGTAGGGATTGTAGAAGTACCTGCCTTCCGGCAGCACCTCAAGCTGAATCCCTTTCTGGTCGGGGCTGGTGGCCACGATCTGCCCCGAGGGCAGGTCTGCGCCGGTTTTCTGGATCAGCACCACGATCTGGTCGGCCTGGGTTTCTATCCGGCAGAAAAACCAGACGAAAAACGAACCCCCGAATCCCAGCAGCAACAGCAGCACCGCCGCCGCCAGCGCCACCGCGCCTTTCTTGATCTTAATGCCTTTCTTCCCGGAATTCTCGTCCGGAAACAGTTGCTTGATTTTGTCCATGTTTTTGCCTCCCGCAATTAAATATGCTGCCAGCGATTTTATCTGTATACGTTCTTATACAGGAGAATGGTTTTTTTTGACAGTTTTTTCGGGGAATGTTTTTCAGGCGTGGCCAGCCGCTTCCGCCAGCAACTGTTCCAACGGCGCGACTGTCGCCTCTTCGCAAAAATGCTGACAGACATAATCCCGCGCCACCCGCGCCCGCCGCTGGCATTCCTCCGGAGCGGAAAGAGCGTCTCTCATCACCGTCGCCAGCGCGTGCGGATTGTCTGCCTCCGCCAGCCAGCCGCGCGAGTTATCCAGCACCTCCGGAATGCCGCCGACCGCCGTACCCGCCACCGGCACGCCCAGCGCCATCGCTTCCAGCAGAATGTTGGGAATTCCGTCCCGGTCGCCGTCAGGCGCGACAGTCGAAGCCGCAACCACCAGCCGCGCCGCCCGCAGGCGCGCGACAAATTTATCCGGCTCCATGGTTCTGGTAATAGTGATTGCTTCAGGAGGCAGAGCCAGCGCCATGATTTTTTTCCCCAAGGCAAGATGCTCCTCGCCCTCGCCGATGAGTTGCAGCTTCGCGGTGGGAAAGTCATTTAACAACAGCGCAAAAGCCTCCAGCAGCAGCGTAAACCCCTTTTTCTTCACATAGCGCCCTGCGGAAAGAATATCGATAAATCCATGCTGGTCGCTATCAAGAGCCGGGATGTTTTCTGCCTGCAATAAAGTTTCCGGCAAGGGATGGTGCAGCAGATGCACCTCTGGCGTCTGCGCTAAATTCGCCGCGCAGTATAATTTGAATTGCTCCAGCGCCGCGCGGTTGCAGCAGAAGATTTTTTTCGCGGCCAGCGCCGCGCTGATGCCCGGACTCCACGGCGTCCATATATCTTTGGCGTGAATCCACTGGCAGAAGGGAATCCCGGTTTCCGCACTAGCCGCCGCCGCGATCAGGGCAGGCAGAGACGCGAACTGGGCGACGAAAATATCTGGCGTGAAGGGCAGCGTCTCCAGCGCGCGCAAAACCTGGGGCACGCGCCGCGTCTGCAACACGCCCGCGCGCAGTAACGCACGCAACGCCTTGCAGCCGAAATGACTTTTACCGGAAAGCAGAGGGGGCAGGGGGGAGCCGTCGACCCGATGCCAGCGCGCGTCGGGCAGCGGCTTTTCGCACGGCCACAGGACAATTTCGTGTCCGCGCCGCGCCAGGCTTTCGGCCTCGCGCCTGACGAACTGTTCGCTCCAGCAGGGAAAATTTCCGACAAAATAGGCGAGGTTCATACTGGGTTAGCGGGTTGACGGGTGGATGGGTTGACGGGTAGCAATAGCAGACTCCTTTTTCGAGGGGTGTGAATTGAAAAACTTCCGACCGCCATTCCTGCGGAGGCAGCTAGAAGGTGTTGCTTACGGTTTTCTCATGATCTTCAGTCATGTCGCAAGCCGCCCGTCAACCCGTTTCCCGACAACCTGTCAACCCGTTACCCCTTGTCGTCAAGAAACCGCGACAGGTCTTCCATGAACAGGCCGGTCTGTTTCTTGGCGTTTTCCGCCGCCGAGCCGGTCTTGTCTTCCAGCCAGCGCCCGCCGAAAATCTCGTCCAGAATCAGGTTCTGCATCAGGTGCGGTATCGCGGTAAACATCACCCCGATGCCGCGCGGCTCCTCCCGCGACAGCCAGCGGACCTTGGCGATGATCTGCCGCGCCGCGCCCAGGATCGGCAGTTCCATCTCGATATCGGTGCCCAGTGCCAGTTCCAGTTCAGTGCTCAAAAACGCGCCGCCCTTGCCGGCGGTCATCAGCACCACCTCCCGCCACTCGCCGGGCGCGGAGTCGGAAATGACGCGGAACCTGACCTTGATCCTGACCGGATACCGGGGATGCTGGCGTTTGTCGTTGTTTTCGTCCATGGATACTTTCTACTCAGCACGAATTGTTTCACATATAACGTTGCAAGCCGGAAGACAAATCCCCTCTCCCCCGGTTGGGGGAGAGGGTTAGGGTGAGGGGGTGTATATACTCAGCCGCTTTCGTCCTTGCGCCGCCGGTGGATTTCCGAAACCCCGGTGCGGCGCGTGCGGGCGATCACCGCCGCGCAGTTCTGCGCGTAAGCAGACAGCAGCCGCAGATCATCGCCCTCGATATTGTCGCAGTCGTAGGCGCGCGACACCACCAGCACCGCGCGGGTCTTCCCTTCCAGAATAATCGGTGCCGCCGCCACGTTCATCGTTCCCAGCAGCGTGATGATGTTGTGGTCAGCCAGGCGCGTGAACCGGTGCAGGTTTTCCGGCGAGGCGCTGACCTGCCGCTTTTCCAGAAAAGCCGCCGCCGCCACGTCGTCGGCGCTGTTCAGGCGGACCTTGATCTGATCCTGGAAAATCTTCACATCCGCGCCGTAACCGAGCTTGGCTTCCAGGAAACCGGTTTCGGAATTGTGGAACAGCAGGAACGCGTAATTCAGGTCGAGGATGGAAAAGACGTTTTCAATCGTCGTTTTCATGAAGTCGGGAAAGTCCTGCGCGGCGGCGGCGAGTTCGGAAATCCCCAGGAGAAAATTCAGCCGGTGCTGCGCGCGCGAAACTCCCCCCGCTCCTTCCACCGCCCCCGCTGGCGCGGCGTCGGGGTCGAAGCGCCAGTCGTCGAACACGATATCCAGCATGTGCCCGATGTCGCGCACCTGTTCTTTCAGGAGGATGAGCGTGTGCTCGATATTTTCCGCCTCGATGCGGAGGATTTTCGTACACATCTGCTGGATGTCGGGAATGTCCAGCGCCGACTTGCTCGACACGTCGTGGAACATGAAGTGCGCCACTTTGTTGGCCACCATCACCGCGCGCACCAGCGGCGGCGCCGACGCCTCGCCCCCGCCGGGATAGCACTCGAACTCGTGCATCCCGATCGCTTCCACGATTTCGTCGGGAAAGCTCCAGTGATGGGCGATCATCGCGCCTGCCTCCATATGCGAGAGCATGATGATCTGCTGCTCGGCGCGCACGGGCGAGACGGCGGTTTTCTCCACGGTTTCGATTACCTTGGCGTAATGCTCCGGGAAGAACTGCCCCAGGATGAGTTTCCCCATGTCGTGCAGCAGCCCCGCCACGAACGCCTCTTCCGGCACCGCCAGTTTCATCCGGTGCCCGAAGTTCTGCGCGCACACCGCGCAGCAGAGACTGTGCCGCCACACTTCGCGATAATTCTGCGCGCGCGGCAAATTGTTGAGCATGTTGAACACGCTGAGACCCAGCGCGAGGTTGCGGATAGTCTCGAATCCCAGCAATACGATGGCGCTGGTGATGGTGCGGATTTTCATTTTGCTGTGACGGTAGAAGGCGCTGTTGGCGAGGCGCAGGACGCTGGCGGTCAGGGACGGGTCTTCGAGGATGACCGAAGCCAACTCGCGCGCGCCCATGCCGCCGTCCTGGATGGCTTTCTGCACGCGCACCAGCACCTGCGGCAGCGACGGCATCACGTTCTCACTGTCGCCCAGCGACTGGCGGATATGGCTCTCGGCGTCGTTTTTATTCCGGATCGTTCTCATGCCGACACTCTATCCCCGGAACGCGGTTAAGTCAAGCGTGCTTTGCGTGTTGCTTCGATAAACCTAGGTCATCGCAAATGCAGCCGCCTGACAGCACCTTTTTCCGAAGCAACATATAATCTTCAACTTGGCTTCTGATCCAAACCAGGAAAATCTGATATGTCAGATATGCGACATATAAATAGCACATGTGTTGTTTTGGAATGCAAATATGTAACTATAGTAAGTGCTGATGTTACTGCATAGCCAAAAGGAAAGGGAGAAGCCAATGTACGGTAAAAGTTGTAATAATTGCAAGGATATTGCCTTAAGTATTAAACGTCAAATTAAACTTGCGTTTGCACTCAATCCGGTGCCGGTGGGAATGAGGATTGCTCAGTGCTGGTTAGTGTTGTGCTGATATGCTACATTATTTTAGGGGTATTTATTCGAAGGAGGACTAACTATGTTAAAAATACGGAAAATGTTGGTTGTTGCGTTGCTGTTTGGGTCGTTTTCGGGCTTGGTTTGGGCGGAGGAAAAGAATGAGGAAAAAATATTACCTTTCGTAGAAGGCCAGCAACCTCCGGAGGCGGAAGATGGCTATTCCTGGTGCCTGATTACCGAACCGGCGGTTTACAAGGAAGTGAAGAAAGAGGTTTTGATTAGTCCCGCCACATATTATACCGAGAAAATCCCACCGGTTTATGAAACCAGGGAAGAGCAGATCATGGTCAGTCCGGAAAAACGCAGGGCGGTCTATGTTCCCGCGGAATACAAAACCGAGACGGTGCAGAAACTGGTAAGCGAAAAATCGTTTACTTATGAAGTTATCCCTCCGCAGTGGGAATGGGTCGATGAAACCGTAGAGGTTTCTCCCGAGACCAAGGAGCCGATCGCGGCGGTTGACACCTACAAAGTCAACCGGGAAACCATTCAGGTCGCGCCAATGCGCAGGGAAATGGTCAAGGTCAAGTGCGTGAAAGGCAAGGACTGCTACGCCGTCGCGGAATGCAAAGCCAAAAACAAGACCCTTGATGTCGAACAGCTTGAACAGAAGGGAGAGGAAACGGAAAAGATGATACCCGCGACCAAAGCCACGGTCAGGGTGCGCAAACTTTTGAAGGAAGCCGAGACCAGAAAAGTGGAAATCCCGGCGCAATACGAAACCATCGAAAAGCAGGTTCTGGTAAAGCCTGCCGAAATCAAGTACGAACCCATTCCGGCCAAGTTCACCACCATCACGAAACTCGTCATGGTCGAACCGGAAAAGGAAAAGAAGGTGGAAATCCCGGCCAAGTATGGCGAAGTTGCTGAAAGAGTGCTGGAAAGTCCGGCCAAGATGTATTGGAAACACGCCAGGGTTGCTGCTCCTGACAGGGTGACCTGCCTTATCGACAAGTACAAGAGTTTCCCTTGTGCGGCGCTGTCCGTTCAGTAAAATCAATCCTGTTTGAGTTTGCTCCTCTCCTCCGTTCGTATGCGGGGGAGAGGATTTTTTAGTGTAGCGTTTTTATTTTTTGCGAGTTGCCTATGAAAATCAGATTGCTGTCCGCGTGCGTGTTGCCGGTTTTATTTTTCACCTCGTTCTGCATTTGCCAGGAAGAGGCGAATAAGTACGGTTCCCAGCCCGGAGGCGTGGTGCTGGAAGGCAGAGCCGAAGGCGTGGAAGATCCGGGCAAGGTGGTTTACGACCGGCAACGGAATATTTTCATCACCGGCAAAGGCATTGTCTACCGTCCGCCGCTGGAGTCGGAAGAAGTGGTTTCCCTCCTCGCAGCCCTGCTGCAGGACGACCGCCTGGGCGTCAGCCTCACTCTCCAGGATGAGGAACTCGTCTACGGCGTGCTGGACAATAAACTGCCGATGGTAAAAAGCATGCTGGAGACCGACCGGCTGCTGGGTGGCGTCACTTTCGCTGTCAGCCGTTACCTGAAAGGCAAGACTGTGCCTGGTGGCTACAAGCCTTTGAAGCCGGGGCGGCATGAGACTCCGCTGGCCTGCTGCTACATATTTGAAAAATTCGTTTTTACTTTGCGGAAAAACAAAAGTGCCGCGCCTTCTGCGCCCAGGGCGGAAATCATGGGCGAGGATAACGTAGTCGAAGACGGCGGGAAGGAAGCGGAGAAGGTAACACCGGAATACGTCCGTGCCGATTTCGCCCTGACCATGCTGCTGGTGCCGCTGAAAAAAGAAAAGGCAAGCGACGGCGGCCACCTTCCCGACACGGAAAAAGCCGATGAAAAACTTGACAACGAGGAGGTGCGTAAAAACATGGCTGAAATCGAGAAAAACCGGGAAAGCTATTTCGCCATCCCCTACGTCGCCCAAACCATCGCCGTAGCCGAGACCGCCGCCTTCATCCGCTGCATCGACAGGAAACGCCTCACCGAAATCGTCAAGGAACTCGCGGAATAGTCAAATTTCCGCATCCCCGGAACGCGGACAAGTCAAGCGCGCTTTGCGCCGTTCCATGCAAGTACGTGAACAAGTGGTGAAACAGCAGAATTATATATAGCGTTCGTATTGATTGAGCACTTGATCCTCCATCTCGTGCATCCAATCCCTGAGTTGGCTTTTCAACGCTGCTAACTGCGGTCGATAACCTTCTTCGGCGATGAGGTTACGCATCTCGTGGGGATCGTCTGTCAAATCATACAATTCGTCGCTGCCGCAGCAGGTCCAGCCGTATTTCATGGTTTTTGTTCTGATAGTACGCATGGTAAGTGTAAGACTGTTAAGTCCGTGGAATTCGGTGACGACGTATTCGCGGGGCGGAATGCCGGAAGCGAGTAACGACCGCCCCTGCGCCTGTTCAGGACAGGCGATTCCGGCTGCGTCCAGAACCGTCGGATAGACATCCAGCAGCGAATACAGGTCGGCATCCTCCCGGGGTATGACGCCCGGACATCTGAGCAGAAGCGGTATGCGGTGGGTATCGTCGAAATGGACGAAACCCTTGTCCAAAAGCCCGCCGTGACCGCCAAGATTGTCGCCGTGGTCGGCGGTAAAAATGACGAGCGTGTTTTCGGCCAGGCCGGATTGTTCCAGGAAATCCATTATCCGCCCTACCTGGTGGTCGATGTAGGTCATGAACGCATACTTGTGCTTGATAAGGTTTTCCCATGCCTTCCAATTCGTTCGGTTCTTGCCGGGCAGCCTGCGCAGAGTATGCGAACCGTTGGGGTCGGTCGCTTCCCAAACGAAATTTTCCCACGGCGGAATCTCGACACCGTCATACATTCGCAGATATTTTTCCGGCACATAATACGGCTGGTGCGGCCCCCAGAAATTATGGTGCATGAAAAACGGTTTCCCGCGTTGGCGAAAATCGTCCATCAGGGATATCGTATAGTCGGTTATGAAATGATGGCTGCCGACTTCCTCGCCTTCCGGCCAATGCCCGTAAAGCAGCGGCGCCATGTCTTTCTTGACATCGACAGTAACGGTGTAATTGTTGTCTGCGAGGTATTGTTGGTATTGCGGGTAGCCCATGCCGATGCCGCCGTGGCCGGGGAAATCCAAGCCCTCGAAACCGAAATCTGAGGGCAGGGCAGGTTTTTGCCCGTTGCCGAAGAAGTTGCCGGAACTCGTGCCCAGGTGCCACTTGCCGTTAAAGCCACAGGAATAGCCGTTTGCTGTTAGCAGTCTGGGCAGAAGCGTCGGCGTGTCGACCAGTTCCGGCACGTTGCAGCCGATATCAGTCGTGTTGCAGGTGATGCCGTGGTTATGCGGGTACATGCCGGTCAGGACGGTTGCGCGCGCGGGGCTGCAGAGCGGGCAGGAGGTGAAAGCATTTTGATAAAGAACGCTTTGTTTGGCGAGACGGTCGAGGTTGGGCGTCTTGCACGGGGTCGAGCCGTAAGCGCCGAGTTCGCTCAGGCGTTGTTCGTCGGTTACGATCAGAAGAATGTTGGGGCGTTGGTCGTTCATCCGGCACTCCCTCGGAATTGTTTTATATTCAGAATAATCGCAATACAGGTTTTCAATTCAATAGCGCCTGTCCCGACTTATTTAATTCAGTTTCTTCTGCAAAGCCCTATCCTTCTCCGCCACCTTGCGCGCCATGGTTTTCTTATACGTGCGCAGCTTTGCCGCCAGCGCCGCGTCGGAGCGGGCGAGGATCTGCACCGCCAGCAGCGCCGCGTTGGTGCCGCCGGAAGAACCTACCGCCACCGTCGCCACCGGAATCCCCGCCGGCATCTGCACGGTCGACAGCAGGCTGTCCAGACCGCTAAGAGCGGTGCCGCCGATAGGAATGCCGATCACCGGTAGAATCGTGTGCCCCGCGATTACCCCCGCCAGATGCGCCGCTCCCCCCGCCGCCGCCAGAATTACCGACAGCCCCCGCTTTTCCGCGCCCGAAGCGAACTTCGCCACCGCGTCGGGCGAGCGGTGCGCGCTCATCACCCGCACCTCGCAGCCCACGCCGAATTCCTTGAACGTCGCGACCACTCCCTCAAGTTTAGGAAAGTCCGAATCGCTGCCCATCACCAGCGCCACCTGCGTTTTTGCTTTTGCCATGAGTTCCTCCCTTATTTATTGAGCAATTGAAATTATAGAATCCTGTTTTCCGCAAAGGCGTGAATCATAAGGGCGGCGCTTATGTACAACAGAGCAAACCAGATGACAGAGAAAAAGCCTTTGCGGATAGATTCATTCCATAGTCTGAAGTATTCTTCCGATTCGGCGGTTGTTTTATCGTCTTTATGATATAGGCAGTATAATCTTGCACAATTTTCATTGGCGGTATAAAACGCCAGCGCTGCTTTATAAAACAATAATATTGTCGTTATTGAGAAAACAACAATGCTAATCATCAAATTTCACGCCTTTTACTCCTGCGTCTCCTCGCTTTCGTTTTCCAAAACCTTTTCCAGCCATTTCAGCCGCCCCGCGCGGTGGTAGGTCAGCGACTCGGCGATGCCTTCGCGTTCGACCGCCTCTTTCATGAAGGCGTCGAAAAAAGACTGGTCTTCCGCGAGGCGGCGTTCCAATTCCCGCGAAAGCTCCGGGGTGATGCGGTTGTCGTAATACAGTTCTATCAGCTCTTCGTTAGTCATAATCGCCTCACATTTTAGGCATGATTGAATTGAGATGGGACAGGATCATGGTCTTGAGTTGCGTGCGGATGCGGCTGATGCGCACGCGCACGTTGACCGACGTCAGGTTGGTCGCCCTGGCGATGTCATCGGAAGTCATTTCCTGCACGTAGCGCATTTCCAGCAGTTTCCGCTGCGCCTCGGGAAGTTTCTTCAGGCATTCCGGCAACGCCTTCAGCCGCAGGTCTTCCTCTTCCGCGTGAGAGTTTTTCGCGGTGTAGTATTCCGAGATTTTTTCCAGGGTTTCGCTGTTGAAAATAACCTTGCGTTTGGCGTCGCGGCGGACAGAGTCCAGCGCCTCGTATTTGGCGATGCCGCAGACCCAGGTGCTGAAGGAAGCCTTGGCCGCGTCGAAGGTGCGGAACTTGCGGTACGCGATCAGCGCCACGTTCTGGGAGATGTCCTCGCGCTGATGGTGGTCGGGGATGATGGTGCGAAGAAACGCGAAGAGTTTGGCTTCGGTTTCGATCCACAACTCCGCGAACCGGGTGTTGATGATATGCGTGTCGCCCATGCGTTTTCCTTCAGGCAATTGCCGCGCGGGACGGGAGTTCGATATAGGCGACAGCCGCCGCGATGTGGCTGGGGGCGGGGATTTCCTCGCCATCGGCCAGCATGTTCTCCAGATGAAAGCGTATCGCCTCGGCGGCGTTGTCGACGGCTTCCTGTTCGGTTTTTCCGGTAGCCCCGCAGCCCGGCACGTCGGGGGAATAGGCGGAATACCCTTTGCCGCCGTCTTCGCCTTCGACCAGAATTACGTATCTTCGCATCTTTTCACTCCTCGATTATTTCCAGCCTGCCTGCTTGAAAATATTATTCAACGTTCCCGGACGCAGGTCTTCGTTTTCCCCACCCGCCACCGTAACGCGACCGGGTTAGTGGAAATACGGTTTAATTAAGGAAAAACCTGTACCGTCATTCCCGCGAAGGCGGGAATCCAGGAGGTGTGGCGTACGGTTTCTCCCCTGGATTCCCGCCTTCGCGGGAATGACGTACGTAACTTTATGTGCAAAACAGAAAGCTTATCTCCTTAACTAAACCGTATTGGGGTCTGTGGGGATGAACGAATTGCCGGTGGCTGCCGCGTTGCGCGCGCAATACCCAGCCATCGTCCCGCAACTTTTTCAACATATCGCGTACCGACATTATCACGTTAACGACTCTCCCGCTGGAGCGGTCGCGGCGGGAGCCTCCGGTTTCTCCCCCTCCGGCAACTCCGTCAGCAGATTCGCGCCTTGTTGCCCGGCTCCGAGGAGATAATCTTTCCCGCGCACGCGCACCACGTACAAGGCGTTACGCTGATCGAGCCAGCGGCGGGAGAGGACAACGATTTCCGCGCCGCCGCCGTTTACGCCTTCCATCCGCAGCCGCCAGCGGTTCAGGAAAAAAAGCGCCGCCGCGATCAGCCCCAGTACGAACACGCAGACGATTATATCCCGGACAGACCAGGTTTCATAGTCGCCGATAGCAGGTTTTTCCGGCGCCTGCGCCTGTTTTTCCAGCCGGGAAATTTCCTGCTGCCAGCTTTCGGGGATATCGCCCAGAGATTGGGCAGGCGCGTCCTCTCCGCCGAAAAGCGGACAGGCGAACATTACCAGTATGAAGATTATTGCGAACAGGCGGCTCATGTAGACCTCGTATTCATTTGTCTTGCTTCGCAGGGTTTTCCCGCATAAGCTCATCAGGCAGTTTCAATTCAGAGCTTCGTACAAGCTCTATTGTGTCGTTTTCCAGTTGGATAACGAGCTTATTATCGTCACAGTGAACTATTGTGAGACTGTCATCCTGATCGCCCTGAGTCCACACAGTCTGGACTGTTTTCATGTCGATACGCTGACCGGCTCTTTTCCAGGTAGACCTGGTATGGGGAATCCAGATATCCTTGTCCAGCGGTACGTCTTCCGGCACCTTGTTTTCATAGGCTTCTTCCGGAGACATGGGTATGTAGGCAAGGCTCTCTCCGTTTGCCAGAAAACGCAGTCCGACACCTATGTCCAGGTTTGTCCAGCCGCCGACGATAGGGTCGGATTTGCTTTCCGACTGAAAGCCGGGACAACCGGCAAGGCAGATCGCCAGTATCCAAATGGCGGAAAGCTTTGCCCCGTTATTTTTCATAAAGCTTCCTTGCATTCTCACACTCATTAAGCCAATCCCCCCGGATCATGTCAAGCAATCTTTGCACGCGCGACGCTGCGGGCGAAATATGCAGGGATGTCGCGCACCATTTGCTTGACAGGAAAGGTGATATTCCTTCTAATTGAATTCGGTTCGGCGCGATGGGTGGTCGAGCTTCCGGTTAGGGGGGGAGGCGATTATTTCATGAACGGTTATTGCGGGCTTGATTGTGATGTTTGCGAAGGGCGTAACGCCACGCGGAAAAACGACGACAAACTGCGCGCGGAAGTGGCGGCCAAGTGGTCGGCGATGTACCACGCCGACATCAAGCCGGAACACATCAACTGCGAAGGCTGTAAGCAGGACGGCGTAAAGTTTTTCTTCTGCGCCAACCTGTGCCCGTTGAGAAAGTGCGCCGGCGCGCGCGGCCTGGACACCTGCGCCGACTGCGAAGATTATATCTGCGACAAACTGGACGCCTTTATCAAACAGGCTCCCCCGGTGGGAGACGCGCTGAAAAAAATCCGCAACAACGCTGGCTAAAATACGGAAGTGAAAATTGACTAAACTGCTGAAAATACTTTCAGGCCAACACGCGGGCGCGGAACTTCCGCTGGCTGACGGCGAGTATCTTGTCGGTTCCGGCGACGACTGCGATATCATCCTCACCGACCCAGGCATTGAGCCTGAACACGCCCGGCTGAAAATTTTCGAAGGCGAATTTTCCTGCGCCGTGGCTGGCGGAAAAGTCCTGCTCGAAGGCGAGGAAATCGGCGGCGAAGCGCAGGCGGCGGATTTCCAGGTCGTGACTCTGGGCAAGGTGCATCTCGCCGCCGGGTCGGAAACCGGCAAATGGCGGGAAATCGTTTTTCCCGAAAATCGGCGGAAAAGCGACGCATCTGTCGCAACCTCCAAATCTGAGGAAAACGGGAAACCCGAGGATAATGGCAAAAAAGACCGGCAAAATTCGACAACGGACGCGGCCTCGACAGCAACGGACAAGCACTCCACGACAGCAAACAGCAACCCCGCAACAGCCAAATCCGACCAGAGTAGACCAGTGGTAGAATCTCAAACCCGCATGCCGATTGCTGCGATTTTGGTGCTGGCTGGTGTGATTCTGGCAATCGCTGCGGCTGTGATATTATTCACGAGCAAGACTGATAAGCGCAACGAAGCGGTGCGGATTCTGGCTGAAAACGGCGTGTCAGCAGTGGTAATTGACGCGAAATCGCGGGAAAATGCGCCAAATGACCCGAAGATTGTAATGGTTTCGCTGGATGATAGCGGAAAAGTGAAGATTCATGGTGTGATGGCAGATACTGAGCAATTAACAAAAATAACTGAAACATTACGGGCGAAAATGCCGGATACAATAATAGAAATACGCTCCCGCGCCGATATTATCGCTGGTTTACAGGATAAAATCAGCACGAAATACCCGGGAATCGTAGTAGAATCGGCGGGAAGCAGCCGGATTCGGGTGTGTGGTTTTGTGAAAGATGACAAGGTGGCCTCAGACGTTGAAAAACTGGCTGAAACGGCGTCGGAAGGGGTGGCGGGGATATCATGTAACTTATTGACATGGAAGGAATTAAAGCCGGAGATCAATCGTCTGCTCCAGAAGCGGCGCTGGGGTTATTTCCTGCCGCATATCGATATCCTGGATGATCGGCTGGCAGTGACGGGTTTGAGTGCGTCAACGGAAAAGGTTAAATGGCAAGAAGTTATATCCATGCTTGAAAGCCGGATGATGGTGCCGGTTTCGTGGCAATGGGTGGAGCCGCATTCCGAACCTGTTACTATAGCTGTAGTTACAAAGATTGAGCCAGCGCCGGAACCTGAAACGCCGACAACCGTGGCGACCACAACTAAACCGTCAAATAACAATGACTGGGTGGAAAAAACAGACGAAGCGACGGAAGTCAAGCCAGATAACGAACAAAAAGGCGATGAGTTGACATTGGGAGTAAGTTCGGTCGAACTGACGCCTTTGCCTAAGTTCATGGACGACAATGGTATATGGCACAGAAAAGGCGCTTTGCTGGCTAACGGCTACCAGGTCAGCGACGTCTTCGCTGAGGGAATTATGTTGAAAAAGAACGGCTCCAGCGTAATATTAAGTATCGGGGATCGGTTACGGATTTCAGAAAACATTTTAAAGCCTTGAATGGTTTGATTTTACGATTGTAGGTTTGCGAAGGGGATAATTATGGATGTCAGCGCGGTTGATTTCGATCTGCACGAGGCACTGGGCAGCGACGAGACGGGAGCGGTGGTCAAGGCGGTTAAGGGCACGTTGCAGGAAGGGCAGGTGATTGTGCGGCGGGCGATAGATAAAGGCTTATCCCCTAAGGATTTCCAGAGCGCCGAACAACTCCGCCAAGCCTTCGACACTGCCACTGCGGTGGTGGATAAATGCTGGCAGGCCGCACGTGCTAAGTAAATATGCCTGCTGGGGTGTCTGATCAATGTTTGTGCGGAGAAAATCTGTAACACCAGCTTTCAGTTACCGGATAACAGATGTAGAGAGAACGTTTTACTTTAATTAACAGGCCATGATAGGAGAATAGCCATGACATCTTCAGCCGGTGGTCCCCTTGCGGATCGGGTGCAGGACAGCCTTCTGTCCAACATGAACAAGCAGGCCGAGGAAGTGGCCAAGTATGCCAACAAAGCGGAACTGTCGGAGCAGGATCTGATCAAGTTCCAGATGGTGTCGTCGCGCTACTCGATGGTTTCACAGATGACCACCAACCTGCTGAAAAACCTGACCGACGCGGAAAAAAACATTGCCGGTCGCATGTAAATCTAATTTAATGTGGCTGGAGCTTTCGCGATTAATTGCTGTTTAGAGGAGCGCAGGATGGAGCTTGATCTCAAGTATCGCGCGTTACTGGGCAAGGCCGGATTCATGGCCTGCAATTACGGGCTGGCCGACGAGGCGAAGCAGATTTTTGACGCCTTGCACTCTACCGCCCCCGACCGCGTCGGCCCTATGATCGGTCAGGCCATGGCCTGCGCCGCAGCGGGAGATTTTACCGCCGCAGTCAAGCGCTTGAAAGATGAGGTGCTCAAGGACAATCCCGACGACAACGACGCCAAGGCGTACCTGGGGCTGGTCTATCACCTTGACGGGAAAAACGACGAGGCGAAGAAAGTCTTGCAGCCGCTGGCGGAAAACGGCAACGCTTTCGCCGAGGCGATTATGCAGGAAATCGGTTGAGGGACTAAGGGACTAGGGGACTAAGATTGTTATCGCGGGAATCAAAATCCGTGATAAGTGCTTTCAATTATCGTGCTCAAGTCGCCCCTTGCGAAACAAGGAATCTTAGTCCCCTAGTCCCTTAGAAAATTAGTCCCTAACAGGAGGAAACGCCATGCCTGAGATCAGCCAGCAGATGATCAACATCGCACAGAAGGCGATGGAGCAGCAGCAGCAGTCGCCGCAAGGGCCGGGCAAGGCCAGCGAGCAGGACGTGGCCAAGTTCCAGGAAGCGATGGAAGGCCAGTCCGGCGAGCAGGCGCAGGCCGTCGACAGCGTCCAGCAGACTGAGCAGCCCGCCGAAGTGCAGGGCGCGGCCGAGGCCGGCGAGCCGTCGCTGGCCGACAAGATGATCCAGAGCATTTCCAATACCGGCAAGCAGATGGAAGCCGCCCGCGACGAGATCATCAACACCGTCCAGTCGGAAAGCCTCTCCCCGCAGGATCTCATCAAGGCGCAGTTCAAGGTGGCGGAATTCACCATGCAGCAGACCATGGTCGGCAAGGTCGGCGAAAAGAGCAGCCAGGGCGCGCAGACTCTTATGCGCGGGCAGTAAAGTCTCCAGTTTGCAGTCTCCAGTCTCCAGTTTTGGCTTGCGTGAGTATTTTTACGGTATGAGACGGGGTTGTTTTTTCGGCATTTTATAGTGCATATAGTAACCGTATAGTGGTTACCGGGGATTTTTTTTGCAGAGTTCTTTTGAAAAACTTGAGGTTTGGAAACGCTCCTGTCAACTTGCGGTTCGGATATATGAAAGTTTGAAGGACTGCCGGGACTACGGCATCCGGGATCAAATGCAGAGGGCGGCTGTCTCAATCGCCTCGAATATTGCGGAAGGTTCGGAGCCAGCGAAAAGGATTTTCGGTATTATATCAATATCGCCAAGGGATCGGCGGCGGAATTGAGAACCCAGGTTTATATTGCTATCAGGATAAATATTTTAGACGAGACGATCGGCAGGGAACTTATCGCGGAATTGAAGGAAATTTCCCGAATGCTGCAAGGCTTGTCGTTATCGATCAAGGAAAAATCTAAATAAGCATCCCGGCTTTCGGTTTGCGGTAATCAAGATCGAGTCGAGCCGGGCAACTTATCGCTCCATCTCGAACGTCGATTATGATAACTGGAGACTGGAGACTGGAGACTGGAGACTTGCATGGCAACACGCTTCCTGAAAACGGCAACCGCTCTGCTCGCATGCGTAATCCTAGCCGGTTGCGAGGCGCAGTTGTTCGACGGCCTGGGCGAAAACGAGGCTAACGAAATTATCGCCACCCTGCAGGACAACGGCATTAACGCCACCAAGGCGGCAGGCGAGGAAGGAACCTACAAGGTCAACGTCGACGAGGCGGATTTCTCACGCGCGGTGAATGTGCTGGACGCCTACGGCCTGCCGGTGAAGGCCTACGATCGGATGGGCGAGATTTTCAAGAAGGGCGGCATTCTTTCCACCCCTCTGGAGGAGAAGGTGCGCTACATGTACGCCCTGCAGGAGGAACTGGCCAAGACCCTGAACGAAATCGACGGGGTGCTGTCGGCGCGGGTGCATATCGTTCTGCCGGAAGAGAATGAGATGGGCGAGAATATCGCGCCTGCCTCGGTTTCGGTTTTCATCAAGTTCAACGCTGGCGCGGACACCGACCTGCGGTCGCGGGTGCCGGACATCAGGCAGTTTGTCCTCAACAGCATTCCCAACGTCGACCAGGATAAAATTCATGTGTCGCTGTTCCCGGCGGCGCTGAAGTCTTTGCCGCCGACGGCGTCGCGGACGCGGTCGGTGCTGGGGATGCAGGTGGCGCCCGGCTCGGTCGGCATGGTTTGGGGGCTGACCGCGGCGGTCGGGGTGTTGCTGCTGGCGCTGGCTGGCGGCGGCGCGTATATTTTCATTTCCCGCAAGCGGCTGACCGCCACCAGGGGGTAAGCCGTGAGCGTCGCATTTCTGCAAAAACTGGCGCGTGACAACCATCCCCTCCTGGCGCGGGTCTGGGCGTTTAATTTCCGACTCGCGCGCGACATTCATGCCGACCATTTTCCCGCATCCATAAGCGGCGAAAGTCTGGACGCGCTGCTGAAAAACAGGCGGGCGTCGTCCCTGCTCTCCGGCAGGCTGGAGTGGGCGGGCGGAAAAACTTCGGGGCTTTATACTGATTTCGAAGACGCGCAGGCGCGACTGGCGTTGCTGGATAAAATCACATTGCAGAAACTTGCCGCGATGTTTGGCGCGGCGGTTTTTCACGAAGAGATAAAAAAAGCGGTTATGAAAAAAGATGTGCTGGCCTGGCGCGAGGCGCTGGGGGCGGAGGCGCACGAGTTCGCGGTGGCGCGCGCGGCGTTGCTGGTGGGGAAAAGCGCGGAGGGGATTTTTCCACTGACAGATCAGTCTCTGCCTGAGCAGGCGCGAGCGGCCGGTTGGCGCGGAGTGGTGGCGGCGTGCGGGGAGTTGCCGGAAGAGGTGCGGGCGCGGTTTCGTCTGAAGCTGCCGAAAGAGGCGGAGCGCTTTCTGGCGGAAAAATACGACGGGGAAACGCGCGCGCGCGCCTGGAAGATTGCGAAAAAACTTTTACTGAGAGAGGCGGCGCCGGAATGGGCAGCGTGTTTGCAATAACCAAAAACAGGATCGAGGTCGCTCCCGGCGTGAAGCTGCTGAAGGCTGCGGATTACGCCGTGCTGGCGGAGGCTTCGGCGCTGCTGGAAAACGCGCAGGCGGCGGCGGAGAAAATGGCCGAGGATGCCAAGGCGGCTTATGAGGAGGAGAAAAAGCGCGGTTACGAGGACGGCATGATCGACGGCAAGATGGAGATGGCCGAGCGGATGCTGGACAACGTCGGCAAGGCGCTTGACTATCTCGAATCGATGGAGGCGTCGGTGGTGGATGTGGTGATGCGGGCCCTACGCAACATCGTCGCGGAAATCCCTCCTGAAGAATTGATCGTCAGCCTGGTGAAGAAAGCGTTGCACCACGTGCGCGACCAGAAGCGCATCACTTTGCGCGTGAATATGGAGCAGGCCGACGCGGTGCAGGAAAAGTTGGGCGTGATCCTGAAATCGTATCCTGGTATCGGGCTGGTGGACGTGATGCCGGATTCCAATATTCCGGAAAATGGCTGCATCATGGAAACGGAAATGGGCGTGGTGGACGCGTCGCTCGACCGGCAGATTGAGTTGATGGAAAACACTTTCAAAAGAAACCTCTCGGAGAAATCGGCCAAATAATGTTCGAGTACATTACCGACACCATGACCAGATCGCTCCGCGAAACCAGCACGGTCGAAGTGCGGGGGCGCGTGATCCAGGTGGTGGGGACGATTATCAAGGCGGTGGTGCCGGGGGTCAAAATCGGCGAACTCTGCACCCTGAAAAATCCGCTCGACAACAACTGGGAACTGCTGGCCGAGTGCGTGGGCTTTTCCAACCAGGCGGCTTTGCTCACTCCGCTGGGGGAAATTCAGGGCGTGTCGTCCTCGACGGTGGTGATTCCGTCGGGACGGGTGCACATGGTGCCGGTCAGCGACGCGCTGGTGGGGCGGGTGCTGAATGGTTTGGGCGACCCCATCGACGGCGGCCCCGCAATCGAGCCGGAAGCGTATTACCCGGTTTACGCCGACCCGCCCAATCCGATGACGCGCAAGATTATCGATACGCCGATGCCGCTGGGATTGCGGGTGCTGGACGGTTTGCTCACCTGCGGCGAAGGGCAGCGCATGGGCATTTTCGCGGCGGCGGGCGGCGGCAAGTCGACCTTGCTTTCTTGCCTGGTTAAGGGCTGCGGGGCGGACGCGATCGTGCTGGCGCTGATCGGCGAACGCGGGCGCGAGGTGCGGGAGTTTATCGAACACGACCTGGGCCCGGAAGGAATGAAAAAGGCGGTGCTGGTGGTGTCGACTTCCGACCGCTCCTCGATGGAGCGATTGAAGGCTTCGTACGTGGCCACGGCGGTGGCGGAATTTTTCCGCGACAAGGGCAAGAAGGTTCTCTTAATGATGGACTCGGTGACGCGGTTCGGGCGGGCTTTGCGCGAAATCGGGCTGGCGGCTGGCGAGCCTCCGACGCGGCGCGGTTTTCCGCCGTCGGTTTTTTCCAGCCTGCCCCGGTTGATGGAACGCGCGGGCAACTCCGCGACGGGATCGATTACGGCGCTGTACACGGTGCTGGTCGAGGGCGACGACATGACCGAGCCTATCGCCGACGAAACGCGCTCGATTCTGGACGGGCATATTATTCTCTCACGCAAACTCGGCGCGGCCAACCATTACCCGGCGATCGATGTTCTCGCCAGTGTCAGCCGCTGCATTAACGCGATCGTCCCCAAGGAGCACGTGCAGACCGCGAACAAGTTCCGCGCTTTGCTCGCGAAATACCAGGAGGTGGAACTGCTGGTACAGATCGGCGAATTCAAGAAGGGGCAGGACAAGTTCGCGGACGAGGCGATTGAGAAAAACGAGGCGCTGAACAAATTTCTGAAACAGGGCTTGAATGATCGTACCACCCTGGAAGAGGCGGTCGCGGGCATGAAAAAGCTGGTAGGCGGCTGATGGCTAAGTACCCGCTGGGCAGCCTGCTGACGGTGCGGGAATTCCGCGAGCAGGCGGCGTCTAACGAAGTCAATGCCTGCAAGGCGCGGGTGCGGGAAGCGCAGGAACTGGTGGAGAAACGCAAGCAGGAATTGCGGGATTATATCCAGTGGCGGGTCGAAGAGGAGAAACGCCTTTTCGCGGAAATAAAAAACCGGGAAATCGCCTATCGCGGCCTGGAGGATCATCAGCAGGATATCCAGCAACTTCGCGGCAGGGAAGCGCAGTATCACGAAAGCATCCACCAGGCCGAGGCGGCGGTGGAACAGGCAAAAAAGAATTTGACTGCCGCGCAGGAAAGGCACCGTATCGCCTGCCAGGAAAAACGCAAGATCGAGGAGCACCGGGAAATCTGGAAGGAAGAGCAGAAAAAAATCGCCGCGCTGGAGGAAGACAAGGAAATGGAGGAGTTTACCGGCAAGGCTAAGGAAGAGGTGGAACAATATGACTAACCAGATTAATCCGCAGAAAACCGGCGCGGCTGGAGCCGACGCGCTTTCGCCGTCCGAGGGCAAGGGCAAGCCGGAAAAGAAACCCGACACCTCGTTGTTGGGAAAATTCGACCAGGCCATGCAGGGCAAGGGCGAAAAAAATCAAGGCGGCAAGGGTGAGAGTGGCGAGCAGCCGGGCGGGATGATGTCTGACCTCTCCGCTATTTTCCAGAAGGCGCAGGCATCGGTTTCCGGCATGGGAACGACTGCCGCGAGCGCGGCCGCGCAGGCGGCAGCTCCCAACCCGGCGGAAAAACTGGATGGCCTCGTCGACCGGATTCTCGTCTCCACCCCCAAACCCGGCGAAGCGCAGGAAATCAGGATCACGCTTAATAACGACCTGTTGCCGGGGACGGAAGTGCGGATGAGCCGCGCCGACGGGGAATTGAAAGTGGAATTCGTGGTGGACAAAGCCGACTCGGGGCGCTTTCTGCAAACCAGCCGCGACGATCTGTCGAACCGACTGGCGAATAAGTTGAGCGACAGCGTGGAGGTGAAACTTACTTATAAGGAAGACCATTCCGGCGGCGAAAGCCAGGACGGTCGCTCGCGCCAGCAGCGCAACCTGTACGACGAAATGGAAAAGAATGACTGACGAAATCAGACTGCCGGTGGTTTCTCCGGAAAACGCCGCTTTTCGCAACATGATGTTTTCGCGGCGCGGGGACGTGGCGCTGAAACTGGGGGGTGGGGAATTCCTGCTTGGTTTTCCGCCAGAACAAATTTCGGTTTCCTTCGCGGCCAGCGTCTACGGGAAATGGGGCGAAGCGGAATTCGCGGTTTATCTGGAAAGCGTGGCGCTGTTGCAGTTCGCGGCGCAGGCCTTGGGGATTGAGCCGGAGAACGTGGAAACCCTGCCGACGGAAATAACCGGCGCGGCGCTGGCGGCGTTTCTCGATCCCGCGCTGGAGATTCTGCAAAAGGCGTCGGGGCGACCGGTGTCAATCAAGGAAATACGGATTGAACACAAGGAGCCTCTCCCGGGAGCGGAACCGGTTGTATTTCAGTTGCTGAAAAAGAATGACGGCGTTGCTTGTCGGGGCGCGTTGCTTTTGATCCGAGACGAAGGAGGCGAGACGAAAGACCTGCTGTATTCGCTGCTGTCGGGGCTGCCGCTCAAGGAATCAGTGGAGCCAGACGATTTGCCGGTTGAACTGCGGTTTCAAGTAGGATGTTCGTTGTTGCAGTCGCATGACCTGGAAAATCTGGAGTGCGGCGACATCATATTTTGCGACGAGTATTTTCCCGGCGACGACCAGAGCTTGCAGGTGATGTGCGGTCGCGGTTTCATTTTCACCGGGCGCCTGGGCGGGAGCGGAATCGAGATTTCAGGGAGATGCGACATGAGCGGTGAAAAGGAAAAGCCGGAAGAGGCAGGGCAGGGGAGTCTGGCCGATTTGAATTCGGTTGATATATATCTCAGCTTCGATATTGGCGCCAAGACTGTCACGTTGGCGGAACTGAAGGAGCTGGCTTCGGGTAGCGTTCTCGAAACCGACCGCACTTTGAAAAGCCCGGTGACGGTGCGCGCTAACGGCAAGGCGCTGGCGCGGGGCGAACTGGTGGATGTCGCGGGAAAAATCGGCGTGCGGTTGACCGAGATGAAATCGTAATCACCCCGGACGCCGGAAAAGTTTGTCCACTTCCTCCTTGGCGAAGATGAGCGGCAGGCAGGCGCAGTCGACCAGCGAAACCGGCGCGCTGTAATGTTCATCAGCCAGCAGCGCCAGGGGAATGCCCAGGCCTGCCAGGCAGGCGGCCAGCTTCGCCATCGGTTCCGGTTTTAGTCCGGCGGTGTCGAGGATGGCAAGATCGACCTGCTCGCTTTGCTCTGACGTGGGCGACAGGGCGGAAATTCCCACCGCGTGGTAGCCGTAATTTCCCAGCAACGCCTCCACCCACTGCCGCCGGTTTTCGTCGGCGCTGACAATCACGATGTTGGGCATCTCCGCACCTTCCAGCCGCAAGGCGGATTTCACCGTTTCGTCGGCGATGTTGAGGAACTCGCGCGCGTCCTTTACCCGCTGCATGATTTCCGGCAGCAGCACGCCGTAGGCAGACATGTTCAAACCCAGTTTTTCCGTATAGACCAGCAGGTTTTCCTTGTCGGGGTTTTCCACGTAGGCGCTGCCGGTGACTCCGGCGAGAGTGTCGGCCAGCGCGACGATGGCTACCAGCGGATCATTGGCGTAATCCGCATGCTTGGGCGAATGGTGGAACCGGGCGACGCGGCAGAGTTGCGCCGGCAGTTTCCAGAACTCCAGCAGCCGACTGCCGATCTCCACGTGGCTGGCGCCGATGACTTCCGTCTCCTGCTCGGGACGGCCGAAAACCTGTTTGCCGACCGCGCCCGTGAATTCGTCCGGAGCCAGCGCGTTCAGGAGGAAATACCCCACGTCGTGCATCAGCCCGGCGATAAAGGCTTCTTCCGGTTCGGGATATTTCAGGCGGTTGGCCAGAGCCTGGGAACCGGCGGCGCAGGTGATGGCGTGGAGCCAGAAGTCTTCCCAGTTCACCGGGCTTTTTACTTTTTTCAGGGTTTCGTAGGCGGAAATCCCGATGGCGAGATTGCGGATGGCGGAGTAGCCCAGAATTACCACCGCGCGCGTGAGAGTGGAAATGTTGCCGGAAAAACCGTAGAAGGAGGAATTGACCAGTTTCAACACCTTGCCGGTCAGTGCCTGGTCGGCGCTCAGCACGGCGTTGATGTCGCGCGCGGAGGAATGATCGTCGCCGACCACGTCCAGCAGTTTCTGCACCACCACCGGCAACGGTGGGAGTTCGCGGATTTTGGTCAGGATTCTGTCGGCGGTGATTTCAGGCATAGTTTTGATTTTCCGCGTGATACGGTTCGGTTAAGAACCACCTACTGTTAAAGAAACAAGTTGCGCGTGTCATTCCCGCGCAGGCGGGAATCCAGGCGGTGTTGCGTACTGGATCCCCACTGGATTCCCGCCTGCGCGGGAATGACGATTTGTAAGGTTAACAGTTGAATCAAACACATCAGACCTTTTCCGTAATGATGATGCAGCCGCGGATTTCCGGCGCTCCCAGCGGCGAAAGCTTGATCCAGACCGCCTCACCGTCCCATTGCACCGCGAACTGTTCCTGGCTTTTGTTTTCGCGCAGGCATTTTCTGATATTCTCCGCCAGCAGTTCCGGCATGACCTCGTCGATGTGGGAGCCGGGTGGAACCACGCAGATTTCCGGATGGCTCCTGACCGCGGCTGCGTTTACCAGCACGATTTCCTCCTCCAGGCTGACCCCCATCACCGGCATCGGCAGGTATTCCAGCAACTCCTGCGAGAACTGCAGGCAGCGGGTGCGCAGGTCGACTAATTGTTCCAGTTTTTGGTTAAGCTTTTGCAGTTCCTCGTTCTGCCTGATGGTCTGCTCCTCCAGCAGGCGTTTTTGTTTGACTATGTCGTAATGTGACAGGCACTGGCGGACAATGGCTTTCAATTCCTCGTCGTTCCAGGGCTTGCCCAGAAACCGGAAAACCTCGCCTTTATTGATCGATTCCACCACCACCGACACGTCGGCGTATCCGGAAAGAATTACCCTGACCGTGTCGGGAAACATTTCCTTGACCTTCTGCAGAAATTCGGTGCCGACCATGCCGGGCATCCGCTGATCCGAGACGACTATCTGCACCTCGTTCTGTTTGAGAGTTTCCAGTCCCTCGGCTGCGGAGGAGGCGGTCAGGACTTGGTAGGGCTCCTTCCTGAGCAGCCTTTTCAGCGCAGTCAGGACATTGGCCTCGTCGTCGACAAACAATACGGTCTTATCTTCCATTGAGGTCTCCGGCGCGCGATTTCTCCGGCTCTATAGCTTTTCTCCGCGGCGGCTGCAAGCGCCACAGCGCCAGCAGGCCGGCGAGTACGAGCACCCCCATGACGTGATGTGGCCTGGCACCTGGAATCAGGTCGGGAAGGATCAGGTTATGCACCTGGTAAGCAGGCGAAAGATAGGGATCAAGGCCATACACGACCAGCGCCATGCCGGGAATGAAGGACAGCAGCGCCAGGACAAAAATCAGGTTGCCTTCGCCGATGTTGCGCAAGGTTCCCAGGATGCAGCCTCCGTTCAGGAAAATCCCGGCGCCAAAAAACATCCCCGCCAGCAGATTGAAAAAACCGTGCCCCCGCAACTGTCCCAGCGGTTTCAAGCCCAGATCGGGATTGATAAACCCCGACAGAGCAAATCCTGCGCCGGTGATGACGAAGATGACCAGGAACATCCGCAGTATGCGTTTGGGCTGACCGACGAAAATCTCCCCCAGGCCGTGGGCGAAACACAAACCGCCCCGCTGCACGAAAAAACCGAAGCCGGTTCCGAATAGAAAACATAACAACGCCAGATGCCAGAAAGGCATGATCACTCTCCCCTCGTCAGGCAGAATACCAGGAACGCTCCGAGAAATATTCCGGCGACAGACAGAATAGACGAAACCGACAGCATCGGCAGGCCGACGACAAACGCGGTGGTGCAGGTTCCCGGCGCCAGCGCCGCGCCGAAGCCCACCAGCACGCCGCCAAATACTGCCCGGCCAATTTGCCTTCCTCGCGGCCAGCGCAGGCGGAATTCGCCCGAACTGACGGCGCTTATCAACGAACCGGCGATGACGCCGAGATTGACGATAAACGCCAGCAGGAACATCCGCTCTGGCCCCAGCTTGCCGATCAGGGGGAGAAAGCTGCTGCCGCCGATCCAGAACTTGTGCAGCAACAGATACATCGCCACATTCAGCAGGGCGAATCCAGCCATGAGAATCTGCGGATTTTTATGCCAGGGCTTTCTCTCCATGGTGAATCTCCGGGTGCGTGCGGCATTGGCGCCAGCCGCTTCCAGTGTCAGATCCGGGTGATGATAATTTTCCAGGATGCTCCCTGTTCGGTTATGGCAATGCGGATATCCGCGTAATCCTCCAGTTCCTCGGGTATGGCTTTCACTGCCAGAGGATCGTCCACCAAGAAAGATTTGGTTTCACCCGCAGCCATTTGCATTGCCTCACGGAGAATGCGAATGAGGGGAAAGGGGCAGTTCATGCCGTTAAGATCGCAGGTGCCGTTAATTTCTTCCTTCATTCCGCCGTCTCCTGGGGGATGGTGATGGTGAAGGTGGAGCCTTTACCGAGTTCGCTTTCGACCGTGATGGTGCCGTGGTGTTTCTGAATAATGCCGTGGGAAATCGACAGCCCCAGGCCGGTGCCCTTGCCGATGCCCTTGGTGGTGAAAAAAGGCTCGAACAGCTTGGGCATATACCGCGGGTCGATGCCGCTGCCGGTGTCGGAAATCGAGATAACCACATCCTTGTCGGTGGCGGAAGTGGTGATGGTTATTTCTCCCCGTTCGGCAATGGCGTGTGAGGCGTTTACCAGCAGATTCATGAAAACCTGGTTCAATTCGCCGGGGTTGCAGGTGACGCAGGGCAATTCGCCGTAATTTTTTACCACGGTGCATTTGTATTTCAATTCGTTCCAAACCACCTTGAGAGTGGATTCGATGCACTGGTTGAGGTCGGCAACGTCTTTGCGCGCTTCGTCGACATGGGCGAAACTCTTGAGGTTCTGGACGATGTCCCGCACTTTCTCAGTGCCTTCGATGCTTTCGGCCAGCAGTTCGCCCATGTCGTCGAGGATGAAGTCGATATCGTCCTCTTTTTTCAGTTGCGCAATTTCCTCCCGCAACCCGGTCACGGCTTCTGCGTCGCCCAGTTCCAACGCCGCTTCGAGCTGCCCATACAAGTTAAGGAAGTGGCGCAGAGTCTGGGCATAGTCGGACATGGTGCCCAGGTTGCTCATGATATAGCCGACCGGGTTGTTGATTTCGTGGGCGACGCCGGCCGCCAGTTGCCCGATGCCTGCCAGTTTCTCCGTCTGCACCAGTTGCCGCTGCTGCTCCCGCAAGGCGGCTTCCATCATTTTCTGTTCGCTGATATCCTGCTTCAACGCCATGTAATGGGTAATCCTGCCTGTATAATCCCTGACCGGGCTGATGTGGGCGGCTTCCCAATAGTAGCCGCCGTTTTTCTTTTTATTGTGGAATTCGCCGTTCCAGATCCCGCCGGAGGTAATAGATTGCCAGAGTTTTGCATACTCCTCGGCAGGCATTTCGCCAGATTTTAGAATTCGTGGGTTCTGGCCGATCGCTTCATCCGGAGTATATCCCGTGACTTTGGTAAACATGGGATTCACGTATTCGATATCGCCTTTACTGTCGGTGATTATGACAATATTCGAGCTTTGCTCGACCGCCTTGGAGATTTTCAATAATTCATTCTGCGCCTCGACCCAGCGGCGGCGGTTGCGGCCGAAAGTCTTGATGTTTACCAGCAAATCCTGGGAGGTGAAAGGCTTGTCGATATAGCCCGCGATGCAGGAGGTGAATTCATCGCTCAGCCGGTCGGCACTATCCACATGTGCGGATATCAGCAGTATCTGGTAGGTCTGGTCAATTTCACACAGGCGTTTTGCCGTTTCAACTCCGTTCATGCCAGGCATGGCATAGTCAAGCAGAATCACGTCGGGATCGATATCCCGCACGCAGGCCAGCGCTTCCGCGCCGCTACTGGCGCAGGAAAGCTCAAAACTTCCGTCAACCGCCGCTACGTCGGAGACATATTCCAGTACCAGCAATTGGTCATCAACCATCAATACTTTCAGCTTTGTTTTATTCATAACTTCGGTATTCATTTTCTCGCCATCCGACCAATAGGGTTTTTGCACAAAGTCAGCTAGGTATCTGTATAGAAATATAGTGTAAAGGCGCAAAAATGGACAATGCTGTGCAAAAACGCACAATTAAGCGCTTTAATGATAAATATTAGCAAACCATGTACCAGATAATATGCTTAAGGGGAAGATTAGTGAGGACTGCGCCGCTGTTGCTGGAGAATTGCAAGATATACTGCATTCCCGGGAAAAAGGTTGACAAACTGATATTTGGTAGTATATTCCAAATAAGGAACAAATGCTATATACGGAATATGGGGTATGTCATGACTGAAACCTCTGCGCCAGCTCTGGTTCGCGGTATCGAAATCCTGCGTTTGCTGGACGGCAAGGAGGCGATATCGCTGGAGGACATCGCTGCTCTCACCGGGTTTCCCAAATCTTCACTTACTCGTCTTTTGGGCGCGCTTGAGGCGCTTGATCTGCTGGCGCGCGACAGCCGGACTAAAAAATATCTGGCAGTGGCTAGGCTGGTCAGGATTACCGAGACAGACCAGGCGTTCGGGGAAAGATTGCGCGATGCCTTGTCCGCGTTAGCAAACGCCACAGGTCATGCGGCGGAGTTTTACCTGCCCGGGGAAACCGGCATGGTCATGACTGCCCGTGCGGAACCGGCGCGCGGGGAAGTGGGCGTGCGCGCGCGGGTGGGCTATGTGAGGGGATGGGTGGGCGAACTGGAAAGTGCAGCCATACTGGGCAATGCTTTTTTCCGTGAGGCTGGGGATTATGCCAGGGAAGGATTCTGGAAATATAACGGCTCGGAAAAGCAGTTTATCGGCAAGGAAGAAGTGTCTGACCAGCTTGAAAAAGCGAAAAAACGAGGCTGGTGCGAGGATTTGACCGCCAACCCCTATGGCGTGAAACGCACAGGGGCGGTCGTGCTGTCGCAGGGCAAGCCGGTCGGGGCGCTGGTTGTCGCCCGGATCATTAACGTTTGCGTTAATGCTGATGTTGATATTTACGAGCAGGTTCTTAAACATGCGGAGGAACTTTCACGACCGCAGGCGTTTGCATACCAGGATGTTCCGTTTTCAGATTAAGGACTTGTTCAAAATAAGTTGTGCATCAAACAATTTATCTTTGAGTCATATTCGATAGGAGAAAAAATGCGAATTCTGTTTCTTGATCTCGACACCCTGCGTCCGGATCATCTTGGTTGTTACGGCTATCATCGCAACACCAGCCCCAACATCGACCGCATCGCGAGCGAGGGTGTGCGGTTCGACAATTATTATTGCTCCGACGCGCCCTGCCTGCCCAGCCGGGCGGCGCTTTTTACCGGGCGCTTCGGCATCGACACCGGCGTGGTCGGGCATGGAGGCACCGCGGCGGACTTGCGCTTGCAGGGAGAGACGCGCGGATTCCGTGC
Source organism: Planctomycetota bacterium (assembly GCA_020060765.1). GTDB lineage: Bacteria > Planctomycetota > SZUA-567 > SZUA-567 > SZUA-567 > JAGUZQ01. The sequence goes on along the minus strand of JAGUZQ010000110.1, from coordinate 52,104 downwards.
GGTCGACAAGGGTTTTGTCGATACTTTGCGTGCGCAGGGACTCAAAACAGTTTCCGTCAGCCCCTTCGCCGAACGCCACGGCGCCTGGTGGTTCTACAGCGGTTTTAACGAAATGCACAATACCGGTAAATGCGGCAATGAATCAGCAGAAAATATCACCCCGATAGTGCTGGACTGGATAAAAAACAACGCGTCGGAAGATAACTGGTTCCTGCACATCAATTATTGGGACGCGCATGGATTTTACCGTGCGCCTGAAAAATTCGGCAACCCGTTTGCAGGCGAGCCGTTACCGGAGTGGCTGACCGAGGAAGTGGTGGAATCGCATCAGCAGGCAGTCGGTCCGCACTGCGCGCGCGAAATAAATATGTATGATAGTAACCCAAGACCGGAATACCCCCGACATGTGCCGGAAGTCCGCAACATGCAAGACCTGCGCAAGCACATCGACGGTTACGATTGCGGCATCGCCTACATGGACAGCCACATCGGCATGATTTTCGCCGCCCTGGAAAAGCAGGGCGTAATGGAAGATGTGGCGGTTATCATCACTTCCGACCACGGCGAAAACCAGGGGGAACTCGGCATCTACATGGAGCACGGCACCGCCGATTACGCTACCCACCGGATTCCGATGATAATCCGGTGGCCGGGCTGTAAAAAAGGCCATGCCGATGCGGGGTTGCACTACAACCTCGACCTCCCGCCCACGCTGGCCGATCTGTTCGGGGTTGAACCTTTTGAAAAATGGCAAGGAGAAAGCTACGCGCCGGTTCTACAAGAAGGTAAGGACTGCGCGCGGGATTACCTGGTGCTGGGACAGTGCGCCCATGTCTGCCAGCGCGCGGTGAGGTGGGATCGCTATCAGTATATCCGCACCTATCACGACGGACTGCGCCTGCACCCGCGGGAAATGCTGTTCGACGTCGTGGCCGACCCCCACGAACAGACCGACCTTGCCCCCACGCGTCCAGACCTCTGCCGGGAAGCGGCGCATAGGTTGTGCGAGTGGCACGACGACCGGATGCTGGCCATGGCCGACAGGTGTACTGTTGACCCGCTGTGGACGGTGATTCACGAAGGCGGGCCGCAGCACGCCAAGCCGAAGATGCAGTTGGAAAAATACTGTAAGCGGCTGGAGGAAACCGACCGAGCCTGGGCGGCGGCGGAATTGCGCAAGCGACACGCGGTATAATTCCAATTCCGTGGACTTGTCATAAGTTCGAGTTTCGCACTTTGTACGAATCGTCATTCCCGCGAAGGCGGGAATCCAGGAGGTGTTGCGTGCGGTTTCTCCCCTGGATTCCCGCCTGCGCGGGAATGACGACCGTGAGTTTTTTTCTGAAACCAGAAGGATTTTTCCGTAATTAAACCATATTGTCCTTAGCTCCCGCCTTATGCCATATCATTAAAAACAATCCCGTACCGGCTTCCAGGCGCAAACGTCCTCCGCCGCATTTTATGCGATAAATGTAAACATCGAAATTGTAAGGATATAGACGTGTAGGATTGCATAATGTGCAGGCACTGTATTGCGGTGCTGTTGCTAATTACGGAATGTATTGTAAGGTTATGGCAAAGCGGAAAAAGGATTGCCATGGCTAAAAAATCAAAACAGATCGCCTTGAAAGAGCTTGCCGCCAGGCAAGGCGGATATTTTTCAGCCAAACAGGCGATTGAACTTGGTTTCGGCAATAACACCCACTCCCACTATTGCCAGACAAATCAGTGGTTCAGAATAGATGTCGGGATATACTATCTAAAAGGTAACGATGGTTCTTATCCCTTCGGCGAGTTGTTCCGCTGGGCGTTTTGGAGCAGGAGCAATGACGGAAAGCCGCAGGGAATAATCTGCCACGAAAGCGCTTTGCATTTCTGCGGACTAGTGGAGATCGCGCCGAAAAAAGTATGTCTCGCGGTTCCGGCTGATTTCCGCAAAAATTCGCCTGCTGTCAGCATTTATAAAATAGAGGTGCCCAGTCACGAAATCATGCGCAAGGGCGTGCTGCGTATTGCCAAACCGGGCTGGGTTTTGGCGGAGTTGAAAGATGATTTATCGCGGCAAGGAATTTTCGTGGAAACCGTGCGCGGTGCCATAGCCGCCGGTTATCTGACGCTGCCTCTGGCAAGGATGCGGGGCTGGCTCCCCGAGTTACAGGAATGCGCCCCGAAGACAGGAGAAATGGCGATGGGTGAGTTATCCGAAAGGCATCAGGGAAAAGGCGGACTTGTGACTTCGCCAGTAACCGGAGGCTATAAGTTTCGGCGGGAGTATGGGCGGATGCGGGGAATACAGGCTTTCACGCTGGTGGAACTGCTGGTGGTAATTGCGATAATTTCGATTCTGGCGGCGTTGCTGTTGCCGACGCTGTCGAAAGCGCGGCAGATTACCCAGTCAATTGCCTGCGGCAGTAACTTACGGCAGGTCGGCATTGCTTTTCAGGATTACGCCAGCGATCACCGGGGCGCGCTGCCTTTCGCGTATTGGGTCTACCTCGCTGATAATATTGAATTGACCTGGGACGATCTGCTCGATCACTACCTGGGCGGCAATCTTACCGACGCGCAAAAGAAACACTATTATTCCAATGTCCCCAAGCCGCTTCTGGTATGTCCCGTGGACGGGGTATCGCATTTGCGCAGTTATTCGGCCAACGGCGCGGGCGTTGACAAAGGCACGATGGTGCCGCGTTACAATGTCTATCCTGCTCCACCGGTGTTCCGCCTGGGGCGGGATATCACCCAGCCTTCGGGAACGATTTTACTGCTAGAACGTCCCAGCGATAACCAGACTTTGGGAAATTGCTCGTGTTGCTATGCTCTCAGCCCCGATCAGCAGGAGTCTGGCATCGGCGCTCCCGCGCACAACGGCAAGTGGAATTATCTCTATTGCGACACACACATCTCGACCAAGTTCCCGTTCGACACGGTCGGCACCGGCACCACCGCCTTACCCAAGGGGGAGTGGACACGCGCGACGGGAGACTGACGGCCTCATCGCAGAAATGAAGACTTGGCAAAACAACTGTCCGTAATGGCAAAACTCACGGAGGCTCATAATGTCGAAGATCAGAACTACCGTCGTATGTGTAATGACAATGCTGTGTCTGTTTGCGTTCGGTTTCGCGCTGTTGGGAATGCCTGGCTGCGCGCCGGAAGACTCCGCGAAAACGAAAAACGCGAAACCGGTTCTGATGTTGGCTTCCGAGGGGAAAACCGATTACATCATCGTCAAGCCGGAAAAGACTTCCGCGTCGGAAGAGCGCGCGGTCAAGGAATTGGCGGAATCGCTGAAGCGCATAACCGGCGCGACCTTTGCCGTGCAGGCGGAAAGCGGCGCGCAACCGGCGAAAGCGATTTATGTCGGCGCAACCGTTTTCGCTTCGGCGCAGGGAATCGACCTGGCCAAGTTTGAGCCGGAGGAATGGCTGGTGCGGGTCGTGGGCGACAATCTCATGATTACCGGAGGCCTGCCGCGCGGGGCGGAGTACGGCGTGTACGAATTCCTGGAGACGCAGGCCGGGATGTATGTTCTGTCAGACGAGGCGGAAGTGGTTCCTTCGGCCGCTACTTTTGCCATCCCCGCCTTGAACGAACGGGGAAGCCCGGCGTTTTATTATCATTGTCAGTATTCCCCGCGTCACTTCAAAGGCGACGCAGCCGCCAAGGAGCGGGATCAGCGTTTTCTGCGCTGGAATCGGGAATCCAGTATCGACGCGTTCGAAAAAGTCGATTGTCACACGTTCGGCAAGTATATCCCTGCCGCCGAATTTGCCCAGACTCATCCGGAATATCTCGGCATGGGGCTGGATGGAAAATGGATGACCGATTCGCGCGGACATACCCGCTCGTTCTTCCAGCTTTGCGCGACCAATCCTGAGGTACGCAACCTTGTTGCTGACCGCATGCTGGAAGAAATCCGGAAAGACCGGGAAGAGGCGGAGAAGGCAGGAAGCCGTCCGCGCATATTTTACGAACTCAGCCAGAATGACTGTACCGACTGCATCTGCGCCTGTCCCCGCTGCAAGGAACTGGCGGAACGCGAGGGAGGGCAGGCGGGTTTGTTGTTGGATTTTATCAACGACATCGCCGCACGGATAGAGCGCGAGTTTTCGGACGTGATTATCCAGACCTTTGCGTATAACTTCACGCTCGACCCGCCGAAGACCATAAAGCCTCGCCGCAACGTGATGATGCGCTGGTGTGACAATTACGGTCGGGCGGAATGCGTGCGACCGTTCACCCATCCGATGAATAAGGAATTGCGGGACTCGTTCGATTCTTGGCAGCGCATTTCCTCGCATCTGGCTTTCTGGGATTATATGTGGTATCGCAAGCCGCATCCGCCCGGTTTCTACGCGCCCAGTTCAAATATTAATGCGCTGCAACCCGATCTCCAATATCTGCGGGCAAACAAAGCGGAAAGCCTGTTCCTGGAAAACGAGGATTTTGGCGGCGGCGGCGTGCCAACCGACAGCTGGGGTCCAGATGACGTTTCTTCCTTCTCAGCGTTGCGGGTGTGGTTGATCTACAAGCTGATGCAGAATCCAGAACGCCCGGTCGCGCCGCTGTTGGATGTTTTTTTCAAAGGCTATTACGGCGCGGCGGCGAAACCGATGCGCGAGTATCTCGACTATGTCGAACGCCGCCAGCGGGAATGCAAACTCAGGATAATCGACCTCGACCGGGTCGATCTGCACAAGGCCTATCTCGATCTCGATTTTTTCCTCAAGGTGGAAAAGATTTTCAACGCGGCCGAAGCGGCTTGTGTCGGCGACGCCGCGATGCTGTCACGTGTGGCGCACGAGCGTATCCCGGTTGATTCGGCGCTGCTGTGGCTGGAGCCGTCGTTGGCGAAGGCGGGGAAACCGTTCCCGTTCGAGCGCGAGAAAATCCTGAAGCGTTACGCGGAAAACTGGGAGCGGTGGATAACTGTTTCCTTCTCCCCGGAAGCGCAGGCTGAGGTGCGGCCTTTTGTGAAGAAACGGATCGACATGCTGGAGTCGACCAGCAGCCGCGCGGAGAAATATCTCAAACTCAAGCCGCTACCGGTTGCGCCGAAGATGGACGGAATTGTATCGGAAGACGCGGCATGGAAAGACGCTGCGCAGGTTCCGCTCATGCTTTCCAATGGTATGGGCGCCCCCCGCATGGCCACTATCGCACGCATCGGTCTGCTCGGCGAAACGTTGTATGTTGCATTTGAATGCACGGAAGACCGCTTGAGCGATATGATCGCGCAGGTGAAGACTCCCGGCGGCAATGTCTGGGAAGACGACTGCGTGGAGATATTTATCGATCCCGGCCTGACCCGGAAAGAATACCGGCAAGTGGTGGTGAATTCGATCGGCACGATTTTAGTCGGAGGCACCGATAAGTCATGGAAACCGCAAGTTGAGGCCAAGACCGTGATCGATACCGAACTCCGGCGCTGGACGGTCGAGGTGGCGATACCGGTAAACGGAATGAAACTCGCGCCGCGCTTTGGGCTGAATTTCGGGCGCGAGCGTCGTCCCGTCGGGCAGCCGCTGGAATTGTCGACTTGGTCGGTCACCGATGGCGGTTTCTGTAATCCTTATAGTTTCGGCCTGGCGACACTGGATGGTGTTATTACTTTAGCGACTTTTGATAAAGACTCCGATGGTGCCGCATTTACGTCGGAGAACGGCGCGAAATGCGAACTGACGCGCAGCTCCGGGGAAGGCGCGCTGCTGATCAATCTCCCGCGCGCGGAAAATTCCTATCCCGGCGTGAAGCTGCATGCGGAACAGGCAGACTGGTCGGTATTCAAGGCGGTTCGGTTCGACGTTTTTCTGGAAGGTGAAACTCCGGCGCGGCTGGGTCTGCGGCTGGACGCGGGCAAGGGAAAGGGAAAAGCGGCTTTCGGCAGTTACGAACTCAAGCCCGGCTGGAACCGCCAACTCGTATTCATGCTGGACGAAGCTGGCAAAAAGGCTGACCTCTCCCGGATGCAGACCTTGCTATTCTATCTGGGCAAGCCCACCCGGGAGGTAACGTTGCGGCTGGACGAAATCAATCTGATCCTGCCGTGATTGGATTTATGTCTCAGGAAATCCCCGCCGGTACGACGACGGGGACTGTCCCAGAACCTGGCGGAACTGGCGGGAAAAGTAATTGCTGTCCTCGAACCCCGCCGCCGACGCGATCCGGGTCACGCTCCAGTCGGTCTGCCGCAGCAACGACATGGCTTTGCGCAGGCGCAGGCGGATAAGGTATTCCACCGGCGTCTGCCCGGTCGCCTGGCGGAATACCCGCATCAGGTTGCTGCGCGACATATGCGCGAGTTTCATCAGTTCCGGCACTGTCCATGCTCTGACGCTGTCTTGCTCCAGCGCGCCGATGACTCCGCCCACGCGCAGCAGCGCGCGTGCCTCGGTCGCTTCGCTGTGGCCGTAACTGCGCGAAAGAAACACCATCAGTTCCAGCAGGCGGCTGATTGCCAGCGCCTCGCGCCCCGCTTCCTCCCCGGCAAGCCCGGTTTCGATATCGGAAATCAGTTGCTCGACCTGCGCCAGCGGCATTCGCTTGAGGTGCAGGCGGCTGGCGAAACGGTGGCGCCGCCGGTAGGCCGGTTCCAGCATGAACAAGGCGCAATAACCCGGCATCGTACGCAACAGGTTTTCCGGCAGCCGCAAACCGTTCAGGTCATACATGACATTCAGCAGTTCCAGCCGATCGCGGCTGTGAAAAAAATGTTCCTGTTCCTGGTGCAGCAGAAACACATCTCCCGCCGCCACCGGAAAATCCACTCCCTCCAGCCGATGCACGCCCAGGCCGCCGGTCACCACCACCAGTTCGGTGAAGTCGTGGGAATGGGCGACCTCGGTCAGATCGTGCTCGTGCGACTGCGCCGCGGCCTTGTCTGCAAGTACCCGGCGCACCGCCAGCGGAAAGTTTTCATCGCGGAAATAGTAGCTTCTGCGGGCGGCGGGGATTTTGCGCATAAGTGTCGATCCTGCTTCCGGTTGAAATCAGATTGAGATTATTGTGCTATAAAATGCGCGGATATTCAAGGCGCAATACCGAAAGATAAGGCATAATAATGATATTGCGCAAGGGGAGGAATGCGGATGGGATATCTTCTGGGCATCGATCTGGGCAGTTCGGCGGTAAAGGCGTCGCTGCTGTCGGCGGAAACAGGCGCTTGTGTCGCGAGTGCTTTTTTTCCTGAGACGGAGCAGCCGATTTCCTCGCCGCACCCCGGCTTCGCCGAGCAGGATCCGGCCATGTGGTACGAAAACGCGCGCGCCGCCGTGCGCCTGGCGTTGCAAGCGGCATGCAGCGACGGCGCGGAAGTGCAGGCGATAGGCATTGCCTACCAGATGCACGGGCTGGTCTGCGTGGACAGGGAGATGAACGTCTTGCGCCCCGCCATTATCTGGTGCGACAGCCGGGCAGTTCCTTATGGCAAAAAGGCTTTCGAGCAGCTTGGCGCGGAGCGGTGCCTGTCCAGCCTGCTGAATTCCCCCGGTAATTTCACGGCGGCGAAATTCGCCTGGGTAAAGGAAAACGAGCCGGAGATTTATGCAAAGACAGACAAGATCATGCTGCCGGGCGACTGGCTGGTCTCGCGCCTGACCGGTCTGGCGCGCACTACCGCTTCCGGTCTGTCGGAAGGGATATTCTGGGATTTTCAGCAAGACGAGCCATGCGGATTTCTGCTGGACTCTTTCGGCTTTGATCAGGAGGTACTGCCGGATTTGACGCCAACCTTCGGCGTGCAGGGAGTACTCACGCGCGAGGCAGCCGACGCGTTCGGACTGAAAGCAGGCATTCCCGTGTCCTATCGGGGCGGTGACCAGCCCAATAATGCCCTGTCGCTGAACGTGCTTGAGCCGGGTGAAATCGCGGCGACGGCGGGAACTTCCGGCGTGGTTTACGGCGTCACCGACCGGAAGCGTTTCGATCCGCAATCGCGCGTCAACACTTTCCTGCATCTTAACCACACTGCGACAGCACCGCGCCTGGGCGTGTTGCTTTGTATTAACGGCGCGGGGATTATGAATGCCTGGACGCGCCGTTTGCTGGGCGGTTTGGAATACGCGGAGATGAACCGGCTGGCCGCGACTGTTACTGTCGGCGCGGAGGGAGTGAGGGTTCTGCCTTTCGGCAACGGCGCGGAGCGGGTGCTGGGCAATGCCAATCCCGGCGCGCGGATATTGGGGCTTGACCTCAACCGCCACGGCCCCGCCCATCTCTGCCGCGCGGTGCAGGAGGGCGTGGCTTTTTCTTTTATCTACGGGATGGAAGTCATGCGGGAGGCGGGAATCGAAGCGCGTCTGCTTCGCGCGGGCGCGACCAACATGTTCCTGAGCGATATCTTCTCGCATACCCTCGCCGGAGCGGGAGGCGTGACGATAGAACTGTACAACACCGACGGCGCGCTGGGCGCGGCGCGCGGAGCAGGCATCGGTGCCGGGGTTTATCCATCTTTTACTGAAGCTTTTGCAACTCTTGCGGTGGAAAAAACCATTGCGCCGGAGCGTGGGGCATATGGCGAAGCTTATGTAAACTGGAAATCGCAACTATTGTCAGTGACTGACTGTGAGGGTGTTTGACTTTATTTTTAAGAAAGGAGCGGGTATGGATATCGTTACCGGCAAGCAGGAATATTTTCCGGCAATAGGAAAAATCCCTTACGAAGGGCAGGGCAGCGACAACCCGCTCGCCTTCAAGTGGTATGACGAAAACGCCAATGTGGGCGGGAAAACGATGAAGGAGATTCTGCGCTTCGCCGTCTGTTACTGGCACACCTTCTGCGGTTCCGGCGCGGATCCGTTTGGCGGCGCGACCAAGTTCTTTCCCTGGCTGGAGGGAGGCGATCCGCTGGCGCGCGCCCGCAATAAAATGGACGCCGCTTTTGAATTCATCACCAAACTGGGTGCGCCGTACTATTGCTTCCACGATTTTGATCTGGTCGAGGAAGGGGCAACGCTAAGTGAAACGGAAAAGCGGCTGGCGTCGATTGTCGCCTATGCCAAGGAAAAGCAGGCCGCTTCCGGCGTCAAGCTGCTGTGGGGCACGGCCAATCTTTTCAGTCACGCCCGTTACATGAACGGCGCCGCCACCAACCCAGATTTCGCCACCCTCGCCTACGCCGGAGCGCAGGTGAAAAACGCCATCGACGTGACTCTCGCGCTGGGCGGGGAAAATTTTCTGTTCTGGGGCGGTCGCGAGGGATATTCCTCACTGCTCAACACCGACATGAAACGCGAGCAGGAACATTTTGCACGTTTTCTCACTCTCGCCCGGGATTATGCGCGTGGTAACGGATTTAAGGGCAGCTTTTTTATCGAGCCCAAACCGATGGAGCCCAGCAAGCACCAGTACGATTTCGACAGCGCCACCGTTATCTGCTTTCTCCGCCAGCATGGGTTGGAAAATGATTTCAGGCTCAATATCGAGGTCAACCACGCCACTCTCGCGCAGCACACTTTCCAGCACGAATTGCAGGTAGCCGCTGATGCGGGAATGTTGGGTAGTATCGATGCCAACCGCGGCGACTGCCAGAACGGTTGGGACACCGACCAGTTTCCGCTCAATGTTTACGAGACCACCGAGGCGATGCTGGTGATTCTGCAGGCGGGCGGATTGGTGGGCGGTGTCAATTTCGACGCCAAGACCCGCCGCAATTCCACTGATCTGGAGGATATCTTTATCGCTCACATCGGCGGCATGGACGTCTTCGCCCGGGCGCTGGTGGCGGCGGACGCCATCCTGTCCTGCTCGCCGTATAAAAAGTGGCGCGCGGAAAGATATGCCAGTTTCGATTCAGGCAAGGGCGCGGAGTTCGAGGCGGGGAGACTGTCGCTGGAGGATTTGCACGCCCTGGCCGCAAAAAACGGCGAACCCTCGCAGCTCAGCGGCAAGCAGGAGCTTTACGAACAGTTGATAAACCAGTATGTCTGACTAGTCAGATTTCTTCCAGCGTCACCAGCTTTCCGTCCTTGCGCAGGCTTTGCGCGATCAGCGGAACAATGCGTTCGCGATTGAGGATGCCGCGTTGGCGGAAGCTGATATCGCTGTTGGCGGAATTACGCGCTTTGCCGACAATGAAGTTTACCCGGTCGCAAACATTCAGCAGCAGGCGCAGTTCGGTGACTCCGCTGTTTTCATGCAGATTCTCCACTCCTTCGTCCAGCAGGTTGTAAACCTGATTGAGCGTGACCGCGCCTTCGGTTACGAGGTCGATACCGGTAAGTTTGTAGCGAGGCGGAGCGATCAGGCTTTCGGTGTGCTGTTCCACCCGCAGGGACTGGCCGGTTTCACGCGCCACGAGATTGGCGGTAGTCGCCCCGCAGACGATTTTCAGCCCGTCGCGAGCCAGGAAGTCGGTTACGGTTTTGCGATCCAGCTCATCGTCGGCGGGAGGTCCGGTAAGGAGGTTGGCGATCTGTCCCGGACGGCACACCGCCAGCGCCGCGGTGCAGTCGTCGCCGCCTTCCCGCCAGAGGGAACGGGCGTGCTCGTGAATCTTGCGGGGCAGTTCTCCCATCGCGGTTTCCCTGGCGAAACATTCGTTGATGAATCGCCGTACGCCTTCGCTTTCCCAGCCGGCATTCAGACCCTGCCCCAGCCCTGCCTGGGTGATGCCGTCGCTGCAGATGAAAATCCCTTCGCCCCGCCGCAGGCAGCAGTCGTTTTCCGTCACCAGCGCGCCGCCGATTTTTTCCGTCCTGCCTTTCAATGCAAAGGCGCTGCGCGGCATGAGCAGCAGCGGGGGAGGCATTTCATATGTCAGCGCCGTAGTCATCCCGTCGTTCAGTATTTTGACGGCTGTCAGCACCGCGTAGGGCTTTTGCGGATCACGCGCCGATTCCATGGTCGTGACGATCCGGGCAAAAGCCTGACGGAAGGAAAACCCGAGTCGCAGCAGTTCCTTGAAACGACTGACGCACATTTCCGCCGCGATATGCGCGTGCATCCCCGAACCGATGCCGTCGGCCAGGCAGATGGTGGTGGCCTTGGCGTCGCGTTCGCAGGCGACCACGTCTCCGCAAGGCCAGCCCGGTTTCTTGCTGCTTTGCGCGTGGAAAAAATCGACAAACAGGTTTCCGGGCGGCATGTCAGCCTTTCTGCTCCCCGCCGACGATCAGCAGCAGTTTTTCGATCAGGTCTTCTCCCTGCGCGGTGCTCTCGCCCAGCGAACGGGCGATGGTTTCCGCCAGCCTGATCTGATGGTCGATCAGTTCCCGCGCCTGCTTTACGGTTTGCGCGCGCAGGCGATCCAACTCCTGGCGGCTGGCGCGGGTCTTGGTGATGTCGACGAAAATGCCGACATACTGTTTCTCATCGGGAAGCCGGTACAGAATTTCGTGGCAGGCGAGATGATATTTCTCATGCTCGACAGTCAGTGTCACCTGTTCGGTTTCTCCCGAGGCGAGAGATTCCAGCGGCGCCGGATCCATCAGGTAGGAGACGTGCTGCCCGCAGACCGCGTCTGAAGTCATGAACATTTTCCGGAACGCCGGGTTCATGTGCAGGATGCGCAGCCGTTCGTCGAAAATCACGATTCCGTTGGGGCTGGTTTCGATGATCCGGTCGGTGCGCTGCTCTGCCAGCCGCCGCATATAGGGGATGCACATTTCCGCCTCCGCCATTCCCCGCAACACCGCCTTTGCCTGTTCGCGACAGGAAGGGTATCCGCAAGCGCCGCAGTTGAGCTGGTTTTCCTCTGCCGCCTTGCCGGTTTTTTCCAGTACCTGTCGGATGTCGTTTTCGCAGATCGCTTTTTTTGAGTCAGTCTGCGCGCGAAATTCCGCCGTCAGTTCCGGTCGTTGGACAGACACCGGTTTTCCGCCGCAATTTTCGCAGGCGTATTTCAGTAACGACTTTTTGCCGTTGAACAGATTTTCCTCCGTGCCGATGGCAGGCCCGTTGATGCACCCCTGCGGGCAGAACAGCGGTTCGATAAACGCGGTGGCGTCGCCATCGGCAAGGCAGTCCAGCGCGGCGTTGATTTCCTCGAAGCCGCTGGCCGCTACTACTTCCCCCGACAGCAGATCCGCGCTCCAGCCGGAAGTTTTTACCCCTCCGCCTTCCAGCGCGAACAGACGGGCGTCGCCTTCCGGCGCTTCGTCGAAACCGCTTTCTTCGCATTCGGACAGGTCGATGTTTTCCGCTTTCAGCCATTGGCGCAGCTCCGCGAAAGTCAGCGCGCAATCAACCATTCCATGGTATTCCGCCCGATCAGCCTCGAACTTCTTGGCGACGCAGGGGCCGATGAAAACCACTTGGCATCCGGCCAGCTTTTTTCTGAGATGATGCGCGTGGGCGATCATGGGCGACACCACCGGCACCAGCCTGTCCAGCAGTTCCGGGCGGTAGCGTTCGATGTAATTTACCACTGCCGGACAGGCGGAAGATACCTGGCTCCGACCCGGATGCGCCTCGACGAATCGCCGGGTTTCGATTGCGGCGTGATAAGCGCCGACGGCGGTTTCGGCGACAAATCCGAATCCCAGCCTGCGTAAGGCCGCTGGCAAGCGCGTCTGTTCCCAATCCGCGAACACAGCGGCGAAAGACGGGGCGATACTGGCGGCGACGGTTTTTCCGCTTTGCAGAATACGCCGGGCTTTATCCAAATCGTCGCGGAAGGACTTCGCCCCTTGCGGGCATTCGCGGATGCAGGTGCCGCAGGCGATGCAGCGGGATTCCTCCACGTAAGCCTGCCCGTCAGCCAGCCGGATAGCCTTGACCGGGCAGACCCGCACGCAGCGATAACAGTCGCGGCATTGCGCCTGGTTGGTGAAAACGACTTGTGAATTGGAGCGCTTCATTTTTCACCTCATGCTAAAACCGTATTTCCGTGAAAGCCTGCTTCAGCTCTTCGCCGCCGCCAGCTTTTCCTCAACCGCCTTGATGGCCGTGGTGATGTCGCATTTGCCTATCACCGTCTCGCCGACGCGGACATTGGGGCCGTCGCCGCAACGTTCAAAACAGAACGTTGCCTGCACGTCCACCAGGTTTTCCAGACTGTTTTCCTGCACGTGTTTGACCAGCGCTTCGAGAATCTTCTGGCTGCCGCGTACGAAACAACTCGTGCCCACGCAGACCGACACTTTCAGCTTTTCACCCTGCGCGCCGTCGAGCAGGGACAAAGACTCTCCGCAAATCCTGCGGCGGCTGCGGTAAGAAGTGTGCAGCAGTTCGTGACTCTTGTGCCCGCCGATTTCGCCCAGGTGTTTCTGATAGCATTCCGCGACAAGATGGTTGTCCTGGGACTTGTGCAGTTGCAGCATCTTGTCAGCTTCGTACAAAGCGGCAGTCCGTTCGGCGCGGGTGGTCGGTTCTTTCGACACCGGCTGTCCCGCTCCCGCCACGCAGCCGCCGGGACAGGCCATCACTTCGATGAAATCGTAAGCGCACTCGCCGCGCGCCGCCGCTTCCGCCAGCTTTTTCGCGTTGGCCAGGCCGTGCACTATGGCTACTTTTATCTGCAACCCGTCGAGGTTGTATTCCGCTTCGCGCAGACCCGCCTCGCCGCGAACTTCGTGGAAATCAACAGCGTCCAGTTCCACGCCTTTGATTTTTTCCACCGCGTAACGCAGCGCCGCTTCGGTCACGCCGCCCGACGCGCCGAAGATCACGCCTGCGCCGGTCTTGAATCCCAGGGGCATGTCCATGCTTTGCGGGGCGAGGTCGCGGAATCTGATGCCAGCTTCTTCAAACATCCGCGCGGCTTCCTGGGTGGTGAGAACGTGGTCGACGTCTGGCATTCCGTCCCGGCGGAACTTGTCCAGCTTGGCTTCGAATTTTTTCGCCGTGCAGGGCATGACGGAAACTATGCTCAGGTTTTCACGTTTCACGCCCAGCTTTTCCGGCAGAATTTTCTTCGCCAGGCTGCCGAACATCTGCTGCGGGGAGCGGCAACTGGAAAGGTTAGGCAACAGTCCCGGATAAAACTGTTCGGCATATTTCACCCACGCCGGGCAGCAGCTTGTGAACTGCGGCAGCTTTTCGCCGACGGTTTTCCGGGCGATGAATTCCGTCGCTTCTTCCAGCACCGTCAGGTCGGCGGCGAAGCAGGTGTCGTAAACCTGATCGAAGCCCAGCGCTTTCAGTCCCGCCACGATGCGGCCGGTTTCGATTTTCCCCGGCTCCAGCCCGAACGCCTCGCCCAGCGCGACGCGCACGGCAGGCGCAATCTGCACGACTACGGTTTTTTCCGGATTGTCCAGGTCTTTCCAGACCGCTTCAATTTCCGATTTCGGCGTAAGCGCGCCGGTGGGGCAGACGCTGGCGCAGAGGCCGCAGTTGACGCATTCGACCTCGTCCAGATTTTTTCCAAACGCGGGCACCACGCAGGAGTTGGCGCCGCGTCCGGCGAAGTCGATGGCGCCGATGCCCTGGATTTCCGCGCAGGCGCGCACGCAATCGCCGCAGAGTATGCACTTGTTGGGATTGCGCACCAGAGACGCCGACGTTCTGTCCAGCGGCTGCGGGCGGAGCGTGGGCTTGAAGCGGACTTCTCCTACGCCTAATTTGCGCGCGAGTTTCTGCAACTCGCAAGTCGTATTTTTCGCGCAGGTGGGGCAGTTCTGTTCGTGGCTGGCCAGCAGCAGTTCCACCGCGATCTTGCGCATCCCGCGTATTTCCTCGGTATGTGTTCTGATTTTCATGCCTGGTTCCGGCTTGGTGGAACAACTGGTAACGATGCCGCGCCCCTCTATGTCGACCAGGCACAAGCGGCACGCGCCGTAAACGGAGAGGCTGCTGTGGTAGCAGAAAGTGGGGATGTCGATGCCGGCCTTGCGCGCGAGTTCAAGCAGGTTTTTCTCGCCTTCGATCCGCACCTCGCGGTTGTCGATGGTCAGGGTCGTTTTTGCGTTCATGATTTCTTCCTTTGAGAAGTTGGTAATAGTCTCCAGTTGACAGTCTCCAGTCTCCAGTCTCCAGTTTTTGCGGTATGGGTTATGATGTTTGATAAATCACAACTGCCTTCCTGTTTACGATGCGTTTCCAGCAAGCAATACTGGAGACTGTCAACTGGAGACTGGAGACTTTTCACACGCCGACGACTGCGCCGAATTTGCAGACCTGCGCGCACGCGCCGCATTTGATGCACTTCTCCGGGTCGATGCGGTGCGGCTTTTTCACTTCGCCGGAAATCGCGCCGACCGGGCATTTTTTCACGCAGGCGGTGCAGCCCTTGCATTTCTCCGCGATTATTTCCGGCATCACCAGGGCTTTGCATTGTCCCGCCGGGCAGCGCTTCTGCACGATGTGCGCCTCTACTTCCGCACGAAAATTGCGCAACGTCGACAGCACCGGATTAGGCGCGGTCTTGCCCAGCCCGCAAAGCGAGCCCTTCTGCACCGCCAGCGCCACTTCCCGCAACAGGCTGATCGTTTCTTCCGTTGCTTCGCCTGCGATAATGTCGTCCAGCAGCGCCAGCATCTGCTTGGTTCCCTCGCGGCAGAGCACGCATTTACCGCAGCTTTCGTTCTGGGTGAACTGCATGAAGAAGCGCGCCATCTTGACCATGCAGGTGTTTTTATTCATCACCACCAGCCCGCCGCTGCCGACCATCGCCCCCACGCCGCGCAACGAATCGAAATCCAGCGGCAGGTCGAGATGCTCCTCTATCAGACAGCCGCCGGAAGGGCCGCCGATCTGCACCGCCTTGAATCCGCCGGGAAAAGGTTTGCCCGCGTCATCAATAATGCCGCCGCCGATTTCAAAAATGATTTCCCGCAGCGTCGCGCCGAATGGGACTTCGATCAGGCCGGTGTTGGCGACATGCCCGGTCAGCGCGAAGGTTTTCGTACCCGGAGAACCTTTTGTGCCCAGCCGCCGGAATTCCGCCGCGCCCATGTTGATGATAAGAGGCACTGTCGCCAGCGTTTCCACGTTATTGATGACAGTAGGCTTGCCCCATAATCCGCTTTGCGCCGGGAACGGTGGCTTGGGTCGGGGCGTGCCGCGTTTGCCTTCGATGGACGCCATCAGCGCCGTCTCTTCGCCGCAGACAAACGCGCCCGCGCCCTCCATAACGTGGAGGCGGAAATTTTTCCCGGAGTCAAAGATGTCGTCGCCCAGAAGTCCGAGTCTTTCCGCCTCCACCACCGCTTTTCTTATACGTTTGACTGCCAGCGGATATTCCGCACGGACGTAGACGTATCCCTCGTCCGCGCCGATAGCGAGAGCCGCGATCATCATGCCCTCGATCACGCTGTGCGGGTTTCCCTCCATTACGCTTCTGTCCATGAACGCGCCGGGGTCGCCCTCGTCGCCGTTACAGATGACGTATTTCTTTTCTCCGGGCTGAATGCGGGTAAGTTCCCACTTTTTGCCAGTGGGAAAACCGCCGCCGCCGCGCCCGCGTAGCGCCGCGAAGGTGATTTCCTCGCACACGCTTTGCGCCGTCATTTTCACATACGCTTTTTCTGCCGCAGCATAGCCGCTGTTACGGATGTATTCATTGATGTCTTCCGGGTCGACATTGCCGCAGGCTTTCAACACCATGCGGTGCTGACGGGTGTAAAACGGAATATCGTTCTGCCCGTGGCAATGCTTGCCATCGGCAGGATTGACGAACAGGAGCCGGTCAATCACCTCGTTGCGCTTGAGCGTCTGCTCGATAATCTCGGCGACGTCCTTTTCCTTGACCCGGGTGTAGAGAATTCCGTCCGGCTCGACCGTGACCAGCGGCCCCATCTGGCAGAACCCTTGGCAACCGCTGCGACTGACCAGGATGCCATCCACCAGCGTTCCTTGTTTTCCTGTCAGTTCAGTCACGACCGGCAGGCCAGCTTTCGCGATGCCTTCGACAAAAGCGCGGTACACCTTGAGCGACCCGTTGGCGACGCAACCGGTGCCGGCGCAGATGACAACGCGCCGGGCAAGTTTTTTTGTCTGGGCGGCATAATCGGTGGCGATCTTCGCCAGATTGATCGGCTTTGTTGCGCAACCGTTTTGACCTTTCAACATTTGACTCTCCTGCATAGTATTTGCAAAACAACACAAACGGCGATATAGTTTCGGAAATGGAAATCGCTTTCACGCATAGGATTTTTAATTGCGACGCGACAGACGAAGCTCGCGCGAAAACTTGCTTGTGACAAAATACACACCACAAAACAAGCGCCACCACTCGCGCGTGAATTAATTCACGTTCTCCTGTAAAAAAATATCATCTACCAGTTTAAGAGCGGATTCAGGCGTCATCTGACCATGAACGTCTTCGTTGATTACGATCACCGGAGCCAAGCCGCAGGCGCCGAGACAGGAGACGGTTTCGACTGTAAACAGCATGTCAGGCGTGGTGTTACAGGTTTCAGTCAGGTTGAGCCGCTTCAGCAGCGCCTGATGGATTCCGTTGGAGCCGCGAACGTGGCAGGCGGTGCCGTCGCACAGGCGGATAACGTATTTTCCCTTCGGTTTCAGGGTGAAATGGGCATAAAATGTCGCGACTCCATATACCTGAGCCGGGGGGATGTCGAGCGAAGTCGCGACAAAGGTAAGGACTTCCTGCGGAAGATAGCGGTATTCCTCCTGCACTTCCTGCAGAATAGGTATCAGTTTCGACGGCATATGGTCATGTTTCGACAGAATTTCGCAAACTTTGGCAAAGTGCCTGAACCTGGTCTGGTTTTCAGTGGCAGCAGTCATGTTCTATCCTCCGTGTCATTTGTTTGTGTTGGCCAGGCGGCTGGTGAGTACCGCCAGGCTGGAATAAAGTCTTACATTTTCGACAATTATGGAATCAGGCACCTCCAGCGCGATTGGCGAAAAGTTCCAGATTGCGCGAATTCCCGCCAGTACCATCTCGCTGGCGACAGACTGCGCGGCAGCAGCAGGTACAGTCAGGATTCCGATCTGGATGTGCATTCTTTCCGCCAGTTCATACATTTTATCCAGAGCGAAAATCTCGCAATTATGGACGTTTTTGCCAATTTTCTCCGGGTTTGCGTCAAAAGCAGCTACGATATTCAATCCATGCAGACGGAAATCGTCATACCCAAGCAAGGCGTTGCCCATGTTGCCCACACCTACCAGAAAAGCGTCGGAGTAATTGTTCCAGCCCAGAAAATTTTCAATCGAGGCAATCAGTTCTTCCGTTATGTACCCTACCTTCGGTTTGCCAATTATTCCTGTAACAGCAAGGTCTTTACGGACTTGCGTGCTGGTAAAGCCCAGATCGTCCGCCAGGTGGGTGCATGATACTGCAATCCTGCCCTTTGTCTGCATTTGCCGCAAAAGCTGCAAGTATTGCGGTAGCCTCCTGATGCTGGGCAAGGGCGCGCCCTTGATGCTGTCAGTTGTGTTCATGATAATCCCTTCAGAGAAGGCTAATAGAGAAACTTTTAACGAGAAAAGTATATCGATATAAAAGTACTGTATACTACGCATTTGCATTTGTCAAGGGCTGGTGTGAAGATTTCAAAAAAAAATCCGTCTGGTGCTGGCTAAATCTGATAAGCCTGCGCGCTCAACTTTCATGGTGTGTTTTCAGTTAAAATCATGAAACCAGATGGACTGTTTATGTTCATGTCAATACGCCTGCGATAGCAGTAAAGTCTATATCTGGCAGGCAAAAACTCTCCGGTGACTCTATGGATGAATATAAAAGCTTTCCATAAACTCTCCATATGTATCTGTAAAGCCTTGATATTAAAAAATATGCAACTTTGGAGAAGTTTTGTCATGAATTTTGCTGCCAGTTTTTAATCTGGTATAGTTTAAACATTGAAGGGGATACGTATGGACAGTTACTGCAGCAAAAAGCTAGCCAAGCTTGCCCATTCTCAATACGGCTATTTTACAGCCAAGCAGGCATATGCCGCTGGTTTTGCGAGCGGACATAATTGCCAACAGTGCGAAATCGGCAATTGGGTGAAAATTGAGAAAGGCTTGTACCGATTTTCCGGTTGCGAAGACAGCTTGGCTTCTAGTTTTGCTTGCGCCTCGCTCTGGAGCAGAGACAATTCTGACCGACCCCAGGCCGTGATCAGCCATACGAGCGCACTTATGTTTTATCAATTGGCCGACAGTGGGGAGGAAAGATTATGCCTGTCGGTTGCGCCGCGTTTCCGCAAGGATGCTGGCTATAGATACGAACTTTTTCGGCGTGATATGTCATTGGTGAAGTATAATGATTACGGTGCCTTCAGGGTGACGACGCTATTGCAAACTGTCGGCGATGTGGAAAAAAAACTGCGGCGCGAAGGAAAACTGCGCGCCACTCTGGAAAAGGCGGTGGCGCGCGGCCTTCTTTCCGATGAGGACTTGTCGCGCAGCGGATTCGATTACATTATAAAGGAGCCTTTAATGCCTGTTGTTACCCGGAGCAGTTGCAACGAACTAGCCAGGCGGGGATTTTTTTCCTCACGCGCGGGGTTTACGCTGGTGGAACTGCTGGTGGTGGTGGCGATTATTTCGATTCTCGCCGCGCTGCTGCTGCCGACGGTGAGCCGGGCGGTGCAGGTTGCCTACGGCACATCCTGCATGAACAATCTGCGCCAACTAGGGATAATTCACCAGCAATACCGCGACGACCACATGGGCTGGTCGTTCATTATGTACATTACTATACCGCCTGCGACGTGGCAGAACGACACTTGGTACGAGCGCTTCAGTAACGATGTCTATCTGCCTACGCTGGGATTCAAGCAACCCCGCAACCTGCTGGACTGCCCCGGTCGGACAAGCACCCAGGAAGCCATGGGCAACCAGATGAATTACGCCTATAACCCGGGAGCATACGCAAAACTAACGCTTGCCAAGAGGCCAGCGAAATACATCACTTTCGGCGACGGCAAGGGGTATTATTTCTACTCCAGCGATTGGCACGGGCTCCGAACGGAGCAAAGCCAGATAGCAGCATTCGCGCATCTGGATAAATCAAACACGCTGTTCGTCGATGGCCATGTGGAAGCGCTGGCTTTCAATTCAATAACGCCGTATTCTCCAAGTTCAACCAATACCGGCCTGCACCGATATTTTATTATGACTTACCACAACAACGACGCCTACTGGTAAAGTTCATATGCGTTGAATGGGGTTTGCTGAAGATTTATCAAAAACTTACGTACGTCATTCCCGCGAAGGCGGGGTGCGTGCCACACGCGCATTTTATGCAAGCGTATTTGATAGGTTAATTTTCTCCGCGCTCCCTTCGTTCGCGGATATATAGAGTTAAATAAACGCGCCGTCATTCCCGCGAAGGCGGGAATCCAGGAGGTGTTGGCTTGTACTGGTGGAGATGTGTTTTCGTGAAACCTTTGCCAAAGTGTTCCGGGAAGAAACATATCTTTTGCATGAGAAGATATCTCCGCCTGGATTCCCGCCTGCGCGGGAATGACGCGCGTAAGTTTTTTTTCTATCCGCGGGCGAAGAACGCGCGGAAGTTTTGTGCTGGCGCAAGCGCGGCAGCGTAATATGCCAGTGGCGCAGCCACCCTGCCTTCGCAGGAATGACGATTCGACGAAAAATCATTCGCGGCATTTCATTTTCATGTCTTACGTAGTTTCGCGTTTTTTTTACGGAGGAACGGTATGAATCGGTATTCGGTTGTAGCCTGCGCGGCGGCGGCTTTGATTCTGGCGGCGATGATGACAGGCGTAGGTGGATGCGGTCGCACCGAAACGACGGCCAAACCGGAAAAACCGGCGATTCCGGAAAAGAAACTGCAATTCGCGCGCGGCGGCGAATCTCTTTACGCCATTGTGCAGGGCAAGTCTCCCCTGGCAGCGGAAGAACTCGCGGTAAAGGAGTTGGGCGATTATCTGGGCAAAATAACCGGCGCTAAATTCAAGGTTATTACCGAAGGCGAGCCGCTGACAGGCTTGCATGGCATTTACGTGGGGCAAACCGGTTTTGCGGTCAGCCACGGAATCGACTACGAAAAACTGGGTGACGAGGAATGGGTGTTGCGTTCGGTTGGCGACGATTTGATCATTACCGGCGGCCGTCAGCGGGGAACGTTGTATGGCGTTTACGAATTTCTCGAATATGAACTCGGCTGTCACTGGCTGGCGTGGGATACGGAAGTGGTGCCGAATAATCCCGACCTGACTGTCGGTAGAATCGACAAACGTGGCAAGCCCGCTTTTGTGCCGCGCGAGACTGGAATCCAGCACTGGAACTGGGGAACCGGTGAAGTGAATAAAAGTTTCGCCGAGCTTAGCGTCCGCAACCGCCAACAGCAGACCTGGAACGACAAAATCGGCGGCTTTTTCTCTCTTCCACCTGGAAAAATGCACACTTTCTACGATTTCGTCGATCCCAAGAAATGGTTTGCCGAACATCCTGAATATTTCTCCATGACCAAGGCTGGATTGCGTTCCTGCGGCAATATCGACAATCCCAGCACGGCCGGAACCCAGCTCTGCCTCTCGAACCCCGAGGTGGCCAAGGTGATGGCGGCGAGCATAATTAAATATCTTAACGAAATACCGGACAGAAAACCCGGCGAACGCGACCGGTTCGAGCGTCTCATCAAGGCGGCTGGCAACGACAACGGGCATGTCGTCGCCGTCGGACTCACCGACAACCTGAGCTATATCTGCAAGTGTCCCAAGTGCGTCGAATTTTCCAAACGCACCGGCAGCGACGAAAGCGGCCTGCTGATCGATTTCTGCAACCGCGTGGCTGATCTGGTGAAACCGGAATATCCCGACATCAAAATCCGTACGCTCAGTTATGTCAACACCGACACCCCACCGACCGGCATCCGCCCTAACGATAGCGTGGTGGTCTGGTGGTGCGACCTCTACGGCCAGTCCGACCCGTTCCGGTCGTTAACTCATCCGGTAAACAAAAAACAACTGAAAAAACTGGAGGGTTGGGCGAAGATAAGCAAAAATCTGGAAATCTGGGATTACTGGGATATGGGACAGAAAACCTGCGCGTCGGCTGTTCCTGAATTCGTCCCCGTCAGCACCACCGCCGAAAACATGCGCCTGTTTCGCAGGCTGGGCGTTGACGGAGTATATAACGAATACCATTTTGCCGTAACCCAGCATAGTTTTCACCATCTTTCCTACTGGGCGAGTATTCAACTCATGAATAATCCCGATCTTTCCGCAGATAGCCTGACGGATATTTTCATGAAAGGCTATTATGGTTCTGCCGCAAATGAGGTGAGGCGTTATTACGACTTCCTGGAAAATGCGCTTCTCACCGAACCGAAACCGATGTTCTGGAACCAGCCCAAAATCATGCGCGGGTACGTGACGATGGATTTCCTTATGAGCTGCCGTGAATTGCTGAAGCAAGCCCAAGCGGCCAGTGCGCCGGAATCACGCGACCGTTTCCACGTGTGGCGCGAGCTCATAGTAGTTGACAACGCCCTGCTGCATCAGTGGAAGCGGTTGCAGAGAATAGCGGGCAAGAAGTTCCCCTTCACCCGCGAGGAAATACTCGACGAGTACGAACTGATCCGGAAGGGAGAACTCGATCACGGCGGTTATGGCGACGACCGTAAAAAGGAACTGTTGGATGATATGAAACGGGAACTGACCGCCTTCCGCGTGGTTTTCCCCCTGCCGGAAGAATTCCGGAATCTGCCCGAGGAAAGGGTGATGGATTTCGCCTGGCCGCAGTTGCCGGCTTGGGCGTTGATCGAAGACCCGGATGCCTTGGGCGGCAGAGCCGTGGTTCCCAACAAGACTCTCAAGCTCGACTCTGAATCGCATAAATTGCCGTTCCCCGTCGGCGTTTACGGCAATTACAGCAAACGCTGGGGGCCGAAGATCGAGCTCAAGGAGATTCCCGCCGACGAAAAATATCACTTGTACAAGATAGGACGATTCTCCATCGACCAGGACACCAGGATTTGGACTCACGCGTCATGGGGCGGGCCGCATTGCAGCTTCGCTGAAGCCTTTACCTGGAATGACGGCGGCAAGGAGGAGAACGACCCGAACTTGTTCGACATCTACGTATCGCTGAAGTTCACCGGCCCGGCTTATGTCCCCGATTCGAAAAAAGAGAACGGAATTTTTCTGGACAGGGCGATTTTAATCAGGCCGGAATAAATAGCAAAGATTGAAGTCCAGATGAGTAAAGAGCAGGCGTTCCCAATGGGGGACGCCTGTCAGCTTTTCGGGTAGGGCAGTTGGTCGCGCAATCCGCGGCATTCGGCGTGGAGCGCGCTGATGTGCTCCAGTTCCGGCACCGAGACTTCGCGCTGGCGGAAATTGGCGTGTTCCATTTCGTCCAGCGTGAACGTGCAGATATGCAGATGGCGGGTTCCGAGGGAGAGGTGGAACTTGTGCAGATCCTGTTTCAGCAAGAGCGAGGCCAGGGCGATGAAAGTTCCCCCCACCGCGCGCGGGGTGTAGCGACCGCGCAAACCCACCGACAGGCAATGGGTGAAATCTTCACCTTTGCGCCTGATGGTGTATACCATAGCCAGTCCGCGGGAAGTCACGACCGCGCGGGGGTCGTTCTGCTGATGCGCGAGCCGGGCGGATTCGGAGTGTTTCTCCAGCGCGGCCAGGCGCACCTTTGCCAGGAGCTGGGCGAATTCGAGCAGATGCGGGTCGGAGAGGATTTTCTTGTAATACCTACCGCGCAGAATAATCCATAGAAAAAACAGCGCCGCCAGCCACAACGGCAAGATGGTCCATTTCATTTATGCTTTCCTCATTCATTTCAACAGGTGAATCTGGTAAAACCCTTGCAGCCGGTCTGCGTTTCATTAAAATCAATAACAAAATTTAACCTCTATGGCAGATGATTGCAAAAGGCTTTTCATGAAAAAAACTTCCCGGATTCCGCTGCTGGTCGCTGGCGTACTTCTGGCTTGCGGTTGCAGCCCCACTATCAGTTTCCGCGCCGATACCACCCTGGCTCAGGACGGCTCCTGCATCCGCAAGGCGATTATCACCGGTTATCCCAACAGCAAGATTCCCAACATGCGGGTCAAGATCAGCGATTACCTGGAACTGCCGGAAGCGGAGCAGTATGAAACCTTTGTCCTTACGCCTGCGCGCGTCATGTTCGGCGGCAAGTTCGAAAAAACTGGCGATGTGCCTGCTGATTTCATCAAGATCACTCCCGCCAGCGATCTGCTGGCTCACAATGAGCTGAAAGTCGAACGCGTTGATTTGGTGTTGCTGGAGGTGATGGATTTCGAGGAAAGATTCGTGGACATTGCCACCCGCGCCGAGGGTGAGCAGGCGCTGGAGGAAATGCTGTCCATCCTGCTGGAGACGATCAGCGGCTTTACCGAATTCAAATTCGGCGACAAGTACGACTTGACGGAACTGAAGCTGTTTCTGAGGGAAACTTTCCCCCCGTTCGCCAGAAGGCTCTATGCCTACACCTGGGAGCTGCGCCGCGCGCGGCGGGCGGGAACCGACGCTAATTCCGAACGCGACGAATGGAAACGGGTGCTGCAGGCGGAGCTGTCGAAAATCGGGATGACTTTTCCCGAGCAGCCTTCCTCCTCGCGTATGATTAACGACGTTCTGCAACAGTTCGCCAAGGAAAAGCTGCCGCAGTTGGTCACGCCCAAACAGGAAAACGTCCCGCCTTTTTCCCTGGACATGCTGTTGGGTAAAAGTTCGCGCACCGAATTTCTGAACGATATCCGCGCCTTTCTCGACAAGCAGTACGGCTCGATGATGGCGTTCATGCAGAAAATAGATCCGCCTCTGACCAAGGTATTGGGTGCGTTTCTGCTGACGGAAGTCTCGATTGTGCCGACCAACCCGGAATTCGATTTTCAGATGCGCCTGAAGATGCCTGGGCATATCGTGCAGACCAATGGTTTGCGTGACTTCGACGGCAGGATTCTGTGGCAGTTCGACGGACACGAAGTTGCTCTTTCCGGCAAAAATCTGTGGGCGCGCAGTGCGATTGTCAACGTACAGGCCGCGCAGGCGCTGGGGCTGGTGAACTTCCCTGGGCAGATCAAAACCATTGAAATGCTGTTCCAGCTTCTGCATGACCGGCACAATTCCCCACATGATACCGAGGAGGTTTTCTCCGGTCTGCGGGAAAGCGTGAAGGCGGGCAGTTTCGAACCGCTGGCGAAACTGGCGCATGTCAAAACCGAGGCCGGCGATAGTACTCCGTCCGGCAAGACCGCCTTGAAACTGGTGCAACTGTTGGAGCGGTTCCGCCCGTCTGCCCAGAAACAGCCAGAGCCGGAACTGACCGACACCGAGGAGGGAATGATCGCGCCGCCGCAACTGGAGAACGAATGAGCTTGGTCGGTATTCTGGGCGGAACTTTCGACCCTCCCCATAACGGTCATCTGCAATTGGCGCGCGCGGCCATGCGAACCGGCAGTCTGGCAAAAATTCTGTTGATACCCAACAACGTGCCTCCGCACAAACAGAGCCTGACGCCTGCCGCGCACCGGTTGGAGATGCTGAAAATATTTGCCCGGCAGGAGCAGTGGCTGCATATCTGTGAAATCGAACTGCGCCGCGAAGGCAAAAGCTACATGATCGACACGGTCAAGGAATTGCAGCGCGCCAATCCCGGTGAATGCTATCGGTTGATAATCGGCGCCGACACGGCGCTGGATTTCGGTTCGTGGAAAGACGCCGAAACCCTGCTGCGGCTGGCTCCTCCGCTGGTGGCGGTGCGCCCTGGCTCGTCAATGTCGGCGGATTTCGTCAAAGACGGACCTGCGGAAATTTCCGAACACGGGCGCAGAATCTTACATAATGGCAGGATTGAAATGCCGGAGACCGACATTTCCAGCACGGAAATACGAAGGTTGATTGTTACTCATGAAGACGCGCGGGAATTCATGGACGACGCCGTTTACAGGTATGCGATCGAGAATCATTTATATCGTTAGGATGCGTCATGACCGAATACGGATATCACAAACGTTGGGCCTGTACGGTCTGCTCCTACGCCTACGATGAGGATTTGGGCGATGTCGAGCATGGGGTAAACGCAGGCACGCCTTTCTCCGATTTGCCGGAGAAGTGGCGCTGTCCCTGGTGCGGAGCGGGGAAGGACAAGTTCGTGCCGGAAGACAGTCTGTACGAGCACTGGAAAAAAGAGGGCAAATGACATGGAACTGATCAAGCGCGACGAGTGCCAGCCGTTTATCACCAAGGATACCTCGGAAATCCGGGAACTGATGGCGTATCGCAATTCCTCCTGCGTCGGCATCAGTCTGGCGGAGGCGACGCTGTATCCCGGCAAATGCACCGAACGCCATCATCATCCCAAGACCGAGGAAATCTATTATATCCTGTCAGGGGAAGGGAAAATTCTGGTGGGCGAGGATGTGTCTGAAATCAGGGCGGGGGACACTGTTCTGATGCCTCCCGGTACTCCTCACCAGACATGGAACACCGGCGAGGACAAGCTGGTATTTCTCTGCGTCTGTACTCCGGCTTACGAACACGAGGACACGGTGCTGACAGATTGAGCATTTCCGGGTTTGACATGCGCCCGGTTGGCTGGTAAAATATATCCTACTAGCGGGTAATGGGTTATAATCGAATTCAGGAAGAGAACTTGCTTCTGCACTAGCACGGGGAGGACATCATGCCAGACGCGGGCAAAAAAGAAGACATCAAGAAAAGTCAGCAGGAGACCGTCAGGAAAAGTCCTCCTGCCGCTTCTCCCGCTACAAAAAAAGCGCCGCTAAAAGCTTCCGGCGCGGAGATGAGGGGAACCAAGCCCTCTTCTGGCATCGGTTTCGACAAGACCATTGTGGAAAATCAGGACGCCACGATTATCGGCGGTTTCAAGAAAACTCTGGCCGAGGATCCAGGCGGAACCCTTAATGCCGCTTTTGCCGCTACCATCCTCGAAGGCGGCCAGCTCGAAGCCACTGTGATGAACCAGATCGAAAAGACCCTGGCCGAGAACTGGGGCGACACCCTTATCGACCAGCAGAACATGACGCTGTCGCTGAAAAAAACTTCCTCGGCCAGCGAAAAATCTTCCTCCATAAATGTCTCGGTCAAGTCGCGCATCCTTTCGGAACCTAGCGCGAAACCTTCCGCGCCGTCGGAACCGGGCAGGCATCCGGATTACGAATTACTTTCCGTCTTGGGCGAGGGCGGCATGGGCATTGTCTACACCGCCCGCCAGACCTCGGTCGACCGCACTATCGCGGTAAAGATGATTAAGGGCGAGGGCGCGAAAAACAAGGCGCACTGCGACAAGTTCCTGAGCGAAGCCGCCGTCACCGCCGACCTCGACCATCCCAATATCGTCCCCATCTACGACCTGGGCGTGAACGATCAAGGCGCGGTTTTTTACGCCATGAAAAAAGTAAAGGGCAAGCCCTGGTCGGACGAGATCAAGAAAAAAGACTTTGCCGAAAATATCGATATCTTCCTGCGAGTCTGCGATGCGGTGGCTTTTGCCCACGACAAAGGCGTTATCCACCGCGACCTGAAACCGGAAAACGTGATGCTGGGCGGCTACGGTGAGGTGCTGGTGATGGACTGGGGGCTGGCCGTCTCCGTCGACGGCAAGGGCAAAGCAGACGTTCTCACCGACAAGAACGCCTGCTCAGGCACGCCTTGCTACATGGCTCCGGAAATGGCTTACGGACTCAGCCAGCACATCGGCAAGCACAGCGACGTTTATCTGATGGGCGCGATTCTGTACGAGATCATCGCCGGTCAGGTGCCGCACACCGGCACCGACGTGATGGACTGCCTCAAGAACGCCGCGTTTAACGTGATCCAGGAGACGCCGGTCAGCGGCGAACTGATCGACATCGCCTACAAGGCCATGTCCAGCCGCCCGCAGGATCGCTACCCCGATATAAAGTCGCTGAAAGAGGCTATCCGCGAGTACCAGGAACATTTCGAAAGCCTTGCCCTCACCGACAAGGCTCGCGACGAGTTGAAGAAGGCGGGTAAGTCGCGCGAGTATGACGATTTCGCCCGCGCGCTGTACGGCTTCCAGGAATCAATTGCTCTCTGGAGCCATAACGCGCAGGCGCGGGAAATGGAAATCGAGGCACGCTATGCTTATGCCGAGTGCGCGGCGGAGAAGGAAGACTTCGACCTCGCCAATTCGCTGCTGCTCGATAAGGAAGAATCGCACCGCGAACTGAAAAAGAAAGTCGCCCGTGAACTGAAGGCGCAGAACGCCCGCAAGTTCCGCCTCAAGGTGATGACCATTCTCTTCGTAATCGTTCTGGTCGGCGGCGTGACGGGGTTATCATTCATGCTGCATAAGGCGAGGGTGGCGGAGCAAAAGGCCACCAAAGAGAAAGAAAATGCTCTGGCGTCTGAACAAAGAGCCATAAAGGAAAAGGCGCGTGCGGAAATTGCCGAAAAAGACGCCGTGGCTAAAGCCGACGAAATCAGCGCGCAGAAAGTGCAGCTTGAGACGCAGGCAGATGAATTGAAGGCGAAGAAAGAAGAGGCCGAGGCGGCGCAAAAGAAGGCCGAAGCAGCGATGATTGAAGCAAAGGAAAATCTAGCCAGAGCAAAAAAAGAAGAGGAAGAACGCCTTAAGGCCGAGGTTGAAAAACAGAAAGCTGAGGCGCAGGTTCGTTACGGTTTGGACACCCAGCTAAACGACTGGTGGGTTTTCGATGCGGAAAAAGCGGTGGCGATGCAGGCGGAGGCCGCCGCCGGAATTGGCGAGACGGTGGAAAAGGAAGTCACTCTCGGCGACGGGACGAAGCTGGCTTTCCGCCTGATCCCCGCCGGTTCCTTCGGCATGGGCAGCCCGCATACAGAAATCGACCGCACCGGCGAGGAATATCTGCACCGTGTGCAGATCAGCAAATCCTTATATCTCGGAAAATTCGAGGTCACGCGCGCGCAGTGGCTCGGCGTTATGGGAGAACTGACCGGGGATGCGAAAAATATCAAGGGCAGCATCTCGCCCGAACACCCCATGACCTATGCAAGCTGGGAAGAGGTATGCGAAAAGTTCCTGCCGGAAATCCAGAAGTTCGCGCCCGAAGGCTACCGCTTCCGCCTGCCCACCGAGGCGGAATGGGAATACGCCTGCCGCGCCGGAACCAATACCCCGTTTTATAACGGCAAGACAGTTGAAGATATGCAGAAAGTCGCCTGGTATCGCGGTAACATCGACGAAAAATCGGGACAGTCCACCATGCCGGTAGGCAAGCTTCTGCCCAACGCCTGGGGATTGTGCGACATGCTGGGTAACGTCGGCGAGTTCTGCCAGGATTCCTACGATGGTTCTTTCTATCGCGAGAACGACAAGGCGGCGGTAGTCGATCCGTGCAAGACCGGCGTGGAAAACAAGCGCATCTACCGCGGCGGCGGCTGGCTCAACAACTCGGGGCAGTGCCGTAGCGCCTACCGCGCCTGGGTGCATCCGAAAAACGCCCACAAGTTCATCGGTTTCCGGCTGGCGCTGGAGAAGCTGTAATATCCATTCAGGAAACTGACAAGTTACGTAAAAAAAAAGCGCCTGCGAACAGGCGCTTTTTTCTTTCGTGCAAAGTTTTACCGTCAGTTGAGGAGCAGGGTTTTGGTATGGGCAAGTATTTCCCTGGCTTTTGTCAGGCTGTTGTCGGTGATGGAAGGTCTCTCGCCGGTGGCGGCGGAAATTGACCCGGCTACGCCGGTCAGCGCCAGCAGCGAACCGACGTCTTCCAGCGCCTGATCGCGGTCGGGAGAAAGCCTGCCCTGCGGCTGATCGACGGGTTTTTCCTGCTGCTGTTGATCGAGCAGTTCGCGGATCGACGCGTCGTTCTCGTCGCCCGCGGCCTTGTCCTGCAGGCTGCGCGCATCCTGGACAGCCTGTTCCGCCTGCTGGCGTGCGCTTTCGGAAACCTGCTTGAAGTCGGCGTTGGCGTCGGATTCGACCAGATTGCGCAGCACCGACTCGTTTACCTGTAGTTGCTCATTGCGCTGGACGAGATTGCGGATCGAGCTTTCAACCGCGTCGCTGTAGGCCTTGTCGAAACGTCCCACCCGCCCGGCTTTGAGGGCGGTGTCCAATATATCGGACAAGCGCTGGTTGGCCAGCTGCACCTCGCGGCGGTAGGCGACCACGTACCGGATCTGATCCTGCACGATAGCGCGCGCGGATTCGTTCAGGCGGGTGACGGTATCGAAGGCGTTGTCGATGACGATGTTGGCGCGGGTGGTCATGACCTCGCTCTGGCGGATGGCGTTGACCACGTCGCCGAGGAAGGAGGAAGACGCGCCCGCCTTGGCGGTGTAGGCCTGCATGGCGAAGCTGAAGGCTTGCCTGATGTCGGTCAGGCCAGCCTGTCCTTCCTGCGTGAGGTTCTGCGCCTGACCCATGATGTCGCCGGTCAGCCCGTGTTGCTCCGCCATCTGCTGGGCATTGTCAATGGCGTTGTTCACGATGGCGGCGTTGACCGGGCCGACTCCAGCCTCGCCCAGTTTGTCGCCGATTTCCTTGACCACGTTCCTGGCGACGTTGTTGATCGGTTCCTTGACCAGGTTGACATTGTCCTTGGCCTGGTTGGTTATCAGGTTGTCACGGTTCAAAATCGGATTGTTGTTATTGGCGATGAACGTGCCGGTGTTATTGGCCGGATTAATCGGATCGAGCGGATTAATCGGGTTGATAACCGGGTTTACGACCGGATTGTTGACGATGGGGTCGCTGGTCATCGGGTCAATCGGATTGACCGGATTGATTGGATTGTTATAGACGGGATCGCCGGCGGCGAAAATGCTGATGTTGAAATACATATTGGTGAGGGTGGTGGAGCCGTCGGTGACGGAGAAGAAGAAATTGTCCCAACTGGTGCCGGGGAAGTCGTGCCTGTATTGCAGCCTGCCCTCATAGACCTGTTGCTGGGTGAATGACCCGTTGACTGGCACTGGCACACCGTTCAGCATCAGCCGACCGTTCGTAGGCAGTGATTCCAGTCTATATACCAGGGAGGAGGCCGGGGTGTTGGAGTCGATAGTCTGGAGGTTGGTGCCGGTGAGGACGGTAATGCTGTTTTCGGGAGCCTGGAGGTAGCTGTTCATGAGTTGCGGTTGCCCGCCGGATTCCTCCAGGTGGACAGTCCAGGTGCTGGTCGCGCTGTTCTGGGTGCCGTCGTTGGCGACGATGTCGATATAGCGGTCGCCGGGGGAGCGGTTTTCGATAGTGTGATAATACTGGATGTAACTTGCGGCCATTCTGAAGTTGTCGACCGAGCTGCCGCCGGATTTGTAGAAGCGGATCTGATCGTACGAGGTGGTGACGGAGATACCCTGAGCCTGCACCATGGCGATCTGGTCAGGGTGGATGTAGATGCGTTCGTTGGCCGAGTCTGGTCGCGAGCGCACCGTGAAGGTCAGGGATTCGAATTTGTAGCTGTCGTCGCTGAGAGTGAGAAAAGGCGAGCAGGACATTTCCATCAGCGAGGACATATAGGTGGTCTGCATGGCGCTGTCGATTGTCACCGATGGCGCGGTGTCACTGCCGGTGAAATAGAGCGTATTGACCAGCGAGCGGGCGTTGGTGTTGTCCATGACGTAGAAGGAGAAACGGTCGTGCAGGGCGTTGCCGGACGTGTGGCGGTATTCGACCCAGCCGTTATTTATTTCCGCCTGGGTGAATGGCCCCCAGTTGGCCTGCTGCCAGTTGGTGCCGTTCCTGTTCACCCACAATTCCCCATTCTGGACAAAGTTACTGAAAATATTATAGGTCAGGTTTTCCAGGCCGGGGTTGTCGGGATCGGTGGTGTTGAGTATTGCCTGGGTCAGGGTTATCACCGAACCGGACGAGGGGATATTGGTGGCGATTGCGCGTTCCACGGTCGGCCCGTTGATATAGACTGAAAGCATCTTGGCCGGCGCGACGCTGCCGTTGCCTGCGGCGTCGGAAAGATAGATCTGGATGTCACGTTGTCCCGCTCCCACGTTGGTAGTGCTGAATTGCGCGCGGTGGAGAAAGTAGGTCACATCCGCGTCGGTGGCGGCGGCGTTCCAGTTGATGACCAGTTCGCTTCCGCCCGCGCCGCCAGAAACCAGGCCGATTACCGAGCCGTCCTTGTAAAGCTCGTTGCCGCTTTGGGAATAACCGCCGGTATGTCCTAAGTTATTCAGCGAAAGCAAGTCTGCGGCGTTGGCGTTCATGCTGATGGAAAATTTGAGAAAGCCCTGCGCGCCGCCGTAACCGGTAGAGTCCTGGTCGGTGGCGGTAGAATTCTGCATGACGTCAAGTTTAACCGGCGCACCTCCCATATTGTAGTTGGGTTGGTTTTCCCAGTTGAAACCGTCGATGACGGGGGCGAAATCCACGACGTTTCCCCGGAACGATTCCAGCTTCGCCTCGTCGAAATAGACAGCTTCGGCGTCGACGTTGTCGGTTTCCAGGTTCCAGTCGCCGCCTGAGGACGGGTTTCCGGTCAAGTCGTCAGAGGCGGCGAAGTTGTGTCCGGTCAGGTTTTCCAGGCTGGCAACCAGTTGCGCGCCGCTTTCGGTCGCCGTCAGGTTACAGGAAAGCAGGTCGACGCGCCCGGTTTCGGTCAGGTTGGAGCCGACCGCAGTCCAGAATTCCTGCTGCGAGGGCAGGGTAGACAGGCTGACTATGGAATTCCGCGCCAGCACAAAACTGCCGTTCTCGCCGCCATGCACCGCGAAACCGATGCTTTCGGCCTTGCGCCCGTTCAGCGCCTGGATGAGCTGGGACAGGATGGTTTCGGTCGTGGCATTGCTGGCATCATATTGGATCACGATCACGTCGCTGCGCGCGGCGCTGGCGAGGGCGGGGTCGACCGCTGAGGAAACCAGCAGAACCCTTGCCGCAGGCTGGCTTTCCGCGCCGCCTGTTCCGTCATACGCGACCGCATCGTCAACTTTGGCGTCGGCGCTGTCGGTCGGATCCGGCGTCTGGTTGTCGGGCGCATCGTCTCCGGAATTGTCTAATCCGTCAATCACGGCGTTAAAGACAATTCTCTCCTCCAGCGGCATAATGGCAAAAGACATGTCGGTATCTCCGTTTAAACTAATGAGTTTCGGGGAAATGCCCGTTTCCCAGTGCAGACAGCTATACATAATAATGTGACAAGAATGAGCCTTTGTCAAGTCAGATTATCATATACCTTATCGTCATAATACGTTATATCCGTAAATTCTTTCCTGATTCCGGTTGAAGTTGGGTAAAAAGAGGAAAGAATTCTTGAAAAAGAAACAAAAGAGTATAGTCTTTTATAAGTTGGGATGGGCAGGAGTCGGTTTCCGGACAAAGTTAATGCTGGCAGCTATTATTCTTGCCGATATAGTAGTATATTATACGTTTACACGACGCCAGGGGCAGACAAGCGATGAGCGAACCAATATTCCATGACCGTCGGCGGGGAGGAACGTTTTCTTTGCGCGCGACTTTTTTGCCTGTTGTGGCAGGCATAGCGGTTTTAGGGCTAGCCGGTTGCGAGTGGAACAACCCGTTCGTACCGGAACAGCCTTCCCTGTTGCCGGTAGGCATTCCGCAGGCGCGTTACGCTCCCACGCCGACCGAACCTCTTTCCCTGGAAAAGGCGATTGCGCTGGCCTTGGATTATAATCTCGAAAATATCGCCCGCGACATGGAAATCCAGATCCAGAAGGAAATGGCGACCGGCGCGAAGCTGAAAATGCTGCCCACGGACACGATCAAGGGCGAACGCACCCGGCGTTCCAACGAAAAAGCGTCCAGTTCGGAAAGTTTTAAAACCAAGCAGGAATCGCTGGAGGCTTCTGTCTCTTCCGAACGGGTGGGAAAGACTTACGATTTGGGCATGGCTTGGAATCTGCTCGACTTCGGCCTTTCTTGCCTGCGCGCCCACCAGGCGGAAGCGGAAGTTAAAATCCAGGAAATGCAGGCGTTAAGGATGCGTCAGCGCCTTGCCCTCGACGTTACAGAAGCGTACTGGCGGGCGGTAGTGGCAAAACTCGCGGTCGAAGACTCCCGTAATCTGCTGGACAAGGTCATGCACCGGCGCGGGAAAATCCAGGAGCAGATCAAGGCGGTTACGATTTCCGAAATGGACGGCCTGGAAAAGGACAAGAACCTCGCCCGGTTGCAGCAGCGCTTGCGCGAGTACGAACGCGGCTACGCCAAGGCCTGCGTCAATCTTTCCGGTATTATCGGTTTCGCGCCGGGAACCCCTTTTGAAGTCGCGGTGCCTGTGACCGACAAGTTCGAGCCGCTGCCCACGGTCGACATGAAATCGCTGGAGGAGCAGGCGCTCCAAAGCCGGGTGGAACTGGTCGAACTGGGTCACCGCGAACAGATTCAGCAGCAGGAGGTGCGCGCCGCGATTCTGAAGATGTTCCCCAACGTCAATATGTTCGGCACCCGAAAGCACGAAGACAACCGCTTCCTCAAGCACCAGACCTGGCATGACATCGGCATAAACACCACCTGGAGTGTGTTATCGCTCCCGCAGCGCTGGAAGGAAAGAAACATCGGCATTCAGCGCGTGGAGCAGGCCAAGATGCGTCGCATGGCGCTGGCGGTTGGCATCCTCACCCAGGTGCATCTCGCTGCGCTGGAACTGGAGGAATCGGAAAGCCAGTGCCGCGATTACCAGGAACTGGACAGCATCCAGTCCCGCCTGCTTACCGCCACGCTCAAGCACCAGAAAGAGCAGAACGTTGATGAAAGCAAAGTGTTGGAAACCGAGGTGCAGGCGTTTTTTGAGCACGCGCAATATTTGACCGCCTACGCGAAATACAAGGTTTCCGCCGCGCGCCTGGATAACACTCTCGGTCTGCCCAAGGTCGATCTGCCCCAGCCCGCGCCGGTTAAGCGGAAATTCCTCAACTGGCAACTGCCCCGGCGCCAGGACAAGTCGCAGGGAACCGTTTCCGGCGAGACAGTGCCGCTGCCGGATTTGTCATTCGATGACGAGCCTGTCGCCCAGGCAGAATAAGCCGATGCGCACCGCTGCCGTCCGGGAAAAACCGATGCGTCGTGGTCTCCTGATTCTCTGCCTGGTCGCTTCGGCCGTTGCCGCGCGCGGCGGTGAGGAAATTTCTCCCGAAAACCGGATTGCGGTAGTTCTCACACCCAAGAGACGCTGTTCCCTCAGTACCGAGATAACCACCACCGTCAGCAAAATCCGCGTCGAGAACGGCGACGAGTTCAAAGCAGGGGCGGTGCTGGTGGAACTCGACTCCGCGGTTTACCTCGCCAATCTCTCCCGCGCCAAAGCCAATCTCGCCGCCGCGAAGGGCTATCTGGAAGTGCTGGACAAGACCATTCACCTGGCTAACCGCGACAAGGCACTCGCGCGGCTGAAAGCCACCGCCGAAGACCTGAAATCAAAACAGCGCCTGTTTCAGGACAAGGCGATTTCGCAGAACGAACTGGCGGAAGCCGAGTCTGCCGCCAAAATCGCGCAGGCCGATCTGGTGATCGCCGACAAACGCCTTTCCGATTTCACTTACGAGGTGGTCAAGGCTCAGGCCGAGGCCGACCGCGCGCAGGCGGAGGTTGACATTGCAGCTAGGCAATTCGACGCCTGCGTCATCCGCGCGCCCTATGCGGGCAAGGCCGCAAAGCTGCTGGCGCGGGAAAACGAGCGGGTGCAGGCGGGGCAGGATCTGATTGAAATCATCGACGACGCCAGTCTGCACGCGCGGTTTTACCTGCCGTCGAATCTGCTGAAATTGATCACGGTCGGGCAGCGCGTACCGATCCATCTGCAGGAGCTTGACGCTACTGTGGACGCAGTCGTTACCAACATCGGCGCGGAAATTGAAGCCACCACCTCGATGATAGAAATCTGGGCGGAAGTCCCCAATCGCGAGACGGGGGGAAAGAAAATCCTGTACAGCGGGATGCGCGGCGTGCTGGATATGGCGTGCCTGAACAGTCATGTGGCGGGACAACGCGATGGCCGAAAATAAAGTTCCCGTCGATGGAGCGGCTCAGGCGCTGGGGGTGATGTTCAATCTGCTGGCCGACTTGTCTGGCGCGGAAAACCGGCAGGCGGCTTCGTTCCGGATGCTGAACAACACGGTTCATCTCTTCGCCTATGATCAGGCATTTTTCTTTTCGCTAGACGGGAAACAGCCCGAAATCCTGGGAGTTTCCGGACAGGTGAAAATCGACCACCATTCCTCGCTCGCCGCTGCCGCGCGGCGGCTGGCTGATAAGTTCCGGAAAATTGAAGCAGTTTCCCTGCTCAATGTTCCCGAGGAAAAAGCAGCGAAAGCCGACTGGGAACTGGTGTTTTCCGGTAAAAGCGCCTCTTCCCTGCTTTGGGTTCCCTTAAAATGTCACGGGCGGATCTGCGCGGCTCTCTGGTTTGAGCGGCTGGAAGAGTGGCCGCAGTCGATTTTGCCGGTGGTGGAGACGTTGGGGGCGGGATACGCTTCGGTTTTGCAGAGATTTTTTCCGCAGACGCGGCCGGGCAGGACTTCGCGCCTTCGGCGGCTCCTGGGCGGTGTGACGCTGGCGCTGGTCATTTACCTGTTTTTTATTTACCAGTTTCCTTTACGACTGATTTCGCCCTGCGAGGTGGTGTCCAGGGAGCAAAGCGTCGTGACCGCGCCGCTGGACGGGGTAGTGGAAAAGGTTTGCGTGGCCAACGGCCAGGAAGTGAAAGCCGGCGACCTGCTTTTTTCCTATCACAAGCAGATTCCAGCGCATGAAAAAAACGTGGCCGAGCAACGCATACTGGTTTACCAGGCGCAACTGGAGCAGGAAACGGCTGGAGCCTTCAGCGATCCGAAATTGCTGGC
Source organism: Planctomycetota bacterium (assembly GCA_020060765.1). GTDB lineage: Bacteria > Planctomycetota > SZUA-567 > SZUA-567 > SZUA-567 > JAGUZQ01. Next base: position 15,508 of record JAGUZQ010000110.1, on the reverse strand, counting down.
GCATTGCAAGGTGCTGCGCCACCGGTTGAAGCAGGAGGAATTGCGCCTGCAACTGGCGGAATACATGTTTTCCCGCCTCGATGTGCGCGCCGAGAAGGACGGCGTCGCGCTGATCGACCGCCCGGAGGAGTGGGAGGGTCGCGCGGTGCAGACCGGCGAACGGGTACTGGCTATCGTCGCCTCTACTGATACTCGCGCGCGTATCTGGCTGCCGCATAACGACAACGTCGGCCTCGACCGGTCTTTGCTTGTCGACGTGTTTCTGGACATCAGCCCGGAGAAATCGCTGCCCGCGAAAATCTCCGCCGTCTCACCGCAGGCCGAACTCAGTCCCGCAGGAGTCTACGCTTTTCGCATCGAAGCAGACTGGATCGGAGAGAGCCCTCCCCACGGCTTGGGCGGAACCGCGGTCTGTTACGGCGAAAAGGCGTCGCTGGCCTACTGGGTGTTTCGCAAGCCCTGGCTCAAGCTGCGTCAGGCGGTGGGCAGATGAGCGCGGCCGAAACCGGCCTGCCGGGACTGCGGCGCGACCTGGTTTTTCGCGACGGCCCCGCCGACGAGACTGGTGCGCCGACTCGAACCGTGTTCGATCCTATTTCCGGCAGATACTGCAAACTGGGCTGGGCGGAAGCGGCGGCGTTGCGGCTGCTTCGGCGCGGCATGACGAGTACCGAATGGCTGGAAAATATCCGGCAGTCGACAACAGTGCGTCCGACCGCGCAGGAGCTGTCGAGTCTGCTGACCTCTGCCGCAGAAAACAGCCTGCTGGATAGCATCGGGTCGGCGCAGGGCAAAATGCTGGAGCAGGCCGGGCGCGCGGGAAAAATGTCGCCCGTGCAGTGGCTGCTGGCGCACTACCTCTTTTTCAAAATTCCGCTGCTCAGGCCGGAAAAATTCCTGCGCGAAACCGTGGGCGCGATAAGGCTGCTGGCTTCGCCGGTGATGCTGAGGATTCATTTTCTCGCCGCCTGCCTGGGGCTGCTGCTGGTTTCCAGCCGCGCGGAATTGTATTGGACCACGTTCCAATCATTCCTGACTCTGCCGGGGCTGATTTCCTACGGGATAGCGATAATTTTCATCAAGTCGCTGCACGAATTTTCCCACGCTTACGTGGCGACGAATTACGGCGTCCGAGTGCGCTCCATGGGCATCGCTTTCATGGTGTTCTGGCCGATTCCTTTTTGCGACGTGACAGACGTCTGGCAATTATCCTCCCGCCGCCAGCGGTTCATCGTAGGACTGGCAGGTGTGGGCGCGGAACTGGCGCTGGCGGGCTGGGCGCTGCTGTTCTGGGTGGCAAGCCCGCCCGGTGTCTGGCAAAGCGTCTGGTTTCTGCTGTCCAGCGGCACGCTGGTGTCGACCTTCATCGTCAACATGAATCCCGCGATGCGGTTTGACGGCTATTATCTGCTGATGGATTTTTCCGGCGTGGAAAATCTCCAACGTCGCGCCTTTGCGCTGACGAAATGGAAACTGCGGCAGGCGTTTCTGGGCTTGCGCCTGCCGCCGCCCGAGACGGTAAGCGCGCGTCGGCTAACGTGGATGATGGCGTATTCGGTCTACACCTGGCTGTACCGGTTTTTTTTATATCTCGGCATCGCGGTGCTGGTGTATTATAAATTCACCAAGGCGCTGGGCATCTTTCTGTTTCTGACTGAAATCTGGCTCTTTATCGCGCGCCCGGCGGTGAACGAGTTTGGGGAAATATTCCGGATGAAAAATCTGCTGACGTTTAACACCCGGTTGCTGATGACTTTGCTGGCGCTATCGGCTTTCGCGCTCTGGCTGACGATTCCCCTGGAAAGAACCTTCACCGTTCCCGGGGTCGTGATTCCGCAAGTCAGCCAGACATTGTATGTTCCAGCGGAGGGGACGGTCTCATTCCTGCGTCCGCTGCAACTGGATGAGAAAATCGCGCCGGGTGAATTGTTGCTGAAAGTGGATAATCCGCAATTGGAAACCGACCTGAAAATTCTGCGGTCAGAACTCGCCTGCCTCGACGAGGAAATTAAAATGCTGGGCGGCGACGGCGAGGATATGGCGTTCTGGCGGGAAAAACTGGAAGAACGGGAAAAGATAAAACTGGAACTGGCGGAGAAAACCGAAGTGGCGCGGCAGAACTCGGTCGACGCGGCACAGGGCGGGATAGTGGCATATCTTAACCCGGACTTGCTCCCCGGCCAGGCGGTCAAGCGGAATACCGTGGTCGCGACGCTGATTTCCCCACAAAAACGCGTGGTAGTCGCCTATCTGCCGGAACAGAAAATCGGTGAAATCAAAACCGGTGCCAGCGTCAGCTTTGTCAACGGTTGCGACGGAAAAAAGTATGCCGGGAAAATTGGTACAGTCAACCGTACCAAAGCGGAGCGGATGGCGTTTGCCGCTCTCATGGCTGAACACGGCGGCAATGTCGTGGGAAAAAAAGCAGGTGAGTCGTTCATGCCGAGCCAGCCGTATTACGAGATACGGATCGTGCTCGATGAAAACGTCAACAGCCAGGCCGTCGGCACGCCGGGATTTATCATCGCTGAAACGGAACCGGTTTCGTATCTGGCTAACTTCGGCAGACGCATCTGGGGTGTGCTTCTGCGCGAAAGCGGTTTTTAGCGGTTGTCTTTCAGATGTCTTTCGCGGAACTCGGTGGGTGTCATTCCCAGCTCGCGGCGGAAAACGCGCGACATGGTTTTGGCGTCGGTGAATCCGCAAGTCTGTGCGATTGCTCCCACGGCTTCCCCGCTGCCGGTCAACATGCCCATCGCTTTCTGTAATCTGACGGCGCGGAAATAATCGCTGGGAGGCATTCCGGCGGTTTCGTGAAACAGCCTGCTCAAAACCGACCGGTCGATTTTCAGTTCCAGCGCGATTTGGGAAATACCAACGTCGGCGTCGGAGACATGCCGGTGCATACAGGCGATAATCTCCTCTTGCAGGGAAAGATCGGCGTCGGGGAGCGGCTCGCTTTTTACATTATTGGCCAGATGAATCAGCATTTCGTAAGCGTACAGGCTGCAGAGTCGTTCGTGGGTGGCGCCGATCTGCGTAACCTCTTGGTAGATTCTGCGCAGCAGCGATACCGGGCATTTCCCCACCTGCAGCGGCCTGGCGAGGTCGAACCCGAACAGCCGGAAGATATGCTCCATCTCCGCCCCGTCCAGCGACAGGTAGCATATTTCCCACGGTTCTGCTTCGGAATAATAGAGATGCTCCATTCCGGGCAGATAGATCGCGACGGATTCCTGCGGCAGCGGATGGAGTTTGCCGTTAAGCAGAATCCTGCCTGCTCCCTTCACGCTCCAGGTAATTTGCAGATGCTGTACGAAACGGTGGGTAGAACGCCGGTTGGCGGGGAAGTGATAATAGCCGACCGAGTATACCCCTAGCGGCAGTTTATCACACGACTTTACCGTGCGGTAGGCGGTCCAATCCTGCTTCTGCACAAAATGCTCCCCCGCAATCACGCAATGCGAATTGAAAATGCTTTCAGACAGGGTAAGTATAACTGTAGTGCTTTGCTTCGCAGCCTTAAATTATATTATTTACACAGGAGTGTCAAATGTTGGACTACGAAACAGACGGACTGGTGTTTCCTAAACCGAAAAGACTGAGGCAACTGCGGGGAATCTGCGACGTTGCCAGATTCTCCGCCGCGACTTTTCCGAAGGACATAGTTTCGGCTAAAGCGCAGGTAGAGCGGCTAGGCGAGCATCTGGGGGTAAAGCTGAAAAAATCCAACGGCGGCGATTGCCTTGTCCTGGGCGCGGATGATGGCGAAGAGCTTGTGCTGAAACATGAAAAGCGCGGCTCCTATGCGCTACGGATCAGAGAAGCCGGGGTAAAAATAGCCGCGCGCGACGACGAGGGGCTGGCTAACGGCGTAAATACGGTCTGCCAGATTTTCACCGGCGCTGGCAAAAAACTGCCCTGCGTGGAAATTTTCGATGCGCCCGATCTGGCGGTGCGCGGCTACCACCTTGACTGCAAGGGCGGCTTTCCCGATTTGGATTATCTCTATCAGTTTATCGAAAGACTGGCGCAGTGGAAAATCAACATGGTCTGGATCGAATACGAGGACTGGTTCCCGTTTAAATGCGTCAAGGAAATTGTCAAGCCCGGCGCGCCGTCGCTGGAGGAATGGAAACAGATTCTCGCTTTCTGCCGCCTGCGCGGGATCATGCCGGTCCCGCTGATCCAGACTCACGGGCATCTGGAATTCCTGCTGAAACACGAAAAATACCGCCACCTCGCAGAAGGCACCGCGATCAACGAAATCTGCCCCAGCAATCCCGATGCGGTCGAAATCGTCAGGCAGATGATTGAGGAAGTGCTGGAACTGCACCAGCCGGAGCCGTATTTTCACGTAGGCGCGGACGAGACCTGGTGCCTGGCGACCTGCCCGGAGTGCGTGAAGAGGTTGGATGCGGGGGAGGCGAAACTGGATATCTACAGCAAGCACTTGATGAAATGGCACGAACTATTGAAAGCCAACGGCAAACGTCTGATGATGTGGTGCGACATGTTCTGGCGCACCGATTCGCCGGAAAAGGTGGAGTCGCTACCGCGCGATATCATTCTCTGCGAATGGATCTATCACGATTGTGTCTGCGAGGACGGGCGCGAGGGGCGCAGGTTCATGTACTGGGGAGAAGGCGAGAATTTCGGCCTGTATTATCCCGAAAGCGGGGCGAAAAGTCTGAACGAGGTCGTCGATCCGGACAAGGCGGTGTTTGTGCGCGAAGACAGGATCATCGAGCGCGCGGGCGAAAAACTGAAAAACTACGCCGCGAAATATTTCAAACCTGACGAGGACGGGGTAGGCAATCTTTCGCCGCATTACATTTATTTCCAGGAACTGGGGTTCGACCTGATCGGCGTGGGCGCGGCGCGGTGCGGAACGTCTGGTCGCACTTTCGGTCAGAACAATATCAGCGGCAGATTGGAGAACGCGATTGCCTGGGCCAATTTCGTGCGCAAGCAGGACGGGATGGGAGTGGTGATTTCCTCCTGGTCTCGCTCCAACAGCCTGCGCGCTTTGTACGCGCCGTGGGAAACCGCGCTGGACGGCTTGTCGGCTCATGCGCAATATGCCTGGAACGGGCAACTCCGGCAGGCGGAGTATATCGAACACGCGGCGGCGCACCGGTTCGGCGTCGGCTGCGGAAAACTGCTGGCAGGCGTATATAATTACCTCGGAGAAAACAACGACATCGCCTTGCAGTGGATCAAGAAATTGGAGGCGCAGGCGGAGAAAAGCCGGGAATACGTCGCTCTTCTGAAAGGGTGGGTGGAGTTCGATATTTTCCGCCATTGGTTTGAAGTCGAATGCTGGCAACTGGAAGCCATGCTGTTTCGGCGCGGGTTTGGCCTGATGCCAGACACCGGCGGCAGGCGCAACGACACGGTTGGCTCCAATCTGGAATTGTTCGAGGAACGCGAGCAGCAACTGCGGGAAGACGCCAGGAAGAAGCTGCGCGAAACCGTGACGCCGTATTTCCGCACCGAAGACACCGAGGAATATCTTGCCTGTCGGTTTAGCGAAATTGATTTTCGCTATGACAACCTTTTGCGCAAATTGAAGGAGATGCGGGCGGAATAGCCAGGGCTATCGCATTAAAAATAGCTGTGTTTCGGGAACTAATACGCCCAAGTGGCATCTACACTTTACCGTGAAAGCTTCATTGAAGGGCAAAACAAGTTCCCTCTCCCCTTGCAAGGGGAGAGGGGGATTTTAATGCGATTGCCCTGGCGGAATAGCCAGTTCCCGCGATAACCGATTGACAGCGGCCAGGGCGGGAGTTATGCTTCCGCCATGGCTGAAGACACCGTGAATACTTCCTCTCATCCCGAGCGGGTGGTGCATCTGGCCGCCGCCTGGTTCGTCAACTCGCTGGCGTATTCCATCGTCTACCCCTTTCTGCCGCTTTACCTCAACCTGGAGCGCGGCTTTGCCCTTTCCCATGTCGGCTTGATCTATCCGGTCATGGGCGTGGCCAGCATTGTAGGGCCGATGGTGGCGGGAGGGCTGGCCGACCGGATCGGTCGGCGCAAGGTTCTGATCTGGGGGCCGTTGGGGCGGGCGGCGATTTTTTTCTGCCTTTCGGCCTTCGCCGCCTTTGACGCGCCCTTTTCCTGGTTCATGATTGCGTTGTTTTTCAGCGCCGGCATGGGCACGTTTTTCCAGGTCGCCTCCGACTCCTATATCACCGACATCACTCTCGAACACGAACGTCCGCGCGCCTACGGGAAAATCCGCATCGGCACCAATATCGGCTGGATGGTGGGGCCGATGCTGGGGGCGTTTCTGGCGCGTACGCCATTTTCCCTGTTATTCGGGCTGACCGGTGTGCTGTGCCTGTCGGCGTCGTTTTTCGTCCGCGCCACCTGCCCGGAGGAGAAGGTCAGCCACCCGGTCGCGGCGCGCACCGAGCGCAGTTTCTTCAGTGTCCTCTGCGCGCACCGGATTTTCGCGGTTATGATGGTCGTTTCCCTGCTGTTGTTCCTGATGACGTCGCAGCTTTATTCTACCCTCTCCATCTATGCCAAGAACAATATTGGCCTGACCAGCAACCAACTGGGCATGATGTATGCCGCTAACGGCCTGACCGTCATCGTCCTGCAACTGCCGGTCAACCGGATGATCGAGCGGCTGCGGTTGTCGCTGTGCCTGGTGATCGGCGCGACCGTTTATACCCTGGGTTACGCTTCCCTGGGCTGGGCTTCGTCGTTCGGGCTGGCGGTGTTGTCGGTGATCCTGATTTCCTCGGGCGAGGTGCTGACGCTGCCGACCTTCTCCACCTGGATCAGCCGGGTCGCCCCGGCGCACATGCTGGGCAGATACATGGGCGCGTTCAGCACCGTGCGCGGTGTAGGCTATTCCATCGGCCCCTATATCGGCGCGCTGCTTTATCCTCAACTGTCGGGGGAGCCGGTTCAGTTCTGGCTGCTGCTGGCCTCTTTCGGACTGGTGGCCACTGGTGGTTTTCTCTGCCTTCATCTTCGCGGTGCGAGGGAGAAGCGAGATGATGCCTGAGCTTTCCGCGCGGTTTTGCCTTTTCGCTTTTATCGTGCAGTCCATTTCCATATAATACCTGCCAATCCGCGCGGAAGCGGCATATCGCCCAGTCCGCCGTCGGGGTTTCTGTAAATTTAGGAAAGCTTGTGGAAAACGAAAATCTCGCCGGTAACGCCCAGGACAAGGCGTTTGAAAACCGGTTGCGCCCGAAAGTGTTCGAGGATTTTCCGGGGCAGGATCGCGTCAAGGAAAACCTGCGCATCTACATCACCGCCGCCAAACGGCGGGGTGAGCCGCTGGATCATATCCTGTTTTCCGGGCCGCCGGGGCTGGGCAAGACTACGCTTGCGGGCATCGTCTCTGCCGAGATGGAAACGGAAATGAAAACCACTTCCGGCCCCGCGCTGGAGCGTCCCGCCGACCTGGCGGGGCTGCTGACCGGCATGAAAGAAGGCGAAGTATTGTTCATTGACGAGATTCATCGCCTGTCTAATGTAGTGGAGGAGTATCTCTACTCCGCGATGGAGGACTGGGCGATTGACGTGGTAATGGAGTCGGGGCTGTACGCCAAGTCGATCCATCTCACCATCCCGCGTTTCACCCTGATCGGCGCGACCACGCGCGAGGGTCTGCTGACGGCGCCGTTCCGCGCGCGCTTCGGCATTCTGGAACGGCTGGAATATTATCCCCCCGAGCATCTCGTTTCCATCATCCACCGTTCCGCCGGAATTCTGGGCGTCGAACTGGAGGAGGAAGGAGCGCTGGAACTGGCCACGCGCTGTCGGGGTACGCCCCGCATCGCCAACCGGTTTCTCTCGCGCGTGCGGGACGTGGCCGAGGTCAAGGGCGACGGCCGGGTTACTCGTGAAATCGCCCGCCAGGGACTGGCTATGCTGGGAGTGGACGAAGGCGGGTTGACTGACATGGATCGACGCTTGTTGCAGACGCTCTATAATCACGATGGCGGTCCGGTGGGACTGAAAACGCTGGCGGTGACGGTGGGCGAAACCGACGACACGCTGGAAAATGTTTACGAACCTTATCTCATCCGCGAAGGACTGATCTCCAAGACTCCGCAAGGCCGCAAACTCGCGCCCAAAGGCTACGAGTATCTCGGCAGAACGCCGGGGCAGGGGGGGCTGTTTTAGCGTATGTCTGACGAAAACGCCCTGTCAGTGGAAAACGTGAAAAAGTCCTACGGCCTCCTTGAGGTGCTGGCGGGCGTGAGTTTTCAATTGTGTCCCGGCGAAAGCCTGGCGGTGACGGGAGCATCTGGAGCAGGCAAAAGCACGTTACTTAACATTATCGGCGCTCTGGAGAAACCAGATGCGGGCGAGGTTGTTTTCGGCGGAGAAAAGCTTTCCGGTCTGAGTGAGGAAGATGCGGCAAGGTATCGCTGCCGCCGGATCGGATTCGTGTTCCAGGAACATCATCTCCTGCCGGAACTGACCGCGTGGGAAAATGTGCAACTGCCTGCGTTGGCGGAAGGCGCGCCGAAGGCAGAGAAGGGCAGGGCGGGGGAGTTGCTGCGAGTGGTCGGGCTGGAGGGTCGGGAAAATTCCTTTCCGGGCGAGTTGTCCGGCGGCGAGCGGCAACGGGTGGCAATCGCGCGCGCATTGATGAACAAGCCGCCGCTATTATTATGCGATGAACCGACGGGAAACCTTGACGAGGAAAACGGCAACGCGGTGGCGGATTTGCTTAACGGCATTCTGGCGACGCAGAACGTGACCGCGATTGTCGTAACCCACAATCCGGAAATCGCCGCGCGCTTTTCGCGCCGGGCGCGGCTGGTCGCAGGAAGAATTCTGGCTATATGAAAAAACTTCTCATACTTGGCGCGACCGGTTCAATCGGACAGAATGCCCTGGACGTCGTGCGTGAGCATCCTGATCTGTTCCGCGTGACGGCGCTGGCGGCAGGCAACAACGTCGCGCGGCTGGCGGCGGATATTTCCGAATTCAGGCTGGAAATGGCGGCGGTCGCTGATCCGGCCAAAGCGGCTGAACTGGGCAAAATGTTGCCTGCGGACAGTTGCCGGATTTTCTCCGGCGCGGCTGGAATTGTCGATTGCGTGCGCGAATGCGGCGCCGACCTGTGCCTGAGCGCGATTGTCGGCTCGGCAGGACTGCGCCCGACTTTGGCGGCTATTGACGCGGGAATGGATATCGCGTTGGCCAACAAAGAATCGCTGGTGGCGGCAGGCGAAATCGTCATGACGCAGGCGGCTGCGAAAAGGGTGAACATCATTCCCGTCGATTCGGAACACAGCGCGCTGTTCCAGTGCCTGGGCGGGCGCGACGCCTCGCGCGTGCGCAAGCTGATTATCACTGCTTCGGGCGGGCCGTTTCTGCGCAGGGACGTGGCTGAATTGCATGCGGTCACGCCGAAGGAGGCGAGGGCTCATCCGACATGGAATATGGGGGCGAAAATCACGGTCGATTCCGCGACTCTCGCTAACAAAGCGCTGGAAGTCATGGAAGCGCACTGGCTTTTTTCGCTGGCTTATGCTAAGATACAAGTAACGATACACCCGCAGTCCATCGTGCACGGGCTGGTGGAATTCGCCGATGGGTCGATGCTGGCGCAACTGGGCAACCCCGACATGCGCGGGCCGATCCGCTACGCTCTGGGCTGGCCGGAAAGACTGGCTTCCCCCGCCGCCGCGCCCGACCTGGCGGCAATCGGCAGGCTCGAATTTGAAGAGCCGGACTGCGATAAATTCCCGCTGCTGCCGCTGGGGCTGGAGGCGGGTCGGCGCGGGGGAACCGCTCCCGCGATTTATTCCGCCGCCAACGAGGAAGCGGTCGGCCTTTTCCTGAGCGGCAAGTTGAGCTTTACGGCTATCGCCGATGCGGTGCGCGCGGCGCTGGAAAATATCGAAATAATCGAAAGACCCGAACTGGCGGAAATAGAGGCGGCGGAAAAGGCGGCGCGGGATTTTCTCACTCGGAGGTTTTCGGCATAATGGACATCATCGGCTTAGGCGCACCTTATTCCATCGCTATCGTATTGCTCGGATTTTCCGTACTAGTATTCGTACACGAACTGGGGCATTATCTCGCCTGCCGGATCGTGGGCGTGCGGGTGGAGCGGTTTTTTCTCGGCTTCGACGCTTGGGGCATCGGCCTCAAGAAAGAGATCAACGGCACCGTTTACGGCATCGGCGTAATCCCCCTGGGCGGTTACGTCAAGCCCGCCGGGCAGGCCGACGACCCCCGCGACCAGAAAACCACCGGCGCGCCTGACGAATACCCTTCCGCGCCCTTGTGGGGGCGCGCGCTCATCATGGCGGCGGGCGTGATCCTGAATTTCATCTTCGGTTTCATTCTGCTGGTGGCGGGATTTCTCTACGGCATTCCCTTCCCGCCCAACGTCGCGGGCGAAGTGCGCTCCGGTTCACCTGCCGAAGTCAACGGCATCCGCACCGGCGACAAATTCCTGCGCATCAACGACAAGGAAATCCGCAACTTCAACGGCATCATCCAGGAAGTGGCGATGTCGGCGGGAAGCAAGATCAGGTTCCGCATTGAGCGCCCCGGCGAAAATGAGGGCGACGCCGCCACCAGTTTCGACCTGATTTTCGCAGGCACGGTTGATAATTCCCAGCGCGGGGGCATCACCACTATCGGCGTCGCTCCTCCCCTCAGCCGTAAGGTCGGCGGGATTTCCCTCGATCCGCGCTATAGCGAAATCAGGCGCAAGATTCAACTGGAAGACGAGATCGTCGCCTATGATGACGGTTCGGGCGAAAAGAAGCTCGCTCCACTGCACGGGCACGAACTGGAAGACGCGGCGAGTAAAATCCCTGGCAAGAGCATGGCCTTGACGATCCGCCGGAACGGCAAGGAATTCAGGGAAATAGTGCCGGTCTGCGGCGGCGGGCAATTCGATTTAGGCGCGCGCTATTATATCCAGTGTACCGCAGTCGAGGGCGATTCCCCGGCGCAGAAGGCGGGGCTGCACCCCGGCGATTTGCTGTACGGCATCAAGGAAAAAGATAAGACTATCCGCTTCCTCGATACGCAGGATCTGATCGAATACACTAAAAGCTGCGGCCTGAACGAAGTGGGAATCGAACTGGTGCGCGATGGCGCGGCGATGAATATATCCGTTACTCCCGTGAAATACAAAAACGGTGGCAACGCCCGCATCGTGAAGGAAAATCCGCAAGGCATGGACACCCTGCTGGGCGTGCTGATCAAGCCAACTGAAGACGGCAAGGGTTATGCTGTCACCGAAGTTCTGCCGGGAGTGGAAGGCAGCCGTTTCCGTTCGGGCGACTTGCTGAAAAGCGCCTGGAATCCCGCGATTCCTGAAGAAAAGGTCGAGTTCGTTCCCGGCGGCGAACTGCCGGGTGAAATCGTCGCGCGCCTCGGCGCACGCGAGTTTACCCTGCTGGTGGAGCGCAAGTCCAAGGACCTGCCGACGCAGCGTCTGGAAATCAAGCTAACGCCAGTTGTTTCCCTTGCTACTGGCATCCCCCGAATCGGCATCGGTCTGGGAGCCAGCAACCAGATTGCCTACGTCATGCCGGGGTCGCTGGCCGACAAGCAGAAAATAGTTCCAGGCTCGGAAATTATTTCCCTTACTTTCGACCTCAACCTGAAGCATTTCGAGCTGGCCTGGAAAGACCCTGCTGGCAAGGGTCACATGCCGATTATCGACACGCCCGAAAGCGTTCTCAAAGATCCGCTTTCTGCCGGTTTGCAGGGTCAATTCATGTTCCTGCTGATGAGCGCACGCACCGAGCGGCTGGCGCCGGATTTTCTCACCGCCCTCCGGGAAGCGGGGCGTGAGTGGGTGGGGATGTCGCTGTCGATCTACGGTTTGCTGCATAAGTTGGTGGTGGGCAAGGTCTCCGTCACCGCGCTGGGCGGCCCCATCAGCGTCTTCAAGACTATTAAGGTAGGCGCCGATTCGGGGCTGGGCTCGTTTATCTGGCTGATCGCCTTTATCAGCATCAACCTGGGCGTGTGCAACCTGCTGCCGATTCCGGTGCTTGACGGCGGGCACCTGCTGTTCGCGCTGATCGAATGGGTCAAGGGCTCGCCTCCCAGCGAGCGCATTAAGGAAATCGCTCAGTACGCGGGGCTCATCTGCCTTTTAACCCTGATCGCGACCGTGACCTGGTTCGATCTGTTTTATTAGGGACTAAGGGACTAGGGGACTAAGAAAAATCTTCCGAAGGCGCGGTGCTTATAATCTTTGATCGAGGACAACTTAATTGTCCAGGCAAGTCAGAGACCAGTGCCTTAGTCCCCTAGTCCCTCGCAAGAGGAATTTCCTTATGCCTGAACGAATCGGCTTCATCTCCACCCGCTTCGCCGGAACCGACGGCGTGTCTCTGGAAAGCGCCAAGTGGGCGGAAGTCCTCTGGGCAGACAAGCACATCAGCAAGTGGTACGGCGGCCGCCTCGACCGCGCTCCCGCCGACAGCCTTTGCGTGCCCGAGGCGCATTTCGGCCATCCCGAAAACGAGTGGATCAACCAGCGCATCTGGGGACGCGGCCAGCGGTCGCGCCAGGTCAGCCGCCGCATCCGCAGCCTCGCCGAATATCTGAAAGGCACGCTCTACACCTTTGTCGAACAGTTCAACCTCTCGATGCTGGTGCTGGAAAACGTGCTGACCATCCCGATGCACGTGCCGTTGGGCGTGGCGATCACCGAGTTCCTGGCAGAGACGCGGATTCCGGCTATCGCCCACCACCACGATTTTTACTGGGAGCGCACCCGCTTTTCGCTTAACGCCGTGCAGGATTTCCTGGAAATGGCGTTTCCCCCGCGCGACCCCTGCCTCCAGCATACCGTCATCAACCAGTCGGCGCAGGAGGAACTGTCCTGGCGGAAAGGTGTCCCTTCCACCCTGATTCCCAACGTGCTGGATTTTGAAAACGCGCCTCCGGCGGGAGATGGCTACGCGTCAGACGTACGCGCGCAGATCGGGCTGAAACCAGGCGATATCATGATTCTGCAACCCACCCGCATAGTTCCTCGCAAGGGCATTGAGCACGCTATCAAGCTGGTGCAGTCGCTGGGCGATCCGCGCTATAAACTGGTCATCAGCCACGACGCGGGCGACGAGGGTTTTGAATACATGCACATGCTGCACGAACTCGCCCGCGAGAGCGGGATCGACATCCGCTTCATCTCCACCCGCATCGGCGAAGTCAGGCAGTTCAACCCCGAAGGCCAGAAAGTCTATACCTTATGGGATCTGTACCCCCACGCCAATCTGGTGACCTATCCCAGTCTGTACGAAGGCTTCGGCAACGCGTTTCTTGAAGCGTTGTATTTCAAGGTGCCGATCCTGATCAACCGCTACGCCATTTTCGCGCGCGACATCGAACCGCGCGGGTTCAAGGTCACTGCGATGGACGGGTTTGTGACGAAGAACGTGGTGGAGGACGTGCGCCGCGTGTTGGAGGATGCGCCTTACCGCCGCGAAATCGTGGAGCACAACTACGAAACCGCCAAGCGTTATTTCAGCTACCGCATTCTGCGCCGCTCCCTGCGCACGCTGATCACCAACGTCACCGGCCTGTGATGAGTTTCTCCCCCTGCCAGGGGGAGTTAGAGGGGTGAGTGGGGAAAGCGTTCACCCCTCCCAACCTCCCCTGGAAGGGGAGGAGTTATGTTGGTAACAAAAGAAAAGGGAAACAGCGCGATGATAGAATTCATTCCGGCCGAGGTCATGCGGGAATTCAGGGACAGCTTCGAGTTGCTTTACGGCGAGCGCGCCGGTCAGTGCATGGAACGGCTGCGGATGCTGGTGGGGCGCTACGAGGTTGGCGACAACCCAGAGCCGCGCGGCGTATTCTGGAACCAGGCCGACGCGGTGCTGATCACCTATGCCGACATGGTGCGCGCTCCGGAAGAAACGCCCCTCTGCACGCTGAAGCGCTTCGCCGACGATAAAATTAAATGCGCGCTCAACACGATTCACCTTTTGCCCTTCTGCCCCTTTTCCTCCGACGACGGCTTTTCCGTCATCGACTACCGGCAGGTGCATAAGGGCTTCGGCGAGTGGAAGGATGTCGAGGCGCTGGGCGGGAATTTCAAGCTCATGTTCGATCTGGTGCTGAACCACGCCTCGCGCAAAAGCGACTGGTTCAAGGATTACGTTAACGGCATTCTTCCCGCACGGAAGTATTTTATCGAAACCGATCCCGCGACTGATTTGTCAAAAGTCGTCCGTCCGCGCAGCCTGCCGCTGCTGACGGAAGTCATCACCCGCGACGGCAAACGCCACGTCTGGACAACCTTCAGCAGCGACCAGATCGACCTGGATTTCTCCAACCCTGACGTGCTGTTCGAGTTTCTCGACATCATTCTGTTTTACATTTCCAAGGGCGTGCGAATCATGCGGATGGACGCCATCGCCTATCTCTGGAAGGAGATCGGCACTGCCTGCGTCCACCTGCCGCAGACCCACGCGGTGGTGCGGATTCTGCGGGACTTTCTCGAACTGGTCGCGCCGCAGGTTCTATTACTGAGCGAAACCAACGTGCCCCACGCGGAGAATATCAGCTACTTCGGCCAGGGAGATGAGGCGAATATCGTCTACCAGTTTTCCCTGCCGCCGCTGTTGCTGCACGCGCTGCATAACGGCACCTCGAAATATCTTTCCGAATGGGCGCGGCGCCTGGGACAGTTGCCCCACGGCTGCACTTACCTGAACTTCACCGCCTCCCACGACGGCGTCGGCGTGCGACCGCTGGAAGGCATTGTCCCGCCGGAGGAGAAACAGGCGCTGTTCGACCGCGTCGTCGAACTGGGCGGGCACATCTCCACGAAAACCAACAGCGACGGCACCGACAGCGCTTACGAAATGAACATCACCTATTTCGACGCGCTGGCCGACAGTCGCGAGGAAGTGACCGAGCGCCACCTCGCCCGCTTTCTCTGTTCGCAGACCGTCGCCCTGTCTTTGCAGGGCATCCCGGCGGTATATTTTCACAGTCTCACCGCCACCCGCAACGATTACGACGGCGTCGACCGCCTCGGCTATCCCCGCGCGATCAACCGCCGCAAGTGGGAGGAGGCGGAGTTGCACGCGCTGCTGACCGACCCCGCCAGCGCCACCGCGCGCGTGTTCCAGAAATATATTCGCCTGCTGCGCACCCGCGCGCTTCACGCCGCTTTCCACCCCGACTCTTCGCAGGCGGTGCTCGACCTGGGCGACAACGTGTTTGCGCTCCGGCGGGTCAGCCCCGACTGCCGCGAACGCATCGTCGCCATCCATAATCTTTCCGACGAACCGGCGGAACTGCGGGGGGAGGAAGCGCTGCACGAACTCTCCAGCGGAGTCTGGACCGACCTGATCCTCGACACCACCTACGGCGAGGACTTCCGCGCCCTGCAACTGGCTCCCTACCAGTGCGTCTGGCTGGCACAGGCCTAGTACCCTGTCAGCCCTAAAAGGATGAATGAGGAGGCGGCAAATGGTCGATACATACGGTGGAAGGATTCAGCCTTCCTCTAGAGGAGACGACTATG
>JAGUZQ010000030.1 GCA_020060765.1 Planctomycetota bacterium | reverse complement strand
CGCTCTTCCGATCTACCGACGCCAGCGCGCCGCCGATCAGGCAAGCCGCCGCGCCGCCGATAGCCACGAACAGGCCGGGAGCTGCTTGCGCGAATGCCGCGCCAAAGCCTGCGCCTGAAACCTGGCCGATTCCCGCCAAAGCCGCCGCGAACGCGCCGGGAACAGCCACCGACAGCAGCAGGCCGATAATCATCTGCCCCGGAATCTTGCCCGGAATCAGCGCCATGATTGCCAGCAGCGCGCCCAGCCCGACCATGGCGTAGATCGCGAAAGCCAGCGGTGTTTTGGGCGCAAGCGCTCCGGCCAGTTCCAGGCCGGTATATTCCTTGTCCGCGGAGGAGACTGGCTTATTGACCGGCGTTTCCTTTTTCTCGCCGTCCTCGGTTTTCGGTTCCGAGGCGGTATCTTCCTTGACCTCCCCATCCTCGGCGATAAAGTTTTCGTCCGTACCGGGAAGAGGCGCAGGCACCAGCGCCAGCGCGCCGCCCTTGACCGGCAGAGACGCATCCTGCGCGCCTTCGTCCTTGGGCTTCTCGGATTCGTCAGCTTTCTTTTCCGGCTCTTCCGCTTTTGTATCTTCTGTTTTAGCTTCCTGTTTCTTTACCGGGGAAGCGGCGAACCAGGACTCCGGCATCTTGCCCCACGGCAGGAACAAACTGGCGATCAGGCAGGCCGCGCCAACCCAGATCAGCGCCCGACCCGCCCAGCACTTGGGCGCTTCTTCCTCGTCTTCGGACTCATCTTCTTCGTCTGCGTCGTCTGACCCTTCGCCGATTTTTTCCCGCGCGCCGGTTTCCTCCTCGTCGTCCTCCTCCTCCGGCTCTGCATCATTCTCGGGAGTTTCTTCGTCGTCACCCGGCAGGGAGGAATTGTCCATGCCTACGTCGCCGGTGTCTTCCTCTTTTTCGAAGGGGGATTCGATTTCGTCGTCGGAAGATAAGTCGTCTTGCTCCGCGGCAGATTCCTCTGCGCCAAAATCATCTTCCGCCGGAAGGTCGGAGTCATTATCGCCACCCAGATCATCGTTTTCCGGTTCGTCGGCAGCGGCAAAATCTCCCAACAGATCCTCCCGTGATTCCTCCAGCGGATTGTCTTCCAACATATCCTGCGGTTCTTCGATTTCCTCTTCCTTCGGCGGCGGTGGCGGCGGCGGAGGGGGCGTTCTGACAGAAGCGGGCTTGGCAACCGCAGGTTTAGGAGCGACTGCCGGTTTGGCTGCGACCACCGCTTTGGGCGCGGCGGGAGGAGTCGACTTCGGCGCGGGGATGCGGAATTTCGCGCCGCAGGGGCAACCCGCGACCTTGCCCGCGAGTTCGTCGTTGACCTTGAACAGTTTTCCGCACTTGGCGCATTTGAATGCTATTGGCATAATACTTTCTCCCGATGATCTGACGTTTTTACAGCATCTTTTCAGAATAGCAAAAATCCGTCGACAGCGCAAGCGCAAATACGCGCGAGCTTTTTGCCTTTGTATTGATTTCAGCCGGGCAGGGGCATAGAATCAAGGTTGAGTACAGCGCCACGCAAACAAGGAGGCAAACGCATAGAGCATTATTCTCTCCCTTCCAAGGGGAGTTAGAGGGGGTTAAAGGCAATACGTTTTTTCTGAATACAGAAATTTTTTCCTTAATTAAACCGTCTTGGGGATAAAGGGGAGGATCTGTTCATGGGCACCGACACCGGCAATCCGCATCGCCACGTGCCTAATTTCATCTGGGGCGTGGTCGTTTCGCTGCTGATCGGCCTGGCGGTGCTGGGGGTCTGGCTCAAGCTGACGCGGGAACAGCCCGACGCCTCTTCCGCCGAAACCTATGTTGAAAGCGGCGAGTACGACAGCGCGCGCGTCGCCATCGACGAGTTGATGACCCAGGCGCACGAACTGGTCGCGGTCGGCGAGGAGGAGCAGGCGGCGAAAATGTTTGGCGACATCCGCTTCATCTGCCGCAACGCCAGAACCAGAATCGCCGAGGCGCAGGAAAAAGCGGAAAAAAAAGCGCAGAAAAGCGAAGACGATATTCCCCAGAAAAAGCGGGAAGAATATCCCTTCAGCATCCGCGAGGCCGACGCCTGCCATTATTTGGCCGCCCTGCTGTTTAAGAAACTTGACGCGGAAATGGGCAAGCGTAGTGCCGCCGCCCGCCCCGCCCCGCCCCCCGACCAGGTCGAACGCATCGAGAAAATCCTGAACGAGGGGCTGGCCGCCAACCAGGAGAACCGGCACCTGCACCGGATGCTGGGCGTGCTGTATAACCTCACGGCACGGTACGCCAGCGCGGAAAAGGAACTGCTGACCGCCATTTCTCTGGAAGACAAATTCGCCGAAGCGCACAACGACCTGGGGCTGGTCTACGTCAACATGCGGCTGTTCGACAAGGCGCGGGAGCAGTTCAACCTCGCGCGGGTACTGAGCCAGGATATACCCTCCACCCACGCAGCGGCGCTGCTCAACCTGGGGCGCTTTCACGCCGACCTGTTTGTGTTTCATAAGGAGACCGGCAACAAGGACGGGTCCGACGAGAAGGAAGCGGCGCACAACCGGGAGCAGGCGATCAAAAATCTGGAAGAATATATGCAGGCTCCCGACCTGCCCGCCGACACCGATTACGCCCGCGAAACCCTGAAAAAGCTGAAAGCCGCCGCCCAGTAGCGAGTAATACGTTTTAGCTAAGACGGTAAGCTTTATGTTTCGCAAATAAAGTTACGAATGTCATTCCCGCGGAGGCGGGAATCCAGTGGAGAGAACGTACGCAACACCGCCTGGATTCCGCTGGCAGCCAGCCCCTGGCCTTCGCGGGAATGACTGTGCAAGTTTTCTGCTTAACTGAACAGTAGCGCCCTTAGCGGCGTGCACGAGACATTAAATGAACAATCTCCAGACAAATTCCGCGATCGATCCGCAGGCGGCCAGACAGGCTCTCGCTGAATTGTTCGGGTTCCGTTCCTTCCGGCCGCACCAGGAAGAGATTGTCAGCGCCGTCCTGTCGGGGCGCGACGTCTTTGCCGTCATGCCTACCGGCGGCGGCAAGTCGCTGTGTTACCAGTTGCCCGCCTATCTGCTGGACGGCGTCTGCGTCGTGGTAAGCCCGCTTATTTCCCTGATGAAAGACCAGGTCGACGCCGCCTGCGCCAACGGCCTGCGTGCCGCCACCCTGAACAGCGTCACCTCCCCCGAAGAACGTTCCGCCATCGCCGCGGCTCTGCGGCAGGGAGAACTAAACCTGCTGTACGTCTCGCCTGAACGTTTCAATACTCCCGGCTTCGGCGACTGGCTCAAGCGCCTGCAAGTGTCGTTTTTCGCCATCGACGAGGCGCACTGCATCTCGGAATGGGGTCACGATTTCCGCCCCGATTACCTGGCGCTCTCGCGGATCGCGACGGAGTTCCCCGGCGTGCCGCTGGCCGCTTTCACCGCCACCGCGACGCCGCGCGTGGCCGAGGATATTTCCGCGCGCCTGAAACTGCGTTCCCCCCACCTGACCCGCGCCTCCTTCAACCGGCCCAACCTGTTTTACCAGGTGACGCCCAAGGACGATCTGGACGGGCAACTGCGGGAATTCCTGCGCGACCATCAGGGCGAGTCAGGCATCATTTACCGCACCACCCGCAAGAATGTCGAAGCCACCGCCGCGATGCTTCGTTCCCACGGCATTCCCGCCCGCGCCTACCACGCCGGGCTGCCCGACGGGGAACGCGCCGAAAACCAGGACAGTTTCCGCCGCGACGAGTGCCAGGTGATTGTCGCCACCATCGCTTTCGGCATGGGCATAGACAAATCCAACGTCCGTTACGTCGTGCACGCGGATCTGCCCAAGAACATCGAAGGCTATTATCAGGAAACCGGGCGGGCGGGGCGCGACGGCGAGGCGGCGCGCTGCGTGCTGTTTCATGGGCGGCAGGACGTGGCGCAACTCACCCGTTTCGCCGCCGACATCGAGGACGAAGAGGCGCGCGAAACCGCCCTGTCGCAACTGGGACAGATGCTGAACTTTGCCCGGACCGACAACTGCCGCCGCGTGGCGCTGCTGGGCTATTTCGGCGAGAAGTTCCCGGAGAAAAACTGCGGCGCCTGTGACGTCTGCCTGGGAGAAGTCGAGCGGGAAGACGCCACGGTTTCCGCCCAGAAAGCGCTCTCCGCGGTGGCGCGCACCGATGGCCGCTTCGGCGCGGGACACATTGCCGACATCCTCACCGCCGCCAACACCAAGCGCATCCGCGAACAGGGGCACGACCGCCTCCCGACCTACGGCGTGGGCAAGGATCGCGACAAATCGTATTGGCGCGCGGTCATGGACGCGCTGCTGGGGCAAGGGCTGACCCGGGTGGACGACCCCCGCTACCCGACGCCGACCATTACCGACGATGGCTGGAAGGTTTTGCGCGGCCAGCGCACCTTCCAGTTAATAAAGCAGGCCGCATCCTCGCGTAAGTCGCGGAAAAGCAGGGGAACGATTGACGGCGACGAACCCTATTCGCTTGGCCTGTTCGCCAGCCTGCGCGAAGCGAGAACGCGTCGCGCCCGCGCCGACAACGTGCCGCCGTATGTCGTTTTCTCCGACCGGACGTTGCACGAAATGGCGCGGGTTTTTCCCGACACGCGGGAAAAACTGCTGGCTATCAACGGAGTGGGCAAGCGGAAACTCGAAGCTTACGGCAAGGAGTTCCTGGCGGTAATCAACGCCTACAGGCAGGCCAATCCCGGTGAAGTGGCCATCCCGACCGCACCCCGGAAACCAGTCCCCTGCTTTATTCCGCCGAACCCCGGCGGTGGCAGGACAGGCACTGTACTCGAGACCATGCGGCTGCTGGAGGAAGGGAAATCACTGCCGGAGATAGCCAAGGCGCGCAGCCTGAAAGCCGACACCATTGTCACGCACCTGGAGGCTCTCGCGGCAACGGGATACGAATTACACCAGGATCAGTTTTTCACGCCCCGGCGGCTGGAGGAAATTTTCGCGCTCTATCGCCAAACCCAAACCTGGCAGCTCAAACCGGTGGTGGAGGAAAGCAAGGGCACGCTCGACTATTCCGAAGCGCGGCTGGCGCGGATCTTTCTACAGCAGCGGGAAGATTTTGGCGAAAACGCTTTGACGGAGGATTGAGCCAATACGGTTTAGTTAAGGCGCTTGGAAAATACTATTCATCCCTGGGTAGCCCCGGTTTTTAAACCGGGGCGGCGAAGCCGCAAGAAACCTAGTCGGAAGGTTTTCGCTAGAGTTTCTTGTGCCTTCGGCACCTAGGTTCAAGAACCTGGGCCACCCTTGGTATATTTACTTCTATCCGAGTGCCTAAGCAAAAAACTTGTACCGTCATTCCCGCGAAGGCGGGAATCCAGGCGGGGAAACCGCACGCAACACCTCCTGGATTCCCGCCTGCGCGGGAATGACGGACGTAACTGTTTTTGTATTGCGGTTAAGGGTTTTCCTCTTGCGGCTTCGCCGCGCAGACTGAACGGCTGCGCCACCCGCGAGTACTCGGGGTGATGGGTGGACGGAGTGCAGGGAACTCCTCCCCTTACAGGGGAGGTCAGGAGGGGTGAATGCCTTTCCCCCTCTAACTCCCCCTGAAAGGGGGAGGATCCCTGCCCGTTCACCCGTCAAACTCTATGATGAATCATAGAGGTACGAACAAGGAAAATGAATGCAACTCCTGCTCTTATGCGCCTCGTTTCTGCCGCCGTGGCTGGCGGTTTATCTGCTCCTTGCGCGCATGTGCGACTCGCGGGGAGTGGCGGGGCTGTTCCTGCGCGGGGCGCTGGCGGCGGGGCTGTCTTTCGGCCTGTGTTCCTGCACGTTTTTCCTGTGGCTGTATTTCTGCGGCTATCCCGGAAACGGGTTCATCCTGGCCGAAGCGTTGTTATGGTGCGCGCTGATTTTGTTTGGCGTGAGAGACAGGAAAAACTCCGCCTGCGATCTGGCCGCGTCGCCGGGACGGTTTTATTACGCGCTGTTTTATGTCGTGCTGCTGCTGGGGCTGGCGGCGTTTTTCTATGCGCTGCGGCATCACCCGCACGGCGGCTGGGACGCGTGGGCGACGTGGAATCTGCGCGCCCGGTTTCTCGCCCGCGGCGGGGAACACTGGCGCGACGCGTTCGCCCTCTCCTATTCGCACGTCGGCTATCCCCTGCTGCTGCCCGCCGGAATCGCGCGGCTCTGGTTTTACCTGGGAGACGCCCCGGTTACGACGCCGCAACTGGTGGCGTTCATGTTTACTTTTGCCACGCCGTTGCTGCTGGCGGGTGCGGTGGGAGAAAAGAGGGGCTTGAAACAGGGGCTGCTGGCGGGAGTGGCGCTGCTGGCGTGCTGCCACTGGGTCACGCACGGCGCCAGCCAGTTCGCCGATATCCCGCTGGCTTTCTTCATGCTGGCGGCGGTGGCGCTGCTGACGCGTGCGCCGGAGCGACTCTCCAGTCTCCAGTCACCAGTCTCCAGTTTGGTTTTGGCGGGGCTGGCGGCGGGAATGGCGGCCTGGACCAAAAACGAAGGCGTAATTTTTCTGTTTACATTAATATTGTCGCGCGCTGTTGCCTTGATCTGGCTGAAAAAAAGCGGGGAAATTTTGCGCGAAATGAAATGGCTGCTGCTGGGATTGTCGCCATTATTAGTGGTGATTGCTATTTTTAAGCTTAGTGTCATCAGTCAGCAGGAAGGCGGAGATTTTGCCTTTATCCTGGGCAAGGCGGTCGCCCCTTCGCGGCATCTGTTTATCCTTAAAGAGTTTGCGCTGGGAATCCTTAAACTGGGCTATGGTTTGCCGGTATTGCTGGCATTGTACGCGCTGCTGCAGAAACGCGGCTGGGAAGCGACTTGCGACAGCAAAACAGCAGGTTTGAGCATAATTCTGCAACTGTGCGGGTATTACGCGGCTTATGTCTTTACCATTCACGACCTGCGCTGGCATATTGCCGAATCGCTGCCGAGATTGCTGTTGCAGATACTGCCGGTGGGTATTTACGCGCTGTTCATCTGGTGCGGCGAGGAAGGGCAATCTGATAAATCAGGCGGTTCGGATGCGATTGCTTAAAACAATAATTTTCTTCGGGATTTTGGTTGACGGGAAAAGGTTTATGCTATAGAGTATTCCCTTTCCCCGGTAGCAGCCGGGGAGGTTTGTTTAGGGTTTCCCCATAGTTCGCGCCTTTGCGAACGGGAAATGTATCTGAAGCCGACATTAATCATAGGAGTTGAGAGCATGGGTCGTTTTACCGGACCGCGAGCCAAAATCTGTCGCCGCCTGGGACTTTTGGTTTTCGAGAATACCAATGTGGAAAAAGCTCTTCTGCGCCGTGAATCGGTGGGATTCCAGCGCAAGAAGTCTGAATACGGCCGCCGCCTGCAGGAAAAGCAGAAGGTCATGCACTATTACGGCATGCGCGAACGGCAGATGGGAAAGGCTTTCGACCAGGCGCGCGCCATCAAGGGCAACACCGGCGAACACTTCCTGGTATTGTGCGAACGCCGCCTGGATAACGTGGTGTTTTCGGCCGGCTTCGCCTCCTCGCGCGCCGGTGCCCGGCAGTTGGTCAACCACGGCCACGTCCGCGTGAACGGTGCCAAGATCGACATCGCCAGCGCCATGGTCAGCACTGGCGACACGATTACCTTCGTCGACAAAGTCGGCCCGCGCAAGCTGGTGCAAGACACCCTGGCCGCCAAGTCGGGTTACGACGCGCCGGACTGGATCGCGGTCGACGCCAAGTCGATGACGGCGAAGATCGTGCGCTTCCCGGTGCGTCAGGACGTGCGCCTGCCGGTGGAAGAGCAGCTGGTCGTGGAATTCTACAGCCGCTGATAATGCGCCCCCTCGAATTATCCCCGCCCCGCGCTTGCCCGCGGGGCGTTTTTTTCGGGTACGCGGACGAATTGACGGAGAATTGCCATGAAATACGGTTTTAATCTCATGCTGTTCGGGGATGTGATCGGTTCGAAAATACAAGCGCTTTTTCCGGGATTCAAACAACTGGGGTTTGACGGTATAGAAGTGCCGGTATTCGAGCCGGGGAAGGTCGACGTCCGCGGCATCGGCGAAGCGGCGCGCCAGGCCGGGCTGGAGCTGACCTGTTCCGGGGCGCTTCCGCCGGGAACCAGGTTTTACCAAGGCACGGCGCGCGCGCAGGCTGGCGCGATCAAATATATCTCGGATGGAATAAAGGTCGTGGCCGGGCTGGGCGCTAAGGTCTGGGTCGGCCCTTTGTACAAGGCGGTGGGAGATTTCGACGAGTCGATACCGCTGGAACAGCAGCGCGCCGAAACCGCCGCCGCCCTGAAGCCGCTGTTGAAGGAGGCGCAAGAGGCCGGAGTGGTGCTCGGTTTTGAGCCTATCAACCGGTTTGAGACCAACCTCATCAATACAGTGGCGCAGGGGATTGACTTCTGTCGGCAACTGGACAGCCCGAATGCGGCCTTGCTGCTGGATACGTTTCACCTGCACATAGAGGAAAAAGACTCTGCCTCGGCTGTGGCGGCTGGTGCCGAAGTGTTCGCGCATTTCCATTGCAGCGAAAACGATCGTGGCATCCCCGGCACCGGCCAGGTGCATTGGCGGGAAATAGCCGAGGCGGTAAAACGCACAGGCTATGACCAGTGGGCGGTGCTGGAAACTTTCAACCAGGACAATCAGGCGATAAAAGCGGCTGCCTCCTGCTGGCGGCCGTTCTATCCCAACGAAGACGAGTTTCTGCGGCAGGGACTGGCATTTATCCGAAAACTATTCAACAGATAGAACAGCGGAAGATTCTTTCTGGCGACAGAACCGACCTGCCTTCCCGGCAGGTTTTTTTATCGGAAAATCGCGGAAAATTTGACAACCGCCAAGATTTGCTATATAATACCTGTAAGTAATACGGGAGATACCTGGAAGTGAAAAACGATTCTACCGGCATCAGGCAGGCTTTGCGGATTCTGAAAATACTAGCTGAAGAACCGCGCGCCTTTAACCAGTTGCGGCGGCTTTTGGATGACATGGCGGCGCCTTCGCTGTCGCGCCTGCTTCGGGTGATGGGGGAGGAGAACTGGGTTGAAAAGTGTGCCCTCGGTTTGTATCGGCCGGGAAAGCTGTTCCGCTGCGCGGGCAGTATATTGTCTTCCTCGGTCAATTACCTTGACCTGATCCAGCCGGAAGTTGACGAGCTGGCGGAAATTTCCGGCGAATCAAGCGCCTACGTGGAATGGGAGCGGGACGGGATTATTTTCCTGGCAAAAAAGGAAGTCGCCGGATCGTTCCATTATCTGGCGATAGGCGCGAAAAATTGCAGCATCTTCCACAACGGCTTTGCTATTCTGGCGCTGGCGTTCCAAAACGCGGAAACGATTGACGGGATGCTGGCGCTTCACGCCGCGAACCTGCCCGAGCCGGAAGACAAACTCAGGCAAATCCTCAAGCAGGCGAAAGATGAAAAATTCATTCGCTGGCAGGACAAGGGGTTGCGCCTGGGCGCAGGGATTATGGCAGGCGGGAAATTGCGGGGCGTGATTGGTGTTTCCATCGCCGACCTCAAGCTTTCGGCAGAAGAACTGGCGCGACTCGCCGAGGTTGTGCGCGGCAAGGCGGCTAGGCTTTCGCAACTTGTCGGAGCATGATTGATCTCTCGTCTATTGTCATTGCAAAAGTTTTTACATTTAAAAAGAAAAACGCGCCCTGAAAAACAGGGCAAACACAATGCGATAATATTCTCTCCCTTTTATCAGAGGAGTTGTGCTCATGACGGAAGCTAAAGTGGACAGGCCGAACATTGTCCTGATTCACGTCGACCAATGGCGCGGCGACTGCCTGGGATGCGAGGGACATCCGACGGTGGAAACGCCGCACCTCGATCTGTTTCGCCAGATGGGGATGAATTTCTCCAACGCCTACGCGGCAGTGCCTTCCTGCATCGCCTCGCGCGCTTCGCTCTGGACGGGAATGACCCAGCGCTCGCACGGGCGGGTGGGCTACCGCGACGGCGTGCATTGGGACTACGACACCACCCTGGCCGGGACGCTGTCCGCCGCCGGTTACCACACGCAGGCGGTGGGCAAGATGCACGTCTATCCCGAGCGCAACCTGATCGGTTTCCACAACGTGATTCTCCACGACGGCATGCTGCACCGCGCCCGCCGGAATAATGACAACCACCACCTGATCGACGATTATCTCCCCTGGCTGCGGGAAAGGAGGGGGGTGGAGGTCGATTACATTGACACCGGCATCGCCTGCAACGGCTATGTGGTCAGCCCCTGGTGTTACGATATCATGGAACACCCATCCGCCTGGGTGGCGACACAGGCGGTCGATTTCCTGCGCAGGCGCGATCCGTCAAAACCGTTTTTCCTCTACTCCTCCTTCCACCGCCCGCACCCGCCGCTTGACCCGCCGCAGGCCTATCTGGATCTGTATAAAGACAAGGAACTGCCGCCTCTGCCCCTGGGGGACTGGGCGCCGGAATCCATGCAGGAAATGCGCGGCTTCGACAGCCCGTGCAAACTGTCCGCTTATGAAATAGATCGCGCGCGCCGGGCATATTACGCGCAGCTTACCTTCATCGACCACCAGGTCAACCGGATCATACAAAGCCTGTACGATCACCGCGTGTTGGAAAACACTTGGATCATCTTCACCTCCGACCACGGCGACATGCTCTATGACCACAACAGGGTGGCCAAGGGCATAGGACTGGAGGGCAGCGCCGGCGTGCCGCTGATCGTACGGTTCCCGCTCGGTTATGAAGGGAAACTGAATTTCACCTCCGACATTCCCGTGGAGATGCGCGATATTTTTCCCACCATCTGCGATATCGCCGGCATTGATATCCCGGCAAAGGTCGAGGGAAAAAGTTTCCTGCCCTTCTGCAAGGGTGAGACTGTTTCCTGGCGCGAATACGTCCACGGAGAGCACGGTCATCTCAGAGGCTCGGCACAGTGGCTGACCGATGGAAAAATCAAATACCTCTGGTACAGCCTGGACGGCGAGGAACTGCTGTTCGATCTGGCGAACGACCCGCAGGAGACGCGCAACCTGGCTCCCTCGCAGCCGGGACTGCTGGCAGAATGGCGGCAAAAACTGGTCCACGAATTGGAAACGCGGGAAGAGGGTTTTGTGAAAGATGGAAAACTAGTTGCGGGAATTAGTGGAGCTGCCAACTCAATCCTGCTGGAAGCCGGCCTGAGAGTGGCGGACTATTGAAAGGAGAAGCATGAGCGCCAAAAAGAAAAAACCGAATATCCTGTTTTTTTTCTCCGACCAGCAGAGATGGGACACCTGCGGTTGCTACGGACAGGAATTGCCCGTCACTCCCAACCTCGACGAAATGGCGCGGCAAGGCGTAATGTTTGAAAACAGCTTTACCTGCCAGCCGGTCTGCGGCCCGGCGCGCGCCTGCCTGCAGGGCGGCAAATACGCGACCGAACTGGGCGTATTCCGCAACAGTATCGCCCTGCCCCAGAACGAACACACTGTTGCCAATGCCATGAAGAAGGCGGGGTACGACACCGCCTACATCGGCAAGTGGCACCTGGCCTCGACCAGAACCTATCCCGAACGAGAGCCAGACATAGTCTTCAGCGAGCGCAGCGTGCCCGGGGACAGGCGCGGCGGTTACGACTACTGGCTGGCGGCAGACGCGCTGGAGCATACCAGCCACAGCTACGACGGGCATGTCTGGGACAACGACGGCAACAAAAGGTCATTCCCGGCCGGGCGTTACCGGGTCGACGTGCTGACCGACTGGGCGATGGAATATCTCGACAACCAGCGGGAAAACTCCGACAAGCCTTTTTTCCTCTTCATCAGCTTTCTGGAACCGCACCACCAGAACGACCACGAGTGTTACGAAGGCCCTTACGGCTCAAAGGAAAAATGGCGTGGCTACAAGGCGCCGGGCGATCTGCAAGGAGCTGGCGGCGACTGGCGCTACAACTACCCGGACTATCTCGGTTGCTGTAATGCGCTGGATAATTCCCTCGGTCGTTTCCGGCAGAAGTTCAAGGAAATGGGCATCGACGACAACACTCTGATAATCTACACCAGCGACCACGGCACCCATTTCCGCACCCGCAACGCCGAATATAAACGCTCCTGCCACGACGGCTGTACCCGCATCCCGCTTATCATCAACGGCCCCGGCTTCACCGGCGGCAAGAGGGTGAAGGAACTGACCAGCACGGTCGACGTCCCGCGAACGGTGCTGCAAGCGGCTGACGCCCAGCTTCTGCCAGGCATGAGAGGAAACAGTCTGCACGATCTGGCCAAAGGCAAAGTTGAAAACTGGCCGGACGACGTTTATATCCAGATCAGTGAAAGCGGCATCGGCCGGGCGGTGCGCACGCACAAATGGAAATATTGCGTCGCCGCGCCCAAGGAAATCAACGGCAATCAGCCTTTCAGCCTAATCTATCATGAGGCATTTCTCTACGACCTGGCCACCGACCCTCACGAAACCCGAAACCTGATCCAAGACCCCGCCCTGGCGGCGATCAGGGACGAGATGCGCACGCGCCTGCTGAAACATATGCGGGAGGTGAATGAACCGGAAGCAGAGATCAAGCCCCCAAAAGTCTGGTAGAGGAAAAGAAAATAGAGATAAGGCCGCGGCGAAAGCTGCGGTCTTTTTTTTATTATCAAGCAACTGGCTTCCCCTTTCACCTCATTGTTTTTATGTAATTAGTTATCCTGATTACACACTCCAACACAAAACATAAATAATCATAGCAAAGGCAGGGTAAGCGCAAAACCCGCATTTATTAAAAATATACACCAAGAATGAACCGCAAAAACTACATTTATTAAAAAATGCCAAGAAAAATGGCGTATAAATTAAAATAAAAACTTTGACAAGCGGTTTCTATGTTGTATTCTGTCAATTATTCCACAGGCATATGAAATAAATGACTGCTTGGGTAAATTTAACGGGCTGACAGAATGATACCTGAAAATCTGTGGGGAAGTGGTGAAAATTACCTCAGGCTGAAGCAGGTTGCCGACAGCCAGTATGGCTATTTCACTGCCCCGCAGGCAGATGAAGCAGGATTTTTTCGCAGCTACACCTATCATTGCTCTCGCGGACATTGGGATAAAATCGACCGTGGCCTGTTCCGCCTGCCTGGTTATCCAGACACAATTGAATCGCTTTTCACCCGCTGGTCGCTCTGGAGCCGCGCCAATGACGGCAAGCCGCAGGCGGTGATAAGTCATTACTCTGCCTTGTTTTATTATAAATTATTGTTGGAGCTGCCGGAAAAAGTTCACTTTTCCGTCGGCGGCCAGTTCCGGAAAGAATACCCGGTCGAATGCGAAATCCATAAACGCCGAATGAAAAAAGTGGCGTGTCACGACCACGGGGTTTTTCTCATAACAACTGAAATACAAACTCTTTGTGATATAAAACCGCTAATGAAGGAATCGGCTTTCGCCTGTATCGCGGAGGACGCGCTGAAAAAAGA
This sequence comes from Planctomycetota bacterium, assembly GCA_020060765.1. Lineage (GTDB taxonomy): Bacteria > Planctomycetota > SZUA-567 > SZUA-567 > SZUA-567 > JAGUZQ01. The sequence continues at coordinate 50,892 of JAGUZQ010000030.1, read as the reverse complement.
ACTGGTTTCAATCGAGGAAGTGCGAAGAAAAAAATGGGAAATCCCGCCAACTGAGCCCGGCACTGACAAGACGGGCAGAGAGGAAAACGGCAACTGCTTATTTATCAATGAATTAGCGACTAGCGACAGGGAGGAAAAGAAGATGTTGACCTTATACCCGGAAAAAACTCGCGGCAACTGGCGAAGCCACACCCGCAAAGCAGGGTTTACGCTGGTGGAGCTGCTGGTGGTAATCGCGATTCTCTCAATCCTGGCCAGCCTTCTCCTGCCGATGCTGGGCAAGGCGCGGGAGACGGCGCGGGGGATTTTCTGCGCCAGCAGCGAAAAACAGATCGCCCTGAGTTTTGTCATGTACACCAGCGACCATAACGGGCTGCTCCCATCGGGCTGCTATTACACCACCTCCGCCGCCAACCGGTATATAATGTGGCCTTCGCTGTTGTCGTCATATCTTTATCCCGACTCGCTGAAGAACTGGGAAATCTACTGGTGTCCGGTCGGGGGCTCTGAAATGGGCACCAATCATCCCAGTATGTGGGTTAATGCGGAAGAACCGAATGGCGTCAGATCATCTTATCAAAACACTTCGACCTGTTACGGCGCGAACAAATTCGTGGTGGGCAAGTACTACGATTATGGTTTCCACCGCCGGGTAAGCGGCATCAAGAATCAGCGGGTATTTCTCGGCTCGGAATCCAACAAGCTGCTTTCAAATTTGCGCATGTGGCACTTGGGAGACGACGGCGAGACTATAGGCTTCTGGCACTCAGGGCGCGCGAATTTCTGGTTTGTCGATGGCTCGGTCAGGTCGGAAAACGCGGGCGAAGTCGGCACCGTTGCCTCCAACCCAACCTTTTTCAACCCATAATCTGGCGTTAATACCTATTCCCTTTATCTGACTGCAGGAGGAAATGACATGCGTAAATGGTTTAACCGGATTTGCCTGGCTGGATTGCTGGCGGGCTTGCTGCTGACAGGGATATCCTGCCAGCCGGAAGAAAAAACCGATACCGTTGCCCCGGACGAAAGCGTGATCTTTTACGCGTCTTTCCGCGAAAACGACCAGCCGGAGATAAACCAGACCAACGTACCCGTCAAGTGGGAAGGACGAACCGATTTCAAGAAAGCTGAAGGTGTCGATGGGAAAGGAGCAATGCAACTGGGGATAGACGGACAGGGAATCATCGACAGCGCCGTGGTCTGCCCCGACGCAGGCACGGTCGCCTTCTGGTTCCGCCCGGTGGGAGACCCGATGGGCGGTTCGCACACCTACCTGTCGTGGAAATGGGACAATCTCTGGGACGACGGCGCCAGGGGCGGCAACTCCTATATGGTCATCAGCCAGGGCTGGTGGGAAGACTCCGGCGCCGCTGGCACCACGGTAGGAATTTTCAACAACCAGATTTTCGGCAACGGCTCCTTCAAAATAGCGGAAATGTCGGGAATGTGGGCGCATTTCTGCCTGACCTGGAAGCGACAGGAGAACGGCACCTACGAAATCGGCTTTTACCGCAACAGCCTCGGCGGCAGGAAATTCTCCAAGGAAGCGCCCCCCAGTCTCAAGGTAGTCTCCCCGGTCTATCTCGGCAGTGACCGGGGCAGTTGCCTGAGTACCGGCCGCCGCGCAGACGGTTATTACAACGACGTGACTTTCTATAAACGCGCTCTGAGCGACGAAGAGATAAAAAATCTGGTCGAGTCCAAGGCACCGCGCTACGTCATCCGCGACATCAAAAACCCGCAAGGCTGGATGGAGGACGCGATCGACAAACCTTATAAGGAAAACCGCGACCGGGACGGCACACTATTGGAAAGCAGAGTAATGTTCGCCGAAGGCAACGTGATAAATTATGGCGGGAAGGAAAATATCCTCCAGAACCTGGATCGGCTGAAAAAATCCGGCTACAACGTTTATATGCCTCTGGTCTGGCACGGCAGGGGCACGGAATACGCCAGCGCCAAGTTCAAGCAATCGGCACGTTACGATGAATTCATCAAGAAACTACCGGCGGATTTCAACAGCTACCAATTCATGGTGGAGGAAGCGCACAAGCGCGGCCTGGAAATCCATTCCGCCTTTGCCGTGATGATGGGCGGTAAGGAGAAGGCGGCGTATCCCGAATTTTTCGCCTCGAAAGACGGGGAGTGGAACAACGGCTATGATCCGAAATTCCGCGACCTGATCGTGGGTATCATGCTGGAACATGTGGAAAAATATGAAGTTGACGGCATCAGCCTGGATTTCATCCGCCTGCAGGCGGGGCTGGACACGGACGCGGCGGCGCAGGAATACAAGCGCATGTACGGGCGCGACCTGAAACAGGACAGGCGTGATTCCGAACGCATGGCGGAATTCGGTTCCGCCTGCGTGGAAGATATCATAAAGCGCGTAAGAGACGGCGCTAAAAAAATCCGCCCGCGCATCGTGGTCTCCTGCGCCGTTTCGGCCCAAACCAAAAGCCACGGCCTGGCCGGCAACGGGCGCAATCCCCTGCGCTGGATAAACCGGGATTTGATGGACGTGGCGTTTGTCATGGATTACGGCAAGCGGCTCGGAATCGAAGTGCTTGACGCCGCCAGGAAAGACTCGAAAAATCCCGACGCCTGGATCGAGGGGCTGGGCAACTACGACTGGGAAGGCGGCAAGTGCGGCCCGCGCGATCCGGAGCTTTTCTGCAAGCTGGTCGACTATACCCGCCGCAAGTACGGCAACGGTATATTCACCTATTTCTGGAGCTACCTCTCTGACGAACAGATCGAGGCGTTGCGCAAAGGGCCGTTCAAGGAACTGGCGAAACCGCATTGGCCAAAAAGATAGAATAACACCGCAGTTTTTTGAGGATATTGCCGATAAATAGACAGGTTTCGTGAAAGGATCCGCCTTTGCGCGGCAAGTGCGGGTGGTTTCCCGGTCTTCCTGCTAGGAGCGGCGATGAAAGTTGTGAAAATTGCGGTGGCATTGGCGGTACTGGGGTCTGGCCTGGTTCTTTCCGGTTGCCGGGAAGGCGGGCAATTCTTTTCCGATATCGAGCGATCCATCTACCGCGAGGGCATGAACACGAATGATTTCTACACCGCTATTCGCATGTTCGGAGAAAGGGAAAAAGGCAAGAAAGACGAGCTTTTTGACCGGGTGAGTGCTTATCGCGACAAGGAAAACGTTCATAACCAGGAGCTTCACGCCGACTTCCGCCGCTTCATGACCGGGCAGCAAGAAGTCCTGCCCGACCTGACCGCGCCTGACCATCAGGCCATTGTTTCCGGTGGAAAAGTCGTCAACCGGGCGTTCCCCGGCGTCGCTACCGAAGACTGATATGAGACAAATCCATCTTGTAATTTGTTTTGCCTGTTTGAATTTATGCACGGCGGCTAGTGAGCCGCCGTTTTCACAGGTGCGCGAAAATCTGCTGGCGGGTAATCTCTCTCAGGCGGTCAGCCAGTACAACCTCCTCTGTCTCAGGCAGGAAGTGAAAATCTCCCTGGAGGATTTGCCGCGCGACCTGCTCCCATTCCTATTGCAAAACGGCTGCAACTGGCGCGAAGTCCAATCCCCCCTGCTGGAACCTCGGGACGAGGCCTATCTCCGGCGCATTATTCTTCTGACAAAAATTGCTGCTTATGCGACTAATGGCTCGCATGATAATCGCGAAAAAGCAGGCCAACTGTTTGAATTCGTGACTGACCAGATGACGCCCGAAGTCCGGCCTGATTCCTATGATTATCCCGAGGAAATGTTGCTCAGGGGATACGGTTCCTGCGACCAGATGGCGTGGGCGCTGTGCGCGCTGGCGGAACAGTCAGGCTTTGAAACCATGCTGGTTTTCCTGAATAAACCAGGCGCAAAACAGAGCCATCACACAATCGCTGCGTTGCGATTTGACGGGAAATGGGCGCTGTTTGACCCGTTCTGCGGCCTTTCTTACGGATATTCTCCCGGCGAACCGGGCTTGTTTGAGATGCTGCCGCATCCGGAAAAGATTGATGGAAAAATTCCTGCGGAAAGCCTTTTCCGGGCGGAATACCTGCCCTGGTGTTCGTTCCTCGCCTTTACCCAGCCACGCGGAATGCTGCCCCGCTGGAGTATATTTGCGCAAAGTGTTGATCTATCAGAAATTACAGGAAGAATCTGGCTTAACTCAGTTTCCCGCCTGAAGTATTTTCAAACCGAGGCTGCGATGGCTTTCCATTGTCAGGAAAGTGAGTTGGATAAGGTGGTCAGTGGCTTTTCCACGGTTTGCGCTGAAAAGTATGGGGTGGAAAAGGCAAAGGGGTTGATTTTCCACACTTATGGCGAACCTTTCAACGTAAACAGGTTAAAAGCATTACCCGGAAGCGCGGCTGGAAAAGCCTTCAGCGATGATTTCCGCAGGCTGTTGGCGTTGCGGAAAGAGGAATTTTCCGGCCGGACAGAAGCACCGGACAATTACCTTGCCAAGCCTGTCTCCAAAGAGAATGGTTCCTCGACCGATGCCGGGGTTTTCCAGGCTTTGCAGATGCTGCATGGCTCCAGTAAGCCTGAGTATATCGAAGCTGTTCTGTCGCCTTGCGTGCAGGAAAGAACAACCTTCCGCCAGCAGCAAGCCGCCTGGTTGCTTCTTAAATGCTATCATCAATCAGGCAGGAAAGATGATGCCTTGAAGCTGCTGGAAAAGATTTCCCCCTCCCGCCGCGCCGCTGCCAAGCAGATGCTTTCCCTGCCTTGACGGAACGAGTTTGCAAAATTTCCGGAAACAGGGTTGACGTTTCCGGAAACAGGTCTTATCTTGGCACACTGTTACCTCAATCCAGATTACGGGAGATTTTCCAATGCCGTGGGTAGATATGTCGCAAGCCGCCTTCATGCTGGGGGTTTCCGAAAGAACCATCCGCAACTGGATCAAGAGCGGAAAAATGAGCGCCCGCAACATCGGCGGCAGGCGCGAGGTGGAAGTGCCGGATCCGGGCGACGAAAACGCTTCCCGCGCCTTTGCCGAAGAAGACGACGAAAATGGCGGCGTTTCGCTGGAAACCCAGAAGCGGCTGGAGGTGGCGCTGATCGAATGCGGGCGGGTGAAAGGAACCCTTGCCAGCCAGGAACGCATCATGGAGAATCTCCACTCCAACATCCACGAGCTTAACGCCAAGCTGCAGAAAAGCGAACGCCGGATCGCCATGCGTACGATCTATTGCGTCGTGATCGCGTGCCTGGGGGTGCTGGGCTATATCCTGACCAAAAGTTTTTACGAAAACAGCCTCAACCTGAGCGCAACCGAACACCAGACGCGGATCACGGAAATCAACAGCACCAACAGCCAGAAAATGGAGGAACGAGTAGCCGAGGAACAGCTCAAGGCCGAGGGACTCCGCGACAGCCTCAACAAGAAAAGGATGGAAGACCTCAAAACCCAGGAAGACAAGTTGTCGGGGCTGTACAACGAACGCATCAGCGACCTGAAGGAAACCTCGGGCAAGATGATTGCCAAGCTGGAGGAGAAGGTCGAGAAGATGCGGTCTGAAACCGACCTGCTGCGCAAGGAGAAGATGACGGTGGAGGCCGAGTTCAAATCGGTGCAGAAAGACCTGGAATTATCCGAGTCCCGCCGCGCCAACGCCGAGCGGCAGGTGGAACTCCTGCGCACCCAGGTGCAGCAACTTGAGCAGGAAAAGAAAGACTGGGAGGAAGGCCGCCGCAGGCGGTAGGGGTAATGGCAATACGGTTTAATTAAGAGGAAACCTTTCTGTTTTAAATAAAAACTTGCGAATCGTCATTCCCGCGAAGGCGGGAATCCAGTGGGGAAACCATACGCAACACCTCCTGGATTCCGCTGGCAGCCAGCCCCTGGCCTTCGCGGGAATGACGGTACAAGTTTTTTCCTTAACTGAACCGTATTGGTTAGTGCTTAATCGCCTTGATCCGAAACAGCATTAACCATTTCCTTTTCGGCAATCGTTGATGTACCAGTAACATATTTCTTTAGAAATGAGGCGCTTGCTTCAACGATCTGCCTGATCTGCTCCGGTCTACCGCCGGAACGTGGGGCGATATCGCGGTCATTATAGACAAAGTGGTTGCCTTTGAGCACCTCGACAAGTTCACTCGGTTTCGGTGAATGCTCCTGGCAGAAAATCGCGTAGGGACCGCGGGGATTGATCCGCTTCTCCTCGCCGCCGTAAAAATAAATGGTGGGCATCTTCAACCGAATAAATTCCTCCGCCTCGAAATAGCGCTTACCCGCCAACCACCAGTTCAACTCACCCATCGAATAAAGTATTACGGCCTTCACATCAAGCTCTTGATCCTCCAAGGCTACCGTCATCACGCTCCACCCCCCCATGGAATGACCGGCTAAGGCAACCCGGGTCTTGTCAACGAGAATATCTGTCGAAGTCAGCATAGCGTCCAGGGTTGCCCGTACCTCGCGTGGACGGTATGCATAGTCCGCACGATTGAATGGTTTTTTGTCGCGCAAATAAGCAAGTGCGGCGTTAAGATCGCCGGTTTCGCCGCCCCGGATGCGCACGGACATGACCGCATCGCTGTGATCCGGCGCAGCCACGATCCAACCGCGCGCAGCAAGCCCCACCGTGATTCCGGTCTGGCCAATGCCGCCACCGGAATAGCCATGCGAAAAGAGTAGAAGCGGCCACGATCCAGGCTTTGGCGTCGCGTTGTAGGCGATCTGTCCCACGGTTCGTCCCGAGCCATATACATATGTCTTTGGCGCTGCCACCGTAGGGTACCAAACTGCCACCGGGATGGAATGATCGCCGACTTTGACGTCCACGATGCGGTAACCGACATTGTTCGTTTCCTCCGCGCCTGGAGCAAAGCCGGTCAACAGCAAGAGAACCGCAAACGCTGATACTGCTAGTTGTCGCATTGATATGTCTCCTTAATTTTAGCCTGTTGACTGAAATTTTCGTCCTGACCGCCAGATTACGTTAAACCTGGCATCAAGCCGGACAAATATCCTTACTGCTCCCGCCGCATCCATGATCGAGACATATTGTTGGCGCATATGCCTTATGTGGCTGACTGTGCCATTACAGATCAATAAAAAAAAGCAAAACACATTCCAAAATTACCGGTTCGTTTTTTTTTTGCTGAAAATTTTGATAATACTGCAGATATTGGCAATCCCCGATTCTATCCACTGTGAGATGATTTGGATTTGATTTCAAATCTCATGAGGGATATCGCGACAGCGTGGTGTTTTCCGACAGCGGTATGAAGCCAACAATTTTCATTGCTCCGTTGGCTAAACTGTTGCGCAAATCAGTCGGGGGATTTATACTTTTCCCTTTCATCGACGGCATTCGACAAGGAGAAAAAGTTGACACACCAACACAGCCACGGCAAATGCGGTTGCGACGGCGGCCTCGAAAACACCTTCAGCATCCTCGCCGCGCCCGACGCCAAACATAACCGCATCCTCGAAAAGCGCGAACTCTGCGCCAGCATCAAGCTGTATAAAATCTACTGCCCCCCCATCGCCCGCTACTGCTCGCCGGGGCAGTTCATCGTGGTGCGCGCGGAAGAAACCGCCGAACGCCTGCCGCTGACCATCGCCGACTTCAACGCAGCGGAAGGCTGGATCACGCTGGTGGTGCAGGAGGTGGGCGCTTCTTCCCGCAAGCTGGACAAGCTCTTCGTCGGCGACCGCGTGCTCGACCTCGTCGGCCCCCTGGGACACAAAAGCGAAATCGAAAAATTCGGCACCGTCGTCTGCGTCGGCGGCGGCCTGGGCGTCGCTCCGGTCTATCCGATCCAGAAAGCCTTGCACGAAGCAGGCAATAATGTAATCAGCATCATGGGCTTCCGTAACAAGGAACTGCTGTTCTGGGAAGACGAGATGCGCGCCTGCTCCAGCGACCTGTTTGTCTGCACCGACGACGGCTCCTACGGCGAAAAGGGTTTCGTCACCACCGTTCTCAAGCGGCTGATCGACGGCGGCGAGAAGATCGACCGCGTCATCGCCGTAGGCCCGCCCGTGATGATGCGCGCGGTTGTGAACGTCACCCGCGAACCGAAAATCAAAACCATCGTCAGCCTTAATTCCATCATGGTCGACGGCACCGGCATGTGCGGCGGCTGCCGCGTGGAAGTGGCGGGCGAGACGAAATTCACCTGCGTGGACGGCCCCGAATTCGACGGCCACGACGTCAACTTCGACATCCTTCTGTCGCGCCTTGGCACCTACGACAAGGAAGAAGGCAAAGCGTCCAACATCTTGAAGGAAAGCGAAAGCGTCTCCAAAGCCGCCGGGCGCACCCCCATGCCCGCGCAGGACCCGCAGACGAGGCGGTACAACTTCAGCGAAGTCGCTCTCGGCTACACTGCGGAAATGGCGCGCGGCGAGGCGCTCCGTTGTTTGCAGTGCAAGAAAGCGCCGTGCGTAAGCGGCTGCCCCGTCAACATCGACATTCCCGCCTTCATCAAGCATATTCAGGACGGCAACTTCCTGAAAGCCGCCCACAAGATCAAGGAGACCAACAACCTCCCCGCCGTCTGCGGACGGGTCTGCCCGCAAGAGTCCCAATGCGAGGAAAAGTGCGTTCTCAACAACAAGGGCAAGGCTATCGCTATCGGCAGGCTGGAGCGTTTCGCCGCCGACACCGAAGCCGCGCTGGGCGAAGCGCAGGTGCCGCCGAAAGTGAAACCGACCGGCAAGAATATCGCCGTTGTCGGCGGGGGACCTGCTGGCCTGACCTGCGCTGCCGACCTGGCGTTGCTGGGGCACCGGGTAGTGATTTTCGAGGCGCTCCACGCTCCTGGGGGCGTGCTGGTTTACGGTATTCCCGAATTCCGTCTGCCCAAGAACATTGTCAGCCGCGAATGCAAGTTCCTGGAAAAGCTGGGCGTCGAATTCCGCATGAATATGCCGATCGGCAATTCCGTCACTGTCCCGGAGCTGTTGAAGGAAGGCTTTGACGCCGTCTTCGTCGGCACCGGCGCGGGACTGCCCTGGTTCATGGGCATTCCCGGCGAAAACCTGAAAGGCGTATACTCGTCCAACGAATTTCTCACGCGCGTGAATCTGATGAAGGCGTACAAGTTCCCCGAATACGACACGCCGGTCCTGCGCGGGAAAAACGTGGCGGTGGTGGGCGGCGGCAATGTGGCGATGGACTCGGCGCGTTCGGCCTTGCGCCTGGGCGCGGAGAATGTCTACATCGTCTACCGCCGCACCCGCAAGGAAATGCCTGCCCGCGACGAGGAAATCGAACACGCGCTGGAAGAGGGCGTCACCTTCAAGGAACTCACCAACCCCATCGGCGTGGTCGGCGACGACAAGGGCTGGGTCACCGGCCTGGAATGCGAACTGATGGAACTGGGCGAACCCGACGATTCCGGCCGCCGCCGCCCGGTCAAAATCAAGGGTTCAGAGCATGTGATTCCCGTTGACGAATTCATCGTCGCTATCGGCCAGGGACCCAACCCGATGCTGACTAAAAGCTGGCCGGAGTTGACTTTAGACAAACGCGGCAACATCCCGACCGACGAAAAAGCCATGACCAATATCCCCGGCGTCTTCGCGGGCGGCGACATCGTAACCGGCGCGGCGACCGTGATCGAGGCGATGGGCGCGGGCAAAAAAGCGTCGCAGGCGATCCATGCTTATGTCATGAGATAAACGCAATCCGAAAAAACGGTGTGACCAAAGGGCGTTCTCAATAAGTGGGAACGCCCTTTTAATGTCATACCCATAGCAGTAAAAAAATACTTATATAAAATATTTGCATGTCTTCTTTACTGGTGTATTATCATGATAATTATCATGATAATTTCACTCTGCTTTCAGCAAGTTTCAACAATCTCAAGGAGGCTTCCGAATGGGCGGCGTCAAGGTCAAGAAACAGGGCACGCATATTGATGTATCAAACAATTGTTGCAATTTTAACATCGATACCAGTACCGGTATGCTGAAGGACTTTTCCCTTTTCGGCAGCCCTCACGGCCAGTGGGACGACATCGTCAACGACAAACTTATCTATCGCAATGCCGCCGGCATCCGCGTGCGCGACGAACTGGCCGACGCGCAATACACCGACCCTTTCGGCATGAGCCGGGTGTTCTATCACGAGCCGCGCAAGCTGATTCTGTATCCCAAGGGTGCGGAGCCGGAGTGCGCCGATTTCAAAATCACCCGCCGGAAAGATTGCACTCTGATTACGTTCAGCAAGCGTTACCCCGGAGCAGATTTTTCCATGAGGCATGAGTTTGCAATCCATTCCGACTTCATCCGCTGGGACATTGAACTGGAACTGGACAAGGGCGCGGAGGAACGTTCGCTGAAGCTGGAATACGCGCTGCCCCTGTTCCGCAGCGTCAACGGCAACTATTTCCCCAAAGGGTGGAAACTGTGGGCGCCGCTGCAGGACGCGCCCTACGATTTCGGCCATATCGGCGGCTGGGGACACTCGCAGGCGTCGTGGTATGCGCACCGCTTCCCCTACTGTTCCACCAACGCCGGGGCAGGCATCGGCGTACCGATCATGGACGTCTACAACGGCGAAGTCGGCCTCGCCCTCTGCGCGCCGCTGGAGGAGATGAAGCCGGAAATGGTCTTCACCGCCGACAAGGAAACCAGCCAGCTCGGACTCTCCTATGGCAACATCGGCCTGCGCCCCGGCGTGAAACCTCACGCCAGCCTGTTGCTGGTTCCGCACAAAGGCGACTGGCGCCAGGCGCTGGGCTGGTACAAGAAGAAATACCAGACCTACTTCGAACCTGCCGACAAAAAAATCCTGCAACAGGAAGGCACCATGTTTTACGGCATGCCCAACGTGCCGGAAAAGACGATCAAGTCCTGGGTGAAACACATGAAGCTGAAATGGACAGAGGTCTTGTATAACCCGATTTTCGGCGACTACACCCCCGACGCGGCGACGTGGAATTTCGAGATGCTCTGGAGCGAAAAAAATCCGGAAAAGATTATTCGCGGCCTGACGAAGGAGAAAATCAAGGATTACCTCGCCCTGCTGAAACGCAACGGCGTGGCGTCTTTCGTCTATTACAACTACGGCGAGTGCGACCGCGAACTGGCGGAGCGGGAGTTTCCCGAATCCATCCTGCACAACGACCACTGTCTCCAGCGAGCCTGGATGTTCCGCGACGGCAAGCGCGGCAACGTGGTGATGAATCCCGACCCCGACAGCAAGTGGGGACGCCATGTTTTAAAACAGGCCGAGGATATTTTCAAAATCTATAAAGACATGGACGGCCTCTTCATCGACCAGATCTGCTACCACAACTACGACTACGCGCAGGACGACGGCCAGACCTTGGTCTGCAACCGCCGCACCTTCGATACCCACGCCGCGTCCTGCCGGATGATGGATCAGGTGCACGCGATCCTGAAGAAATACCGGAAAACCTGTTTCGCCAACGGCCCCTATAATATCGAAGTCATGCGCCACGTCGACGGCATCATGAGCGAGGGCAGTCTGGCGGGGTTGGCGAAATTGTCGTACATGTGCCTTGACCGACCGGTGATGATTCTGACCTACGGCAAATTCTCGGTCGACTTCGAGAATACGCTGAAATATTGCCTCAAGTACGGCGCGTTCCCCTCCACGCCCTACCACCACGACCAGTGTTTCAACCCGCCCGCGGTGCCGCCGCGCGAGACGTTGGCGCTGTACGAGAAATACCTGCCGCTGCTGGAAAAACTGCGCGGCCGGAAATGGGTGCTGGAAAGCGAGGCCGTCACTTTCCCGGCGGGGTTGGACGGCAATGTCTTCCAACTGAGGAGCGGCGGTTACGCGGTGCCGTTTTTCACTATCGACGCGCTGCTGTCGAATAAATACTGGAACCGGAGCAATCCCCGCGAAATTGTCCTGCGTCTGCCGGGAGTGAAAAACGTCAAGACGGTTAAATGGTTTTCCGTTGAAACGAAAAAAGAACGCACGCTGCCGGTCAGCCAGGCCGGAGGAAAGATGACAGTCGCGATTCCTGAATGCACGGTGGCGTCGGTGCTGATTTTCTGAATCAGGGCTATCGCATTAAAAACAAGCGTAACTTGCGGCTTATTGGCCAAATGGCTGACTGGCTTGATGGCTTTTATTGCGATCTCGCGGGAATGACGAAGCAAAGGTAAATTGTTTGACATACAACTTGTTTTGGAACGAGTCCTAAGCGGCAGAATCAGCGCAAACGCTTGGCTTTTTGCAGATGCCCGCCCAGGATGCGCATGAGGATATCGGGGTTTTCGAGATTGCGGGGATAATAGTAGTAAATGAAATGCCCGGCGTCGAGAGCCAGAACTTCCGGCAGTTTCCGATCCACCAGGTAGATGTCGTTGGTCTGGTAATCGTGGGTTTCGATCAGCAGCAACCCGTGCTTGCCGTACTTTTTCGCAGCAGCGATAAATTCCGGCCCGCAATCCAGCAGCGCACTGTCGGGACGCCCGTGGCGAACCGGCTTGTCCGCCGCGCGCCAGGGGCGGCCGTTGCAACCGTAAAAATCAAGCTCCGGGGTTTTCGCCATGCCCTCGACCGGATAACCCTTGAGCCAGCCGTAGACAAACAGGGAAATCAGCAGATTTTTCCGCAGGCTGCGGGCGAAGCTGTTCATCTCTCCGAAAAAATTCGCGGTGCGGTCGATGTGCCATTCGAAGCCGGCGTTTTCCGGCATGTTTTTCCGCGCCCAGGGAGAGAAATCCGGCAGCGCCGAAAGTTTTACCTCGTCCCAGATCAGACCGGCGAACGGAATTTCGGTCAGCAGTTCTTCTATCTTTTTCAGGAAAAACTCGCGCGTGGCGGGATGATGGATGCTGCTTTTGGGGCCGAGGAATTCGGAAAAAACCGTTTTGCCTTCCGCGTCCAGAATCCAGGTTTCCGGATGGTTGGCGGTAAAGGCGCTGGGAACCTTGGGCGCTCCGGAAACTATGCCGCCCCAGCGGCTGGGAACGGCGTGGACTTTCATGCCGAGGCGGTCGGCTTCCTGGCAGATAATGTCGAGGTTGTGCCAGCCCTGCGCCAGATCCTGTTCGAGAACCGCCACGCAGACATTGTCGGTGCCGACATCAGCCATCCACTGCATGTCTTCCCGGACGTGGGCGGGAACCATGGTGTAGGTGTGGGCGCGCAGATAGTAGGCGCTGAGAATCATGTTTTCCCCGAAGCGGCTACGCCGACGATAATCTACATTATCCTTTCATAGTGTACCAGAAAATAATCGGAATAAAGGGAAAATCCTGATTTTTCATTTATTCCGCCGGCTGGCGGAGTTTGGCGCAAAGAGCTGCGACCGCTTCCGCGACCAATCCGGACTTGACTTTTTTCTCCAGAAAATACGCAGTCGCCAGCGGATTCTTGCCAGCCAGCGCCGCCATATCGCGCGGAGTTTTTTCACCGCCGGAACTCGCGGTCGTGCAGAAAAAAGCGGCTTTGCCCAGACTGCTCCCGTGCGCGGTCAGCCAGGCTCTGACCGGGCTGGCCATGGTGTTTGCCCAGACCGGGGTTCCGACTATCACCAGATCGTAATCCGAGGGCTGGCGTTGTCCGGGATTGATCTCCGGCGTGATTTTCAGAAAAGCTTCGCGCCCGGATTTGAGAAAACCCCAGACTCCGGCGCGCTTGGCGGGTTCCGCGATCTCCTCCAGGTCGGCTCCCAGCTCCCGCGCCAGGGCTTCGGCCACCTGGCGCGTAATCCCGCTGCGGGAATAATAAACCACCAGCGTTTTCATGGCTGGTTCCTCTCCGGAAGTTTTTCCCTGTATGCAAGCATTTGAAACCCAGAGGGCGCTCCAATTGAGAACGCCCCCTGGATTCGCCATACTTATTAATACAGCGGCCCCGGAATAAATGCAAGCCCGGTTTTCTTTTCGGTGACGACCACACCGTTTTTCAGAACTTTCAGAACAAGCGTGTATTTCCCCGGTTTGACTTTATCCAGTTCCAGCTCCACCGCCTGCGCGCCATGCAGATCGCGGGAAGCGAACTGCACGGTTGCGCCCTTGTCGTCCTGCAGCGCGCTGTCCAGCACATACTCGCCCGCCTTGACCGAACCAGTTCCCATCAGATTGAACGGGCACCGCAAAAGTTTGCGCGGCAGAATCACGGTCTCCGGCGCGTCTACGCTTTCGATCACCGGCGTCTTGAACCGCAGCAGCGCGATGCCGTCGAGGTTGAACGTGATTTTCGTCCCGTCGTTGTAATGAGATTCGCCGATGCCGAACTGCATCGAGGTGATCCGCCGCCAGGGGTCGAGATCGGCGTTTTTATCGATCACGTCAGACAGGGGAATAATCACCGGAATCCATTCGCGTTCATTTACCGCCCCCAGGATGTTGGACGAAGGCAGGCTGGCAGCGTCAGCACCGTAGGTCAGATAAGCCTGAGTGCTGTCGTCAGCCACCTCGTCGCGGTCAGACTCCACCCGCACGAAGACGCGGAAATATTCGTATTGCGTGAAGTCGATCCCGCCTTTTTTGAACTTGTTGTAATCAGACCGCATACGCGGCCAGCCGATGGGATAATCGCCAGCTTCCCCGCCGCCGTCGGTCTTGTGGTCGACGACAATGGTATATTTCAGACTCTTTTTCCCGACCCGCGCCAGCTTGTCGTCAAGCTCGGTTTTGCCCTCGCCGGTGATACTTTGCCAGAGCGGAAAGTCCTCATCGCCCAGGTCGAGGACTTCGATATTTCCCTTGGCGATTTCGTTTTCGATCAGGGCGGCGACATCCGCGGTCGGCTTGTCCGCGGTGTCGGTTACCAGCACCGACGGCGCGATTTTGCCGGGATTAGACGCCGGGAAACTGAGCAGCTTTTCCGTCATCAACGCGACTTTCAGCCGCAAACCGTTGAATTGCCCGGAAGGCCACATGCCGGTGTCGAGATACTTCTGCTGCACGTTGACCGAGTCCCAGATTTCCTGCAACAGCTTTTTCGCCTCCGCTATTTCGGCGGCGCATTTCCGGTTGCCTTCGCGTTCGACAATTGCCTGCTGCAACGTATAAAGATAGCGCGAATCATCGTAGCCTTCACGGAAACATTCCCAGTAGGTCGGGTTGATGATATTGCCGTTCTGGTCGGCGACATTCCCTGCCGGGGAACCGCGCTCTTCCAGGTAATTCATGTTCCAGTCACGCCACGACGGCCGCCACGCCCACGGGGTAAGCCCCTCGTAACCGCTGCGCCAGAAGCCGAAGCCGTAGGTCATGCGCCCGCCCTTGCACATGATCGACGGCACCCGCCGCTCCCAGGAATTATGATTGGGATAGCACCAGTAAGTGTATTGCGGATTATTCTTGATATACTCGTAACCGGCCGAATACGGCTGGCCGCACCAGACATCAATCACGTCCTTGTATTGCTGGAAGTCAGATGCCTTCACATCTTTGGTGATATAGATTCTTACGCCCGCATCGCGCACCGCCTGGTGACACTTGACACTGAATTCGACGGCGCTGGCGTCGACCTCGTCCATCACGCCGTACCAGAATTCCGGCCAGCCCTTTTCCTGGCGTTCCTTTTCAAACTCGCGGATCATGCGGGTCAATTCGGTATAAAAAGCTTCATCCTGAACAGTCGGCACCTTCCAGTGGCTTATCTTAATTTTCCAGTCAGTCTTGGTAAACTCGCGATAATATGCCCCGAAGAAAGATTCGATAATCAACAGCGTCGGCCCTTTGTCCAGGCCGCATTTCTTGCCCTCGGCAAAACGGAAATCGGCGTTGGGAATATACAGCTTCTTGGCTTTCGCATCATACCTGCCGTTCATGGTCGGCATACAGTCAAAGCCGTAATCCGCCATTGACCGGTAGGTGTTCAACCCCGCCTTCTTGTACCAGTCCAACTTGTCGTTAAATCTTTTATCGCTGGCGTAACTCGGGTCAAGGTAGTCGAGGTAGTCATAGTAATACGCGGTGAAATGCTTTTTCGGATCCTTCTGCAATTTGAATCCCAGCACCTTGACCGCCAACGGAATCCGCACCGCCTTCTCGTACCAGTCGTCCCATAGGGTTACGCAGCCGGTGTAAAGGCCGGGCGCGGTTTCGTCCGGCACCTTGATTTTGATCCAGTAGCGCTGGCACTCGCCCTTGGGGCTGGAATGAACGTTCACCTCCTCCAGCAATTCCGGCACGCGGCGGTAGGTCTTGTCGGAGCGATAGGTGGGATAGCCGATGTTCCAGTAAGTCACCAGATGGCAGGACAGATTCTTTTCCGGGATGACGCCGCCGCCTTCGCGCTTCAGGTCGGAAACGCGCACCTTCAGGTTTTGCAGATCGCGCGTCGGGTAGATGCTGAACGTCACCGGCTCGAATTCGCCCGGCGTGGCGAAGGCCGACAGGCTTTCAAACCGTTCCGTCGGCAAGGGGCGGGTATTGGGATAGACTACTTCCGTAATCGGGCGGGTGAAAAGCAGGTAACCGCGACTGGTTTCCGCGTCAGTCAGTTTCGGTTCCGGCGCGGTTTCCACATAAGGCATTTCCTTCATCTCGCGGCCTGTCGGCAGCGGAGGCTGTGCCAGCGCAGGCTTGGCCTTGGTCAGAAGTTCCTGCGGCTTGGCGATTTCGGTAATGGTTCCGATGTCGCTTCTTCTCTCAGGCTTTTTCTCGACTGACGGTTTTGTCTCCCCGTTGCAGCCGGCAATCAACGCCGCCATGACGGCAGCGAAAACCGCCAGACTGCCCACAAAAATCTTGCCCGAATTTCCGTCGCTTCTTTCCCGGTGATAATCCCGCATCGAATCTCCTCCTGTAAAAAATGACGTTCGATAGATATTTAGCCAGACGGCATTACCCGCAATCACGGACTTTTCCCCAAAGCTAACGAAGAATCAAAAGTTCATTTCCAATGCTCAACACAGTAGGTGTTGTCGATCACGCCGAAAGACTCTGTCTTGACATGGGTGTCTAGGAAAGAAATCGTTGCTTTGCCGTTGTGCCGGTACTGTACGCCGTAAACTGGATTACCTATTTCCCAGCTTGGCCAGACATAACCGTGAACTCCGTCCACGCGATCCATAGCCTTGGAGGGATTTTTAAACTGCGTGCGCCGGGGAAGAGGCTGGATGGGAAGTCCGGTAGTGCCGCTGAGAAAACATCTGCCGTTGATGCCGTAAGTGAAATACACCAGCCCGTGGTTAGTCGTATACTGATACCAGCAATTGCTGCCATAGAAATCCACACCTTTCACGCGTAGCCACGCGCTGGTATCCGACGGGCAGACACTCAAAAGGTTATAGTCGCCGGATTGATTTTTCTTGTCCAGCCAGTAGCTGGCATATTGATCCATCCAAGCCCTGCACCCGTACAGGTCGGCATTGTCCACGCCTAAATTGCCGAATTCGTCCCTGTTGTCGTCGAGGTACAGGTTGAACGCTACGCTGAGTTGGCGCATTTGACTGGCGCAGACTATCTGCCGCGCCGTCTCCCGCGCGCGCCCCAGCATCGGCAGCAGGAGACTGGCCAGAATCGAAATAATCGCAATCACCACCAGCAACTCCACCAGCGTGAACGCTGCCCGGGAATAGCCTCCCCAACCCCGGCGGGAAGTTCTCTCTACAGGTTGCATTTTAATCTCCTTGGCAACGCATCCTTTATCTTTAGTCTCAAATGACGTGCTTGGGTCAAAAATCCCAACTATCTGGCTGGGCGAGTCGGTCGAGGGCAGGCCGATCTGCTCCAGTTCAATCGTTGTAATCAAACCGCATTCGGTTGCTTTTGACGCCAGCAGCGGCAGGTCTGGCCGTTCCGGATTTTCCTCCTTGATATCTCTTAACGCCTGCAAAGGAGAAGTCAGGGAGATGCAGCCCAAGTCCTTTATTCCCAAATCTTTAAATGACCGCCAATGAACGGCGCAGCAATCCGGTATCTGTTTCTTGAACGATTTTTCCGCAATCAGATCAATAAACAGTGGTTCGGTCTCTATAATATTATAATAATACAAAGCCGTGTCGTATCCAATCACGACCTGCGCCTCGCCAGCGTTATTCCTGCTCCATAAACTCCATCTACAGCAAAGAGATGCGGCGGAATCGGTATACCCAGGCAGCCGAAACAGACCTCTGTCAATATATTCCCAATTACCGTTTTTCAAATGATAGGAATGATTTCTATCAACATAACCCACCGAAACTGCTTGCTTTGCCGTAAAATAACCAAACTGCTTGGCTGCCAGTTGCTCAAGTTTGGACTTTTGTTGAATAATTTTACCAGACATAGCAATATCCCACGCAAAGTTTACTGGTAATATACATCAAGATTCAAAACTAGCAAACTTATGTATTAAATTTATTTATTACGATTAAGTTATGTATAATTTAACGGCAACTGTCTTTATTTATATAATTATGGTTTTGGTTATAACTGCTTTGAGGCCGCCGCTGAAATGATCCTTGTTCTGCAAAAAGTCTCTCTAATAATGGACTTGTTGAAAAAAGAAAAAGCCTTGGGCTTGACAGATATTTCGCAGCGCCTCCAGATCCACAAAGCCACCCTTTCGCATATCATGAAAACCCTTGAATGTATAGGCTTTGTGAAGCGAGACGAGCATGGTGAATATTGCCTGGGGCCGGAAATACACGCGCTTTCGCAATCCAGTTTGAAATATGGGCCGCTGGCTGGTGTCGCCCAGATGTGCGCCGAAAGCCTGGTTGAATCGATCCGGGAATTCGTGGTGGTGTCGGTTTTATTCAACGGGAAACGATTCAATCTGGCGCGAATCAGGCCGGAACGCAGTCTGTTTGTCAGCGATATTCACCAGCCCTCTCCTACCCTGCGCCGACATGAAACGGCATTCCATGTACAATGATACCCTGCAGAACCGTGCGATTGGGCAAAGCGAAATCTTTAAGGCACTCCATTTCACGTACGACACCCGCACAGGAGCGGATAACGATGCGCCGTCGCTGCTGGAAACCATGTCGCTGTTGGCGGAAGCGGGAAATGTCATCGACGACGTCATGTTAAAATGCGAAGACCCTTGCATATCGCAAAGGCTGGTCTGGGACGCGCGACGGTTCCGTTACACCAGAAACCTGGTGTCGTTCACCTACCATTTCATCCGCCTGCGCATGTTTGAAAACAAAGAAAATGCCCATTCTGCCAAACTGGAAGCTCTGGCTCTTCGCGACATAGGTCTGCGCGCGGAAAAAGAAATGACCAGGCATATCCGTGGCCGTAAATTCCGGCATCCCGAGCTATATCTGGACGGACTGGCCGCCACCTGGCTGCCGCAAGCATACGCCCAGGTCATGGACGATTACGGGCTGGAGACACCCGATACCCCGGAAGGGAAGCTGGCCACAAAGAAATCCGATCTTGCATTCGCATAATCAAAAAGCCTTGCACGGAAAAAACATTTGCCAGGTCTTTATCCTCCATTTTTCCGTTTGTGGTGATGCCGCATGGAACGGTGGATCTCTTTCCAGCGTTTATTCTCCGCGATCTGCAGATGGACGTCCTGTTCTACCTGATGGTGGCGGATCTCCTTAAGCTGGCGCAAATAGCTTTCGTAGCGCTCCATCTCCAACCCGCCATCCGTCAGTGCCGCCTGCACGGCACACCCAGGCTCTCCGGCGTGCGAGCAATCATGAAACCGGCAGGACTGTGCAAGTTCCGCGATCTCATCGAACGAACGCGACAGCGCGGCATCGCCGGCCAGAAGCTGCAATTCGCGCATGCCGGGCGTGTCGATCAGTACGGCTCCGCCAGACAGAGGAATCAACTCCCGGTGCGTGGTGGTGTGCCGCCCCCGGCTTTCGAATTCACTTACGGCGGCGGTTTTCAGTTGGTCGTATCCCAGGAGCGCATTGACAATGGTGGATTTGCCTACGCCGGAAGAACCGAGCAGCGCCCCGGTTGTACCGGGCTTAAGCGAATTCCGCAGCGCCTCCAATCCCAAACCGGTCATTGCGCTGACCAGCAGAACCGGAACGCCATACGCCACCGCATCTGCCTGCAATCTGGCCTCTTCCGGGTCAGTTCGGAGATCCGCCTTGTTCAGCACGACAATCGGATCCGCACCGGATTCATACGCCAGAGTAAGGTACCGTTCAATGCGGCGCGGGTTGAAGTCGTGGTCCAGGCCGCTGACGAGAAAGACCGTATCCACATTGGCGGCGACGACCTGTTCCTCGCCCTTTGCGCCGGGCGTTCGCCGGGCAAAAGCGGAATAACGCGGCAGAACCGCATGAATAATGGCACGGGACAATTCATCCGGCCGTTCGGACGCCACCCAATCTCCGACAGCCGGAAAGTCCTGTCGCGTCCGCGCCTGATGGCGAAATCTCCCGCTCACTTCGGCCAGGCATTCACCGGTTTCGGATAGAAGGGCATAGACACCCCGATGCTCCCGGATAACACGGGCAGGGATGTGGTTCGCGTTGCTGAGGGCGAGAAAAGCGTTGGCCCAGGCTGCTGACCAGCCAAGGGCATTCAAAATCGAAATCGGTTGTTCTTCCATGTTTGCAGTCCTTGTCGTGTAGTTGTCATCCCCGGCACGCACATCAAGCCATGCCGACAGGGCATGGTGAGAGCAGATGCCGACTCGCGCCTGGGCGAGCTGGTTGATTTTGCAGGGATATGCGCGGTGCTTCGAGCCGGGCGGCTCGAATGGGAGGGGAGTAACGCAGAAAGTCAAAAAATACGAGATTTCCTGAAGCTCAGGCGCAACCCGCCCCAACACCGGCAACAACGACAATCGCTGACATACAACCTCCTGAAAAGTTCCAATCGTTTAAAGAATCATACTGCGTAAGGCTGTAATTGTCAAGTGACTTGACTTGCCGGCCGGTTTCTGGTTTACTTTAGGCATGATGAAGCTGGATCGTTCCTATTCCCAATCTGACTTGGGTGCCGCGCCTGCCGTGCGACTTCCGATCTTTGCCGCCATTATCATGATTGCGGTCGCTGCCGTATGGGCTGACGCCGGAGGAACGATCCCGTAGCGCTTTGAAAATGCAGTTTAATTTTCTTCAAGGCCTTCCGGGATGACCGGGAGGCCTTTTTTATTACGAAGCGCAGGAGGAGAGTATGAAAGGCAAAGAAAGCATCATTCCCATCGCGATCCCCTTCGAGATCCCCTTGCTGAACGGCCAGCGCATGCCGCGTTCGGTCTGGTGCTACATCGTCCGGGGCGAGTCGGCGGCTCTGATCGACGCCAGCGTTGCCGGGGCGTGGAACCGCATTCAGGAAGCCATAGGAGTGGCAGGGATCCAGATAGGCGCGATCCGGCATCTCGTCTTCACGCATGCGCATCCCGATCACATCGGCGTTGCACCGGCTCTTCTGCGAGATATCCCAGCAACGACCTATGCACACCGAGATGCGGTGCGATGGATCGAAGACACTGAAGCGCAGAAACGAGAACGCCCGGTCCCGGGCTTCGACTCGCTGGTTGAAGGGTCGGTTCGAATCAACCGGACGCTGGAGGATGGAGAGTTCCTCGATCTCGGAGGCATTCGCTTGCAAGCCATCGCTACGCCCGGCCATGCCGACGGGCAGCTAGCGTTTTACTGTCAAGAGGCAGAGGCGTTATTTTCCGGCGATGCTTTGCCTGAGCCGAATGCTATGCCGATCTATACGGATCTGCCGGCGACTATCCGGTCTCTGCAGAGACTGCGGGAATTGACCGCAGTTACCGCGCTTTATTCTTCCTGGGAAGAACCAATCTATGAACGAAGCTTTATCAACACGCGATTCGACATAGCCTTCAGCTGGCTTCAGGCCGTGCATGATGCAGTTCGCGGCGCGGTGGCTGACGGACAGGCAGACCCGGCTGTCATCACCGCAACGGCGATGACAACACTCGGATTGCCGCCCTTTGCGGCCAATCCTCTGACTGCCGCGACTGTGCGGGCGCACTTGAAGTATGCGGACGTCCCGCGGATTTTCGATATTACTTTTTCATGAAAGGAGGTTTGGCATGAGCGTGTACCTGATCGCGGATATAAAGATCCACGATTCCGAAATCTACTCCGAATATATTCGCCTGGCTCGATCACTGGTGCTGGCGCACGGCGGATGCTATCGCGTCCAAGGAGGAGAGCCGGATCCCGTTTCCAATTGGTCGCCTGAACGAATCGTCATGATCGAGTTTCCCACGATGGATTCGCTACAGGCATGTTTCGGATCAGAACAGTACAAGAGTATCGCTCCACTACGGGAGCGGTCGACGACATCACGCGCCATTATCGTGCGCGGCTGCGAAGAGGAGGAATGATGAAGACCCAACCGGATTGGCAATGGAATGAGTTTCAGCACATAGGAGCCGACTTCTCCGATCTGGACGAAGTCGAAGATTATGACCGCAAGCACGGCCAGTTCCGTGACGTGGCGGCGGAGAACCGGCAGATTCTTGAACTTTTGAATCTGCCCAAGGGCGTGCGGGTACTGGATATCGGGGCGGGCACGGGGCATTTCGTCCGTGCCGCCGCGCGAGCGGGACTGCGGCCTACGGCCGTGGATATCTCCACCACCATGCTCGGCTATGCTCGGCGCGAAGCTGAGAAGGAAGGGCTGAACGAAATTGACTACACCCACGCTGGCTTTCTCTCGTTTGATTTCCCGGAGGAGACTTTCGACGCGGCGCTGACCAGTGCGGCACTGCATCATCTCCCGGACGTATGGAAGGCCGTGGCGCTGTCGAACATCTGCCGCGTACTCAAGCCCGGCGGCCAGTTCGTCCTGCGGGATGTGGTTTTCGGCTGGGGCGAGGAGGGGCATGTTATCTATTGCGATAAAGCCATCGCATCACTGCCGAAAGAGATGCGCTCGCGCATGGCATCGCACATAGCCCGCGAATACAGCACGCTGAACTGGATCATGGAGGGGCTGCTGGAACGAGCGGGGTTTACGATTCTGAGCGCCGAGAAACCGCTTTCGTACTTCCAGGTCTATCACTGCCGGAAAGACTGAGGGGGGGGAAAGTCGGGTTGAGGGCTCTTTATTAAGGATTCGTTCAAAAATAAGTTGTATGTTAAACAATTTACCTTTGCTTCGTCATTCCCGCCTCCGCGGGAATGACGAGAGTAAGTTAAGCGGTTATTTTGCAGGTATTTTTGGCTGAAGATTATATGTTATTTTTGAACAAGTCCTGAGGATTTCGAGAGCCGCTTTCTTAACGCCTTCTGGAACCGCATGGCGACGTGGTTGGCAACGTGGCGTTCGATTGAATAACGACGATGATAGGCTGCGAAATCCCGCGCCAGTCTGTCCCATTCCATGCCGGCCCAGGCCAGATCCTCATCTATCCGGTCTTCATGATAGTTTGTAAAGACTTTGCCGCGCAGACGAGCCTCGCGAATCACCAGGCTGAAGCCGATTGTCATGAACACTTGCGCCTGACGCGCCAGCAGAAGATAATACTCCAATTCAAATCGGTTGCGCCTGCATTTTTTCATGCAGTCCTTTAGATAATCGATAAGGCGTCCGCACCTGATTTTACGGCCATGCAAAACCGCAAGCTCGGAGTTCTCGATTTCCCGCTCGATTTCCCTGTCTACGTCATATTTTACATAGTCATAACGGTTAAAGCGGTCGCCATACTGAAGCTGGAACCCGCCCATAAAGGGAATTTCCCCGTCAAGCACCGTCAGCCGCTCCAATAATGCAGACCGGGGCAGACCGAACCGCCGTTCTTCGTAATGTTCGAGGAACTCGTCGTTATGGATAGCCTTTGCGTTCCAGGCGCTTTCGCCCTGATATTGGATTGCCACCAGCGCGTCCAGGAAAGAGATGCCGGAGTCGGGCCAGTCGGTGAGTATGGTTCCCTGGCAGGATTTTCCTTTGCAGTAGCTGTTCATCTCCCCGGTATTTTCGGTCATGCAACTGTGGGGACGATGGAGATTGCCGAACCGGCTTTCGCATCTGACGGCGCTGCCGCCGATGATCCGCTCAGGCGGGATGATAGCGGCAAGGCGCTCAAGTTGGTCGGCAATGTCGCCGTGGCTGTAAGCGCCGTAATTCCAAAACAGCAAAACCACTTCTTCCGGCAATTCCTCCAGGGTGCCGCTGTGCTTCAGCGCCATGTCGTGCCAGAGCATGGGGATTTTACCCTTACTCACCACATACTGGCAGACCTGCCGGTAGTAATTGGCATAAAGCAGGTGAACGCCGTGTTTTTCCACATAGGCTTTGCATTCCGGACATACTCCGAGGCGGCGGCATTCGTCTCCGCCGACATGGATATACTTTGAGTTCGGATGCAACTCGATGACATCATCGATCAGCTCCTGCGCCAGCGTAAACGTATCCGGATTAAGCGGGCAAAACTGCTGCGGCGATTCCGTGTCTTCACGCAGAGACAGGTATTGTTTATGAATCAGCGCGTGATAGACATGCCCCAGCGCCTGCACCAGAGGGATTACTTCAATTCCCCGGTCAGACGCTTTTTGATTGAATAGTTCTATCTGTTTGCGGTTAAAAGCATCCTTGCAGGAAATCTTCGCATGTTTTTTCCAGGGGAACATGGTCTCGTGCTCGACCAGGACGGTATTTAGCTTATTTTCGTATAGCATATCCAATTCCAGGCCGCTGAAACTTTTGAAGTTCGGCCCCATGTGCGGCATGAAATCGTGAATCTGGTGAAAGCAGATCATCGCGCCCCGCAGGGAAAAATCAGGCCAGTCCTCAATCCTGCAAACCGGAAGCGCTTCATCGCTCTGGCGGATGATGGCGGCAAGGGTGGAGAAGGCGAGAGCAAGGCCTTCCGGGGTCTGGCTGACGGCGACAATCGTCTCTTTGGAAATAGTCAGCAGATACTTTTCCGGCATTTTCAGAGAAACATTTTTTGCTATTTTGCTAGCATTTGCGCCTGGGGAAGCAATTTTTTTAACGGAACAGATAAAATAGCATACTTCATTATGACAGACAGTTTCCGTCTCGATTCTATTTGGCGAATAAAGCCCGGATACTTCCTGGGGGATATAGGGCAACTCGACATTTGCGTAAGCGTTTGACCATTTGGCTCCACGGGCGCTAACGCCGGTCTGTTCGAATACCTTCGGCGCGGGAACAATGTGGTATGCCATTTTTTCCTCCGTACAAGAACCATAGTTGAAATATTTCACGTTTGCGTACCGCGATATTGATAATATACTCTGTCTGACGTTGAGCAAGTAACCATCTGTGCCTGCCGGGGTCATTTTGTGAACAAGCTGCATCTGGATATGTACCGACCGTCTGATTCGCCACTGTGCGTGCCATTGGGGTTGCGTACTGTCAGTCATTACCGGTTTGCGAAAAAACAGACTTCCGCCAGCCGGACAATACACTTCGCGCAGGTTCTGTGGAGCATAGAGGGAACAGGCTGGATCCGGATAAACGGTACAGACCACGCTCTTGAGCAGGACCACGCCGCCATATATCTGCCCGGAATGCAGCATTTCTATCATGCCGGCGATAGCGAATGGGAGTTGCGCTGCTTAACATTTGACGGAATCGCCGCCGCTTCGGTTATCCAGGGATTCGGAATCGACACGAGCCGCCCGTTTAAAGCGGGAAAATGCCCGGCCGGGATTTTTGACAGCATGGCGGCGGCGGTAGGCGAATCATCCGCGAAAGCGCTGCGCAAAAACAGCGCCATGATTTACAGTCTGCTGGCCGACATCGCCGACAGATATCATACTCATGGCGGAGCGGAAAAATCCGGAGCTATCGCGGTTGAGGCCATTCGCCTGATGAACGAGAATATGGGCGATGCGCAGATCGGAATTGAACAGATCGCAGGAATGCTGGGGTTGAGCAGGTTTGCTTTTTCCAAGAAATTTCGCGAGGAAACCGGCACCCCGCCCAAGGCTTACCTGCAGGAATTGCGACTGCAACGGATCATGTCCCTTATTTCACAGCCCCGGTTTACCCTGGCGGAAATCGCCGCGCAGACCGGTTTTCTCAGCGATAAAAGCATGTCCCGTTTCTTCCTGTTGCTGACCGGCGTGCGCCCTTCGCATTTTCGAACCGGCAAATCTTAGATGCTGCGGCTATCATAAAATGAATCTATATTTGGGGTGTTTAAAAAAATAAAAAAAGATCGTTAGATTTCGATATTCCGGTTGGAATCCAGGCAGGAAAGGATGTTCGCTTGAGCCACCAGGATTTCCTGAGGTTGTTTCTCGCTCACGAAGATAAACTTTATGCCTACTTCCTTGCGGCCACAGGCAATCCGCATGAAACAGATGGACGAACTCCGCGCGCGTAGCGTCAAACCGGGGGACTGGTCGGATTTTGTCGGGGAATTTTCCTCCAAAGTGGATTATCACTGGGGCTGGTTTATGCTGTCGGAAGCGCTGATCAGGAGCAAACAACAATCAAAGAAATGAATGTCGTTGATATTAACGCCTCGGTATATCAAGTCAGCGAACGAAGATATTCCACTGCGCGGCGGGTGGCTTCGTAGGGGTCGTAGGCGTTGCCTTCGTACTCGATGTTTATATAACCATCATACCCCGCGTCCCGCATCGCTGAAAGGCAGGCGACATGGTCGAGGCAGCCTTCGCCAATCAGGGCGGGCTGGTAATATTTACCGTCCAGCATTTTCCGCCATCCCTCCGCCTCGTCGTCCCTGCGCAGCCAGTCCTTGAAATGCGCGTGAACCACATGCCTGGCGCAGTCGCGGAATGATTGCGCCGGTTCCTCGCCAGTGGCGGCGTTGCCGTTGTCGTAAGTTAATTTCAATCCCGGCACGGCGTCGACCGCTTCCAGCACGTCGGCGGCGGTGACGAAGGGGCTGTCTGCGCCGGGAAAGTTCTCGATGGTCAAGGTCACCCCCGCGTCGGCGGCAAGAGGGACAACTTTCTTCAACCCTTCAATCCAGTCGCGGCGCGATTCCCCGCGAGGCTTGCCGGTTTTGCCGCCGGTGGGGATCATCACTGCCGGCGCGCCCAGGATTACCGCCGCCTCAACACCCGCTTTAGCCGCTTCCACTCCGGCGGCGCGTTCGGCTGCGGTCGCGAAATTCATCGGCGCATGAAAGGTGTGGCAGACCACCGGAATGCCGTGGTCGTCGGCCATTTTCCGCAAGGTGCGCGGGTCGGTGTTGTGCAGGGTTACGAAATCGATCCCGTCCATTTTCAGTTCCGCCGTCACGTCGAGCATTTTCTTCAGATCGAAATACTCTTTCTGACGCGAGACGGTGTACGACATCATGGAGAGTTTCATAATTTTCCGATCTATGCCATGAGTTTGCCGAGTACGTACATCTCCAGTTCCTCGTAATCACGTTCTCCGACCATGCCATCAATGTCAGTCTGTTTCAGTGACCGGGATATCTCCAGCAGACGCAGGAATATCTCGCGGCTGTTGCGCAGATGCTTTGTGGCGACTTCGGCCTTCTGCGTACGCATGGCCTTCACATCCAGGCCGACCCATTCGCCGTTTTTCCCGTATTCGTGTTGGTCGAGAATCCTGACCTGGTTAAGGGCGCGACGTAAATCGACCGCGCCGAAAGTCTTGTCCTGGTCGAACTTCAGGCCGTTCTGGTCGTTCAGGTGTACCGTCCACAGTTTGCCTGCCGAAAGCGCGAAACCCATTTCATCCGACGGGTCAAGCCCAGCCAGGATCGCGTGGGCGCTTTCGATGTTCACGCCTACGCGGGACGGATCGACCGTGCGCGCGCCCAGCGCCAGCGCGTGGCCGGTGGTGGGGATATAAGTATGATCGACCGGCTCGTTGGGCTTGGGCTCGATGGCGATGCGGATTTCCGGATCGTATTCCAGCATATCATTCAATGCCGCCAGCAATCTTTCGGTGGCAAGAACGCTATCCTTGGACTCGCGGATGTAGGTGCCTTCCCGCGACAGCCACAGCACAATCAGCTTCGTGTCCAGGGCGCGGGCGATGTCGATGCAGCGGCGTGAGCGTTCGCGCGCGTATTCGCGGCAGGCCGGATCGTTAGATGTATAGCCGCCGTCGACGGTGCGGGGGTCTTCCCACAGGCGCGGTGCCACGAATTCCGCGGTCAGGCCGTGATCGTCCAGACGTTTTTTGACCGCCTTCGCTGCCTGTATGATCTGAGCCGAAGTCAGCTCGTTCATGTTGGGTACGGCATCGTCGTCATGAAATTGCACGCCGTCAAACTTCAATTTTTTATATTCCGCCAGCTTTTGATTAAAGCCGATCGATTCCCGCACGGTCGGCCCGAACGGATCGGCGCCTTCGTGGATATTCCACGGCCCGAAGGAAAACCTGAACTCGCCTGCCATTTGCCACCTCCCTTATTTTAGCGAAAGAATGCCTTTGATATTTTTCAGACTGAGTGCCGCGCTTTCCAGAGCGGGACGCTTGCAGGCGTCCTGTTCGACGATCAGCCACTCGACGCCCGCCTTCTTCGCCGCCGCGATAATCGCGGGAAAGTCGAGCGTCCCTGTTCCGACCTCGGCGAAGGAGCCATCCTCCCTGTCCATGTCTTTCAGATGTAACTGCGGCAGCCGTCCCGCGTAACGCGAAACATATTCGACCGGATCGACCCCGCCCTTGGCCAGCCAGTAGGTGTCAAGCTCCGCCTTGACCAGTTCCGGCGCGGTGTTGGCGTAGAGCCAGTCCAGCGCGGTCGTGTTTTCATACTCCGCCAGTTCCTGCGCGTGGTTGTGATAGGTGAAGGATAGGCCATGACTGGCGGCGATCGAGGCGCCCTTGGCCAGATCAGCGGGAACTTTCTCCCAGTCAGTCGCTACCCGACCGGCAAGGCTTACCGTAACGCAAGGCGCTTTCACTGCTTTGGCAAAACCATAATGTTCGCTGTTTACATCCAGCAAAGCCTCCAGCGGCATATGCAGACCGCAGCAGACCAGGCCGCACTCCTTGAGAAAGTCCGCCAGTTGCTCGGGCGTCATGCCTCCGTAATTCCAGGCGAATTCCACCGCCCCATAACCGATTTCCGCCAGCTTGCGCAGCGTGCCCTTGAAGTCGGCTTTTAACGATTCGCGCACGGTATAGAGTTGGATGCCGATTGACTTGTGCATCAGATTTCCTTTCATTTATTTCTGCTCAGGGAAAAGCTTGGCAATCAATTCAAGAGTGCGGTTGACCAATACCTGCCCCCCGTCAGGGCCGACCAGATTGCTGCCGACACTGGCACCGTAATTGTGCGCACTGCCCAATGCCAACCCCGCGTCGGCGGGGTGCATCGCTTGCCGAACAGCGCGCTCGCTGGGCAAATATCCGTCTGTTCCGCAGCAAAGCTGAATCTGGAAAGTTTGCGCGGCAACGCTGCGTGCGCCGATGCGCAAACCGAAATCGAGATACAATTCAAACGAATTAGTGCAAAAGGCGACATCTCCCAGACGCAGAACATGGAGTTCCATCGACAAAGTCGGATCTTTATCGAAATTTTCGTAACGGTCGATCACTTTCCGGTTGCGGTTGATAAACCTCTGGCTGCGGCTGGGATCATATTTCGCCGGGTCGGTATACTCCGGGTCGTTGCTCAGTTTTTCCAGCATCGCTTTGGCGTGAGCCAGCTCCACCTCGTTTACTTTCCGCCGGGGAAGCGGAACGGTTTCGAAAACATGCGTGAGCGGAGGGTTTGCCTGGATCGCGGTTTTCGCCGCAGGCATGACATCCAGCACGGCGGCGCAGATACGGCGGCCTATCTCTTCCCGTTCGGTCCGACCCAGGCGCTCGTACATCTCATAAGACAGTTTTTTGTACATTTGCACGTGCGGCGACTGATCCCCGGCCGGGGCGCATTGCGCCAGCACCGGCAAATCTTTTCCCAGTTCCTTGCGCAAGGCCACCCGGGTTTCGTGCCAGAAATCAGCCGACACCTCCGACAGATTTTCCGTCGCCTGCGAAGGGCAAGGCAGATTCAGCACCAGGCCGGTAAGTTGTTTCTTCATATCCCAGGTACAGAGAACATGCAGGCTGTGATCCTCGAAGCCTTCGATCGCATCGAAGTTGTCCACGTCGAGCTTTGCGTACATCTTGCCGGTACCATCAAGGAAAGAGGCGCGGCGGTTATGGCCCACCACGGCGCGGGCAAAGGCTCGGCTGATTGCGCCTGGGGCGCGGCGTCCCCATGCTTCCGCCGCTGCTTGCGCAACCCTGGACGACATGAACGCACGGTATTCCCTGGGAGTGATGACAGTCGGGTCGTCCGGTTGCTCATACGTATCGTCACGGAATACCGGCGCGGTATGGGTGTGCGTCGCGTTGACAATCACGGCCTGCGACGGGATTTCAGGCAATACCGTCCGGATAGCGTCTCGTATTTCGCTCAATAAATGTTCGTCGATCCCAACCAAATCGCACGAAATCAACAGCACGCGCGTGTCACCGCTTTCCAAAGCCAACACTGTTGCCGTAACCGGATCTTTCACGACCGTAGCCACGCGCCGCGCAAATTGTCCGGCTAACATTACCGGACGGTCAGGCGTGATATCACACTGCCCCCAGCCGATTTTAAGTTCCATGATTTTATCCTTTCCTGATGTGATAGCATGTTTTTGAGATTCGGCAAAATTGCATCCAGCTCCAGTCAGCAGCGAAGCAATCAATAGTATAAACGGTAATTCGCTTCTGGAATTGTTTTCCCTCATATTAATTGTCCTCCTGAAATATGCGTTCATATCCTGCAGTATTCTTATTCCTCCAGAATCTTATCCGGGTCGATCCTGCCGATATTTTCAAACACTTTCCGGAAGCCGTCGGCGATCAGCTCCGCCACGTCGGTGCGGTTGGGCGCGCGTAGCGGCATCGTCATGCCGAAATGCGTGTCGCTGTGCAGTTGCGCCACGGGGAAGCGCGCGGGATTATAATCCACGTCCAGCGCGTCGTTCTCCGCCCAGGGGCTGCCGTTGCCGTAGGCGTTCTTGGCCTGGAACACAGTCATGCGCGGCAGAATGAACCGCTGCCAGACGGAAGCCGGTACGCCCTCGGCCTGCAACGTCTTCATTACCGCGTCCCGCATCCGGGTCGGCTCTCCCGTCCAGCCGATCCTTTTCATGTCGATCCGGCAGGTATAGTTATACCAGTTATGCGTGCATTTTTCCGGTTCCGTCGGCAGGATCAGGCCGGGCAGTCCACGCAGGCGTTTGTTCAACACTGCCGCGTTTTCCCGCTGAATGGAGAAGTAGGTGTCCAACTTCGCCAACTGCGAGCGCCCGAAAGCGGCGGTCAGGTCGTTGCCGCGATACATCCAGCCCAGCGCGTAGGCGTGGTAGTCGCGGCTCTGATCAGGCGTGCGGGTCTCGCCGAAACTCCACAGCATCGCCGCTTTCTGCCGGTATTCCTCGACTTCGGTCACGAACATGCCGCCCTCGCCGGTGCAGAGACACTTGTTCTGGTTGAAGCTGAACGCGGCGCAGTCGCCGAGCGTGCCGACTTTCTTTCCGTTGTAAAGGGCGGCGTGCGCCTGGCAGGCGTCCTCGATCACCTTCAGGTTGCGCCTGCGGGCGATTTCGAGAATCGCGTCCATGTCGGCGGAAAGACCGTGCAGGTGAACGACGATGATAGCCTTGGTGCGGGGAGTGATGGCTGCCTCGATCTTTTTCGGATCGATGGTCATAGTGTCGAAGTCGATGTCGACGAACACCGGAATCGCGTTATGGTGGATGATGCAGGTTGCGCTCGAAGACCAGGAATACGCCGTGACCAGCACATGGTCGCCCGCGCCCACCCCGCAGGCCACCAGCGACATATGCAGCGCTGCCGTGCCGCTGTTGGTGAAGATGGCGTGAGTGTTTCCGTTCCAGGCCGCGAATTCCTCGGCAAACGCCTTGCAGTTGGGGCCGGAGGCGTGGTTGGTGCCGTTAAGCGAGTCCAGCACCGACTTGACGTCGGTCTCGTCGATCGGGGGCCATTTTTTGACAGTTCCGTCCGGCACCGTTTTTTTGCCGCCCAGGATCGCCAGGCTGCTTTCAGCTATCGTCGCCATCTTTTTCCTCCCGTTTTCAGGTTGAGATTCAGCAATATCCATACCGTACTTGCAGTATGGAACACGGGAGGCCGACTCGCAAGAGTAAGCTTTTGTCAATATGGGGAATATATTGCGGAACGGCAGAAAAAGGCTATTGTCGCCCGGCGGCGGCAAATTCGCGCGGTGAAAGCCCGGTGTGTTTCCGGAACACCTTGGCGAAATAATTGGCGTCCTCGTAGCCCACGGCGCGGGCGACTTCCGAGACGTTGAAGGCGGCGTCGCGCAAAAGCGTTTTCGCCTTTTCCAGGCGGATTTGCGTGAGATACGCGAACATGGAGAACCCGTCCTCGCGGCTGAACACGTGCGAGAGATGGCAGGGGCTGACCCGAAGCGCGGCGGCGACCTCGCCCAACGCCACACATTCGGCAAAATGCTTCCTCAGATATTTTTTCGCCTCATGCAGCAATAAGCGTCCGCGAGCGCCGTTCGTTTCAACCAATTCCGCTGATTCCTGCTGCGCAAACGCTTCCCGCAGGAGAAACATCAGGATCGTGAATACCCGCGCCTCGGCCAGCATTTTAGTCGGAGAATCGAGAGCGCCGCAATCCTGCTGGAGAGGATCGAAAAGCAGGGACAGGGCAATTCTTTTTTCCTGCGGGATCGCCTGAATAGTGCGATTGTTCACCTGCCTGATGTATTCGGATTCGAGGTTCCAGGTGAAGGATATATAGAAAATGTCAAGTTCGGTATCGAGATCGAAGACGTCGCGATGGATAGTGCCTGTCGGCACCAACAGCACGTCTCTCGCTTTTGCTGCGAAAGACTCTTGTTCGAACTCCAGCGTCATCTCCCCCCTGATTACGTATAGGAGTTCGCAGGCGTTGGTGTGGTGCATCCGCTCGGCCCAGACGGGATCGAAGATCATCCGCCCCTGCGTGCGCAGGTTGGGCAGATGTCTGCCAAACAACTCGCGAATGGTTTCATCCACTGGTGGCATCCGGCGCTCCGAATATGCTGGCGTTCCTTAAAGCTCCCAGTTCATTTTCCAATAATCATTACTGCGCAAGATAAGATGACTAGCATTATAAGTAAACTTGCGTCAATGAGCAATCGCGAATCGCGTGTTATGCCTCATCCATCCGGTCTCCGCCTTCTGGAAACTGCCGTCACTTTGCAGGAGGCGCGTGATCGAAATTTGCGCTTCGTTCACCCCGTCGCCATTTTTTGCGCTCCTCAGTTCTTTACCTCATAACTTGACATAGCGCTCAAATGTGATATAATAGCAATGTATGCAATGTTAGCAATGAAAGATATAGCCATGGCTGAAAGACTTGTAACCCTTACCACCGGGGAGATTGCGAAATATCTTAACGTGAATTATATCACCGTAATACGTTGGATCAACAAGGGTAGGCTGAAAGCGCACAAGCTTCCTGCGCGGGGCGATAGGCGAGTGGAAATACATGATTTTCTGGAGTTTCTTCGCAAGAATGACCTGCCTATTCCAGATGATTTGAAGCCGTATTTGCGTCGCATACTGATAGTCGACGATGATGTTGCTCTTACGCAGGTAATGTTGCGTATTCTTGAAGAGTCAGGTTTTGAGGTAAAGATCGGCCATGACGGGTTCAGCGCCGGGCAACTGCTGGGAATTTTCCAGCCGGTTGTCATGATTCTCGATTTAAAAATGCCTGGGCTGGACGGCATGCAGGTGTTGGAGCGTTTACGTTCAGATGAATCTCCTTCGCCAGTAAGGGTATTGGTAGTTTCGGGAGCATCAAAAAGAGAACTGGACGCGGCCATCGCCGCAGGCGCTGACGACATCCTGAGCAAGCCGTTTATGAATGATGTTTTCCTGGGAAAAGTGGCAGCTCTGGCCGGACTCAGTTTGCCGCAGATAAATATCAATAATGAGTTCCGCAATACAGCGGAATAGGGAAGGACGCAAGACATGTTCTGCAAGTCAAGTATTCGTAAGATGTTGGCATTGAATTCGGGCATTGTGCTCTTGTGTTTTGTGTTTCTCCTGATTGCATTCGTTATTTCATATTGGGAAATCACGACCAAGCACAGCCACAACCTGATTACCAATAAACAGTCGGAAGCTGTTAGTTTAATCGAAGGAATCATTGAGCACGCCTCCAGAGAGTTATATGTCCTCAAGGCGGCAACAGGTGTGTTTGAGTCAAATCTGTTGCCCGAGGAACGCTTGTCGATGTATCGAAAGCTTGCCATGCAGGCAATTGTGCGAGACGACGAGCAGTATAATTGTTATTTCGCTTACGAGCCGCGACTGTCACAGAAATATTTCGGAAAAAGCGCGTTCATTCTTACAACGCATAAAAATCTTAGCCAGACCCCTGGTAGCGGTGATGCCGACGTTCCGGGTTTTGTTACCGAAAAATGGTATGAGGACACTTATCAGAAAGACGAAAACGAAGTCTGGTATCATGCCGCCAAGCGAAGCAGGGGCGTGGAATTCTCGCCTATCTATTTCGATAAAACCTACATGAAGCAATGGATGATTACCGCGGCTTTGGGAATATATGATGGCGAAAAATTCGAGGGAATGGTCGGTATTGATGTTTTGCTGGATTCCCTTTTCGGCAGCATTGAGAATATTCGCCTGGGGGAAAGCGGCGGGATTTGCCTGGTGCGCGAAGGTGATAACGTAGTCCTGACCAAAATGGAAGGGGAAAAAGCCGGATTTGTCGCGGCGCCGACCAGGATGGAAAGCTCGCTGCAAAAGCTTTTCGCAAACAATCGGTTTGCGGAAGTGTTTCCGGGGACAAACGGGGTTTTTGAATTGACTGGCGAGAACGGAGACTCCTATCTTGTCTCAATTGCCAAGGCAAAGGGGGTGCCTTGGAATATTGTTACCTTCCAGAGTCGCGAGGAATTGTATGCACCGGTATTCCAGACGGTGATCATCTTTGCAGTTATATCAGTTCTCTTTTTGATACCGATTCATTTTGTTATCAGAAAGTTGATGAAAGCGATTGTTGATCCGATGAAGCATATTATGGAAAACGGGATAAGCAAAATCGAGTCCGGCGATTACGACGTCAAATTGCGGATCGACCAGCAAAATGAATTCGGCATGATAGCGAACGCGTTTGAAAAAATGGCAAGGAATCTGAATGAGACAACCGTATCGCGGGATTTACTGGTGCGCGAGATGGAACAGCGCAGGCAGGCCGAGGATGAATCCCGCCGGATCCGCCAGCAACTGGAGTTTATTCTGGGTGCTACCAGAACCGGCCTGGACATAATCGACACGGAGTTCAACGTTCGCTATATCGACCCGGAATGGGCTAAAGTGTACGGCGACCCCGCCGGGAAAAAATGCTATGAATATTTCATGGACAGGAGCGAGGTCTGCCCGGAATGCGGTGTTACCAAGGCTTTGAGTACAAAGGAAATTGCGGTTACTGAGGAAGTATTGGTCAAGGAGGGCAATCGTCCGGTCCAGGTGACGACCATTCCCTATCAGGACGAAAACGGCGAATGGCTGGTGGCGGAAATCAATGCGGATATTGCCGAACGAAAAAACAGCGAAAAGAGGCTTGAGGAGTTGAACAAGGAACTGCAGCACGCTTCATTGCAGGCGGGAATGGCGGAGGTGGCCAGCGGAGTTTTGCATAACCTGGGCAATGTCCTTAACAGCGTCAATGTCTCAGCTTCGTTTATCGTGGAAAAGCTGGATCACTCGGAAGTGGCGAATCTGTGCAAAGTGATCTCCCTGCTTCGGGAGCATGATGCGGACATGGTTTCATTTCTGACGGAAGATCCGAGAGGAAAGCGTGCGCTGGAATATCTTGCCCGTCTTGGCGAATCCCTGACTGGCGAGCATACTGCAATCCGGGATGAAACAGACAGCTTGGTCAAAAGCATAGACCACATCAAGGAAATCGTGCGAATGCAGCAGGATTACGCGCGTACGTCGGGCTTGGTGGAGATGGTGGCGGTCGAAGACTTGGTGGAAGATGCCTTGCGGCTGAACGGCGAGGCGTTGAAACGCCACCAGGTGCCGGTTGAACGCAAATACAGTGCCGTACCGCAAATTTCCGTGCAAAAGCACAAGGTATTGCAGATTCTGATCAACCTGATCCGCAACGCAAAATACGCGATGGACGAAATGGATTGCGAAAACCGGTTGATGACTATCAGTATCAAGCCAGCCCCCAACGACAATATCCGCATTTCGGTTTCCGATACCGGCATAGGAATACCCAGCGAGAACCTGACCAAGATATTCGCGCATGGATTCACCACCCGCAAGGACGGACACGGCTTCGGGCTTCACATCAGCGCCCTGGCTGCGCAGGAGATGGGCGGCACCCTGAGCGTGTCCAGCGAAGGCTCTGGCAAAGGCGCCACTTTCGTGCTGGAATTGCCGACAACTTTGGCGAGGACTCCTCATGAACGCGATTGACCAGACCAAAAACCGGCGCATTCTCATAATCGACGACAATGAGTCTATCCATGGGGATTTCGACAAGCTGCTCGGGAAAAGCGGGCACCGCGACTCCGGTTTGGACGAACTGATGTTGGCTGTATTGGGAGAGAACGAAGAAACCGTAACGGAAGCGGGATACGAGTTGACCTCGGCTTTTCAGGGACAGGAGGGATTTGAGCTTGTCAAACAGGCGGTAAGTAGCGGCGCACCCTATGCCCTGGCATTCGTGGACATCCGGATGCCGCCCGGCTGGGACGGCATAAAAACCATCAAGCATATCTGGGAAGTTGATCCCAACCTCGAAATAGTGATTTGCACCGCGTATTCCGACTATGGATGGGAAGATATTCAAAAAAAGCTGGGAAATTCCAACCAGTTGATGATTCTTAAAAAGCCTTTCGACTCCATCGAGGTTCGACAGATCGCAAGCGCGTTGACCGAAAAGTGGAACTACGCCAGGCAGGCGCGTCTGACCCTGGACGAGTTGAACAGCAAGGTTGAGGAGCGCACCAGGGAACTTAGGGGCGCGAATGATCTGCTCACCGTGGAAATCGGCGAACGCCGCCGCGCACAGGAGGAAACAGCCGCCGCGCACGAATATCTGAAAACATTGATGGATTCCGTCCACGCCGGGATCGTGTGCATCGACGCGGAGACGTACGAAATAGTCGACGTAAACAAATTCGCGGCTTCCATGATCGGAATACCCAAGGAAGGAATAACAGGGCGCGTTTGCCACCAGTTTATCTGTCCGGCCGCGGAAGGCAAATGCCCCATTACGGATTTAGGCAACCAAGTGGATCTTTCCGAACGGACGCTGGTCTGCGCCGATGGCTCCGAAATGGATATACTCAAGAGCGTAGTGCCGATCATGCGGGATGGCCGCCAATTTCTGATTGAAAGCTTCGTCTCCATCAAGTCTCTCAAGGCTGCGGAAGATGCGTTGCGGGACAGCGAAGCAAGGCTTAACGCCATGTTCCAGTCCATAACCGATCCCATGAGCATGGTGGACAGGGATTTGCGCGTTGTCTGGTGCAATGAGTCCGCGCGGAAACTCTTTGGCGAAAACCTCGTCGGCAGGAACTGCTCCGAGGTTTACCCCAACCATAAAGAGCTGTCCTGCTCGCGAGAATACCTGGCGCGGGAAGCATTTAAAGATGGGCAGTCCCATTCGTGCGATATGGAAACGATCGGGCTTGATGGCATTTGCCGGTGCTTCCACTGCACTGCCCACGTGGCGCTACGCGATGCCGGAGGCGAACCGGCAACCGCCATGATTATCGACCGGGACGTTACGGCGCAGCGGGAATCGGAGAATGCGATACTCAAAGCGCACGAAAACCAGTCCCATCTCAACACCATCCTGCGGATTTCGCTTGAAGATACCCCTCTGGAAGAAATTCTGAAACAGGTGCTGGACGCTTTTTCCATGTCTTCCTGGCTGCCTGTGCTTCCGAAAGGAGCAATTTTCCTGGTGGAAGACCAGCCTGATGTTCTAGTCCTAAAGGTTACGCATAATCTTCCCGAATCGCTTCATACTCTGTGTGCCCGGGTGCCTTTCGGGCATTGCCTGTGTGGAATCGCCGCCGAAACCAGAGAACCGGTTTATTCCGCCTGCGTGGACGACAGGCATGAAATTCGCTGCGAGGGTATGGCGCCGCATGGTCATTACATTGTTCCGATTCTGGACGGAGACGCGGTGTTGGGGGTAATAGACCTGTATCTGGAGGAAGGCCATACGCGAGACGACCAGGAAATCGCGTTTCTCGAATCCGTAGCGCAGACCCTGGCGGGAATGATCCGGCGCAAACAGTTCGAGAAGGCGCTCAGGCACGGTAACGACAGCCTGATAGAACTGAACCAGCTGCTGCAGAAAAACCAGAATCTCCTGGTTCAGTCGGAAAAAATGGCGTCATTGGGGCTGCTTGCCGCGGGCGTGGCGCATGAAATCAACAATCCCCTTGGATTTGTGATGAGCAACATGGTTACCTTGGGCGATTACATCGAGGTATTTAAGAGCCTATTCGATCTTGATAAGGAATTATACGCGGCGCTGGCAGCAAACGATCTCGAAAAGGCAAGGAAAACGCTGAGTGAAATTAATGATCTCCATGCACAGGAAAATTTCTCCTATATCCTTGGCG
This sequence comes from Planctomycetota bacterium, assembly GCA_020060765.1. GTDB lineage: Bacteria > Planctomycetota > SZUA-567 > SZUA-567 > SZUA-567 > JAGUZQ01. The sequence goes on along the minus strand of JAGUZQ010000030.1, from coordinate 12,507 downwards.
ACATCGGGGAGTTGCTTTCCGAATCCCATGACGGCACTGAGCGGATACGAGACATTGTACAGAACCTCAAAAGTTTCGCGCGTCTGGACGAGGCGGAAATCAAGGAAGCGGATATCAATGACTGCATCGAGTCGACGCTCAAGGTCATCTGGAACGAACTTAAATACAAGTGCACAGTTCACAAAGACATGAAGCCTCTGCCCCTGCTTCGTTGCTATCCCCAGCAATTGAACCAGGTATTCATGAATCTTCTGATCAACGCCGCGCAGGCTATTTCCGGACAGGGAGACATTGCCATTTCAACCGAGGCGTCAGACAGAGATATCGTAGTCAGGTTCAGCGATACCGGCAGCGGTATTCCGGCGGAGAATATCCCTAAGCTCTTCGATCCGTTTTTCACGACCAAGCCGGTCGGCAAGGGAACGGGGTTGGGACTTTCCATCTCGCACGGCATTATTGAAAAGCACCACGGAACTATCGCAGTGGAAAGTACCCTGGGGAAAGGCACAGTTTTCACCATTCGGCTTCCGCTAGAAGGCATAGACGACCAAAAGCCAGCGAACTGATTACGTCAGAACATAAGCGGCTTCACCGCAATTTTTACTTTTTAACTTGTAACGTCAATTCCATATCATGGCAGCATGGAGGTCATCGGAGGAAACATCTTCATCCGCAGATTTTCATATGCCGTCAATATTCTCATAAATTACCCAATATAAAACAGCATATGATGGCTTATTACTTCCTATGCCGGTCTTTCATGTTCCTGCTCCATAAAACCAGCGTGTAAAATCAGCAAGCATGGAATTTGCATAACGCAGGTAAGCGGAAAAGACCATTTGATACTCTAGGCCAACCACTTTTTTCAACATGATAAGAATGATGAAATTTACTATGCCGGCACTCCACTGTCTGAGTTGTCGTAAAATAGCCATGCTGTTTTAGGGCAAGCGCGCAACGGTGAGAACGCACGCGGTCACCAGTTAAATCCCACAATATGGGAATCTTATGACAATATAAGAATTCTATTTGCTTTGACTTGTTTGCCGGGGTACTTTTCATATGCGTGGCAGGCATCTTTCCCTGTTCTGTTAGTCACAAACTAATGAAGGAATTAAGCGTGATTAAATCAGTGATAAAAGCTTTTGCAATCTTGGAGGCGGTGGCCACTGGCGGCGGGGAGTTGTCGACTACGGAAATTGCCAAGCGCCTGGGGCATGATGTGTCGACCGTGCATAATCTCATTAAGACTCTGGAGTATAAGAAATATCTCGCCTATGCTCCCACGGGGAGATCGTATTGTTTGGGGCCGGCGATTATCAAGTTGCTGGACGGCACATTACTTGAGGACGAACTTGCCCGTCGTCTCGCACCCATGGCGCAAGAACTGTCGGCGGAGATAGATGAGAACGTGGTTGTCTCTTGCCTGGAGGGAGGGGAATGGCGGCGGATAATACGCATTGACGCGGGGCATTCCCTTACAGTCAACACCGATCATCTTGAGCACCCCTTGTACTCGTATGCCGCGGGCAGGCTGCTGCTGGCGTTGATGGACGGGGTGGAAAGGGAGAGATTGATCGGCGAGGTCGGCTTGCCAGGCAGTCTGTGGTCAGAGGCAGGTACCGGCAGAAAGCTTGCCCGAGAACTGGACAGGATCAGGTCTGACGGCTATGCCATCGTGCAAGCTGCCTCCGGAGTAACTGCTATCGCCGCGCCGCTGCTGATTGGGAAAGCGAAAAAACAACTAGCGTTATCGGCTTTTTTTCCCACATCCAGGGCGGACAAGGTGCGGGAGAATGAGATTATCGAAAAACTTCTGACCGCGTGCCAGAGAATGGCGAACAAGCCCTCGATCAGGGAATTTCCGGCATACAGTTGAGTTATATACGTACAAGCTGAAATGAAAGGGAAAACCATGAAGCGCGATTATGTAAAGCAGTATCTTGAAACCATCACATCAAATTTGCAAAAAATCCTGGATGAACAGCGCGGGATGATAAGCAAATGTGCCAAAGTCATCGCCGACCGTATCGAGGAGGACGGCTTGATTTATGTTTTCGGGTCGGGTGGGCATTCCAACATGATGGCGGAAGAAATGTTCCATCGTGCCGGCGGGTTGGCCTGTATCAGCCCGGTCTTCGTCGACAGCATCCGCATTCCCCATGTGCCATTGGGCGAGAGAAGCCCGGGCATCGTTCCTTACGTGTTTGACCATTACAAAATCGGTAAAGGCGACGTGTTGATTCTGGTAAACGCCTACGGCATCAATCCGGTTACGATAGAAAGCGCGCTGGAAGCGCAGAAGCGCGGAGTGAAGGTGATAGCCGTGACTTCGACCGAATATGCCGAACGGTTGCCAAAAGACTTTCCGGGACGCCACGCATCGGGGAAGAATCTGCACGATATGTTCGAGCACGTCCTGCTGACCTACGTGCCTTACGGGGACGCGATCATAAAAATGGAAGGCGTGGAAAGCGGCATTGGCAGTTATTCGACCTATGCCAACGCCTTCATCTGCAACAGCCTCGTGGTCGAGGTGTCCGCTCTCCTGGCGGAGAAGGGAATAGAGCCGCCGGTCATCAATAGCATTAACGTGGTCGAAGGTATGACCAAGAACCAGAAGCTGTATGACAGGTACCGGCCACGCATCATGTGGTTATAGGTATTTTCAGTTATCGGACGCGACTTTGTTCATGACAAAGGATTGAAAATGGAAATCTGTGCGGAGAAGGAAGTGGCGTCATTGATCGCCACACCCCGGATATGCGGAAAGCCTGCGGTCGCGGACGCAGGGGCGTGGGTTGAAAAGGCGGAGCATTACCTCCGGCACGAGTTCAATATCTTGGGTAGCGGCTGGCTGAACGTGCATTACGGCATGCAGGCGCCGGGGATTGCAGGCAGAAATTACAGCTCCGACAAAGTGACGGTCGGGGGAGTGCTGGCGAGCCTGCCGGAAAATGTGCGGAAAAGCTCTGAGGAATTGCTGGAGCTGGCGAGCCAAGCTGTACCCGGTTATACGCCGATCGACTGGCATATCGACATCAAGTCGGGTTACCGCAGCGAACTCGTACATCATACCCAGTTGAAGTATGGCGTATTGGAAGGGGTGGATTTGAAGGTGACCGCCGACCTTTCCCGCTGTTATCATCTGCCGGTTCTGGCCTCGGCGTGGCAGGCGACCGGCGAGTGCAAATATCTTGACGAAATCATAGCGCAGGTATTCGACTGGCTGGCGCTGAACCCGTTCGAGACCGGGCCGGGGTGGCGCGCCAACATGAACGTGTCGATCAGGGTGGCCAACTGGGTGGCGACGCTGGATCTGTTGCGCGATGCGCTGGATGCTTCCGATCCGCTGCATGCCAGGCTGGTTCGGGAAATGAAGAAATCCCTCTTGGAGCATCGCCGCTACATTGCCGCCAATCTTGAATTTCCCGAAGGCATCTATCATCCCAACCACTACATAGCGAATCTGTCCGGCCTGCTGTTGACCGCCATTGTCTGCCGTGACGCCGACCCGGACGCCATGGCCTGGCGCAACCTCGCTTTGCGCGAACTGGCCAGTGAAATGGAAAGGCAGGTGATGGGCGACGGCGTGGATTACGAATGCGCCACCGCTTATCACGCGCTGGTTTTGGAGATCCTGGCGGTAACTTTCATTTTCGCTGCGCGTCTGGAGGGGTGGGTCGGGGCGGGGGAAGTGAGGAAATGGATCGGCGTCAACTTGGGCGTGGAAAACCTGGAGCGGCTGGAAGCCATGTTTATCGCGCTGAAACTGTTTATCCAGCCCAATGGTCAGCTGCCGCTCATCGGAGACATCGACGCAGGAAGATTAGTTACTCTCGAGCGTCCCGGACGTCCCTACAGCGACTGGCGGTTCATATGCGCCGTGGGCGCGGCGTTGTTTGAAAACGGCGAACTGGTTGCGGAGAATTCCGAAAGCGATAATTTCAGTGCTGCGAACAGACTTTTCGGAGAAACTATTTCCAGTGGCGACGTCTCAGCCGTCAGTTCTGATTTTCCCAAATCGGGGTTTTATGTTATGCGGGGAAAAGGTGCGTACTGCCTGATTACCGCTGGATCGATAGGAACCGGCGGCAAGGGCGGGCATTCCCACAACGACAAGCTCTCATTCACTCTAAGCATCGACGGAAGAGACATCTTTGTCGATCCCGGGATATACGTGTATACTGCCAGCCTGGCGGAACGCGACGCGTACCGTTCGGTCAGGGCGCATAACACGGTGATGGTCGGTGGCGAGGAGCAAAACCGTTTCCTTGCCGATTCAGTCTGGTGGGGTTGCCGGGAAGACACGCACTGCAAATGCCTGCAATGGGAGACGCGGGATGAACGCGATATCTTTTGCGGTGCGCACCAGGGTTATGTGCGGCTCGATACGCCAGTGGTACATAACCGCAAAATCGTTCTCGACAAGCAGGTCGCCAAGCTTCTGGTGGTTGACACAATGCAGGCGGAGAAAGTGTCGCTTCTCCCCGCGATGAAATGGAGTTTTATGCTGCATCCGGACTGTTTGGCAGAGGTCAATGGCGACAACGTGCAGATAAAAAGCGAAGCCGTGACCGTCTGCGTGAAATCCGCCCATGCCGCCTGGGAGATTGAGGATGGTTTTTATTCCCCCGAGTATGGCATCAAACAGAAATGTATCAGACTCACGCAAAATTTTCCTGTCGGCATCCGTGAAAACCGTTTTGAGTTCTCCTGGCAGAAAAGGAACAGCTTATGAACACAGGCATAGCCAGTTCCTGATCGGGAGAAACCGAAATTCCCGCATGGCAATGGGTACGGGAATCTTCCATAGCGGTTTTGGGGAAAACGAACTGCCTGTATGGAAGGATCCCGAGGAAGTACTCGTTGCAGTAAGGGCAATGGGCGCGTCCTGCCTGCGTTATGGCGTCGTCGGTGGTCTCGACCACGACCTTGCCGACAGAGGTTTCAAAGGCGAATTCGTCCTCACCCATCAGGTGACCTCCTTCAGCAGCTCCTTCTGAACTACATATCCATGACCTGAATATAATTATACGAATTCCGCTTTGCGACAAGCACCGTCAACTGCGGATATTAGGTTTATTCCCATCATCGGCGCCAACCAGACCCGAGCCACCGACAACGTGAATTCTATCAAGAGGATTTTCGAAAGCGATCTGCTGCTGGCTGACTTCCCCGAGGTGTGCTATCCGATCCGGTGCCTGGAAGGAATCAATCAACGTTCCCACGGCCAGCTGTACCAGGGCAAGCCCACCCACATCGAGTGGTCGGCGGATTATCACGGCTTGTCATTTCCTTGCCCGTCTTAAAAGTGACCACCTTGCGTGTCGGCACCACGATGGCCTCGCCGGTTCTTGGGTTCCTGCCTTGCGTAGTTTGCGGGTACTGCCTCGCAGGGTTTATCATCTACAAACCTGTTCTGCTGCCATCTTAATATATAACACAAAAGACGTTGCAGAATATATAAGGGTATTTGGAGAAAGTAAATTTCATAAACCATTGGTTTTGTATTATGAGCATTGTATATTGTGAATGGCCTGACGACACAAAAATAACATGGGTGTCTCCGACAAATGAATATTTTAGAACCAATACAAACAAACAAGAGCGTTCTAAAAGAGATTGCATCTCCCCAGTATGGATATTTTACATACTTGCAGGCCGTTAGATGCGGCTATAGGGATTGTCAGCATTTTTACCATCTGCGGCGTGGTAATTGGCAAAAAATACTAAAGGGTCTTTTCCGTTTACCCGAATATCCGGATTCAATGGAATCAGATTTCACAAAATGGTGCCTCTGGAGCCGCAATCAGCAAGATCAGTCGCAGGGAGTCATCAGTCATAATAGCGCTTTGGCGTTGCACGGAGTTGCACTTTACAATGCCCAAGAGGTACATTTGACGGTTCCAGCCCGTTTTCGAAAAGAAGTACCCGATGAAATTATAATACATAAAGCATCTTTGAATCTTTCCGCCATCGAAAGCCACGGCAGTTTTATGGTCACCCGTCTGGGGCAAACCCTGATTGATATGCGCCAAGAATTGGAAGCAAAAGGCGAATGGGATGATCTAATTAAGAAAGTCCTGGCGGAAGATATATTATCTCGTGAAGAGGTGGTTATAAATCTTGCTCTGGATTCTTCGTTCAAACGCGCTTATTGTCACAATCTTGGCTTAGACTCGTCCTCCGGACAAAAGGTGGTTAAGCAAAACAATGAGCAATTCGAAGCTCAGTCTAGCAAGGAAATTGTATTCGATCCCATATCGGAAGGATTGTGGAAAATGATGTATGACCGGGCAGAGACTGGACGTCGAAAATCGCGGGCGGGGTTTACTCTTGTGGAACTGCTGGTGGTGATAACAATTATAAGCATTCTTGCAGCCTTGCTTCTGCCTATGCTTTCACGTGCGCGCGAACAGGCAAGACAACTCGCCTGCTTAAGCAATCTCCGGCAATTGCATTCGGCCATGTCGCTTTATACAGATGACAACTCTGACTGGATGCCGGTGACAACCGCCAGTGGTTATGAAATATGGTGGGCGAGGATTGATGATGAATATCTTGGCACCAAAGTTACGCCCCAAGTTGATACATGCCAATCAGTATTTAAGTGTACCGCAATCCCGCAGTTCACTTATTGGTCATATAACTGTAACTTTCGCTACAACAGTAATTTGGGCGCAAACACCAACATAAGTGGTGTGCTTTTCCCGGTATTTCACCGTCGGAGCGAAGTAAAAACACCTTCCCGTTGCCTTATGCTGAGCGACGTCGTAGAAGACTCGGATCATGACGGAAAAATAAACATCGACGCCCCCAATCATGGCGTGGGTTATTGCTTCAGCTGGTATTTCGGCTGGGGGGGAGGAGAGACCGTGTTCGCGGTTACCCATGATGGCGCTGGCAATTACATGTTGTCTGACGGTCACGGCAAACGGATGCGGGTAGAAGAACAGCAGGAAAAAGATACCTGGAAAAATTACGGTGTCAGCCGATAGTGCAGCAACAGATTATAGCCGGATAGTTTGCTTTTACTGGAAATGGAGATTTATCATGACATCAGCAAGATCTTTTTTTTACTTACTGACAGCGCTTTGTCTGGCGGCTTTCTCTGTTGGGGCAGCGGAGGAGACGGCGATAACTGGTGAAATACCTGCAACGGAAACCGCTCCGATTCTCCGCTATGATTTTGATTCTCTTATTGACGCGGGGGGATATGGCACGGCAGGGGCTTCGGACAAGGCGGGGGCAACATGTGTGTCAAGTTATGGCGAGTTGGAAAGCGTGGATGTCTTCACTGCTCCATCTGCAATCAGGCTGGACTGTAGCAAGTATCCGGAACGAGGCGTGGTTGCAGCACATTTCCAGTTAACGGGAGAAAGGTTGGTCACGTTCAAAGGAAAACCGCTCAAGTTCGGGATACAGATCAAACGTAAGAAAGGCAGCGGCGAAATCGCCTTGCAACTACGTTGCTGGGGAAAGAAGGGATTGGTCACGGCTACTGCCAGGAAGCCCTTACCCGGAACGGCAGAAACCTGGCAAGCGCTTTCGTTGTCCTGCATGATCCCGGCAGGCGACGAGGTAACCCGGGTTGATTTCGTCATATGGGTCAGTAACAACGCGGAGAATCCGCAGATAGCACTGGTCGACGCGCCAGTACTGGTCGTGACGGAACAGGCACCAGCAGCAGTCTGCGAGCCGACTTTTGCCACATATGTAAGAGACGACAAAGAAACACCGCTGGAACTGGTCAGAGACGGAGTACCACAGGCGGTCATCGTTGTTCCGGATAAGGCTACATCAGTCGTGGCGTACGCAGTGAAGGAATTGAATGAGCACCTAAGGCTCTGCACCGGCGCGGAACTTCCAGTCGTGAAGGACGGCGATCCGGTTACTGGCGCGGTGATTCATGTCGGTAAAACTGCCCTGACCACTCGACTGGGACTGGCACCGGAATTTCTAGCGCCGGATAACTGGGTGGTGCGACGCGCGGGGCAGGCGCTGATTCTCTCCGGTGGCGATAATCGCCAGGATATTTCGCCTGAAGGCTACGACGCTCTGCCGTTCGGTACGCTCTACGCCACGTACGAGTTTTTGGAAAGGGCGTTAGGCATCAGATGGTATTGGCCCGGAACATTAGGCCGCGTCACGCCGCAGAAAACGTCTCTCGCGCTGGGAAATATCTGCTGGCAGGGTGCGCCAAGTTATGACGCTCGTTTGGAATGGTGCGCCCGAAGAATCATAGACCCGGATATTGATATTAAAGACGCCGTGATCTGGTGGCGGCGGATGCGGCGGGGCGCGCTCGGCGGCTATCCCATAGCCAACCACTCTTTCGGCGGGTGGAACAAACGCTTTGGGAAAGAACACCCCGAATGGTTTGCTCTACAGCGGAATGGCACGCGCCTGAGCAGCGACGCCCCCGCTTCAGGTAGCGAACTCGGACACTTATGCTGGACTAATCCGGAGGTATTGTCGGAAGCGATTCGGGAAAAACGAAACCAATTCGACGAACAGCCGTGGCGTAAATACAGGGAGGTTATGCCGGGAGACGGCGACCAGGGGTTGCAGTGCCAATGCGAAAATTGCCGGGCGCTGTTCCTTTCCGACGACAGCCTTGGGGAGATGGGAGGATTTGTCGGCGGCTCCCGCAAGCACAGCCGGGTGGTTTGGTCGTTCGTAAACCAGGTGGCGGCGGCAGTGCGCAAGACCCATCCCGAGAAGATTATCACCTGCTGCGCCTATGGTGGGTACTCGATTCCGCCGTCGGCGGCAGACGTGCAGTTCGAATCAAATGTGGCGATCACGCTGTGCGACGACACTTTTCCCGCGCGGCTTTGGGATCCTGACCTCAAGGACCGTTATCGGCGGCGCTTCGACGAATGGTCGCCTAAGTCGGCGAACCTGTATGTCTGGGACTACTGGCTCTGGCGGCATTCAAAGGGCACCTACGGTTCTCCTGCAATTTTTCCACGCGCCATACAGGAATGGTTTTTACTCGACCGTGGCTGGGCGCGGGGTCACGCTATTGAATTGGAGGATGTTGCTTCTGACGGGCAAAGCGCGCACGGCTGGGCCGACTGGATGTTCGACATTGTGAATGTGTACGTGGCCTATCGACTGATGTGGAATCTCGACCAGGACGTGGATGCGATATTGGAGGAGTATTATCGCGACTTCTATGGCCCTATCGCTGGGCCGCACATGAAGAAATTCTATGACGCGATGGAGGCGGCTTACGCCGACCCGTCCACCAAGGGCGATCCCGATTTTCGCTGGGATTGGGAGACGTGCTGGGTACGTACCTATTCGCCGGAGTTTGTCAAGCGGGTCATGGACGAATTACGCACGGCGGAAGCGGCCTCCCGCGGCAGTGAACCTTACCACGCCCGTGCAGAGAAAACTCTGCGGGGATTTTTGCCTTTTGAAGAAGCCAGCCAACGGTGGACAACTGCCCTGACTAAAAGTATAGGAAACTCCGCACTGGTGCCGCCCATGTTCATGACCGCGCCGGTTATTGACGGGAAGCTTGATGACGAATCCTGGCGCGGGGGTGCCGTAGGCGGCTCGTTCGTGGACAGTTTCAACGGCGAAAACTTGCACGCAAAGACGGAAATCAGATTGGCGCGCGACGCGAATACGCTTTACCTCGCAGTGCGCGCCGAACTGCCGCAAGGCATCGCCAAACGCGCCCTTCCGGCTGGCAGCATTGACGGCAACGTATGGGACAATGAAAGCTGCGAGTTTTTCTTCGTTAACGGGGATAAAAAATACCAGTTCCTCCTCGGTATCGACGATATCTATGCCGATAATCGCCAGCTTGACCGGCTCAGAGATCAGAAGCTGGATTTCCAATGGAATTGTCCGGGGGTCAGATATAAAACAGCAAGGGCGGAAAAGGAATGGACAGCGGAATTGGTTATTCCGCTCGCTTCGCTGGAACTTCCCGAGCCTACACGGGAACAACCCTGGCGGATAAATTTCACCCGCAACCACTTTTACGTTGCGGCGGATCCGGCGCAAGAACCACGGCAATGGCAGCAGGAACTCTCGACCTGGCGACCAACCTTTGGCTCTTTTCACAATGTCGACCGATATGGGGTGCTGTTTTTCGAAAACGCCCATTGAAAATGACAGGCAAGAATATTGTCCCAATTGAGCAATAATACGGATATTCCTTTCGAAAAAGGATAGTGCATGACAAGTGAATTCCTGATTTTTGGCGAATTGCGGCAACGCGACAAGCACCTTGCGACTTTGGCCGCCACCCGCGACCACGGCGACTATCCACGGCAGGACACGGGAGAATATCCAGTCGAGTTTCCCCCGGCGAAAATCGTCCAAGCCGCCAAGGAACTGGGATTATTCAATGGCTTCCGGATTGGAAGCGATCCTTGGGCGGGGAAAGTCACCGAGGCCGAATTGGATAAGTATTACCTGCAGATCGACCTGCTTCGGGCAACGCGCGATTATAAACGACCCGGTTATCCCCATGCGGAACTCCCATATGAGGAGTTTGTCGAAAAATATTACGACAACGCCTTTGATTTGGTCGCGAAATATCCGGAGCGCGTGTTCTTGTGCGCAGTGGGCGAAATCGACTCCTCCTGCCCGTGGCCACGCGACAGGTATTTCCAGACCAAAGAGGAGGCGCACGCTTTTTTCCAGCACGGTGCGTTTCATCTACGCGTAGGATCTTGCGATCCGGAAACGTTCTTCGGGCATTTGCGAAAAAGAAACCTTGATCTTGCCCGGGGAAACGTAATGATTCACGGCGCCTGCCTGTTTGCCGTACATTACTATTTTGAATGGGGGTTTCCTCTTATTGAAATTGAACGGGGACTGGGAGCTTCGTTGAACATGCAGGTCAGCATGGGCTATCTCCGCGGTGCCTGGCGTCAACATGGCAGAAAATCCCGCTGGGGAGTAGATTATTCGACGCACCACCCGAATCGCAACCAGTGTACCTGGTATGATGCGAAAGGGCGCAGATGCGGCGGGTATAGCGAAAGTCTGATGCTGCGTACATGGATTTATACATATCTCAGTGGTGCGCATTTCCTGCTGGAAGAGGCCTCCGATTTTACGCATTGGGTTTTTCAAGAAGACGGTTCTTTCCGCCTTTCAGGCGCGGGTGAAGCGGCCAAGCGCTTCGCAGATTTCGCGCTACGCGGTGATATAGACCGGGGCGAGCCGGTTTCCCCCGTGGCCGTCATGCTGGACTACTACAACGGTTTTTCCTCTCGTTACGGCTGTATGCCTCGGCAGCCCTCGGTCTGGGGCAACCGGTTGCCGTGCCAACCGGAGGACTTGCATATCGCCAATACCTTGGAAATTTTCTATCCTGGCTTCCAGCGCGTTTACGAGGATACCGACGGCGCGGCCAATCCCGATCTTCCCTGGCGAACGCAGTGGGAGTATCTGGATATGCTTAAATCCGGATTCGATATGCGACCGTACGAGAAAGGACAATTCGTCCCCAGCCCGCACGGAGATTGTCTAGAGGTGATTCTGGATAATTCCGAGCTCGATGTTCTGAGACACTACAATATGATCATTCTGGCGGGTCGCCAGCGGATGGCTGACTGCCAAGACGTCAGGTTGCTGGAATTCGTCCGGGAAGGCGGAGTGCTGGCGGCCGCGCTTAACCAGCTTTCCACAGACATGACAAGTGCGCTGGGGATCGAAAGCCTTCCGCCGAAGGATTCGGATTGGGATTACGATTACATCACTATCGAGGAAGACGGAACAGCTTTCGGCAATGCCCGCTATGCCTTCAGTCGGCTGGCTATCGCCAACGGCAGAACGCTTGCCCGTAACAGCCGTGGGATTACGCTGATCTGGGAAGTTCCGTACGGTCAAGGCAAAGTGATACTTTCGGCTATTCCTTACGCGCAGGATGTTTCCTCGCATGTTGACAATGTGCTGCCAGCCTGGGCGCATATTATGGGCAAACTCGCTGATAGTTTTTCCCCGGTGGCAGCCGACATCCCCGGTTTGCAGATTTGCGTAAACCGCACATCAAGGGGATGGCTTGTGGGCGCGTTTAACAATCAGGACAAGCTTTGGCGGGGAACAATCAGGGTTCGCGCTCCCCTTCCCGGTTTAGTGGCTACAGCAGTCAAGGATCTCTGGGCGGGAAAGAAAGATTATGCATTGCAGCTAAACGCCTCGTATGGATGGGAATTCGCTGCGACATTGCCGGGATTCGACTTCTGCCTTTTCTCTGTGGAATTTTCGGAAGAAAGCGAGCAAATCAACATTGACCTGCCCAGCGAATGACGGATGCTCCTTCAAAGACAAGCGGGTATTGCATATCGCTCGTCAAGTGCTTGCCATCTGTAGGGCAGGTCAAAAAGAATATGAAATTGCGGCAGGGTACATCTGCAGCCGGGTGATGTCGGTCAAGTCGTTTGCGTCGGCGGCGCGGGGTCACTGGGGTATTGAAAACAGTTTGCATTGGGTGTTGGACGTGGCGTTCCGGGAAGACGATTGCCGAGTGCG
>JAGUZQ010000069.1 GCA_020060765.1 Planctomycetota bacterium | reverse complement strand
TTCCACCCGCAGCCACTGCTTCCGTGCCTCGTCACTGCCCTCATGATAGACGCGTTCCGGTTTTTGATACGTCAGATTCAAGGAACGCAACAAGCGCCACATGGTCGGCTGTGAAAGCGTGACCCCAAGTTGCTTTCGTGCCACTTGGATCATCCGCCGACAGGTCCAGAAATCCGTTTCAAAGCCAAATGTGGTGGCGGGCTGCAGGATGATCCGGTGCAAGCGGCTCAAAGCATCCTCCGATAGGATGGGCGGACAGTGTCATTCCAGCCCGGAGATAACGCTGAGGATTTACGCGCAGTATTCGCATGGGAACGCGGAAAACGCCATCGCTAAATTACCGTGGGAGTAAAAAAAATGGCGCAAAATTGGCACAAGCAAAATGTAATATTATACAGCATAAGTAGTCAGTACCACCGGCTACGCCGGTGGTACTGACTTAAGAGGTAATTGGTTAGTTTTCCCATTTTGCTGGGATAGTTGGTGGCGTGCATAGCGCGTTTATTTCGCTTCAAAGCGGCGCAGCAGGCGTGAGAGCAGGCGGGGGGCGAATCGTTTTAACCAGACGGCATAAGTCTCCCAACCGCCGATGATGACTTCTTCCTTTCCCGATTCGATAGCGCGTATTATCCGCTTGGCGCAAGTTTCCGGGTTCAAACCTTTTTCCTGGCGATTGTCCCGTATGTCGTATTTCGAACCGTCAGCGACCAGTGCGTTAAGGGAAATGTCTGTCTTAATCCAACCGGGACAGGCCAAAGTAATAAAAATTCCTTCCCCGGCGGTTTCAGCGCGCAATGAATCGAAGAAACCATGCAGTGCGTGTTTTGAGGCGGCATAGGCGGAGCGGTTGCGTGTACCGATTTTGCCTTGTACGCTGGAAATAACGGCGATATGGCCGCGTTTGCGCGCAAGCATGGCGGGGAGCAGCGCCTTGGTCAGCGCCACCGCGCCAAAATAATTTACATTCATGATATATTTATCGATTTCCAGCGGAGTGGAAATCGCGTCGCAGCGCTGGCTGACGCCGGCATTATTGATTAAAACATCAACTTTTCCGACTTTCGCCAGCACGGTCTTCACGACTTCGGGAATTGTGTCATGTTTTGATAAATCGAGAGGCGCTAGTGTAATGTTATCTCGGGCGTGATTGTAAATATTTGAGATTTCCGTCAGCTTGTTTTCGTCGCGCGCCGACAAAATCACCTGCCAGTCTTTTTTTATATAAGCTTCCGCCAGCGCCTTGCCGATTCCGGATGAGGCGCCGGTAATCCATACCGTGCTGTTTGCCGCATATTTCATCGATGAAACTCCGCTTTTCATTTCTATTCTACAGCCTCATTGTGTTTTGCAAGAAAAAATATTCGGATAAGCGTATACATTCGCATGGGGCTTGCACTGGGACTTATCGTCAAGGCTATACGCTGGCCGTAATGTACGGAATGCAGACAGGGAAATACATGAATACATTAGTGAAACAGGATTTACCTATTCTCGTTGTCGAGGACGACATCGATACGGCGAAAATCCTGTGTTCGATTCTCGACAGTGAAGGCTATAAAACTGAATTCGTGGATTCCGGCCTGGAAGGGATGCAGAAAATTTGCGAAACTGAAAAGTATTGCGCCGCGTTCCTGGATTTGATGATGCCGGGAGTAAGCGGATACGACGTTCTGAAAGTCGCCAGGAGCAATTCTAATTTCAGTATGTTGCCGATAATTGTCGTGACTGCCCGCGATCTGACCGAGGATAAGGTGCAGGCTTTGGAGATGGGTGCCAACGATTTTGTGGTAAAACCCTTTGTCGTTTCGGAGCTGATGGCACGGCTGCGTAATGCCTTGCGGGAACGGGACATCTACCTGGAGTTGTCGCGGAAGAATCGGGAACTGGACGCTTTGGCGAAAATCAAGGATCATTTCATGAGCATGGCGGCGCACGATCTGCGCGCGCCGCTGACCAATATCATGGGGTTTGCCGAACTGCTGCGGGATGGGCTGGTGAGGAACAACATGGCGGAACAGGATAAAGCGATCAAGATCATTATCAACAATTGTCATCATATCATGGAAATGCTGCACAAGTTCATGGACGTAAACTTGATCGACCGGGGGGAACTGGGGTTAAATTTTACGCCGTGCCAGCTGGGCGCGGTTTTGAAAACGGCATATGACTCGTTCCTGCCCCAGGCCCGGCAGAAAGACATCTTTCTCGATCTGACGGAGACGTGGCAGGAAGCGCCCCAACTGGTTTGTGACCACGAAAGAATTATCTGCGTACTGGAAAACCTGCTATCCAACGCCGTTAAGTTCTGTCATCCCGGCGACGCGGTTCAGGTAGGGTGGGAACAGGCGGGGGACAGCGTTATTGTTTTCGTGCGCGACACCGGCCCCGGCATTTCCCGGGAGGAAATAGGTCACGTCTTCAAGCGGTTCCCGCGCATCTCGGTCAGGCCGACTGGCGGAGAGAAAAGCGTGGGGCTGGGCTTGTCCCTGGCCAAGGAAATTGTGGAAATGCACGAGGGGCACGCCTACGTGCGTAGCGAGCAGGGCAAGGGCAGCGAATTCGGCTTTTCCCTCCCGCTCAAAAGCTCGGGCAAACGGCGGCATGAAAACGCCGGAGACACCGCGGCCAGGGCAGGCATTCTGCCGGAAATCGCGGAAAAGCTGCTTCAGCAAAAAAAATGATATCAGACGCCGCGGCGGAGATATTCCAGTTCCTTGGGCAGGGCGATGTTGTTGCCGAACGCGTCCTCGCCGTAGCCGCTTTCCGCCAGCAGTTGGATGTCGGTAAGCAGACGGTTGTCGCCGATGAACTCTACGTTGATGTCGTACTCGATGTCGATCTTGCCCATTGCCATCAGGCGCGAGATTTCCTCCACCGCGAATTGCGCCAGCGTCTCTCCCTCCTTGGGCTTCACATCTTCCAGCGGCAACGGGCGTTCGTAGATCACCACCTTGCCCAGGCTGGCGAGGGACGCGAGAATCTGCCCCACGGCGGTAAACATGTTTTTCTCGATTACCGAAGTGATGGACTTGTCCATGTTCACGATGATGTGCTGGAGAAAATGCCGCTTCTCGGCGTTGATCTTTTCGTTGGCGCGGAAAAGTTCCAGCGGGAAGGATGCGTCGTACCTTTCGTCGCCCAAACGCATGGTCAGGTCGCTGCCGTAGTGCATCACGATGCGGGCGATCAGGGTGGAGGGGCGCACGTGGAAGCCGCGGTATTTCGGTATCGGCACGGAGATGGACGAGATTTCGGTGTAACGGCGGATCATTTCCTGCGACAGGTTCTTCGCGGCAGAGAGGTACAGCGCGGAAAAGCGGATGGTGTAATTCAACAGGTTGTCCAGCAGGTCGCCGCAATCGAACAGCGGCTTGTCTATGCAGAGAGTGTCGGTCCCGGCCGTGAGAAAATGCCGCTCGAAGAAGTGCGACAGCGAGGTGGCGATTTCCAGCAGGTGGTAGATGACGCTGATATGCCCCCGCAGTATCGGCAGGTAAGGGTCGACCGATTCGATATCGGTGTCGGAGACGAAGGTGTCGTACAGGCTTTGCAGGGTGTGGAACTTCTGCTGTAGAGAGAGCAGTTTTTCCTCGCTGATCTCGTCGGGAAACAGGGTGTGGACTTTGTTGCGCCCGACCTTTTCGGGCGCGTACAGCAGCGCGCTTTCCGCCGCGAGATTCAGAAACGAGGTGGCAACTTTCAGCACCATCGGCTTGGCGGAAGAAACTCTCCGGCAGCGCCGGTCCGACGGCAGTTTTCCCGGAGGCAATGACTCCCGGTATTTTTCCGGATGGTCGAGAGTCTTGGGAATGGACAGTCCCATATTCACCGCTGTTTTCAGGAGCTTGTCGGAAACGCGAATCAGGACGTCGCGATTGAAAGCCAACGCCTTGTCGGTAGCTGCGAGGAAATCACCGTCAACCGGGAACAGCCGGTAGGAATAGTAGGAATGGGAGAGGTGTAGCAGCTTGTAGCCGGATTCGGAAAAATGCTTGCAGACTGCCACCGTCTGGCGGAAGGGACGCCATTCCTCGTTGCAGCGCGCGCCGTAGGCGTCAAGAAATTCCTCCAGTTGCGCGGAGTGGGAAAGCAGTTCGCCCAGCAGCGGTCGCGTCACGGTGAGGCTGGCGGAATTGGCGGAGACGAAACTGGCGACGGAAAGCAGGGCGCTCGTGCGGGTGTTGACCAGCTGGCGGAAAACCTCGGGAAAAATCACTGGCGGCGTTGGCGCGATGGCGACGTGAGGGGAAATCAGTTCCGGCATACCTACCCCCTTTCCAGCCACTCCAGCAGTGGCCGGTAAACCCACTCGATCCCGTGCAGTTCGTGCAACTCGCGCAACTTCCGATGATACTGCTCGGAAAGCTCCTCGCTTTTCTTTTCCGCCTGGCAGAAAAACAGGCGGCAGCCCAGCGGTCTGCCCTCGCGGGCGAGGCACTTTTCATTTACCTGATACGGGCAGCGGTCGGGAGAATCCGGCGTCATTTTTTTTTCGACCGAAAGCAGATACTCGTATTCCAGCCTGGTCGTGAAAAGAATATGGTCGAATTCCTCGAAGTGGCAGCATCTCCCGCAGCCCGCGCAGTCCAGCCCCAGCGTTACTATATCGCATTCCAAATCCTTGTAAAGAGTTTTGAGCGCGGCGAAGGCGGTTTCCCTGTCCATTATGATTTATGCCTTTTTTCCATCAGTTGGCGCGCGGCCTGGCGGGTGCCGTCGGGTACGTCGCGGCTTCCCGCAACTTTCATCACGACCGGGGTGCGCACCAGCGTGAGCAGGAACGTCGCGGAGGAGACGGGAGTCTTGGGGTTGAAGATCAGGGCGTTCAGGGTATTGGTGTTGCGCAGGAAGGAGCGCTGCCCGGCGATATACCGCAGCGCGGCGGAATTCGCGGAGGGAGCCTCGGCTACGGATTGGATAAAGCTTTCGGGAATGCCGGGCTGGCTGACGATTTCGGCGGCGATCTCGGCTTCGTTGCCGCAGACCAGTTCCATCTTCTGGCGCAGGGTGCCGCGCTTGGCCAGGAACTGGATATCCTTGGGGCCGAGTTTCTGCTGCGCCTTCTCCACCTTGGGATCCTCCGCCGGGGTCTCCAGCACGAGTTCGGCTTCGACCGGTTCAGCCGGTTCTTCCGTGAAGGAACGCTTGCGCATCCGGGGGGAGAATTCCTGATCCAGCTTGTCCAACAGATCTGCAAAATCGCAGGCCGGATTCATGCGTACGGCGTTGCGCAAGGCCGACTGGGCTTTCAGCAGTTCCTGGTTTTCCCGGTAAAACCGCAACTGCGCCGCGTTCGCCTTGAGGACGAAAGCCAGGTGCGCCCTGAGCGGCGTGGAGGGATTGGCCTGCGCAGTGTTCGCCACCGTTTCGGAACCGTGCTTGCACAGGAGGTAATGCAGCAGCGGGGCAGGGGAGTCGGGGTCGTTGGCAAAGGCTTCGATCACGGCGCCGGGCAGGTCGTGCAGGGTCGCCATCGCCGTCTCGCGCACGCGCGGGCTTTCGTCCACCGTCAGCAGCGCCACGATCGAGGCGGGCGCGATTTCCCCGCCCGGCAGGTAGCGCTTCGCCAGCGACACGCGCGCGTCCTCGTCCAGTTCGCCGCTTTCCAGCCGGGAAAGAGTTTCCTCGACGTGCGGATTTTTTTCGGCTGAAACTTCCTGCGAGATGATTTTCTTTTCGTCGGCGCGGCGCAGGCCTTCCATCACCACGCTGGGGATGTCCAGCCGCTTTTCGTATTCCGGCTTGCGAGCGGGGGAGATGATCCGGAAATCGGTCAGTTCCTGCGCCAGCAGGTCGTAGATCACCTCCACGCCCTCGGCCGCGCCTTTTTTCGCCTTGACGATGCCGCCGTCGACGATCACGACGTTCGCCGTCGCGTTCTCTGAATCGAAAAAGTCGCACAGCGCCGTCCGCTTGCTGGATTCATAGATCTGCAGCAGTTCCTCCACGCTGATGATGTCGGAACTGCCGGTGATGGTCCAGGATTCGTCGGTCGTGGCGGGGTCGAGCGGTGGCATCATCATCACTGCGCGCATAAGCACCGCCTTCAGCGACAGGTTGATGGTTCTCTCCGGCAAGCTGTCGGGGCAGGGGCAGATGCGGAAAGTGCCGCTGGTGGCGCTGGCGAGAATGGCGTAAAGCGCGTTAATACCGTTCTGCGCGAGGAAATTGGCGTCGATCACCTCGCCGTCGTACAGCGTGATGTTCCCGGCGCCGCCGGCGGTTTCCATGAACACGTGCAGGTCGCGGTGGTTGAACGACGCGATCTGCAGAAACTCCAGCGTGCCCAACAGCGGGATGGAACCGGTGACTTCGCCCACGCGTCAATCCTTTGCAAGTGCCAGCCTGAAACTTTCGCGCCAGGCAATTTCCTCCGCCAGTTTGACGAAATCCGGCCAGTCCGCCAGCGCGATTTTCTGCGGCGGGAAAGACGCCTTGCGGATGATCGTCAGGCGGCTTCCCTCTCTCCGGGCGGACAGGCTGTAGTCGCCGAATCCGTTTTTCAGGATAACGTCTGGCGGAATTTTTGCAAGAGCGCAACCGACCGGGAGTTCAATGACTATCCGGGTCGAACGGCAGACATACCGGTCGAGATGATAACCGGTTTTGCGCCGGGACGGAAGTACATCGCTGGGCGGCAGCAGTGGCAAGGGGGAGAGCAGCAGCGGCAGCAGAGTTCTACCGTCGCCGTTGAGACTGGCTTTGGCGGAAAATTTATCGGCATAAGGCTTGCCCTGCACGCCGCGTGCGATTGAAACCGTCGATACTTCAGCGCCGGGAATAAATTTCCCCAAGGATTTTTCGATCAGGCCGGAAGTTTCTTCAAACGAAAGCTTCTCCGACTCCTCGGCCAGAATCAGGCCTTCCCTGCCGCGTACGGTGCGCCCACCGGAAAATTCCAGCAGAGAAAAATCGGCGGAGATTTTGGCGTCGATAGATTCATCAGTCACGAAGGCGTCTGGGGCTGCGGCGGCGAGGGTGGCGAATTCGCTTTTGCCCGGTATCAGCAGCAGCGAGGAGCCGCCGGCAATATCCTCGGGCAGTCCCGCGCAATAGCTGTAGCGAAAGCGGGTGTCAAGCCAGGCGCGCGGAGAGCCGGGCAACTTGACTGAAACCAGGCGCAGGGGGAATTGCGAGGGGGAGGGCAGTTCCCACAGCGCCGGGTACAGCATGTTATCGGGCTGACGGGCGGCGCAATAGTCGGCCTCGATTCCGGCGGCGCTTAACAGCGCCAGAAGGAGCAGGTCGCGGTCGCCGCGCCGGTCGAGCAGGATTTGCGCCGCCGATGACTTGGTGTTGGCGGAGGAAATATTACGACAGACATAGGCGTGCAGAAACGAAATCCGCTCCGCCAGGGTCATTTTAGCGAGACCTGCTTCTTCTACAAAGCGGCGGAGAATGAAGCTGTCTTTGGTTTTGCCGAGAACGGATTCCGCCAACTGATCGCCGACTTCGCGCCAGCCGGATTTGGAACCTACCCGCACGAACGGCAGGCGTTCGGATATATGGAGCGAGCCGGTTTCCGGTGCCTGCGCGGGAACTCCCGCTGCGCTCCAGACGTAAAGTTCGCGTCCGTCTCCGGTTTTTTTGTTGAGAAACCGCACACCGTATTGGGTGCAGTTTTTCGAGACGTGAACCAGCGGATAATCCGGCGGGGCGATAACGGCGTATTCCGACAGGAGGAAATCCTCGTCCTTGGCAGGGCTGCGGAAATACCAGGTTGGCAGAGACAGCGCATGATCGTCAGGCGCGGGGATTTCCTGCAGATATTCGTAGTCGACAAAATTGCCGGGCGCGATCTGCGGCATGGTCAGTGTGTCGCTTCCTGGGAACACCAGCGGTTCCAGCGCTATGCCGGATTCGCCGAGAATCGTCCGGGCGGAAATCAGTTCGCCCTGGAATCGAACTTTGGAATAATCCCTGACGCCGCGTTGGGAAACGATCCTGGCGACGACGTGGGTGTACTTGGCGCAGGAGCCATCGGGGTTGACCAGCACCACCGACTGGTCGAGGTAGCGCGCGGTCGAACCGGAGAAAGTCTCGTCCCGGTGCTGTTCGATCAGCTTCTCCGCCGTAACCCGGAAAGGCTCCCAGAAATCAGCGGTCGCGGGAAGCAGTTCCTGATGCAGGAAAGCCTGAAGCTGCCGTTGTCCCGGAGCGAGGGACAGGCTTCGGTCATAAGCCTGCAGGGAAAAATCCTTCTGCCCGTTTTGCAGATAGACGTCTCCCATCAGCCGCCACAGTTCGGCATTGCCGGGAAATCTTTTCAGCATCAGCCCGCAGCAGGCCAGGGCATCTTCGACTTTTCTCGAATTCTGATAGAGGCCAATCAGTTCCGGCGCGAGCGGCGGCGGCAGGCGGTCGCCCAGGGCCAGCAGCGTGAGCTGGCGACGATCAAGCGGCAGTCCGGCGCGGAAGCGGAACTTTTGCAGCAGCAGCCGCGCCCCCGCATCGGTGGCGTCGAGAGCGACGAGGTTCTCCAGCGCCGCGCGCGCGATTTCCGGCCTGCCGGTCTCCCTGCCGAAATCCAGCGCCAGCCGGTGCGCGGCAACTGTCGCGGCATGAGCGGAGAGAATCTTTGCCAGCAGTTCGTTTGCCTCTGGAAAGAATTTGCGCGAGCAGAGCAGGCGGAACAGCGCGCGTTGCGAGGCGAACGCAACGGGATTGATTGCAAGCGCTTTCCGGTAATTGGAAAATGCCTGACCGTATTCGCCGCGCGCCGCTTGCAGTTCTCCCAGCATGACCAGAGCTGGCGCGAGTGCGGGATTATATTCCACCGCCCGGGCGCAGGATTTTTCCGCCGCGCCGCGTCGGTAAAGGTAGGAAAAATCGCTATAGCGATAATAAGCCTGCGCCGCGTTCAGGCTGGCGAATCCGCTCTTGTCAGGAGACTCCGCCGCAACGGCGGAAAGTCGAAGAGATTCGTCCTTGTCTCCGAGCAGGCCGGAAAGCACGGACTCGGCCAGAGTCGATCCGGTCTGGCGGGAACCGGAAATCTTCTCCAGCAGCCTGTCGCGGCCGACCGAAACGGCATAAGGTTTTTTGGCGACGGCAGGTTCGACCGGGGTTTTCAGAAATTTGACGGCGCCGGTATTATTCCCCCACAGAAAAATCTTGACCTCGGTTGATTTGCTTTCCAGGCCAAGCTTGAGCATAAGCTGATGGCGACCGGCAGGCAGCTCCACTTCCAACGTGATTTCGTCTGGAATATTTTCCCTAAGCCGGTCGGCGGAAAATACCGGCTGGCGGTCGAGAAAAACGATGAAAGGATTATCAGAGACGACGAGGACAGATAATTTTCCCGCAGCTTGCGTTTCGAAATAGGCCGAGGCGTAAACGACGCCCCGGCGCGGATAGACGTATTCGAGCGGATAGACAAATCCCGCGCGGTATTGATAGGGCAGGGGCTTCCATAAATCCTGATTGGCGGCAGGAGATTCTGGGGAAAATTGACGGTAATAATCGGCGCGGAGATTATCGCCATACGATCCGGCGACAAACCAGTTGGCGACCAGTCCCGATTTGCGATTGGCCGAGGCTGATTCGATAAACTTCCCCCTGCGCTCTAGCAGAACCGACAGCAGCGCCGACGCCTGCCGCCTGATTTCCTGATCCTTATCAACGGCATCGGCGAGAGAGTTCAGCGCAGTGAGGTGAGTATCATTTATCTGAATTTCGTCAAGGGGGATATCGGCGGCAAGGCGCAGGGCAAATTCGGCAACGGCAGGCGAGGGCGAGGCGCTGGCGGTATCGAGCAGGCTGGCGAAATAAGCCTGTGTGTCGCCGCGTGCTTTGTGCGGATGGCGGAGCAGTTCCGCGATAGACGAATCTTCGCGTTCAGACAGCGCCTCTCCCGCCGGGAGCAGCCGGGAAAAAAACAGCAAGAGGACAACTGCGGTCAGCCTCATTTTTTCTCCAGTACGATCGCTGTTTCTAACAGCGCGTCGGCCAGGCGGCAGAAGCGGCGGAACTTGGCGTAATCCGCTACCGGGATGCGGGAGGTTTTAAGCAGCAGTTCGCAGGATATTCTGATTTCACGATGGGCGGCTTCGGTTTTCACCTCGATCTTGCCGAAGCTGTCTTCCTCGTAAATCTGAGGCAGTTGGCCAATCAGCGAGAAACCTTGCGGGATGGTAATGACGTAATTGCGTCTTTGCGAAAAAGGATAAGGCAGCAGCAAGTCGTGGAATCGGCGGGAACATAGGGTGAAATCCATCATTTTTTCCGGGAAGGCAGCCTTGGCGCCAATTTCACCAAACAGGAAATTTTTAGGCAGGGAAAAACGCAAGCTGTTATCAGTCGCGGCGGCATAGGCAGGAACCGGCGCGCGGCAGGCGAGCGAGCAAGTCTCACCATCCTTGAACTCAGCGGTCGCGGTGGCGGCTTCGCCCCAGAGATTGCGCGCGAAGTGGAGCATGACCAGGTGTTCCTGGTTGGCGTATTTGCGAAAATAGGCACGCAGAAAAACCGAGGTGATCCCGGTGCCGGAAATGTCCTGCTCAATCTCCGCCTTGCCGTCGGCCGATAGCGTCAGGCGCGTGTTTTCCAGCAGCGTGTGCGAAGTGACAGATTCGCCCGGAACAGTGATGAGGCGGGAGTTGCCGCCGTCAACCAGCAGCGCGGGCGTACCGGCGATGCTGGCAGGAATTTCGTCCAGCCCCCGATAGAGACGGGTGGCGTCGAGAAAATAGGTCTTTCCCTGAAGTAAGACGACGCTGATGCAATGGTTGAAATGATTCATGATTGGCAGCGCGAGATCCTGCATAATTATTGCCCCGGCAGGAGACGCGCCGCTGGAGGTGCGTAGCAGCGCAGGTTTGGCGTCGAAACCGGCGACCCGCGCCAGGGCGTTAAGCAGGTTGGTCTTGTCCTTGCAGTCGCCGAAGCCGCGCGTCAGCACGTTTGGTGCGGAATAGGGCTTGAATCCGTAAATGCCGTATTCCCAGCCTGTGTTGCGGATGTTGAGCGACACCCATTTGAACAGCGCCGCCAGTTTCGCCTCGTCCGAATTGATGCCGTCGGTAAGGGAGTTGGCCAGTGTACGTATTTCCGGCGCGGACTCAGCTTGACCGTCGATCAGGTGTTCGTACCACTGGCCAAAGGAGCGCCAGTCGGCAAAGGTAGAAACTTGCACCGCGGGCACGAATTCATCCGGATGCGGCATGAACGGTTCGTCGGTTATGGCCGGTAGTTCCCGCATCTCCCAGGAAAAAGTTTTGCGGCCATTGGCGTGGGATTCACGTGCTTGCGGTGCGCCGTTGCCGACATGGGCATGGATTGCGAAACCTTCGGGGGTGTCGAGCAGGTAGCGGGAAATGAAAACCGGCGCGTCTTTCTGGAAGCGATAGATGTAACCGAAATAGCTGCCGAATTCGTCGCGCTTGTGCCGGTTGAGGCGATAGGAAAGTTCGACCACGTCGCCGGGAACGAGGCCGGGAAAATAAACCGCGTTGCCTGAGGAAAAGCCGTGGCGGACGGGGCGCCCATCTTCCGGAATCACCCGGGCGGAAATCACGTCAAGCTGTTCGAGGTCGCGCCGGAAGGAAATTTCGTACCGCGAAAAAGTATCAGCCCCTTCCCGGTTCAGGATTTTCACCAACCGCGTGCAGCGGCGGGAGCGCAGGTTGTCGGGCTTGAGCGTTTCGGCGTCCTCGCACAGAAGAAACACGACTGGCGAATTCCGGTTCTGGCAGAATGCGGCGCTTTGCCGGATCAGTTCCGATATTACGGAGGTATCGCTATTTTCAGTGTTGGATTTCAGACCGAGAAACTCCTGGTAGTCAGACAATTTTTGCGAGCCGCCCCCCAACGCCAGCGCTTCGTTCCAGGCAGAAACAGCTTCAGTGTTTTTTCCCAGCAGATGCAGGCAGTTGCCTTTCGCTTCCCAGGCGTCGGCGTCGTCGGGGCAGAACGCAAGGCGATCCTCGGTTGCGGCAAGCGCGGCGGGATAAGCGCGGGCGGCGAATAATTTTTCCCGCAGCAACCGGTGCGCGCGTTCGGAATACGGCTTCAGTTCTAGAAAAGCGCGGATCGTTTCCAGCGCTTTTTCCTGTTGCCCGGTTTCGTTCAGTGCGGTCAGGCGGTAAGTCAGCAGTTCCTCATCGGTGGCGTCAAGCCGCACGGCGAGGCTGCAGGCGTTCAGAATTCTGACAAAATCGCCAGCGATCAGCGCCTGCCTGCAGTCTTCCTTGAGCGCAGACAGCGACAGTGGATTGGCGGCGAGAGCGTGTTTCGTTTCCAGCGAGGCTTGCGCTGACAGGCCGCGTCTGGAGTGAATTTTCTCCAGCAGCAGCAGGGCGCGCTGTGATTGCGGATTTTCCCGCAAAGCCTCGCGGGCACAGTTTTCCGCTTCAGCGAGATTATACTTGCCTCCAAGATAATGTTCGGCCAGCAACAGATTGGAAATTACCGGTGCCTGCCCGTTTTCGCGCAGCCGCCGCAGAACCGACAGTCGCAGATTTTCGTCGCGGTCAAGCACGCTTTCGCTGCGCAAGGTTTCGGAGAGTGAATAGAGCGCGGCGGGATCGTCGCCGGAAAGGCGCGCGCCGTTGTCCAGCAGCATCCGCGCGTGAGTTGCGCTGTCGCCGAAAATATTTCGCCACGACAACAGGCGACCCAGGTAGAGATATGCCCGGCTGTCATTTTTTTCATTTTGCAGATAGGCAGTCAGAATATTGGTCGCGCCTTCGCCCCCAGGAAAAGCGGTTGGGTCAATTGGACTTGAAGAATTTATTTCGTGCGGCGACATGTCATATTTCAGATCGGTGAACGGCGCGCCTGACGCGGAAGTCAGGCGCAGGAGAAAACGCCAGTCGCCGGTGACGACTCCGGTCTTCAACAACAGCAGGTTCCAGCCCTGGCGCAGGCAGACGCGTTTTTCGTTCTGGTCTAAAGCGAGAGTCCGGTCTTCGTTGCCGGAAAAAACTGCCTGACGGTTAAGCCAGATTTTCCAGTAGCCGTCAGAACCGAGACGCAACATTGCTTGCCGATCATCCGGAGAATAAATGTAAGTGGCGAAATAACCCGACGCCTGTTCGTTTGGTCGGAACAGTTCTCCGGGATTGACTACGCCCAAGGGATCGCGGGATTCAAATATGCGCCAGCGCACAGCTTTTTTTCTGCCCGCATAACTTGCGGAAAAATCCGGCGTCCTGTCTTCGCCGATGTAATCGGTGTCAAACCCCTGGTCGTTGTCGAATGCTCCGAGGATTTGCCACTTGGTAATCAAGGAAAGCTTATGTGGTTCCGCGCGCGCCTTTTCCGCTTCTCCGGATTGCAGGTAGGCGCTGGCGGAGTAATAGGTTTTTCTCGCGGAAAAAGCGGGAGGAACCTGCTTGCCGCGTTCTTTTAAAATAGATTCAACATCTTGCAGAAACTGGCGGAAATCCTGGTGGAGACAATTTTCCCGGTTCAGGCGGTGGATTTTTTCCAGCAGGTATTCCGCCCGCGCCCAGGCCAGGCCGTTCTCGTTCGCGCCAAGTTCGGCGTAAGCCAGCGCCGCTTTCAACGCTTCCATATATTCAAACTGCGCGGCCAGCGGCTCGTCCCGCAACTCCAGCCGCTCGCCCGCCAGTTCGTGAGCGACCCCGCTGTACTCGTTCCAGTCGGAAGCGGCGGACAGGCCGCACGGCAACAGGAAAACGCTGACTATGAACAGAAATCGTTTCACATGTCGCCTTTACATTTTTACCGGCGCTTCCAGACCCAACAGGCGCAGTCCCTCGGCGAGAGTCAGGCGTACCGCTTCCACCAGCGCCACGCGCGCGGCGGAAAGTTCCTCATCCTCGCTGACGATGCGGTGGTTTTCCTTGTCGGTGAACATGCGGTTGAAAACAGAGCAGAGTTCCAGCAGATATTCCGCGACGATGCTCGGTTCGTTCTCGGCGAGGGCGCGATCCAGCGCGCCGGAAAATCCGGACAGCGCCAGCATCACCGCCCGTTCGCTTTCGCTGGCGAGTCGGGCATAGTTGATTTCCTGCGGCAGTTCGCGGCCGAACCTGCCCTTGAGCGAGGAGAGACGTGCGTGGGTATATTGTAGATAGGGTCCGGAATCACCATGCAGATTCAGCGCCTTTTCCCAGGTGAAGGTGACGTCTTTCATTCTACGTTGCAGGAATTCGCTGAACACGATCGCGCCTACCCCCACCTGCTCTGCCAGGGCGTCGAGGTCGCGTTTTATCTCGTCGTCGCGTGCGTTTTCCGAAATGATTTCCTTCGCCTGGGCGACGGCGCGATCCAGCACATCTTCCAGGAAAATCACGTTGCCCTTGCGGGTGCTGCCGGTGACGTTGCCGTCGCCGAATACGCCCTTGCCGAAAGACAGCATCCCGAACTTGACGTGTTCGCAGCCCGACGCCCAGTCGTAACCCATCAACTCCAGCGTCTGAAAAACCTGTCGGAAGTGCAGCTCCTGCTGGTTGGCGACGACGTAGAGGCATTTGGCAAAACCGTATTCGCGCTGACGGTATTCGGCGGCGGCGAGGTCGCGGGTGGCGTAGGTCGTCGCCCCGTCGCTTTTCTTGATCAGGCAGGGGGGCATGTCGTATTTCTCCAGATCGACCACCTGCGCGCCGTCGCTTTTCGTCAGCAGATTCCTCGCCGCGATTCGCGCCGCCGTCTCTTCCATTTTGTCGTTGAAAAAACTTTCGCCGGTATAATGATCGAAAGAGACGTTCAGTCTCTGGTAGAGGTTCTTCAGTCCTTTCAGGCTTTCCTCGACAAAGACCTTCCACAGCCGCACCGCTTCTGAGTCGCCGTCCTCCAGTTTTTTGAACCAGTTGCGAGCCTCGTCGTTGAGAGTTTCGTCATGCTCGGCGTCAGCGTGGAATTTTACGTAAAGCTTAAGTAGGGCGTCAATGTCGACCGGTACGTTTGGGTTGTCGGCTTCCGCCCGCTTGTAGCTGACCATGAGCTGCCCGAAATTGGTGCCCCAGTCCCCCAGATGGTTCACCGCCACTACCCGCCAGCCGCGCGCGGCGTAGAGGCGGCACAGCGCCGCACCGAGCATGGTGCTGCGGATATGATGCACGCCCAGCGGCTTGGCGATGTTGGGCGAGGAATAGTCGATGACCACGGTCTTATCTTTGCCGGCGTCGGATCGCCACCAGTTTTCCGGCGCAGGCAGAATCCTTCCGACGGAATTTTCCGCCAGCGCGGTTTGCGAAAGAAAAAAGTTGAGATAGGGGCCGACCTGTTTGATTTCGGCGAAGGGCGCGCCGGTCTGGATTTTTCCCGCCAATTCCTGTGCCACTTGTGGCGGAGATATTTTCTGTTCCTTCGCCAGGGAAAAACAGGGAAACCCGATTTCGCCCATGCCTGGTTTCGGCGGACGCTGCAAGACCGGCAGTATGTCCGCTTCGCTGATTCCGGTAATAGCGGCCAGTCGCCGCGACGCTTCCGCGTAAAATTCCTGCACTGAAATCTCCTGTCGGCAACAATGTAGTAGATGTTAAATGGAACGAAAGTCGAGTCGCGCCGCCTTCAACCGTAACCGGATAAAGTTTACCAGATTCGCCTCTCCGCTTCAATCGGCAGGGGGGAATATAATCTGTCTGCCAGAAAATCAGGCTAATTGTCTTGACGCCAGTCTTCCGCTTTCGATAATACATTTTTCCGACAGGCGCTGTTACTTGTTTCACGTAGGGCACTGGTGCGGTCGTTCATTGCCTGTTGCGACGCGCGCGAATTTATGATTCGTTTTTTTGCCAGGAGAATCCAGGTGGGCGGTAAAAAAGAATATTATGTCCATGAAAGTTCCATTGTCGACGAAGGCGCGGAAATCGGCGCAGGCACGAAAATCTGGCATTTCTCCCACGTGCTCAAAGGAGCGAAAATAGGCAGCAACTGCGGTATCGGCCAAGGGTGTTGCATCGCCGGAGCGGCGGTGATAGGAGACAACGTCCGCCTGCAGAACGGCATCAGCGTCTACGACGCGGTTACCATTGAGGACGACGCTTTCTGCGGCCCCCACATGGTGTTCACCAACGTGCTCAATCCGCGTTCTTTCATCTCCCGCAAGCACGAGTATCTGCCTACGCGCTTGTGCAAGGGGTGCAGCGTTGGCGCCGGTTCCGTCATCATCTGTGGCAATACTGTAGGGCGTTACGCGATGGTCGGCTCCGGTTCCGTGGTTACTAAAGACATCAAGCCCTTCGCCTTGGTCTACGGCAATCCCGCGCGGCAACATGGCTGGGTCGGGATTTGCGGCACGAAACTGCATTTCGACGAAAACAATCTCGCTGTCGGCGAGGACGGCAGGAGATACGTGCTGAAAAACGATGAGGTATTTCCCGAGGATGAAATCTGACCGTATATAAAGGATGAAACCGATGGCTGTGCCGCTGCTTGATCTGAAGCGTCAATACGAACCGCTGCAGGATAAAATCGAAGCCGCCCTGATCGAGGTGGCTCGCTCGACCCGCTATATTCTCGGCCCCAAAGTCGAGGAGCTTGAGGTTGCCGTCGCGGCGTATGTAAATGCGAAACACGGCATAGGCGTTTCTTCCGGCAGCGATGCCCTGCTGGTGGCGCTGATGGCGCTTGACATCGGCTCCGGCGACGAGGTCATTACCACACCATACACTTTTTTCGCCACCGCCGGAGCGATTTCGCGCCTGGGGGCGACGCCGGTTTTCGCCGACATTGAGGCAGATACATATAATATAGACCCGGCAAAAGTCGAACCGCTGCTTAATAAAAAAACCAAGGCGATCATACCTGTCCATCTTTATGGACAGTCGGCGAAGATGGACGGAATCATGCTTCTGGCCGACGCCGCCGGGGTGCCGGTGATCGAGGACGCCGCCCAGGCTATCGGCACCGAGTTCAACGGCCAGAGGGTTGGCTCTATAGGCAGAATGGGCTGTTTCAGTTTTTTCCCCAGTAAAAATCTGGGCGCGTTCGGCGACGGTGGCATGGTTGTCACGAACGACGACGCTCTGGCCGAAAAGCTGCGCGTGCTGCGCGCGCACGGTTCCAAGCCGAAGTATTATCACTCGCTGATCGGCGGCAATTTCCGGCTGGATCCAATGCAGGCCGCAGTGCTTTCGGTGAAACTGCCGCATTTAGATGCTTGGAGCGGTAAGCGCAAGGAAAACGCGGACAAATATCGCCGCCTGTTTGCCGAGGCGGGACTTGCGACCGTCGTTCTGCCTGCGGAAAAATACGGACGGCACATCTATAACCAGTTCGTGATCCGTGCGCCGCGCCGCGACGATCTGATGAAGCACCTCAAGGAAAAGGGCATTGGCAGCGAAATCTATTATCCCGTTCCCATGCACGAGCAGAAGTGTTTCAGCCATCTGGGCTGCAAAAAAGGTGATTTTCCCGTCAGCGAACAGGCGGCGCGTGAAACTCTGGCGTTGCCTATTTTTCCCGAACTGACCGACGGGGAGATGCGGGAAGTCGTTGCTGCCATAAAGGTCTTTTATGCCTGAAAAAATCAGGATGCTGTTTCTGTGCAGCGGGAACGCCTGCCGCAGCCAGATGGCGGAAGGTTGGGCGCGGTTTCTGAAGCCCCTTGAAATAGAGGCTTTTTCCGCGGGAATATCCGCCGGAGACATCGATCCTATCGCGGTGCGGGTGATGCGGGAGGCCGGAGTTGATATCTCTGCGCAGCATAGCAAGCATGTAAGCATATTCAAGGATGCCGAGTTTGATTATGTCATAACCGTGTGCGACCATGTGCGGGAGGTCTGTCCGGTTTATCCGGGCCACGGAAAAGTTTTTCATCATGCTTTTATCGATCCGCCTGCCGCCGCTTCGGCCGAAGGCAACGACGAGGATGTGCTTGATGTTTACCGGCGCGTGCGCGACGAGATCAGGGATTTCGTCGCGTCTCTGCCGGGGTCGCTGAATTGATTTTAACTCTACATGGAGGAGGAGTAAGATGCCTAACGCCCTGTCCGCTAAATTGCTGTCGAAAATAGAAGCCCGCACCGCCACCGTGGGGATCATCGGCCTTGGTTATGTCGGCCTGCCGCTGGCGATAGAATTTGCCAAGGCTGGGTTCCCCGTGATCGGTTTCGATCTGGACGAAAAAAAGGTGAAAAACGTAAACGCGGGCAAAGGTTACATCAAACACATCCCCTCCGCCGCGGTTCAGGAAATTACCTCGCGCAAGCAGTGCCGGGCGACGAATGATTTCGCCGAGTTGAAAAACGCCGATTGCGTCATTATCTGCGTGCCGACGCCGCTCACCGCCCACCGCGAACCAGACATGACCTATATCGTCTCCACAACCACTACAATTGCAAAATACCTGCGCAAGGGGCAACTGATCGTGCTGGAAAGCACTACCTATCCCGGCACCACGCGCGAGGTGGTGCAGCCGCCGCTGGAAGCGAAAGGCTTGAAAGCGGGAACGGATTTCTTCCTCGCTTTTTCGCCCGAACGCGAAGACCCCGGCAACCCGAATTTCTCCACCCACACGATCCCCAAGGTGGTGGGCGGTCTGTCCAGGGATTGTCTGCAACTGGCGTGCAAGCTGTATGACGCGGTCGTGGTGGGCACTATTCCCGTCTCCAGTCCCGACGCCGCCGAGGCGACCAAGCTGCTGGAAAATATTTTCCGCTCCGTCAATATCGCGCTGGTGAACGAGCTGAAAATCGTCTTCGAGCGGATGGGCATCAATATCTGGGAAGTGATCGAGGCAGCGAAGTCCAAGCCGTTTGGCTATATGCCGTTTTATCCCGGCCCCGGTTTGGGTGGGCACTGCATTCCCATCGACCCGTTCTACCTGACCTGGCGCGCTCGCGAATTCGAGATCCCGACCCGATTCATCGAACTGGCCGGTGAGATCAATACCTCGATGCCGGAATTCGTGGTCGACAAGACCCAGAACGCGCTCAACGACTGCTGCAAAAGCCTCAAAGGCAGCAAAATCCTGCTGATGGGCGTGGCGTATAAGAAAAACGTGGACGACATGCGCGAGTCGCCGTCGCTGCGGCTGATTGAACTGCTGCGCCATCATGGCGCGCTGGTCGAGTATCACGACCCCTTCGTGCCGGTTCTGCCTGCGACCCGGAAGTACAAATATAAAATGAAGTCGGTGCCGTTGACCCGCGCCAGCGTCGCGAAGTACGACGCCGTGCTGATCGCTACCGACCACACCGATGTCGATTACCAGATGCTGGGCGAGGCGGCGAAGCTGATTATCGATACTCGCAATGCCATGAAGAATTGTCGGAAGGCCAAGGCGAAAATAGTTCGCGCGTGAGAGATGTGCCGCCATGTCGAAAAATGAAAAAATGTACGATAGTCCCGACAGCGCGTCCTCGGTCGGTTGGATCAAGGCCAAGGTCGCCCGGCTGGCGGATGAAAAGAATCCCTTCCGACTGCAAAGCGGCAGGGAGCTTTTCCCCGTCGATGTCGAATACGAGTGTTACGGCAAGCTTTCGCGTAAACGCGACAATGTTGTCCTGATCGGCCACGCCCTTAGCGGCGACGCCCATGCGGCGGGCTGGGACAAAAACGCCGACGCCTCGGGGCGGCTTTGGCGCAAGCGCAAGCCCGGTTGGTGGGACTCGGTTATCGGCCCGGGTAAGGCGTTGGACACGAATAAATATTTCATCATCTGCTCCAACTACCTGGGAAGCTGCTACGGCACCACCGGCCCCTCGTCTGTCAATCCCGCTACCGGTCAGGAATATGGCATAAGCTTCCCCGTTGTCACGGTCAGCGATTGGACGCGGCTGCAGAAACTCCTGCTCGATCAACTCGGCATTGAGCGCATTTACGCCGTAATCGGCGGCTCGCTGGGCGGCCAGCAGGCGCTGGAGTGGGCGCTGGCCTATCCGGATATGGTCGACAACTGCGTCGTCCTGGCGGCGGCGGCGCGGCTTTCCACTCAAGGCGTCGCTTTCAACGCCGTGGGGCGCTACTCGATCATGAACGATCCGAATTTCGCGGCCGGCGACTACTACCATGCTTCTGCCCGCCCGCACAATGGCCTTGCCGCCGCGCGGATGCTGGCGCATATCACCTATCTGTCCGACGAAGGCATGATCGACAAGTTCGGCCGCCGCCTGCAGGATAAGGAAAAGCCCGATTTCGGATTCGGCGTGGAATTCGCGGTCGAGAGTTACCTGGATTATCAGGGTCGTTCTTTTGTCGAACGGTTCGATGCCAACAGTTATCTCTACATCACGCGCGCGATGGATTACTACGACGCCGCCGAACAGTGGGGAGAGGGGGATCTGGTGAAGGCTTGCGGCAGAACCAGAGCGCGGATGCTACTGGTGTCTTTCTCCAGCGACTGGCTGTATTCCCCCGCCGACACGCGAAAGCTGGCGCTGGCGTTCTGCCGCTGCAACCGCCCGGTGTCGCTGGTGGAGGTGCCTTCCAGCTTCGGGCATGACGCCTTCCTGGTCGAGGCGGAAACGGTGGGGCGATTGTTAAAAAGCTTTTTGGCTGCGGGAAAATAACATGCGCAGGAAACAGGATAACGTCAATCAGCAGTCTCTGCAAGCCCTCGGCAAGCTGCTGCTGGGGAAAATCGACCCCTCGCTGCTGGGAATCGGCTCGACCAAGATCGTGGATTTCCTGGAGCACGTGGGGTCTTCCGCTCCGCGCGCGAAAACGGAAAGCGGAGAACCGGTTTCGCGGTGGCAGGACGCGCTGATCGAAAAGGAAATCGGCAAGGGCGCTTCCGTGTTAGACCTCGGTTGCGGCAACGGCAAACTGCTGGAGCGGCTGATGCGCGAAAAAAACGTGTTCGGGCAAGGTATCGAACTCGACCTCGCACAGGTGTTCGAGTGCGTGGAGCGCGGCGTGCCGGTTTTCCAGGGCGACCTCGACGCAGGTTTGAAGGGTTTTGGGGATGCCAGTTTCGATTACGTCATTCTTGAGGAAACCCTGCAGACCCTGAAGCGGCCCGATCTGATGCTGGGCGAAATGCTGCGGGTCGGGCGCAAAGGTATTGTGTCATTTCCCAATTTCGCCTACTGGCGCGTGCGGCTTGACCTCACCGTGCGCGGGCGGATGCCGATTACCGAGTGGCTGCCGTACAAGTGGTACGATACCCCCAATATCCACCTCTTTGCCCTGAACGATTTTCTGGATTGGGCGGAAGCGGCGGCCGTCGTGATCGACCGGGGCTTCGTCCTTTCCGAAGGCGAGGTGCGGGAATTGCGCGGCGACGACAACCTGCACGCGGAAGAAGTGCTGCTGGTGCTGAAAAAGAGATAACGCCATGGCGACGCTGGAAATAATCGAGGGGCCGGGCGCGGGGCGCGTGTACGTCGTCGACCGCCCGAGTAACGTCGTCGGCCGCGAGGGCGACTGCGACGTCAAGCTGGAGGACAGCCGCTCCAGCCGCAGGCACGCCGAGATTGTCCGCCAGAAAGCCGACTCCTACCTTTTGCGCGACTTGGGCTCGTCCAACGGCACCATCGTCAACGGCGCGACTGTCCGGGGCGAACGCCAACTCAGGGACGGCGACGAAATTTCTGTCGGCCAGACAAAAATGGTTTTTATCCTGCGCGGCATTGCTCCCGCCGCCGAATATTTGCCGGAGCCGGAAACCATTTTGCAGGTCATGGATACGCAGGCGCTGCCGCTGCTGAGCGATGACGCTTCCCCGGCGGGCGGCGTGGTCAAGAACCTGCGCTTCCTCCTCGACCTCGCGCGCGTCTCGGAGGAGGCGTCCGACCTGGTCAGTCTCGCGCAGGCGCTGGAGGACGGGCTGACCAAATCCATCCAGGCTGACCGCGTGTTCCTTTTTTCCGGCAAGGACGAGGGTATGCGTCCGGTTGAACGGAAACTGAAACCGCATCTCCGGCGCATTTACGAACTGCCTTATTCCACTTCGGTCGTCACCCAGGCGGCGCGGGAAAAAATCGCGGTTATGAGCAATCTCCGTGAGGACGAGCGTTTCCGCGACGCGCGCAGCGTCGCCGCCGGGCAGATCACCGCCGCCATCTGCGTGCCGCTGATCGTGGGCGGCGAACTGCTGGGCGCGCTTTACCTCGACCGCATGGGCGAGGCCGAGCCTTTCAAGGGTGAGGAACTGGAACTGGCCAGCGCCGCGGGGTTGCAATGTTCCGTGGCGCTGTTGAATATCAAGCGCATTTCCGAGCTTCGCGAAAGCCGTGACCGGCTGGAGGCAGAACTGTCCGGCCCGAAAGGTTTCGTCGGCGAGGCTCACGCCCTGCGACAGGTTTACGATTTCATCGAGCGCGCCTCTCCCACCGACGCGGGCGTACTGATCCTGGGCGAAAGCGGCACCGGCAAGGAACTGATCGCGCGCGCCATCCACAAATCCAGCCCCCGCGTCGACCGGCCCTTCGTCATTGTCAATTGCGCGGCGCTGGCGGAAAACCTGGCCGAGGCGGAACTGTTCGGCCACGAACGCGGCGCCTTCACCGGCGCGGACAAGTCGCGTCCCGGACGCTTCCTCGCCGCCGACGGGGGGACGATCTTCTTGGATGAAGTCGGCGAACTGTCGGAGCCGATCCAGGCGAAACTGCTGCGCGTGCTGGAGGAGGGGGAAATCACTCCCGTGGGCGAGGCGGGCGTGCGGCATATCGACGTCCGGGTAGTCGCCGCCACTAACCGCGACCTTGCCCGGCAGGTGGAGGAAGGCAAATTCCGCCGCGATTTGTATTACCGCCTGAATATCCTGATGGTGGAGTTGCCGCCGTTGCGGAAACGCGCGACCGACGTGCCGCTGCTGTTGCGTCACTTTGTCCGCTTTTTCGGCGAGCGCTGCGGCAGGCCGAACATGGCTCTGTCGGCGGAAGTCGTCGACCTGTGCCTGAAATATCCCTGGCCGGGCAACGTGCGGGAGTTGCGTAACGCCGTGGAAAGGATGGTTATTCTGGCGCGGGGCAGCGAAATTTCCCCGTCGGATCTTCCAACGGAAATTTCCGGCACGCAAAACCTGCGCGTACCAGGAGCGGCCGGAGGCTTGCGCACCCTCGCCGATGTCGAGCGTGAGCACATCGACGCGGTCTTGACGCAAGTCAACGGCAACAAGAAAAAAGCCGCCGAAGTCCTGGGCATCGACCGCTCCACCCTCTACGCCAAACTGAAACAATATGGTATTGAAACACCCTGAGTGATTCGCCCATAGTCCCAATATAATCATGCGCCAAAGACGCGACCATGCGTGGAGACTTCGGCGAACAGCCGAAGCGCGTGCTCTGCACACGGCACATTAGCGGAAAACGCGATCAGCGTTTGGAGCGAAACCGGGGCAGGCGGCAAATACCCGTTCGGCCATCACCTGCGCCACGCCGCCTGACCAACTCCCACCGCTTGCGAACTGCCAGACATCACCTCTATATCCCCAAGTGAAACCTTTTGCCGATATCTCGCAACCGAATCCGAAATTCGCGACGCATACACCGCTACCAGTTTTCTCCTTTGGATATAGTGGGGGATTAAAGGTTTGCCGGGATTAGCTGTTATGCGTAAAACGTATAATAAATTTCCAGCTTCCCACCAAAACAATCCCCATTTTTTTCGTCGCAACACTGAAAAAATGTTTCACGTGAAACAATTAATACGTGTATATATAATTATAGGTAAAGAAAAAACGGCGCGAATCCAGATGGTCTCGCGCCGGTAAATAGACGTAAAGTATTTTGAACAATGGGTTTAGGTTGAATTATGCCCGCGCGAACACCTTGTAATCCATATCCTCGTACGGGAAAATCGTGTCAGCCGATTCCAGGGTGCAGAGATAGTTTTCATCTATCTTGCCTTTTTCGATCTGCTCGAGTAAAGCTTTCGTGCGGGCGATATGGCTGACGATCTGGATTTCCGAATAGCGCACCGCCTGGCCCGTCTCCATCAGGAAGCCCCAGTCGCTCGCGACCGCCAGAAGCAGCGACCGTCCCGCCTGGTTCAGCGCGCGGATGACAAGCTCGTCCTCGCATTCCAGGTGTTTCGTCGCCAGTTCCGCCATCTTGTCCTGCAGGCGGAAGAAGTGGCGGTAAACCCAGCAGTTGGGCTGGTATTCGCGCCCGTCCACCCAGGTCTGGAAATAATCCTTCTTGCCCCAACTGGACGCGCCGGGCATGAGTTTCTGGTGATCCGGCTTTTCCGCCAGATATTCGCTGGGGGTGACGGGGCGCACTTCCACCTGGTCGCAGCAGAGCTTGCGGAACACCGACTCCAGCCACAGCGGCCCCTCTTCCCACCAGTGCCCGAACAGTTCCGCGTCGTAGGCGCTGAGGACATGGGGCTTGGTGCCAGAGGTGTGGTTGACGTGGTTGGCCTGCGCTCCTCGGTAGTAGACAAACTGCCCGGCCTGCTCATGTACCGTGCCTTCGGCCCAGAGAGGCTTGTAATAATCCTTGTCGCCGAGTTCTGAAGTCTTGGAGGTGATGCGGTAATACTTCAGCCCGGTGTTGCGGCGGACGTTAGCGGTCTTGAAATACTCCGGCAGATAGTCCCAGTCCGATTCGTACCCCAGGTCGCGATACCATTCCTTGTAATTCGGGTGTCCCGGATAGCCGCCGTCGCGCGACCAGACGGTGTTGCGCGTCTCCTGGTCGATGCCGAAACAGGCGACTCCATTGGGAGTGATGACGGGGGCGTTGGTGCCGTATTGCGAGCGGGTGTCGCCTTCGGTCATGCCGTTGGCGTTGACCAGGAACCATTTGATGCCGAATTCGGCTAGGAACTTGTCCAGCCCCGGCGTAAAGGCGTGCTCCGGCAGCCATATTCCGCGAGGCGCGCGCCCGAAGGTGCGTTCGTACTGCTTGCAGGCGGTGGCCAGTTCCGCGCGGATGGCTTCCGGCTGGTGCAGGTACAGCGGCAGCAGCATGTGCGTGGCGGGGCAGGTGATGACCTCCAGCTTGCCCAGATTCTGGAAATCGCGGTAGCCCCGCGTCAGGTCGCCTTCGTAGGCGTCGAAAACTTCCTTGGCGACCCAGAATTTATGCAGGATATGCTCGACCGTGTCGTGGTAGGGCGCGCCGTGGGAGTTGTCGCGTTCGCGGGTGGCAAGGGCAATGCACTGGTCGATGTGCGCCGAGGCGCGTTTTTTCAGCATCGGATCTTGCATCATCGCCAGCAGCGACGGCGTCAGGCTGACGGTGAGGCGGAAGTCGATCTTGTCCCGCTCCAGCCGCCAGAACATGTTTATCAGTTGCGTATAGACGCTGACCACGGCTTCGAAAAACCATTGTTCTTCCAGCGATACCCGGTATTCCGGATGGCGCACGAATGGCAGGTGCTGGTGCAGAACCAGCGACCAGTAGCCCTTTTCCTCCGGCGCGGCGTGGGTGCGTTCCTTCCAATAATGATACTGGTTGAAACGCCAGTCCTCTGGCTTGACCGGCACGACGAAGGTGTTGGGATCGACCTCGATCTTTGTCCAGTTGCGGTGCGGCTCATGCCCGGTGGGATAGCCCTTGGGCGCGCGGGCAGTGTTGGAGCGGGCGACTACTTCAAAAAATTCCGTGCCCTTGGCGCGGTAGCCGATTTCGGCGATATAGTCGTTGTCGGGCTGGACGTTCAGCCAGTATTCGACCTTGTCGTCGAGGCGGTCGTCTATCTCGAAAAAGCTGAGGGCGTTTTTGCCGCTGAACTCAATGCCGGTGACCTGGCTGATGCGGAGAATCAGGCGGTTGTGGTTGAAAAAGTCGGCGCCGAATTGTTCCTTCAGATAATCGCGTGTGGATTGTCCCACCTCCCAGATGGCGTAGAGGGATTTCGGGTCGCGCGGCACGAGATAGCAATAGGTCTGATTATAGTAATTATCGATATAGGGCACGCTGGTCAGTATATCCGCGTTTACCTTTTTCGCCAGTTCCGGTGGCAGGCTCAGGGTCGGGTCGAAGCCGGTCTCGTCGTCGCCGCGGTAGTCCTCCGCGTTCTCCGCCGAAGGCCGCTCGATCTCGGTGTGTCCCGGCAGGTCAGTGGAGGACACGGCTTTATCCGCCGATTCAGACGTTTCCGTCGTGTCCGCGCAGGCGTCGGTGTCAGGGGTGATTTTATCAGCCGGTTCTTCGACAGATTCGGGCATTACTTCTCCTATTACAGCTTCCAGTAAAAGGGTGATAGAAATTTAATAGGGACTAAGGGGCTAAGATTTTTTTTCAGGCGCGATACCGATAGCTCCTGATTGCGGAATACTTACGGCAAGCAGGAAAATCACCGACCTGAGCCTTAGTCCCCTAGTCCCCTAGTCCCTTAGAGCCTTAGTCCCTGCTCCTCCCTACAGTTTGATAACCGAAGTCCCCCAGCGGCGCAGCTTGATCGAGGTCGGAACCTTGGACGAACCGCCGACATTGAATGGAGCCATATCCGGCGCGCCCAGGGATTTCAGCAGCGTCCCGATCTGGATTTCCTTTTCATTCTGGGTCAGGTTGAACAGCAGCAGCGCAGACTCCCTGCCGTCGACCGTGGTCTTGCGCAAGGCCAGCACGTCGCCGTTGCCGGAGTTGATCTTCTCCACCCGGTTGTCTTCCTGGAAGACGCGGTTCTGCTTCTTCAGCGTGTTCACGTCGCGGATGAAGTCGGTGATGTCGAAACTCGCGCCTTCGTAGTCGAGCGGGTTGGAGTGAACGACATGCGGCTTTTTCCGGAAGCCGTACTCGAAGCCGATGGTGATGAGAATGCCGCTGGTGATGAGCGCGGTGAAAAGGTAGTGCTGCTTGATGCGGTCGATGTCGCCGTTCCATTCAGTGGCCAGGCGCTGGGTGTCGTGCGATTCGGGGAAGCAGACCGAACGGGTCTTGCCGCACAATTGGGAGAGTTGTCCCGTGAACCAGTCCTGGCGATAGTCCCACCACTTGCCGGAATTAAAGACGAAGTCGTGCCCGGCTTCGGCGAGAATGATCGTGTCCTCGATGGGGCAGCCCAGGCTTTCGGCGAAGAAGCGGCTGTCCGGCGCTTTTTCCTTTGCCCGGCGGATCAGCATCTGCCAAAGCTCGAACGGGATCTGGTAGGCCGCGTCGCAGCGGAATCCGCGCACGCCCAGATCCAGGAACATGTCCACCATTTTCCACCAGTATTCGTAGAGGTTGGGGAGATCCGGCGAGCATTCGTTGTCGATTTCCGACAGGTCGCCCCAGACCACGTAGCCGCCGGGGGCGTGGTCGTCGGCCGCGCCGGGATTCTTGATGGAGCCATCGTCGTTGATGCGATACCAGTTGCGGTTGGTGCGGGTGAGGGGGTTGTCGTAAGCGGTGTGGTTGATGACCAGGTCGACCATCACTTCCACGCCGAGTTCACGCGATTTTTTTACGAACTTCCGGAACGCCTCAAACTGTTCCTCCGGGGTTTCCTGCGGGAAGAGGATGGGACTGAGCTTGAAATAGTCGCGGATCGAGTACAGGCTGCCCGAAGCTCCGGTGATCTGGATGGGATTGAGAAACACCCAGTTGAAGCCCATGTCGGCGGCGCGCTCCACGTGCGGCAGCCATTTGCTGACTTCACCCACCAGGGTGGGAAACAGGTTGTAGATAAACGGAGTCGGCGCGGGCTGGGCATTATCGGACATGATGGCCTCCTGTGGGTTAACTTAATCAGCGAGCGAAGGGAGCGCGAAAGAATTTCATGGTTCGGACTCGCTTGCGTAAACTGCCAGTGCGGCACTCACCGCACCAATTATAACCAGATTTCCGAACAAGGCTGTATTCTAGCGCTGGACAAACCTCCGTCCGTGCCGTACATTTATCTCAGGCGGAAACCTGAGCCATTAATCAATAATACATCTGGCTTTAGGCGTCAAGAGGAATTGTTTTTTGAAAGAAAATTTGCCGAAAGCGCAAGTAATGAACAGGTGGGTTTCGCGACAGGGCGTCGCGGAATCCGCGCTTTGAACTTTTAAGCCATTTCGGAGGCATATTCATGGCGAACGACGAAGACGAAATTTTCGACGAAGAAGAGGAAATCGAGGATGACATCCTCGACGACGAAGAAGAAGAGGAGGAAGAGGAAGAGCAAGAATCCTCCCGCCGCTCACGTTCGCGCAAGGGCAAGGATCGTGGTCGCTTGCGCAAACGGGGTCCGGTCATGTCCTCAAGCGGAGGCGGAAAGAAACAGTCCACAGCGTTTATGCTCAGCCTGTTCCTGGGCAAATTCGGCGCAGACCGTTTTTATCTCGGTTCTCCCGGTATGGGCGTGGCCAAACTAGTCGGCACACTCGGCTTTGTCGGCCTGTTGTTCGCCGACACCGGCAAGATGATCGGGCCTGACGTCTCTACCCCGGTTGGTTACGCTCTGGCGCTGGCGCTGGGGTTTGGGCTGCTCTTCTCCCTGCAGATGCACGACCTCGTCATGATCGGCATGGGCAGAATGCGCGACAGCGACGGCAACCTTCTCGAAGGCGCAGCCACCCAGGAGCCTAATCCCGGCAACCTCTATCAAGGCAGGGCATTTCTTCTTTCCCTGTTTGGCGGGATTATCGGCCAGGATCGCTTCTACGTCGGTTCCAAGACAATGGGCTACATCAAGGTGGGGCTGCTGGTCGGCGGCGTTGTGCTGTTTGTCGCCAGCGTTCCTACATTCCAGAGCCTGCGAGCCATGCCGGTGGCGTACAAGTTCACCGCCGACGAGGTGGTGGCCAACTTCGACGACTACGCCAAGCCGGAAGGCGGGGAAACAGTCGAAAAGATCAAGGCCGAGAAACTGATCCGTCTGGATAATCACAAGCTGATCCTGTGCGCATATCCCGACGAGCAAACCCGCAAGGATTTCGTCAAGGCCAACCAGCTTTATACCGAAAGCAGGGAAAAGAACGCGATCCTGCTGTCCTCCCTTTCCGTCGACGAGGAAGCAATCAGGTCGGGAAACGATTTCAGCTCTTCCAGCGAGGATGAAGGCATTGAGGGCGGCGGCAAGAAATCCGTCCAAAAAGAAAAGACGCCAGCCGAAATTATCGGCGAGGAACCGATTGCAGCCGACAAGAAAACCTTGGTCGAGATTCCTTTCGGCGGCTATGGCCAGGAGGAATTGCTGCGCGAGACCCTGGGGAAAATGAAGATCCGGATGCTGGCTTCTTTTCTGGAGGAAAAGCGTCCGGTGTTTTTCCTGCTGGGCTACTGCAACCGGTTGCCGGTGGGCGCGGCGCGCCCGACGTTGCTCTACGCTTCCCTGGGGTTGCTGGGCGCGGCGCTGTTGCTGTGGATCGTGGATCTGTTCAGGTTTGGCTCAGGCGGGATAAAGGACGGCAAGGGAAAATATCTTTCGCTCGATCCGATTTACACCGTGGTCTGGTGCTCCGAATGCAGCGAGGACATGGAGCTTGATCTCGCGCAGAGCGAATTTATGGGTGTAGTTTGCAACTACGGCGAATGTTACAACCAGTGTCCGCCGCCGGAGAAGGAGACGGTCGAGGAAGTGCGCGAATATCGCGACGAAAACCTGGATCATACCGTGCGGGGGCTGTCGTTTTTCTTTTCCTCGCTGGTGCTGTTCGCTTTCGGTTATTATATGCTTTCCTCTTCCGTGCTCGAGAAATTCTTCCAGTCGGCGAACCTGGATTCGGCAGCGACATTATTGATCACGGGCGGGGTGGTTTTCCTGGGGCTGGTGATCTGGCAACTGGTGGTGTCGGAGAAGGAAAAGGTGATGTTCGAGTTCTGAGTTCTACCTTCGCATACTCGCGTAAAATATCAAAGACGGACGTCATTCCTGCCTGGACAGGAATGACGTCCGTCTTTAGCATGTGGCATAGCGTGAACCCAAAATGTGCTTCCGCTATCGTCGAAAATATTGTATATACTCGCTGACGGTTTTCAGAGGGGGGCGCGAGATGAGATTTACCACCGGAATACTTCTTTTCACGATCGTACTTTCCTCACCGGCCTATCCCGCCGAGCAGCAGGCGGCGGCGCACAAACGCGGGGATTCGATTGAGAAAATCCTGCAGACATTGCGTGAGATCGACGAGGGTAAACCAGTTCAGGTAAAAAGCGCCGCCGCGCTTGAAGTATCGAGTACCTATCAGGGAAAGCTGAATTTCTGCGGACTGTGCTGTGCGATGATGCTGATGAAATACTGGAACCTGGAACAGGAAGACATGTTCCATACCGTGCGCAAATATCTGCTGGCTACTGGTGAAATGTCGCCGGAGTACGAAGAGGGGCAGTCCAACTACGGCACCTGGAAAAAGAATTTTCCCGGCGTGAATCTGCTGGGGGTGGGGAAAATGTTCCTGCAGGAATACGGCCTGCGCGGCGGGGTGGTGCTGGAAAGCGGCGAGGGGCGGCTGTGCCTGTTTCCGGAAATGGCTGGCGGCAAAGTTCAGACCCGGGAAGAGGCTGTACGCCGCACAAGCGACGCGAAAACCGCGTTGAAAAAATTGCGCTATCTGGTTGGCGCGGGCGTGCCGGTCATGGTGGGGTTCCGCAAGCTGGGAGCGACGGTGTCGCACCTGGTGGTGGTGAAGTCTTATTCCGGCAAGGAATTCACCTGGAATGATTCCTCCAACGGCAACGCCATCACCGCCGACGAGGACATGCTGGTGACGCGCTGGGAACGCGACAATTTCCCCTGGCTGATCTTCCTGCCGCGTGACCTGAAAACTGTCGAACAGGAGAAAAAGCAGGGACAGGCGCAGGCGAAGGAAAGCCGGAAGACCGCCGCGCTGGAAGGCGATATCCCCGAACCGTTACTGTCTTTGGACGAATATGCCAAAATCAAGAATAATACGCCGAAGCTGGTGATTCTCTGGCACGAGGAAAAACTTCACTCCCTGGGTAGCGAAAGCGGAATCGCGTTCATGGATCGCCTGCAATCAGCCAGCGAAGAGGCAAACGCCGGGATCGACTTTTACCGTTGCCACGGCACAGAACCGGGAATTATCCGGGTGAGTTATTACGAAGACGGCAAATTCGCCGCTACAGAGCTATTTCCCGTGGTGAAAATACTGTCGGAAAAACAATTGGCGGAAAAGGTTGATGCTTTCAAGGAAAAGCATTTCCCGAAATGAGTATAACCTGACGAAAGGCGCACATATATGGCAAAAATACTTCTGGCGGAGGACGACGTTTCCCTGGCGCGGATTTTCGCGAAATGGCTTTCGCAGGAGGGGCACGAGGTGACGCTGGTGGAGAACGGGCAGGAGGGTTTGCGCAACTTGCTTTTTTCCGGCGAGCCGGATCTGCTGATCACCGACGTGATGATGCCGGGCAGCGACGGCGAGGAGCTGACAGTCGCTTTCGGCATGATGGAAAGCAGCCCCCGGATACTGGTGGTGACTGCCTGCGCCGACCAGGAAAAATTGAAACGGATCATGGCGGAAAAAAACGTGGCGGCGCTGCTGGCAAAGCCGGTTATGCGCCAGCAGCTGCTGGATCAGGTCAAATCAATCCTGGAACTGGGGTGAACCCATTCTAACCCGGCTAGGCGTCGAAGCCTCCCCAGAAATCCGCGCCCTGGCCGGGGCGGAAGTCGTCAGTCATCTCGCGCCAGCTTTTCAGTTCCTTCCGCAATCGTTCCACGGTGTCTTTCATTTCCGGTTCCCGCGCCAGGTTTCTCAGTTCATGCCTGTCGTTGTTCAGGTCGAAAAGTTGGGTTCTCCGCTCACCGTTCACGACATATTCGATCAGCTTGTATTGCCGGTCGCGCACGCTGCGTTGCCAGGATTTGTACGCGCAATAAAGCGTGGGGCGAATCTGTTCGTCGGGATGGGCAAAAGCAGGAACCAGGCTTTTGCCGTCGACGGTGTCGGGGCAGTCGAGTCCAGTCAGTTCGCAG
Source organism: Planctomycetota bacterium (assembly GCA_020060765.1). Lineage (GTDB taxonomy): Bacteria > Planctomycetota > SZUA-567 > SZUA-567 > SZUA-567 > JAGUZQ01. The sequence goes on along the minus strand of JAGUZQ010000069.1, from coordinate 69,065 downwards.
AGCGTGGGGAAGATATCCAGCAGATACGCAAACGACTCGCGCCTCTCGCCCGCCGGTATGCCCGGTCCCTTGAACATCAGCGGCACGCGAACGCTGTGGTCGTAGAGGTTCTGCTTGCCCATGAGGCCGTGTTGCCCCAGCGCCAGGCCGTTGTCCCCGGCGAAGACGATGATGGTATTATCCAGCATTCCCTTTTCCGACAATCTGGCTATAACCGCGCCTATGCGCGCGTCAAGATGTGTAATCATGGCGTAATACTCGGCGATATGCTTTTTGATCCTATGCGGCAGGCGGGGGAAATCCTCCAGCAGTTCGTCGCGGATGCGAAGTTCGCCGTTGTCGAATGGATGTTCGCGCATGGCGTTGAGAGGCAGGTCGATCGTGTCGGGATCGTACATGTCGAGAAATTCCTGCGGCATGGTGCGCGGGTCGTGCGGTGCCATGAAGGAAAGGTAAAGGAAGAACGGATTTTCCTTTTCCTGCCGGTCGATGAAGTCGATGGCAGCAGCCGAGAACAAATCGGTGGAGTGAATCCCGGCCGGGCGGTGGTCGGCGGCAAGGTAGCGCACCTCGTTAGTGGAGGAAGGATCGACACAGACCGGCAGGCGCTTGTCGTAGGCGCCGGTCGGGTCGAAATCGTTGGCGGGGACGTTCCAGTGGTCGCACATGCCGCCGAAATAGATTTCCGCGCCGTCGGTGAAACTGCGGTGATAGCCTCGTGTGCCGTTGTGCCACTTGCCGATGCCGCAGGTGCGGTAACCGGCGTTGCGCAAAGTTTCTCCCATCAGCGCGTGCGAGTCGGGAATGTTTTCCCCGCAGTTTTCGAGGTGATAGAGCGTGCGCCCGGTCATCAGCATCGCGCGGCTGGGCATGCAGACCGCCGGGCAACTTCCGCCCATGATGTGCGCATGGGTAAAGGTCGTGCCTTCGCGCGCGAGGCGGTCGAGGTTGGGCGTATGTATCTGGCTGTTGCCTAGAGCCGCGATGGTGTCGAAGCGCTGGTCGTCGGTGAAAAAGAATACCACGTTGGGGCGGGTCTCAGGCACGTTATTCTCCTATGACGAATGTCTACTTCAAATCCGCGAACGAAGGAGCGCGGATGAATATCTGCTCCAAATGCGTTTGCGAAAGACGGCAGTGGCACCACGCCACCTCCTTGTCTGGGGTGGTGAACGAAATTGTATACCGGAGGGAGATTTTGCGATAACGAAAAAAATCTGGAAAATACGGGAAAAAATGAAAATTTGCTTTGAAGCCGGTCAACTTTTTCCGTAAACTACGCCGTATTGGTTATTATTATTTCATTTGTGTTAAGGAAGAACAAAGGAGGAGGAAAACATGACGAAGGTGGAAAAGCCCATGAACAAGACTGAGCTTCTCGCCAGTGTGGCGGAAGCGACGGGCCTGAACAAGAAGCAGGTTTCAATGGTGATGGACTCGCTGACCGAGAACATCAGCAAGAGCCTCGGGCGCGCCGGCTGCGGCAAATTCATTCTGCCCGGTCTGCTCAAGATCGAGAAGAAGAAGGTTCCTGCCCGCAAGGCCAAGAAAAACGTTCCCAATCCGTTCAAGCCCGGCGAGATGATGGACGTCAAGGCCAAGCCTGCCAGCACCAAGATCGTCGTGCGCCCGCTCAAGAGCCTGAAGGACATGGCCTAGGATTTGCGCGGTACCACGATGCACGGAATTGATGGGCCGGTTATCCGGCCCTTTTTTATTTGACCTTGCGTGGAGGGGCGACCGGTTGTAAGCTGTGGTTTTCCCTACAGACTAGAAGGCGAAAACGCATGAACCGGCAGTGCTGGGAAGTTGCCAAGTCAAATCTGCTGGCGGAGTTTGCCAGCTACTACTGGCACGCTCGGAAAATCGGTCGCCCCAGATTTTTCCTCACATACGTCTTTCCGTTATATATAATTTCGACTGGTCAATTTATCTGTATATTATGTTTGGTGCTGGGTTCCTTGAAATTTATTTCCGTTAACCGCTTTTGGTTCGCATTTACTTATCTTTCTGCATATATGCCAATCATATTTATCCTCTTTCTCGCTAACTGCGTTGTGGCGGAAAGGTATGTATTTTACGAACTAAGAAAGCATTATCTTCAAGGAAAAACTGGTTCGTCCAGAGCTAATGAAATCTACAGAAGAATAAAGCTTGGAAGAGGATATATAAAATTCGTATATTCACTTTGTTTTGATAGTTTCGTGGCAGGTTTTTCTTCCATGTCTCTTGCTGCCATCTCCGTGAATTTTACGTGGATAGAACTTTATACTATTGCTAAATCTGGCAGGATTCAACATATCGCACAGACAAAGCCCTTTCTTTATAATGCGCTTTTGGTTTTGGGCGAAAACCCGGTTTTAGTGATACTCTCATATCTCTCCTGTATAATATTTTTGTTTGTGATTGTAACCAGATTAATCTGTCCTTTTTTATGGAAATATATGGAGTGGGCGCACAATAAATATCTCTTAGACCACCCGCACGGAGGAAGACGTGAATAATTCGGCGAATAAAATTGTCATTATCGGCGACGGCGGTTGGGGGACGGCTCTCGCTTTGCTGCTTTGCGAAAAAGACTGCGAGATGACTATGTGGGGGCATGACCCGGCCTATCTCAAGCAGATGCGGGAAGCGCGGGAGAATAAAATCTTTCTGTCTGGTTTTCCCCTGCCGGACAGTCTGTCATTCGAGCCAGACCTCGCCGCTGCGGTCGCCGGGGTGGAGCTGGCGATAGTGGCGATTCCCACCAAGTTCCTGCGGTTGTCGCTGTCGGGATTGCGCGGAAAGTTTCCGGCAAATTTGCCTGTAGCTTCTCTCACCAAAGGCGTCGAGCAGCAGACGCTGGAAAGGCCATCGGAGATTCTGCGCGAATGCCTGGGGACGGAAAAAATCTGCGCCGTTTCCGGCCCCAGCCACGCGGAAGAGGTGGCTAAGGGTTTGCCTGCCTCGGTGGTCGCGGCGGCAGCGGACGCGGAGTTGGCGCAGTTAGTGCAGAATACGCTGATGTCGCCGACGTTCCGGGTATATACTTCCGACGACATTATCGGGGTGGAGCTGGGCGGGGCTTTGAAAAACGTGATAGCAGTCGCGGCTGGAATCTGCACCGGCCTGGGGCTGGGCGACAACGCGATGGCGGCGCTGCTCACGCGCGGCGTGGCGGAAATGACGCGGCTGGGCGCGGCGCTGGGGGCGAAACCCGCGACTTTCGCCGGGTTAAGCGGCATGGGCGATCTGGTGACGACCTGCGTTTCTCCCTTCGGGCGCAACCGCGCGGTGGGGCTGGAACTGGGGCAGGGCAGGAAGCTGTCTGAAATTCTTGCCGACAGACAGACCGTGGCCGAAGGCGTGACCACCGCTCCCGGCGCGCGCGACCTGGGGCGGAAACTTGGCGTCGACCTGCCGATCATCGAGGAAGTATGCGCCGTATTATATGAAAACAAATCCCCGCGCGAAGCGGTGCGCGATCTCATGACCCGCGAGGGAAAAGCGGAAACTGATTGACGAGTCAATCGTTGCCTGCCGCAGCGCCATCGGCGAGGGCGCGAATCTGCGCCGCTTTGCGATGCTTCGGCAAGCGTTTAATCCTGCGCTCTAATCGCAACGCTTCGCCATGCTCAAAACGGCAGCCGGAAAAGGCCAGCAGGGAAACCGGCAAGCGCCCGCGCGTGTACTTCGCGCCCTTGCCGCAGTTATGTGCGGCCAGACGGCTGTCCAGGTCGTTGGTTATACCACAATAAAGCGTTCCGTCGGCGCATTCAAGCAGATAGATACCCCAGAGACTCATGCCTTCCCAATTCTGACTTCGCGGAACCCGACGTAACCATTTTCAAAAAAGAATCCCGCGCCGCCGCGACCCAGGGTTTCGTCCTTGCCTTGCAGGATTTTTTTACCGTCGCAGAAAGCGGTGACGGTTTTGCCCTTGCAGATGAGTTTCAGGTCGTGCAGACTGTCGGCCTGCCAGTCGCAGCGGATTTCGTCCAGCACGGTCTCCCCGTAATGCCGCAGCACGAGGCGCAGGGAATCGCGTGTCTTTTCCAGTGCGAGATAACGTTGCAATCCCTGGTAACGAATCAGCAGCCCCGCCTTGTCCGCCATGTGAACTTTGAACCGGGCGGAAAAAGCGTAATCTTTCCAGTCCGTATTGCCGGTGACGAAAACGCCGCGCCCCTCGTTTTTGCCTACGTGCCGGACTTCTTCGGCGTCGTCGGAGAAGGAGCCGCGCGACACGTCGCCATCGAAGATCCAGCCGGGACATTCCTTCAGGTTTCGTACGCCGTTTTTCACCACCGGCGGCGGCCCCACCTCCCAGTAAAGCGAGGGAGTGCCGGTGTAATCCACTGCGTCTATCAGCAAGACACCCCGGCTCAATTTTTCGGAGTCGAACTCGATCCCCAGAGAGCCGATCGCCTTTTCCTGTGTGTCGGGAATCAGAAAATCGAGAACAACGAGTTTGCTTTTTTCCGGCAGTACTGTGGCTTTGCCATAGATACGTTCGCCAAACGAGCCGGTTTCGTCGAGAATTTGCACGAAGAGTCGCGCCCGGCTCTTCTCCGGTAGGGAGTCAATTTTACCCGACACGGTTACGCGCTGGCCGGAAGCAAGGCGGGGTGTGCCGATAAACTGGTAATTGCTTTCCGCGCCGCGCGGCGGCAGGATCGGCGTCACCAGCCTGCCTGGCGAGCCGGGACCGCATTCGAACTCGACTCGTAGCGCGCGCGATTTACCCACCGCAATATTCGAGAGAGAGACTTTTCCCCGCGAAGTGAATTCGCCGTCGTCGCACATCCAGCCGTGGAGCGCTCCCGGCTGGGAAAAATGCTGCCACGCGCCATTCTTGTCGGGCTTTCGCTCGGGCCAGCCCATGATTTTCCGGCCGATGCGCGCGATGTGCAGCGCTTCAATCAGGCAGTCGCTGACGCTGCGCGTGCCTTCGGCAGTCGGCAGCAGCACCTGATCCGCAAAGGGCGAACGGAAGTCGTATTTCTCGCAGATGCGGTCGAGGCCGACCTTGACGCCCATCACAGAGCCGACGTTGGCGGCGTTGCAGTCCGTGTCCCACCCGGCGGTGTTGACAATGACCTGCGACTCGTAAAAGTCGTCTGGCGCATAGGCCCAGGCCAGAACCATGAGGGCGTGGTTGGGAATGACGTGACAATTGCCGCCGTATTTATGATAGCCGTATTTTGCGTCGATCCGGGTGAAAGTCTTGCGCCAGTCCCTGTCCTTGCGCGCCCACGCTCTGACGTCGGCGTGTACCTTGGCAATGAGCGAGTTCTGGGGGATAAGGCCGACAGCGATGTCTAGCAGTTTAGTCATGTCTTTTTCTACAAACGCCGCCGCTGTCATTCCTGCCACCACGACCGCCGCGTGTACCGCTTCGCCGTCATGGCTGACCCGAGCTGAACGTTGAGCCATGCTGGCGGCCAGTTTTGGCTGGCCGGGTGCGACCAGGCCAAAGGCGTCGATGAAAATCTGCGCGCCGATCTGCTCGGCAACAGCCTTGCCGTTCATTTTCTCTGAACCGCTGGCAGGAGCTTCAATGCCGTGCTTGAGCCGGAGGTAGGCGGTGTGTTCGGTAGACAGCCCCATCCCGCCCCACCAGAGCACGGTTTTGTTTTCGATCAGGTAATCCAGCCACATCCGCCCGTAGAATTCCTGCGGGGTATCTGCATACAGGCCGGAATCCTCAAGCGCGCGGATAAACGTGAAGGTGCCGGTGATGTCGTCGTCGGTCACGACCAGGGGCTTCCCCAGGTCTTCGTGCACATAGCGGTCGACGCGTCCGAAACGCTGTTCCAGTTGTTCCTTGCGCCAGCCCTCGAAGGGACGACCCAGATAGACGCCGATCACCTTGCCCAGAACTCCGGCGTAAACCTGTTGTTCATAGTTGCGAATAATGCTCATCGTTTCTCCGTGTTAAAAAAAACTATTCAGCCAGAATCAGCAGCGGCCAGACATGCGGCTTGTAGTCGCAATGCGAACCCGGTTCAGTCGCCAGAGAGAGACCCTTGACGCCAGACGGTATTTCTGGGTCGTCTCGGTCATGAAGGAATAACGCGAACCCGGCGGTAAAGCCTTTGCGCAGCACGATCGGTTCGAGATAACGCTGGCCAAAAGTGATGGTATAGGCATAGCCCTTCTCGGTGCGTTGGAAGTCGCACTTGATTTTCGCCGCCGCTTCTTCCTTGGTGGCCATGTTGACTCCGTCGGCCAACTGGTGATAGACCTCGCGCAGGCGATAGACCATGCCCGGCCCCGATTCGTTTGATTTGCCGAGAGAGAAATCGTAACGATAATCATTATTGTCGTAGGTTTTCGCCAAGTTGGTTCTGCCGTCGGCGCCGGTATCGAAATATACCTCAAGACAGCCGTCATGTACGTACAGCATTCTATCGGAGCCGCCGACTTTCCACAATTCCGAAAATTCCAGGAACTTGTCGTCTTCTGCTTCCACGCGCAGATACAGGTTTTCGGAATCCCACGCCAGTTTGAACACGGCGTCGAGGTCGCCGGGATAGCCCGCTTCCGGAATTGTCCGGTCGTGATCCTGTCCTTCCCGTCGCCGGGTATATTGGGATGTAAAGCGATTCAACAGCGGGATGGCCGGGATTTTGTCCCAGTCCGGCGCGCCGTTGGTTTTTGGCACGTAGAAATAATCCATCTTCCATTCGCTTTTCAGACCGACGCCCTTGGCCGGTTCGATTTCAAACTGATGCTCCCACTTGTACATCTTGCTGAACTGATTGCCCTGATTGCTGTCGGCAATTGTGATGACCTGTTGAGCATCTGGTTGCAACTCATAAGCGCATTGTTTGTCGGTCACGGTGAGGACGCCGCGTTGGACGCGACCGGTCAGGTTCTTAATTACGGCGCAGACGTTTCCGTCGAGAGTCGGGCGCATGGCAACGGTGACTGACGAGGAACTGTCGTTCGATTCGGCGTCCTGCAACGCCTTGGCCAGCAGGGCGACATCCGCGGCCTTGACCAGGAGCGGGGCAGGGGTGAGCTGGATTTCTGTTATGCCTTCCGCGTTGGGTTCGGCTACGCGCCGGTTGCCCATCAAGTCGATGAATTCCACCGACTGGCCGAATTTCACCTCGATTTTCGAGCCGCGCGCCAGCCCGTTTTCCACGTCGTGATTGACGCACCAGACCGGAGCGACGCCGGAGCCGTCTTCCAATTTGAACACGTATCCGCGAATTCCCGCGGCTGGTCTGACGTCGGCCTGGTATTCCACATAACCCAGGTGCGTGCCCAGGGTATTGACTGCCTTGCAGAGTATTATGGGGGTAAGGTACATGTCTAGGAACGGCCTCGACACCCAGATATTGGAGGACTGCACTTGCGGCCAGTATTTGAGCATGATGACGAAAGCCCGTGATGCGGAAGCGGCCTGGATGAACTCGCGGTTGCCGAAATCGTAGGTCGGTTTCCCCGCCGCGTACTGATCGTAAGTCGCGTCAGCCGCCCACGCCGGCAGATAGGTCTCCGGCACGTTGAACATTTCCGTATAATAGATCGGCGTCTCCTTGCCGTAGCCGTATCTTTTCATCTGCTCGATCAGGCGCGCGGTTTCCTCGTCCAGATCGTTTTTTGACAGGGTACCCTTGTCGATGTTGCCGTAAGGATGCACCGCCATGGCGTCGTACCGGAAGCCGTGGTTCTGCGCCGCTTTCAGATAGCCCTCGATGGCGTCGTAGCCGCGCATGACGGAGTAGCCGGAGGTGCCGCAGGAGGGAATGATGATCGCATTGGGATTGGCGCGTTTCACGCCCTTGGCTGCCGCCAGTTGCGCCTTGAAATATTCGTCAAACATTTTATTGCGGATCAGATAGGAGCCTTCCTCCTCGTTGCCGAAGCCCCAGATATTATACCACTCCGGGTCGTACTGTTTGGCGCTTTCGCAGGCGACCTGTTCGATATGCTGTTCCATTTCCGGCGGTATTGTTTCCCATTTCAGATAGTCGCTTAACAAGGGGTCGCCCTGGTTGGTGACCATGGTCGCGATGTTGGCGATCCGGTATTTTTTTTCCAGGACGGCTTTGATGGGTTCATGCTTCGGATGATAGCTCCAACTCGTGGAACCGAAGCCCCATTCCATGTATTTGCGGGCGAGATCCTCGCCGCGATTGATTCTGGCGTAGTGCCCGAGCGTGCCGAAAATATTCTTGGTAGCATGGGTGTTGCCGAGAGGCTTCATGATTGACAGCCGGTAATAGTCATAGTACGGAGCCAGACCAGGCACTTTATATTCGGCTTTTACAACAAAGATTCCTTCGCCAAACTTTTCTGCATCGAACGGCAGTGATATTTTCCGCATGCCGTCTGCGGGAATTTCCGTTTGGAAAGTTCCGGCGTAGACGATTTCACGAAAAACGTTTTTTACAGAGACAACGACTTCTCCCTTGACGCTTGGCTTTCCGGTGAGAGTAAATCCCGCTTCGATGGGGATTCCTTTAACCAGAGCGTTGTCCGGATCAGAGGTAGTAAATAACCCGTCCAGGGGCGCGGAAACAAATTCGGTGGCTTCTTCCCCCTTTTCCAACTGGATGCCGTCGATCATGGTTTCGTTAGCGCCGTAAACGCCAAGCTGAACCCCGGCGGCGTCGGCGGTAAAAGTGCGGGAATAGCGTTCCCACTCGGTGGTGAGGGAAAACTTGGCTTCGGGATTATGCGTGTCTCCCCAGGGGCCGTTCTTGCCGACGAATTTGCCGCCGCGCGCGGCGCTGGCCAGCGACACGGTCAGGTTGCAGTTGCGCGCGGCTTTCGCGTAAAAGCTCAAGGTGTAGACCTGGTTGTTTTCCAGGGACAGGGGAAAGCTCATCAACGCAGGCGCGCCTGGCTGGGTGTCGCGGATAATCAGCGCGTTTTTGCCGAATACCCCTTCGGGTACGATGTCGTAGTGCAGCACTTCGCCCGGCGTATAGGTGGCGCCGCCGTGAACCCATTTCCAGTAGCGCATTCCCTGCTCGAAACTGGGATTAGGCATCACGTTTTTCACCGGCGACAGCGGCACGTGCGTGGCGTCTACTTTCCAGAAATCTATCCCCCCCACCGGCGGCGGAATGTCTGTTCGCGCAATCACCGCTTCACCCAGATCGATAATTACTTTTCCCACTGCCTGGCGCTTATTATATTGCGTGCGGTATAGCAATTCATACCTGTCTTCCTCTCCCTTGTGGACGGCAATGCTTTCGGTGATGAAGCCGCTCAGGCCGTCCAATTTGACGGTATAGCCGTTCAGCGGGTCGGTGGAATTGTAGACGAAATCGCCGGTCGCAGGGGTTTTAATCCCTTTCGATTCGATCAGCTTTTCCCGCGAAGCTTCTGTAAACGCGGTATCGCCCACGACAACTTTCTTGCCTTTGTAGCCCTGCGCGGTAAACCAGAGGCTTACGTTGAAGTCGTTCGGCGCTTTGTCCAGGTATTCCTGCGTTACGCCCATATCCCAGGAAAGCTCCACCTGGCTGTCCTTGAGCGGTTTGATAGTATAGGTAAATACCGAGCGCTGCTTGTCCGGTGTCAGATACGGTTTATTATAGGTGACGGTTTGTGCGGCCTTGTCCATGACAAGAGTTTCCGGGTCGTCTTTGATATCCTGGAAAGGGTAGCCGAAACCACCGTTTTCAAATCCGGCCCACCACATGAACCTGCCGACCTGATTGTTATCGATATAAATGGTGACGCACTTGTCCTGACCGGGGCGGTTGCGTCCGTTGATTTTGCGTACGACCACTGCCTTGTTGCCTACCGTGAAGGCGGCCAGTTCGTGTATGCTGCCTTTGCGCTCTCCGAATTCGTTATAGGAGAAATTCTCCACTTTGAGCACGGTATCCTGTCGCGCGGTCTCGGCGCTTTTGAAAACCGGTTCTGGGTCGGGCAAGGATTCAGCCGATAATCCGCCGCCCGTGCCTATTCCCAGAAACCAGACCGACAGAAGAAATAGTTTTTTCATGAGAACCCTTTCCTGAACAAAGCCAATGACATGCGGAAAATTTGATTTCTGACAGAGTTCGCCGTAGGCGAGAGGGGAGTACTTATATCCGATTACTAATATATTACTTCAATTGTAGGCGTAAGTCAAAAATATTTCCCATATTTTGGCATTTTGTCGAAAGACAGGAGAGAATGGGATTTATGTGAAATTTGGTATAAACGATACAACCAAGTACTTGACGTTTCCAAAAAATAGTGTAGAATAACATATAAGTTAATTTCGTGGAGTTAGGGGGAGGCATGTATGTCTGCTGAAAATCAAACCAAGCTTGTGGCCGACACCGGGGGAGTTGCCACCGGAGGTGGGCAGGCAGGCAAGAAAAACGTAATGGTAGTGGAGGACTCCATGCCGCTCAGGCGGATGCTGTGCAAGATTATCGGCACGCAGGGGTTTGTCACTGTCGAGGCGCAGGACGGCAAGGAAGCGCTGGCGAAACTGGAGGAATTGTCGACCAATCATTTTTCCCTGATCATCACCGATCTGATGATGCCAGTGATGGACGGGGCGACCTTTATCCAGCAGGCGAAGAAAAAATATGAGAGTAATCTGCCGCCAGTGATTATCTGTTCCAGCCGTTCCGACCGCACCGCTATCGAGGTGGTGAAGCGTCTTTGCGTTGACGGCTATATCTTGAAGCCGTTCAAAACCGAGACTATCATCAACAAACTGCAGGACATTTTCCCCGAAATAAAAGCCTGAAAAATTCTGGGTTTCTTTTTCCTTGACAACAGCGGGGTTTAGCCATAGGCTTGCCCCTGTTTGAGTTTTGGCGGTAAGCGATATGCAGGGAACACACGATAAAGACACCTCTCCCTCTCCGAAGGACGGTAAGCCTTCCGACCTGCAGGAATTGGGAGCGCTTTTGAAACTGATGACCATTCTCGGACTGACCGTTTGCGGAGGAATAGTCGCTTTTTTTTTCTCGGTCTGACTCTTGACCGCCGTTTCAATCTGGGCGGCGTGGGGGTAGGCGGGGGAATTCTGCTGGGCGTGACTGGTTCGCTGTACTGGGCTTACCGGACGCTGGTGCGGACTTTCGAGCGATATTCCGCTGACGATCACAAACACGACGGTGATGAATGAATAAATTCCTCAAATACCAGCAGACGATGCTCCTGCTGATGACGTTTGGAATTGCCGCCGCTGTTGTTGCTTTGTATTTATATTTCCCCAAAACTCCCGCTTATGCCGCCGGGTTCGCCTTGGGCGGCTTTGCCGGTCTGGTGAAGTTCCGCTTGGACGTACTGGCCTTGCTGAAGCTTTCCACCGCGCCGGAAGGAAGCAAGTCTCATATCGGCAACAGTTTTCGTACTTATGTAATACTAGCGGCAACTCTGGTCACGGCGGTTTACCTGAAGGAAATTTTTCACCCGTGGGCGGCGTTCGGCGGGTTGTTACTGCCGCGGCTGGTGCTGATCGCCGACGGTTTGCTGCGTCCGGGCTTGCTGTTGCAGCCTGATGAAGACAGCGGAGGGGAAAGCGATGCGCAGACGGCTTGAGATTCTCGCAGCGTTGACAATGTTCCTGTGCGGCGGCTACGCCCATGCCAGCGGCGGCGCGCTGGAAGTGGCGATGCCGGTGCAGATGGAGATTTTCGGCATTCCGTTTAATTTCAACCACGACACCATCATGATGTGCGCGGTGGTGGCGGTGCTGATTTACCTGGTCTGCTGGCTGTGGATGCGTGGCCTGTCCAAGGGCAATCCCGGTCGGGGACAGGTGGTACTGGAGATGGTGGTAGGCGCGTTCGACGACCTGGTGAAACAATCCCTCGGTCCCAACCGCGGGCGCAAGTATCTGCCCTATATCGGCACGCTGTTCCTGTTCATCTGGACTTGCAACATGATCGGCATGATCCCGATCCACCACCAGTTGATCGGCACGGAATCGTTTGAGGATTATAATCATAACGGCGCTTACGATCCCGGCGAGCCTTTCACTGACGCCAACGGCAACGGTCGCCAGGATCCCGGGTTCAAGATGGCCGGGTTCGAGGAACCGACCAAGGATATCAACGTGCCCTTGGGTATGGCGTTGCTGTTCGTGCTGCTGATAGGGCACGGTTCGCATATCCGGTACCACGGTCTGAAGGCGTACCTGCTGGATTATTTCTCGCCCGGCGGAATTATCGGCTGCGCGATGTTTTTCCTCAACGTCGTGGGCAAGTTCGCCGAGGTGGTGTCGATCAGCTTCCGTCTCTTCGGTAATATCTTCGGCGGCGCGGTGATTATCGCCGTGGTGTCGGGGCTGCTGCATTACATTATTATGCCGATCGGCCTGTACGGGTTCTTCGGCGTATTTGTCGGTACGGTGCAGGCGTTTGTCTTCACGATGCTGGCTCTTACATACATCTCAATGGGCGCGGCGGAGGAAGGTGCATGATAGACTTGCCGATTGCCAATTTCGCGGCATATCTGGGCAGTGCGATAGCGATGGGCTTAGGCGCCATCGGCAGCGGCTGGGGTATCGGCTATGCCGCGACGGGAGCCTTGCGCGGTTTTGTACGCCAGCCGAAATATCAGTCTTCGATTTTCCGCAGTATGCTGATCAGCCAGGCGGTGGCCGAAACTCCGGCCATTTTCGCGCTGGTGATTTCTCTGCTTCTCTATAGCGTGGGCGGCGGCGAGGACATCGGCGCGCCCGGCAGCCTGGCGCAGGCGGCGGCTTTGTTTGGCGCCGGTCTCTGCATCGGCATCGGCGCGCTGGGCAGCGGAGCCGGTTCCGGCATCGTGGCGGTGGACGCGCTGGAGTCGATCGCGCGCACCCCGGCGGCGCAGGGGCGGGTTACGATCATGATGCTGATCGGGCAGGCGTGGTGCCAGACGCCGTGCATCTTCGCGCTGGTGGTGGCGATCATGCTCCGGTTCGGCGATTACGAATACGGCAACCTCACCGCCGCGCAGGACGTGGAGATGATGGGGCGCTTCCTCGGCACCGCCATCTGCATGGGGGCGGGAGCCATCGGCCCGGCGCTGGGCATTTCCTACGTTGGCGCCAAGGTCTGCAAGGGCATCGCCGACGCGCCGGAAAGCGCCCAGCAGATTCGGAATACTTTGTTCGTGGGCGCGGCGGTGTCGGAATCGACCGCGGTTTACGCTTTGGTAATCAGCCTGCTTCTGCTGGTGGGATAGTGTGTTTTCAGAGATTCCGGATTTGCGTCATCCTGATATGAACTGATCCGGGGTCGAACTTTATTGAGGAGAATATGTCATGGATCATGGAATGTCTCAAGCGATCATCAAGGCGGCGGCTCTGCTGGGCGCGGGAATCTGTATGGGCTTCGGCGCTATCGGCCCCGGCGTGGGCGAAGGCTTCGCGGCAGGCAAGGCTTGCGAAGGCATTTCCCGTCGGCCGGAAGAGTATTCCACCCTGTTCCGCACAATGCTGATCGGCCAGGCGGTATCGGAATCGACCGGCATTTACTCCCTGGTTATCGCCCTGCTGCTGTATTCGGTGTGATGTGCCGTGAAGGCAGTGGTATCTTTGGTGTTTTACGCGATCCGGAGTTGAAGCCGTGCGCAAATTATTCATATTGATTGTCGTCTCGCTGTTCTGCTTGTATTGCTGGTCGTCGTACCACAGCTATACTTGGGTAACCTTGCCTGAGTATAAGCCGGTCGAGGTTGACCTGTTGGGCGGGATGGACAGGACGAAGTGGGAGAAAGACCCCACCCACCAGGCGACGCAGATCATGCATCTTTCGCAGATGCGGTATCACGCGCCGACCGGCGGCATCAGGCTGGACGACGGCACGGTGCTGAATTCCGGTCAGGCTTTGACTGTCGATGAGTTCCGGAAGATTATTGCCAAGCGCCTGGCCGACAATCCCGGCAATCTGGCCAAGGAGCCGCTGCGCGACCCGAAGGCTCTGCTGGTTTTGGCAGGCAGAAAATACCACCTGCGCAACCCCGTGGAAAACGTGATGTATAAGGAGCAGCCGCTAGACCGTGCGCATGTGGACAAGGGCGTGGCGTTGGACAAGCCGCTTATTGACGCGCTGATGGCCGCCGGGGTGAAGCGGGTGTCGGTGGTTGGCGGCGGCGATGTGGTATCCCCCCAGATCGGCACCATGGCGCTGGTGATACTTATTTTCCTCGCGCTGGTGATGGCGCTGACCGACCTGATGTGGGATCCGTTGCTGAAAATCATCGACGAGCGCCGGAAAGAGGTTCGGGAAGGAACCGAACTTGCCCGCGTCAACCGCAAGGAAAACCTGCGGATCGAGGACGAAGGGGTGAAGCTTCGCGCCGAGGCGAGGCGGAAATATCTCGAACGGCTGGCTGACGCCCAGCGCGAAGCGCTGAAAAAAGCCGACGTGATCCTGGGAGAGGCGCGGGACAAGGTGCACGCGATGCGTGCGCAGGCTGCCCGCGAACTTACCGGGGAAATGGAAAAGGCCGAGGCTGAGTTGCTAAAACAGGTACCGGAACTGGCAGGCGCGATTGTCGCCCAGGTAATGGGGCGCGCCCCTGGGAAAGGTGTAAGATGACGAACGAACCCAACGCCGCGGAAGCGACTGCTCCGGAAAAAGTTAAGCCGGGCATGGGCGTGGTCAAGGCGTATCTGGCGGTTTACGCGGTGCTGTTCCTCGGTTACGTAACGTTTCTGCTGACCGGCAAGGAAGCCATAAACGGTCAGGCGTTTATCAATCGGGCTTTCCCCGGCACCGGCGAAATGGAAACCCGGTTTGACGAAAAGAACGGGCATCTGCGGATGTGGAGCGACCTGACCTTTTCCGCCAGGCACGGCGACGCGATGGTGCGTCACCGGATTCCCGAAGGTGAAATTCTCACCCGCAACGAGGCTATTATTCTGGCCGGGACGATAGTCGATAATCCCGATGAGGTAAAGGAAATCGTCATCTACAAGTCAGGGTTTCTCTGCAAGGTGCCGTGGCCATACATGATGACGATCTACAATATTTTCGGCATGTTCATGTTGCTGATAGTTTTCTTGAGACAGCCCCTGGGCGGGGCGTTGGACGAGTCTGCGCGCAAAACCCGCGAATCGCTGGCGGCGGCGGAACAGGCACGGGTGGAAGCCCAGGAATTGAAAAAACGTTACGAAAACCTGGTTGCTGAAATCGAGGCGGAACAGCGCCGGATGGATGAAAACGCCAAGGTCGAGTTCGTTGAGGAACAGGCGCGCATTCTCCAGACAGCCAGACACGAAGCGGCGGGAATAATTGAAAGCATGAAAAGTTCGCTCGACGCCGAGGTCGCCATCCAGGCCAAGAAGCTCAAGGCTCGCGTGGCTGGCGAGGCGTTGGCTGCGGCGCGGGAAGCGATTCTCCGGGAAGTCGGCAAGGCGGATCACGATGCAGCGGTCGACGCTTTTGTCGCAGACGTTAAAAAGGTCAGGCTCTCATGAATGAAAACGTGATTGCGAAACGATATGCCAAGGGTCTGGCCGCGTTTGCAGCCCAGCGGGGTAGGCTGGCGGAGGTGCGGGATGATCTGCGGCTGCTGGCGGATCTGCTTGACCCGGAGCGGGGCGACATCTCCGTGCCGGAGTTGCGTGCCCTGTTGTTCAGTCCCACGGTGACGCCGGAGGAGAAAATTCGGGTGACCGACGTGATCTGCGAGAAGCTGTCCATCGGTCAGGAGGTTTCCGACTTCCTGAACGTCTTGATCAAGAAGACCCGCATCGGGCTGATAGGCATGCTCGAACGGCAGTACGAGCGCCTCGCTGCCGATTTGAACGCCGAGGGGCTGGCTGAGGTGCGGACGGCGAGGCTGCTATCTCCGCAGCAGGAGGAGTCGTTGCGCTTGGCATTGCGCGAAGCGACCGGCAAGACCGTGCGCCTGCGGGTGGAGGAGGACAAGTCGCTCATTGCCGGGGTGCGGGTGCGGATGTCGGATATTATGCTGGACGGAAGTTTTGCCGCGCGGCTGGAAAAAATGGAATCAATGGGCTAAAGGACTGCGCGAAAACCGATAAGCATACGGACGTCATTCCCGCGAAGGCGGAAATCCAGGAGGTGTTGGCGGCGAACAAAAATGTGCGCTTTTTTCAGGATTAGGCTGGTAAGGAAAAACAGCGAACATTAGCGGTGTTAGATTTCCCCGCCTGGATTCCCGCCTTCGCGGGAATGACGGTGAGGGAGTTTTACCAAGAATACGTTTTTTTCGGAAAACTGGCGAAAAACAAGGGGCAAATTTATGCGCATGCAGATTCGACCGGAAGAAATCAGTTCTCTCATCAAGCGGGAGATCGAGTCGTTCGGACGCGAGATGGATCTGGCCGAGGTCGGCGAGGTCCTGCAGGTCGGCGATGGCATCGCCCGCATCCACGGACTGGACAACGCCCAGGCGGGAGAACTTCTGGAGTTCCCCGGCGGCGTGATGGGCATTGCGCTGAATCTCGAGGAAGACAACATCGGCGCAGTGCTGCTGGGCAGCGACCGCGGCATCAAGGAAGGCGACCAGGTCAAGCGCACCAAGCGCATCGCGGAAGTTCCGGTCGGCTATGGCCTGCTGGGGCGCGTGGTTGACGCTCTTGGTCAGCCGGTCGACGGGATGGGGCCGATTCAGGGCGAGGAGACCCGCCTGGTCGAACGCATCGCCCCTGGCATCGTCAAGCGCCAGCCGGTGAAGGAGCCGCTCCAGACCGGCATCAAGGCTATCGACGCCATGACCCCCATCGGGCGCGGCCAGCGCGAGCTCATCATCGGCGACCGCCAGACCGGCAAGACGGCTCTGGCCATCGACACCATCCTCAACCAGAATCGCGGCTGGGACGGCAATCCCGACCATCTGGACGTAATCTGCATTTACGTCGCCATCGGCCAGAAACGTTCGACCGTGGCGCGCATCATTGATACGCTGAAAAAGGAAAACGCGCTGGGGTACACCATCGTGATTTCCGCCACCGCCTCCGATCCCGCCCCGCAACAGTATCTCGCGCCATATACCGGCGCGACGATGGGCGAGTATTTCATGGAAAAAGGACGGCATGTCCTCTGTGTTTATGATGACCTGTCCAAGCACGCGTGGGCTTACCGCGAAATGTCACTGCAACTGCGCCGTCCGCCCGGGCGCGAAGCTTATCCCGGCGACGTCTTCTATCTCCACTCCCGCTTGCTGGAGCGTGCGGTCAAGTTGGCTGAGGAATACGTGATTGTTGACAAGAATGTGGCTGCTGAAAGTGTTACGCGTCAGACCGGAAAGGTTTACGTCGGCGTGCCCGGTTTGTGGGCGGCTCAGAAAGAGGTCGAGGGCAAGGACGGCAAGAAGGTCGCCAAGATTCCCGGCACTGGTGGCTCTCTCACGGCGTTGCCGATTATCGAAACCCAGGCTGGCGACGTGTCGGCCTATATTCCGACCAACGTAATTTCGATTACCGATGGCCAGATATTCTTGGTAAGCGACCTGTTTTTCGCCGGCGTGCGCCCGGCCATGGACGTCGGCATTTCCGTTTCCCGCGTGGGCGGCGATGCACAGATCAAGGCGATGAAACAGGTTGCCGGCTCTTTGAAGCTCGACCTCGCCCAGTTCCGCGAATTGCAGGCTTTCGCCCAGTTCGGTTCCGACCTTGATGTCGTGACCCAGCGCCAGCTCGCGCGCGGCGAAAGGCTGGTCGAGGTGCTGAAACAGGCGCAGTACGTCCCGCAGTCGGTCGAGGAGCAGATCGTGGCGATTTTCTGCGGCGTGCGCGGTATATTGGACGACGTGAAGGTTTCGTCTATCACCCGCTTCGAGCGAGAACTGCTGGAACATATGCGCCGCAGCCACGCCGACCTGCTCAAGGAGATATCGACCGCAGGCAAACTGAGCGAGGAACTTGAAGGCAAGCTGAAAGCGGCTATCGGGGAGTTCCGGAAAACATTTATCGAATAAGGTTCCGGAATTGAAAACACGGAGGCGCTATGCCACAGGCACGTGAAATCAAGCACCGTATCAAATCGGTGGAAAACACCAAGCAGATCACGCGCGCGATGAAGATGGTCGCGGCGGCGAAATTGCGCCGGGCGCAGGAGCGGATGGAGGCGATGCGCCCCTATGCCGAAAAGCTTAACGCGATTCTGCGCTACGTCGCCATAGACCTGATTGGCGACGAGCACCCGTTATTCGCGTCGCGCGCGCCGAAAAAGGTTTTGACCATAGTGGTGGCTGGCGACCGGGGCTTGTGCGGCGGTTTCAACTCCAACATCATCCGCGCGTACCGCAAGCACACCGCGTCGCTCCCTGACCGGGAGCACTCGTTTATCGCTATCGGCAAGCGCGCCATCGGCGCGGTGAGAAAAGATGGTCGCAAGTTGCGCAAGAGTTATTACGACGTCTTCGATAAGCTGTCCTACGTGCTGTCGGGCGAAATCTGCGACCTGCTGGTGTCTTCGTATCTCGGCTCCGGCGAGGAGCGGGTCGACGAGGTCTACCTGCTGTACAACGAATTCGTCAATATGATGTCGCAGAAACTGGTGGTGAAGAAACTGCTGCCGTTCGACCACGCGAAACTGGTCGAGGAACGCAAGGCGGAAATCGCAGGCGAAAACGGCAAGAAAGTCGTGCGACCGGTTTACGAAATCGAACCAGACGTCGAGTCGGTGCTGGAGCGGCTGGTGAGCCACCGCTTGTCGACGGAAGTCTACCGCGCCGTCGCCGAGAGCTATGCGGCGGAACTGTCGGCGCGAATGAGCGCGATGGACAGCGCCACGCAGAACGCGGAGGAGATGATCGGCAACCTGACGCTGATCTACAACCGCGCGCGGCAGGCCAGCATCACTTCCGAATTGCTGGATATCGTCAACGGAGCCAACGCGCTGGAAGGCTGAGATTTGCTAGTGGCGTCGCCACGGATTATATTTAGGAGACAAGCATGATTCAAGCGGACAAGACTCTCGGGCGCGTCAAACAGGTGTCCGGGCCGGTGGTGGACGTCGAGTTTGGCGTCGATTCCATGCCCGACATCTATTTCTCCCTTAAGATCGAGAGCGACGAGCCGAAGATCGACCTGACGCTGGAAGTCGCCCAGCACATCGGCGAGCGCACTGTCCGTTGCGTGGCGATGAGCACGACCGACGGCCTGCGGCGCGGGATGCCGGTACGCAATACCGGCGCGCCGATCATGGTGCCGGTGGGTGACTGCACCCTCGGGCGCATCCTCAACGTCACCGGCGACCCCATCGACGAGTTGGGCGAGATCAAGACCGACAAGTATTACCCCATTCACCGCCCCGCACCTTCTTTCGCGGAGCAGGAAACCGCTACCGAAATGCTGGAGACCGGCATCAAGGTCGTTGACCTGCTTCAGCCGATCCCCAAGGGCGGCAAGGTCGGCCTGTTCGGCGGCGCGGGCGTGGGCAAGACCGTGATCATGAAGGAGCTGATGCGCTCCATCGCCACCGAGCACGGCGGCCGTTCCGTCGTGGCGGGCGTGGGCGAACGCACCCGCGAAGGCAACGACCTGTGGCTGGAAATGATCGAGTCCAACGTCATGGACAAGACCGCCCTGATCTACGGCCAGATGAACGAGCCGCCGGGCGCGCGCCTGCGCGTGGCGCTGACCGCCATGAGCGTCGCCGAATATTTCCGCGACGAGGCTGGCATGGACATGCTGATCTTCATCGACAACATTTTCCGCTTCGTGCAGGCGGGGTCGGAAGTGTCGGCGCTGCTGGGGCGCATGCCGTCGGCGGTGGGCTACCAGCCCAACCTCGCCACCGAAATGGGCGCGTTGCAGGAGCGCATCACTACCACCAAGAAAGGCTCGATCACCTCGATCCAGGCGATTTACGTCCCGGCTGATGACTACACCGACCCCGCGCCCGCGACGTGTTTCGCGCACCTTGACGCCGTTACCGCGCTGTCTCGGCAGATCGCCAGCCTCGGCATTTACCCGGCGGTCGACCCGCTCGATTCGACCTCGACCATTCTCGACCCGCGCGTGGTCGGCGAGCGGCATTATGAAGTCGCTTCCGCGGTCAAGCGCGTGCTGCAGAAGTACAAGGAGCTTCAGGACATCATCGCCATTCTCGGCATGGACGAACTGTCTGACGAGGACAAGAACACGGTCGCGCGCGCGCGCCGGATGCAGCGTTTTCTGTCCCAGCCGTTCTACGTCGCCGAGCAGTTCACCGGCATGGAAGGGCGTTACGTCCGCATCGCCGAAACCATCGAGGGCTTCGACCAGATTCTCAAGGGCGAGTGCGACGATTTGCCGGAGCAGGCGTTCATGTATGTCGGCAACATCGACGAAGTGCGCGAAAAAGCGAAAAAACTTAGCCAGTAGGAGTTGCCCGTGGCGGAAGACGACAACACAGCGGTTGCGGCCGATGCTTTCACCTGCGTAATTCTTACGCCCTTGCGCACCGTTTTCGAAGGCGAGGTAAGGAGCGTATTGGTAGAGGGTGCGGGCGGATCGTTCGAGATGTTCGCGCGGCACGAGCCGGTCATGACCCCGCTCAAAATCGGTATTGTCGAAATTGAGACCGACGCTGGGCGCAGGTGCTTTGCGGTGCATGGCGGTTTTCTCGAAATGGACGGGGCGACGGCGACGATTCTCGCCAACTCCGCCGAGAACGCCGAAGAGATCGACATGGAGCGCGCCCGCAAGGCCGAGGCGCGTGCCAAGGAGCGGCTGGAAACAATTTCCCGGCATGCGGAAGAAGGCGCGAAGATCGACTTCGACCGCGCGAAACTGGCGCTGCTCAGAAGCCTGCAGCGGATGCGCGCTGCGCGGAAGATTTCCGGCGAATAAGCCGCGTCCGATTTTTTGCTTTACCCCACAGGCGTCTTCTTCCGGAAGACGCCTGTGTTTTCGAGGGACAAGTGAGGGACTACGTTCGAGTTTCGGACAAACGTTGCGCACCGCAAAACCAAGTCCCCTAGTCCCTTAGAGCCTTAGTCCCAGGTGAGTATATGTCAACCCGCTCGACGCTAGACAACTCGGTGCAATTCCTCCCCGGCGTCGGCCCGGCGCGCGCGGCCGATTTCGCGCGGCTGAACGTGCACACCATCCGCGACCTGCTCTTCACTTTTCCCCGCGACGTCTCTGACCGCTCGAATTTCTCCACTATCGCCGATGCGAAAATCGGCGAGGACATCGCGCTGATCGTGCGCCCCGTAGACGCGAGGGAAAAGAAGGCGCGCGGCGGCAGGCTGACGCTGACCGTTGTCCGTTTCGCCGACGACACCGGCGAGATGGAGGCCATCTGGTTCAACTCGCCCTGGATCATGGACAAGTTCCAGGGAGGCAACGTCATGCTGTTCGGCAAGGCCAAGTTCGACTTTGGCATTCTCAAGATGGAGCATCCCCAGCACGAGCTGATCGACGCTGATTTGCCGGACAACGTGCTGCACATCGGGCGTATCGTTCCGCTGTACCCCTGCACGGGCAAGCTGACCCAGCAGGTCTGGCGCAAGGTGATGATGAGCGCCATTGAAAAATTCCTGCCGGAACTGCCGGAAATATATCCCGCGGATTTTTTGCAGAATCGCGGTTTTCCATTCCGGCAAAAAGCCGTGCGCGACATGCACTTCCCGCCCGACGCCGGGGCGCGGGAACAGGCTTTCGCGCGGCTGGTGTTTGACGAATGCCTGCTGATGCAACTGGCGATCAGCTTGTCCCGGCGGCGTTATGTTGAGGAACTGCCTGGACGCAGTTTCCGGATCACGCCGGAAATCGATTCCCGCATCCGCAGTCTGTTTCCCTTCCGCCTGACCGCCGCGCAGAACAAATGCGTTAAGGAAATTTCCGACGACATGCGCGAGGAACGCCCCATGCACCGCCTGCTTCAGGGCGATGTCGGCAGCGGCAAGACCGTCGTCGCGCTCTACGCGATGCTGGCGGCGGTGGCGAATAAGGCGCAGGTCTGCATCATGGCGCCGACGGGCTTGCTTGCGCGCCAGCACTTCGAGACGATAGAAAAGTTTCTCGGCAACAGTTCGCACAGCAAGGTCAAGACCGGCCTGCTAGTCGGAGGCATGAAAAAAGATGAGCGGGACGGCATTATCAACCGCCTCGCTTCCGGCGCGCTGGATATCCTGATCGCCACGCACTCGGCGATTCAAAAAGACGTTAAGTTTTACGACCTTGGCGTGGTGGTCATTGACGAGCAGCACAAGTTCGGCGTACGCCAGCGCGCGACCCTGGCGGAAAAAGGCACGCGCCCCGACGTGCTGGTCATGACCGCCACGCCCATCCCGCGCAGTCTGGCGCTGACGGTATACGGCGACCTGGACGTCAGCACCATCGACGAACTGCCGCCGGGCAGGAAACCGGTCAAGACTTCACTGCCTGACAAAACGCGCGAAGCCGACATGTGGAAATTCATCAGGCGGGAGTTAACTAAGGGCAGGCAGGCATTTGTCATCAGCCCGTTGGTAGAGGAAAGCGAGACTCTCGACCTCAAATCGGCGACCGAGGCGTACGAGCAATTGATGGCGGGGGAATTATCCGGGTTCCGGCTGGCTCTGCTGCACGGGCGCATGAAGCGCGAGGAGCAGCAGGAGATCATGGACGCTTTCCGCGCGGGTGCTGTCGACGTTCTCGTCAGCACAGTCGTGATCGAGGTCGGCGTCGACATCCCCAACGCCAACGTGATGGTGGTGCTGCACGCCGAACGGTTCGGGCTGGCGCAACTCCACCAGTTGCGCGGGCGTATCGGTCGCGGCGACGAGCAGGGTCATTTCATCCTGCTGAGCGACGCGAAAGGCGACGAGGCGCGACGCAGGCTGTCGACGCTGGTGCATACTGCCGACGGCTTCAAGGTGGCGGAGGAGGATTTGTCGATCCGCGGCCCCGGCGAATTTCTCGGCACGAAACAGCACGGCCTGCCTGACCTGAAACTGGTGGATATTGTCCGCGATTTGGCTACAATCAGGGAAGCGCGCAAAATCGCCGACAAGATAGTAAAGATCGACCCCGTGCTGCAACAGCCCAGCCACCTGACCCTGCGGGAGGAACTGGTTCTGCTGCTGGGCAAGGAAGGCGCGGAAATCGGCATCGGGTAATAACATGCGACGCGAAAAATCTCGCCCCTCTTTTTTCACCACCGGTAAATCTTTACACTTAAAGCGTTTGTGACTATTTACAAGAAATCATGAAAAATATTATTGACTTTTCGCCGCCGAAGCCTCTAATAGATGGTTGCGGAACATACCCCATTCAATATAATCCCTTTAAGTGAGCTAAGGACTCCGGTTTCAGGGAACCCATTTACCCGTTAACCCGACCGCCCGTCAACCCGTAAGGAGACAACATGGATTTTGCATTTCTGGACACCTTGAAGTATGACGCTAACGGCCTCATTCCCTGCGTGGCGCAGGATTATGAAAACGGCGAGGTTTTGATGGTGGCGTACATGAACAAGGACAGCCTGCGCGCGACTGTCGAAACCGGCCTCGGCAACTACTGGAGCCGCAGCCGCAAGAAATACTGGGTCAAGGGCGAAAGTTCCGGCCACACCCAGGAAGTGAAGGAAATTCGCTTCGACTGCGACCTCGACTGCATCGTCATGAAGGTCAAGCAGAATGTCGCCGCCTGCCACGTGGGTTACCGCAGTTGCTTCTACCGCCGCCTCGACGAAAATGGAAAGTTGGTCGAGGAAGGCACCAAAATGTTCGACCCAGACAAGGTCTATGACAAGTAAGGAAAAATTTATGGAGCAGTTCAAATACAAAAACGGAGTTCTGCATTGCGAGGGCGTGAATGTCGGGGATATCGCCCGCGAGGCCGGTACGCCAGTTTATGTCTACTCAAAGGCGACGCTGCTGGCAAAATATAAAGCTGTCGCCGACGCCTTTTCCGGCATCGACACCACGGTCTGCTTTTCGGTGAAAAGCTGCTCGTCGCTGGGCGTGCTGAACGTCTTGCGCGGAGCCGGTTGCAGCTTCGACGTCGTCAGCGGCGGCGAACTTTTCCGCGTGGTCAAGGCAGGCGGCGACCCCGCGCGCGTAGTGTATGCGGGCGTGGGCAAGACCGACGCCGAAATCAAGTATGCGCTCGAACAGGGCATCATGATGTTCAACGTCGAAAGCGAAGCTGAATTGAGCAATATCAACCGCATCGCCGGAAAGATGGGAAAAGTCGCGCCGGTGGCGCTACGCTTGAATCCCGACGTCGACCCCAAGACGCATCGCCACACCACCACCGGCAAGCTCGAAAACAAGTTCGGCCTCGACTTCGGTATGGCCGGGCACATCGTCGACGACCTGCCGCGCTATCCGAACGTCGTGTTGCGCGGTCTCCATCTGCACATCGGCAGCCCCGTCAACGCCACCGCCCCCTACGGCGAGGCTATCGACAAGGCGCTGGCCTTTCTGAAAGCGCACCCCAAGGCGGACGCGACTGTGGAGTACCTCAACACCGGCGGCGGCTTCGGGTTGCTGTATAACGAGGAAGACGTGCCCGCGTTCTCGGCTTACGCCAATGAGATTGTCCCGCGCGTAAAAAAAGCCGGCAAGAAGCTGATTCTCGAACCAGGACGCTCGATTGTCGGTAACGCGGCGGTGATGCTGGCGCGGGTGCAGTATCGCAAATTCAACGGCGTGAAAACCTTCGTCATCGTCGACGCGGGCATGAACGACCTGATCCGCCCCGCGTTTTACGATTCGTATCACCGCGTCTGGCCAACCTCCGACAAGGACACGGGCAAGGACACTACCACTGCTTTGATCCAGACCGACGTGGTCGGCCCGATCTGCGAATCGAGCGACTGTTTTGCCAAGGATCGACCGCTGCCGAATGTTGACCGCGGCGACGTGCTGGCGTTTTTCTCCGCCGGGGCTTACGGCTACACCATGTCCAGCACCTACAACAGCCGCCCGCGCGTGGCGGAAGTCCTGGTCGATGGAGAAAAATGGCGCGTCATCCGCAAACGCGAAACCTGGGACGATCTCGTGGCGCATGAAACTATTTGAGGTCGGATTTCCTCTGCGCAATAACTCCCGCTCCCCTTGCAGGGGGAGCGGGTTGGGGTGAGGGGTTACAATATTTATGCCCATCGATTATGAAAAAGCCTTTACGTGTCTTGCCGCCGAGTGGGAGAAAAAAGCTCCGACTTCGCGCAGTCTGTTCGCGCGTGCTGCCAAGCTGATGCCGTCAGGCGTCGCCCACGACATGCGCAGCCGCAGTTTTTTCTCGCCCTACTACGCCAGCGCCAAGGGCGCGTTCAAGCTTGACGTAGACGGCAACCGCTATCTCGATTTGTGGATGGGGCACGGCTCGCTGCTGCTGGGGCACGCCCGCGACGAGGTCGTGCAAGCCATCGTCGAAGCCGCGCCGCTCAGCACGCACCTGGGCGGCTGCCATCCGGCGGAAATCGAACTGGCGGAACAGGTGCTGAAGCTCGTGCCCTCGCTCGACCGCATTCGATTCACCATGAGCGGCACCGAGGCGAGTATGCTGGCTATCCGCCTCGCGCGCGCCGCGACCGGACGCCCCGGCATCATAAAATTCATCGAGCATTTCCACGGCTGGCACGACTACGCCTGCGCGGGTCGGCAGCCGCCCTACACTATTCCGCTCGGCGGCGGGCTGACTCCCGGCGTCTGCGAGGACATGATCGTCTGCCCGCAGAACGACCTGGAACATGTCACGCGTATTCTTGACAGTTACGCAGGCGTGGCGGCGGTGATTATGGAACCGACCGGCGCGCACGGCGGGCAGGGGCCGATCGACCCGCAATTTGTCAAGGCTTTGCGCGAACTCACCCGCGCGCGCGGCGTGCTGCTGATATTCGACGAGACCGTTACCGGCTTCCGCGTGGACGCGGGTGGTGCGCAAAAGCTGCTGGGGATCGAGGCTGATCTCGTAGTGTACGGAAAAATCCTGTTCGGCGGTCTGCCGGGCGCGGCGGTGGCGGGTACGGAAAAAGTCATGTCGCTGCTGGAATTCAGCGACAACCGTTTCCGCAACCGCTACAGCAAGGTCTATCACAACGGCACGCACAACGCCAATCCCTGCTCTGCGCGTTGCGGCATCGCGACGCTGGCCATCATCGCCGCCGAAAGCGCCAACCGCACGGCTGCGCAAAACGCCGATGAGCTGATGCGGCGTACGAACGAAATATTTGAAGCAGAGAAGCTGCCGTTCATTTTTTACGGCGGCGAGTCAATTATCCATCTCGCCTGCGCGTTTGACGAGGAATTGAAAACGCGTGCGGAAAAGCACGGCCTGCCGTCGATCAGCGCGGAGCTGCTGGAGTCGTGCCCGCCGGTGCGCAAGCTGTTTGACTTGGCGCTGCTCATTAACGGGGTCGACCTGCCGACCGGAGGACAGGCCTGGGTCAGCACCGCGCACGGCGAGGAAGCAACGGCCTATTTCGTCGAGGCGGTAAAAAAGTCCATCGCCCAGTTGCGCACGGTCGGCGCGCTGGAATAAGTTTCTGATGACAGGAGTCAAACCATGAACGTATTGGTGACAGGCGGCGCAGGCTATGTCGGTTCGCACGCGGTAGCCGCATTGCAGGAAGCGGGACATACTCCGATCGTGCTGGACACGCTGGAACTCGGCCATAAGGAAGCGGTGCGGGGCGCGGAACTGGTGGTCGGCGACGTCGCCGACGGCGAACTGATAGAGAAAGTGCTGGGCAAGTTCGAGATAGAATGCGTCATGCACTTCGCCGCCTACGCCGAGGTCGGCGAAAGCATGGTCGAGCCGATGAAATATTACGCCAACAACACACTCGCCACTCTCAGCCTGCTTAACAGCATGTTCGAATGCGGCGTGAAGAAATTCATCTTCTCCTCCACCGCCGCCACCTACGGCGAACCGGAAGTCGTGCCTATCGCCGAGGATATTGCCAAAACTCCGATCAACGTCTACGGCCACAGCAAATTGCAGACGGAAGAGGCCTGCGCGTGGCTGAGCCGCCAGACCGATTTCCGTTACGCCGCCTTCCGCTACTTCAACGCCTGCGGCGCGCATCGTTCCGGCGAAATCGGCGAGGCGCATCAGCCGGAAAGCCACCTTATCCCGCTGGTCTTGCAGGTGCCGCTGGGACAGCGCGCGGCGATAAAAATCTTTGGCTCCGACTACGCTACGCCCGACGGCACCTGCGTGCGCGATTACATCCACGTCTCCGACCTGGCGTCCGCGCACGTGATGGGCATCGATTATCTAATGCGGGGCGGCGACAGCACGGCGATGAACCTCGGCACCGGCCACGGCTATTCGGTGAAGGAGATTATCGAAACCGCGCGCGAAGTCACCGGCCACGCGATCCCCGCCGAGGAAGCCGACCGCCGCGCGGGCGATCCACCGACGCTGGTGGCGAAAGCCGACCGCGCGCGCGAGTTGCTTGGCTGGGCGCCCAGGGAAAGCGACCTGAAAACCATTATCGCCTCCGCCTGGAACTGGCATAAATCGCATCCGGGCGGGTATGCGTGAAATATTTTTCCCTATGAGACAAACGATGAGAGTGGTCACTTGGCAACGTGAAGAGGTAGGGGTTTTCCTGGAAAATAATAGCTATGCGTATCGTCCGAGTTGGGATTTTGTATGCGGTGACTGGCGACAGTTGTATAAAGACGTATGTTTTCTGATGTCGGAAAAAATTGGCAAGCCGGTTGATAATCCTCCGGTGTGGGGTTGGCGGTTTAGCGACTATGCTGGGATGACTCAAGATTTTTATCAAACCATGTTTTCAGAATACGAACTCGCTGACTTGGCGTTATGTATAGAACTGGATATTCCCTCCTGCGAAATTTGTTATTGTTCTTATCAACGGTGGCTGGACTATATATACCTTAACGGAAAAGATACCAACCTTAGGCTGAAAATGCGGGAGAACTTACTTGCTCCCGATGTTGTCAGCTATGAAGATCATCTACAAGTGTTATTTCCGCATATCAAAAGGGAATGGATAGTAGGTATGTATCCTTTGCTTGGCGAATTTAAAGAGACTTTACGGTAAGGCCAAAAAAAATTTCCGCAACTGGCTCCTGATTGGCGTCATTTTTGTTTGCCGCGATAATTGGAATCTTCTGCCATGCGCCTGAACCGTGAAACAGCGATAAAGATAATAGTCATTCTGATCGTGATGGTCGCGGCGCTGTCGCATGTGCGGTATGTCAAAAAAGGCTTGCAGGATTTTCCCTATACTTCCCCGGATGACACCACGATTCACGACACCCGCTTCGCCGCGCTCAGGCAGGCGCGGCTGGACGGGAAGATCGCAGGCGTTGTCGGTTTCATTACCGAACCTTCATATGAAGACCGCAAACGCTCCACCAGTTACCGCCGCACGCAATACGCTGCCGCGCCATTGCTGGTGAAGGATTCCGTCGACCAGGAATTGATCGTGGGAGATTTTCCTTCTGGCGTTCCTGTACTGCCTGCCGGACGAGACTATGAGTTGCTTGAAACCTGTCCGGGGCAGGTTTATCTCTATCGCCGGAAAGAGATGTCAGTGGCGGATACTAAGAATATTCCGGTTATCATTCCCGCCCCGGCGGAACTCCCGGCAGTAAAGGTCGGCGTGTCGGAGAACCGCTGATGGTCTGCCTGGGATTGCTTGCGCCGTTCCTGCTGGGAAATCTGCTGCTGCGGTTTTTCCTTGTCCGCAACGACGCGGCGGGAAAAATGCTGCGTCTGTCCCTGTCGGGCGGGCTGGGGCTGGGGCTGACCTCCTGCGCCTTTTTTCTCTGGCGCTATTTTGGCGGCGTTGATCCATACGCTTACGCAAGAGGCGAAAGCGTGACTGCCTTTCTGCTTCTGCTGATCGGCTTTTACCTGGCTAGAAAAAATAACGACAACGACGAACCGTTATCGTTCAATGTAAATCCTCGAAACACAAGCGGCGAAATTCCTCCCCTTTCAGGGGAGGTCAGGAGGGGTGGGTTATCTCTATCTCCTCCTCTAGCTCCACCTGAGAGAGCGAGGACTCTTGCCGTTGCGTTCGGCGCGGTGATGCTGCTGGCGCTGGCGGGTTTTGTCACCCATTACCTGTCGCGGCCGCACGGGCATTGGGACGCGTGGATGAACTGGAACCTGCGGGCGCGGTTCCTGTTTCTCGGCGGGGCGGATTGGCGCGACGGTTTTTCCAGCGCGGTCGCCTCTTCCCAACCGGACTATCCGCTGCTGGTGCAGGCGTCGGTGGCGCGGTTGTGGGCGTTCGGGCAGACGGAAGCGACGCCGACCCTGGCGGGCGCTCTAGTCGCAGCGGTTTTCACGTTTTCGACGCCGTTTGTACTGCTGTCGGTTTTTGCCTGCGCCGGTCGGTGGGGCAGGGGACTGGTTGCCGGAATACTGGCGATTGGCGCGCGGTTGTATCTGGACGAAGGCGTGGGTCAGTGCGCCGACGTGCCGCTGTCGTTCTTCATGCTGGCGACGCTGGCGTGGTGCGTGCCGCACTCCCTCCGTTCACGGTTTGAAGACAAACCGTCGAATGTCATTCCTGCGGAGGCAGGAATCCAGGAGGGGGAATCGACGCCAGCGCCCCCGGATTCCCGCTTGCGCGGGAATGACGAATCGGAGATATTCCGGGCAGGTCATGCAGTGTTCCCTGCCGGAATCTTCTGCGCGTTGGCGGCGTGGACGAAAAACGAGGGCATGGTTTTTGCGTTATGCACGGCTTCGGTTCTGTTTGCATTTATGTGGAAAACGGCGGGAGTGAAACAGGCGGCGAAAAGCTGTGGGCTGTTTGCCATTGCCGCCTTGCCGGTGGCGCTGGTAGTAGTGTTGTTCAAACTGAGAATCGCACCTGTCAACGAGATTGTCGCGCGGCAGGGAGGGGAGCAATTGCTGCAACAGTTTCTGACTCCCTCGCGTTACTGGCTGACGTTTTCTGCCATTATCAAACATATCGCGATTTTCGGGCGGGGCTTGCTGCCGCTGGCGGTGGGGTATTTTTTCCTGTGCCGCAGTGTGCGTTTCAATCCTGCTTTAATCGTTGTAATCCTGACACTTTGCTGTTACTTTATGGTATATATCGCGACGCCGCTTGAACTGTCTTGGCACCTTAATACCTCGTTGGATCGATTATTGGTACAGCTTTGGCCTGTATTCCTGCTTGGTTTGGGTTGGGATAAATCTGTCGCGAAGGCTGATTGCTGTTGACCTGATATACAAATATAGCTATATTATTATGAGAAAACAGGGACAATCGGGAAGGTGTGATGCGTTTTAAAGACGTGGTCTGGCATGATGAATTAGCTTCCACCAATACTTTTTTGCGGGAAATGTATCGCGCCGATGCGGATTTGCCGTCAGGAACTGTAATTGCCGCGCGCAGGCAGACTGCAGGAAAAGGGCGGTTGGGGCGCGAGTGGATAGCGGAAATCGGGAGAGACTTGGCGTTTTCTTTTCTCTTTCGCGCCGATACGCCGCTGGAATGGACGCCGTCGCTGGCAATGGCGACAGCGGTTGGCGTGGCGGAAGCAATGGAAGCGCAGGGTTTGACCGTGAAACTCAAATGGCCGAACGACATTTTTGCATCTGGCGGAAAAATCGCCGGGATACTGACTGAATGCTTGACTGGCGAAAGCGGCTTGGTCATGGTGGTAGGAATTGGCGTAAATGTCAATATGCGGCGGGAGACTGCGGAAAAGATCACGCCTCCAGCCACTTCTTATTTTCTTGAAACCGGACAGGAACAAGACACTGACCGTTTTCTGGACATAATACTTGGGCGTCTGCCGCGCTGGCTGGAGGAGTGGGAAGACGGCGGTTTCGGTAAGATCAGGCCGGCCTGGGAGAAACTGGCGGCTAATCCGGGAGAAAAAATAATAGCGCGCCACCACGGACGTGCGAGGAGTGGAACGCTGGCGGGATACGGTGAATTCGGCGAATTACTGCTGTTGCAGGCTGATGGAGAGATTACGCGGGTTTGGTCAGGCGACATCGAAACAGAAATGTGAATTATATAATTTGACGAGCATCTTTTTACATGGCATTATTAATGTAATATTAATAGTTGGCACATGCCGCGAAAGGAATGACAGGTGTCTGATACCATGAAATTGAAGGATGCGCTTCCTGATATGCTTTCTGCGCAACTGCTGTCAGCCGATGTCTATGCAACGTTTGTGAAATATTCGCGAGGCGACGAACGTCAGCTCTGGCTGGGGATGCTGGCTAACGAGCTTTCGCATATCAAATTCCTGGGCATGTTGCTGGAAGAGGAAGAAGTGCCTGACGTATCCCTGCCTACGATCAAGCTGGAGGCGTTCCGGGAAATGTATATCCGCGCTCAGGACTTCGCCGCCGAATCCGCCTTCGAGCGTACGCTGTGGGCGCTGAGAATGGAACATGCGGAAATAGATTTCGCGGTGGAATCCCTCGCTGCCAGCATTGTCAGTCATTCCCCCAACACGCCTGTTTATCCCGGCCCCATGCAGCATCATTACGCCAAGCTGCTGGATTGGGCGCAGCGCTACAAGGGCGCGCATGAAATCTCCATCCAGATAGCGCGCATCGAAGAACACATCCCGCACGCCAGCGAAGCGCCGGCGGAAAAGAAGGCATGAAGGTAGTAGTCGCGCCTAACGCATTCAAAGGCAGCCTGTCGGCGGCGGAAGCCGCGCGAGCCATGTCCGAGGGCGTTTCCCGCCTGGGAGCGGTCTGTCACATCGTCGAGGCACCGGTGGCTGACGGCGGCGATGGACTGGCTGAAATCCTGACCGGAGTCATGAACGGCCAGATGCGCACGGTCACGGTGCGAAACCCGTTGGGTGAGCCGGTCGAAGCCGATTATTGCCTGACGACAGACGTCGCCGTGATAGAGATGGCTACCGCCAGCGGACTGGCGCTACTTTCCTCGGCACAACTCAATCCTCTCTTGACCTCCACCTACGGCACCGGCGAACTGCTGGCGGACGCTCTTGCGCAAGGCGTGAAACGCATCATTGTCGGCATCGGCGGCAGCGCCACCAACGACGGCGGCATCGGCATGGCTGCGGCGCTGGGCGTGAAATTTCTGGACAGTAACGGAGAACCTGTTGGTTGCACCGGCGGCGATTTGGAAAAGATAAACCGGATCGATCTGTCCTGCCTCAATCCCGCCGTGAGAGAAACGCTGTTCGAAGTCGCTTGCGATGTGGACAATCCTCTCCTGGGAGAACACGGCGCGGCGCGGGTTTATGCTCCGCAGAAAGGCGCTGACCCCGGACAGGTGGAGCGGCTGGAAGCGGGGTTGGCGAATCTGGCGGCAGTGATTTCGCGCGACCGTGGAATAGAGGTGCGAGACCTTCCCGGCGGCGGCGCGGCAGGCG
Source organism: Planctomycetota bacterium (assembly GCA_020060765.1). Taxonomy (GTDB): domain Bacteria; phylum Planctomycetota; class SZUA-567; order SZUA-567; family SZUA-567; genus JAGUZQ01. Next base: position 36,911 of record JAGUZQ010000069.1, on the reverse strand, counting down.
GACTGGGAGCGGGTCTGCACGCTTTTCTGGGGGCGAAACTCAGGCCGGGAGTGGAACTGGTGCTCGATCTGGTGGGGCTGGATAAAAAAATGGAGGGCGCCGACCTGGTGTTGACCGCCGAGGGCAGGCTTGACCGGCAGACGGCATTTGGCAAGGCTCCGGCGGGAGTGGCCAAACTCGCTAAGGCGCATGGCATTCCCTGTTTCGCTTTTGCAGGAGGAATTTCCGGCGACGTGTCCAGCCTTCGCGACGTCGGCATCACCGCGGTTTTTCCCATCTGCCGGGAGCCGATGAAACTGGAACAAGCGATGCGGCAGGGCTATGCGCTGCTGGCCGACGCCACCGAGCAGGCCGTGCGCGCCTACCTGGCCGGGCTTTCCCGCAAGATCTGAATCATAGTAATTAAAGCTATTTTCGTGCCGATTGGTTCCTCCCCTTCCAGGGGAGGTTAGGAGGGGTGAGTGCTATTCCCCTTTCACCCCCTCTGCTCCCCCTGAAAGGGGGAGAACTTTAAATCTGCCAGAAAAGCAGGAATTAACTTGCAGCGATATTATGCGTTGATGCCTTCGAAATAGAACATGGGCAGCAGTCCCTTGCTTTTTACTTCGATGGGTTCGCGTTCCTGAAACCGGAAATTCGTCGGCGCGCGACCCCGGGTGGCGGCCGAGACATTGATTTCCATCGGGCGGCAGTGGCTTTCCACCCGCGCGGCGGTGTTGATCGCGTCGCCGAAAATATCGTAGATGTATTTCTTGATCCCGACCACGCCGCCGACCGCTTCGCCGGTGTGTAGGCCGAAACGCATCTGCCAGCCGCCAGCCACCACCGGTTCGCGGGAGGAGTTACGCCGCTTCAGATAATCGCGCAACTCCAGCGCGGTGCGCAGCATGGCTTCGGCATGGCGGGGATTGGGCTCGGGCATGCCGCAAACCGCCAGATAAGCGTCGCCTATGGTCTTGATCCGCTCGCAATCGTTGGCGGTGGCGATTTCGTCGAAGGCGGTGAATATTTCGTTCAGTTCGTTGATGACCAGCCGCGGCGGGAGGCCGGCGACCTGGCGCGTGAAGCCGACGATGTCGGCGAACATGACCGTGACGTCCTCGTATTCCTCCACCTCGGTCCGGCCGGATTCGCGCAGATCCTGAGCCACCTTGCGGGGGAGGACGTTCAGCAGCAGGCGCTCCGACTTTTCCTTCTCCCGCTTTATTTGCTCGCTTTTCTGCCGCAGATCAAGGTGAATCCGCACCCGCGCCAGCAGTTCCCGGTCGTTGAATGGCTTGGCGACATAATCCTGAGCCCCGGCGTCAAAGCCCTGGATGACGCTCTCGGGGTCGGTCTTTGCTGTCAGCATGATGACGGGAATATCGCGGGTGGAGGGCGAGGATTTGAGTCTGCGGCAGACTTCCAGGCCGTCCAGGCCAGGCATCATGACGTCAAGCAACACCAGGTCGAACAGCATTTGCCGGGTTTTTTCCAGCGCCTGCTCGCCGCTGGTGGCCAGGTAAAGATTCCAGTCCTGGCCTTTCAGGATATTGGCCACGATTTCCAGATTGAGCGGCACGTCGTCCACGATCAGGAGGTTGGGCTTGCGTACGAAATCCTCCTGGCTTTCAAACAGGCGCTTGATCCGTTCCCGCAGGATGGTCGGGTTGAACGGTTTCATGATGTAGTCCACCGCTCCGGCTTCGAGTCCGCGCCGTTCGTGGACGGAGTCGCACATCGCGGTGGTGAAGATCACGGGGATGCTCTGGGTGCGTTCGTCGGCCTTCAATTTCCGGCAAACCTCGAAGCCGTTCATGTTGGGCATGATCACGTCCAGCAGGATGACTTCCGGCTGGGGGTCGGCGGTCGCCCTCTGCAAGGCGTCGGCGCCGTTGGTGGCGATTAGGAGGTTGTAGCTGTCCTTAAGCGTCTGCGCCATAATGCTGAGATTGGTCGGTTCGTCGTCGACGATCAGCACGGTCGGTCGGTATTGGGGTACAATCATCTGCTGTTACCTTTGCAAGGGCTATTCCAGGCCAAGGCTGGCGCGGAGTGCTTTCAAGTCCTGAAGCGCTCCGGCGAAATCGAATCTGGCCATTTTCTGTGCCATGGCCTGGTACTCCTGATGCTCCCCTGCGGCAGGCCAGACCGCGCCCAGTTTTTCGCACTCCTCCTGAGCCTTGAAGTTGCTTTGCGATATCAGAGTGGCCAGTTGCTCCAGATCCTGTCGCAAGGCGGAGTTTTCCGTTTCGCCTAGCGGTGTGGCCGGAACCGCAGCGGAAGGCGGTGTCTCGGTTGGTTGAAAACCCGCAATGGCGCCCTGGGTTACAGCCAGTTCCTCCGCCACCGCAACCAGCAGGGATTCAAGTTTCTCCCCGGCGCTTCCGCAATCCAGGGCTTTTTCCAGATCAGCCGCCACCTGCGGCAGGCGCGTGGCGGCGAGATTGCCAGCCGTTCCTTTCAGCGTGTGAGCCAGGCGGACGGCAACCTCGGGCTGATTATCCGCCAGGCTTTGGCGGATGGCGGTGACAAGATCCCGATTGCTGAGTTCGAACTGTTTCAACAGCTTCAGGTAAAGCGGCCAGTTGCCACCCATGCGCGCCAGGCCGGTTTGCAGATCGAATCCGGCGAGTTTACGCGGAGGAACGGAAGTAGGTGCGGCTGCTGCGACCGACGGTTTTTCCGTCGTCTCGCCTGACTGCGTGTCGACATGGCGGCACAGCGCCTGCAGCAGCAGATCAGGATCGATGGGTTTAGCGACATAATCGTTCATACCGGCTGACAGGCAACGCTCGCGATCCTCCTTCATGGCGTTGGCGGTCATGGCGATGATTGGCAGGGACGCGAAGCGGGAGTCGCGGCGGATGGCCTTGGTGGCTTCGAATCCGTCCATCACCGGCATCTGCACATCCATCAGCACCACCTGGTAATCGCCGGTGGTTACCAATTTCACAGCCTCGGAGCCGTTAGAGGCGATGTTAACTTCCGCGCCAAAGCCGCGTAAAATTTCGGTGGCGACTTCCTGGTTGATGGGATTGTCCTCGGCCAGAAGCAGCTTTACCCCGTTTAATCGACGCGGAACCGCAGCGGTTTCGACCTCACGCGACTGGTCTTGCCGGAGGTTGTGGCGGAAGAGGTTCATGATGAGGTCGAAAAGTTCCGACTGCTTGACCGGCTTGGCCAGCAGCGCGGCGGCGCCGGCCTGTTGGCCGCTTTGAATCACGGAGTCGCGGTCGAAGGCCGTGACCAGAATCACGCGCAGTTCGGCCAGAGCCGGATCCAGCCGGATCAGGCGGGTGATTTCAATGCCGTCCTGCCGGGGCATGTATACGTCCAGCAGCGCCAAGTGGAAAGGATAACCAGCCGCCGCCTGGTCGCGCAGTTTAGTAAGAGCTTCCTCGCCGGAAGTGACCGCCTCCACCCGCACGCCCATGCCGGACAGGATTTCGCGGATAAACAGCAGGTCGTTCCAGTTGTCATCCACGACCAGCACCCGCAATTCAGGAATCTTCAACGGCTCGGCCTCTTCCTGGTCTTGCTGCAGTTGGAAGGGCAGGATGACGGTGAAGACGCTGCCCTTGCCCAGCTGGCTGGTAACGGTAACCTCTCCGTTCATCAGTCGCACCAGTTGCCGGGTTATCGTCAGTCCCAGACCGGTGCCGCCATACTTGCGGGTGGTGGAGCCGTCAACCTGGGTGAAGGCCTCGAACAACTGGTTGATTTTATCAGGCGGAATCCCCAGGCCGGTGTCGGCTACAGCGAACTTCAAAAGCACCTGATCAGCGTCGCGGCGCTGACAGCTTACGCGCACCGAAACTTCGCCCTGTTCGGTAAACTTCACGGCATTGCTGGTGAGGTTAAGCAGAATCTGTTTGAGGCGCAGCGGATCGCCCCGCAGCAGATTAGGCACATCTGGATCCTTGTGCACGTTCAGGGAGATGCCTTTCTCCATGGTTTTCTGCCCGAAGGTGTCGACCAGATGCTCGATGTTGCGCTGAAGGTGGAAGTCCACGGTTTCGATCACCAGCTTGCCGGCCTCGATCTTGGAGAAGTCGAGAATGTCGTTGATCAGCCGCAGCAGCACCTGGGATGATTCGTTGATCCGTTCCACGTACTTGCGTTGCTGGGAATCCATGTCGGTTTTCAGAGCCAGCCCGGCAAAGCCGATGATGGCGTTCATCGGGGTGCGGATTTCGTGGCTCATGTTGGCCAGGAATTCAGACTTGGCGCGGGTGGCGGCCACGGCCTCGTTCTTGGCCTCCTCAAGTCTGGCGGTGCGATCATTGACCTGATCCTCCAGGTGTTCGCTGTATTCCTGTATCTGGTAGTGCATGTAAAAGTGGCAGTTTTCCTTGCGGTTGAGCCCGTTGTGGATGGCGCGAGCCATTTCCTTGCAGCTATTGTAACCGCAACTGGAACAGTTCTTGATATCAGCCTCGGAATACTTGTGCATGAAGTGGAAAATTTCCTGCAACTGGGTCTCGCCGGGAGTCTTGAACATGATCTGTTTGTTGGCCGAAAGATCGGTGTAGGTTCGCGTATACAGGCCTTCCTGCCAGTGCTTGTCCATTGTTTCCCGCAGGCGATCATGTGTTTCGGGCGGAATCGTCTGGTCAAGATTCTTGGGGTCGCGCCAGCGCCGGGTGACTTCGTGTTCAAGCTCGTCGGGCGCGGATTGCTGGCGCAGGGTGCCGGTGCCGCCGTTGCAGCCCAGTTCGCAGTTCAGGCAATCGATCAGCAGCGGATGGTTGCCATGCTCAAATTGCTTGCTCAGATTTTTCAGATAGTGGTAGATCGAATGAGGCCCTTCGATTTTTCGGGTCAGCTGGCGGATTTCAGGCATTTCCCGTTCCGCCGTCGCCAGCAGACCGCCAGGCGTGGAAAACAGCACCGCCCGTTCTGCCGGGTCGTTGTCGAAATCCAATGCCGGAAAATCGGACAGATCGATGGATGCCTGTTCCAGATGCTGGGAGAGGCTGGCCATGGTGACATTATAATCGCCCAGGCCGGTGGCGACGAATTCGCGCTTTTTGGCAATGCAGGGGGAAACCATCAGCGTTTTGTGTCCGGCGTATTGGGGATAGAACTTCCGCACCATCTTCAGCGCGTGCAGCATGGGGCTGTCCACTGGCGCCAGGAAGGGCAGCAGTTCCGGATGGTAAAGTTCGATATAGGTTACGATAGCCGGGCACGGCTGGGCGATTACCAGTCGCGGCTGGTGGGTGCGGATATGCTCCAGGTAGGACTTTACGGTCAACTCCGCGCCGAAGCTGACGTCAAAGACTGCCGCCACTCCCAGCGACCGCAGCCAGCCATTCAGGTTCAGGTAATTGCCGGGGAAGTTCGCTGCCACGCTGGGAGCGACAAAGGCGATAACCGGGTCTTTCCGGTGCAGGGCAGACATGGCTTCGGGAAAGTCGTCGACGATGATGCGCGCATTATGGGTGCAGATCTTGATACATTCGCCGCACCCGATGCAGAGATCGGGATTTAATTCAATTGTGTCGCCGCTGCCGTTGTTGGCTCCCTTTACGGGACAGGTAGCGATACATTGGTGGCAATTTACGCACTTGTCACGGTCTATCTCTATCACCCGGGGGAGATGATGCACGCCGCTGTTTTGTGTAGTCACAACGCAACCCCTCTATACGGCCAAGATTTCGGAGGAAAAGTAATTTATTTAATAGTTATCCTACCATACTGCTTTAAACGTTACAATCAAAATAGAATTCAATCTGTGAAGCTTGACGGGTGCTATTATATTGCGGTATCCTACAACAATCGTTGCGGAAAGCAAGACAGAGGCCGCTGGTTCTGTCGGTGGAGAAATGTAATTTAATTTCAGAAAGAGGGATGAAGATGTTGAAACTATCGCTGGACGGGGAATGGGTGGCGCGGGGGGCTGGCATGCGTGAATTGGCGGCGACTGTGCCGGGGAGTATTCACACCGACCTGTTAAGCGCAAACAAAATTCCCGATCCCTTTTACCGCGACAACGAAGCCGGACTGAAATGGATCGGCGAAAGCGACTGGGTCTATAGTCGGAAATTTTCCCTGGAACGCGATTTTCTGGAACAGGAGAAAATTCTGCTTAGTTGCGCGGGGCTGGACACTCTCGCCACGATAAAACTGAATGGCAAGAAAGTGGCCGCGACTGACAACATGTTTCGCCAGTATTATTTCGAGGTGAAAAAACATCTTCGCTTCGGGGAAAATAAAATCGAAATCATGTTCGACTCTCCGGTCAACGCCACCCGCGCCGCGGAAAAAAAGAGCAAGCTGCCGCAGTGGGTTCAGATGAAAGCTGAACCAAGCATCTATCATCTGCGCAAGCAGCAATGCAATTACGGCTGGGACTGGGGTGCGAGTCTGCCCACCTGCGGTATCTGGCGGTCGCTGGAGCTGATAGCGTTCCGGCGCGCGCGGCTCGCTGAGGTGCAGATTCTGCAGCAGCACAAATCCGGGCGCGTAACCCTGAAGGTCAATCTTTCCACGGAAAAAATCGGCAAGCCCAAACTGTCGGTGGCGGTTGCCTTGAGCAAGGACGGCAAAACGGTAGCGGAAGGGGAGGCGTCGCTGCGCGAGGGCAGGGCAGGGGTGGAACTGGTAGTGGCAAAACCGGAATTGTGGTGGCCTAACGGCATGGGCGCGCAACCGCTTTACGATATCTGCGTGGAACTGCTGGACGAAGACGGCGAGTTGCTGGACGTGTGGGAAAAACGGATCGGTCTGCGCACCTTGCGCCTGGAGCGGAAAAACGACAAGTGGGGGCAGAGTTTCCAGTTTGCCGCTAACGGCGTGCCTTTTTTCGCCAAGGGAGCCAACTGGATTCCCGGCGACGCGGTGTTGGCGCGGATGACGCCGGAACGTTACGACGATCTGCTGGAAAGCGCCGCTGCCGCGCACATGAATGTACTCCGCGTCTGGGGCGGTGGAATCTACGAATCTCCCCATTTCTACGACAGGTGCGACGAACTGGGCCTGTGTGTGTGGCAGGATTTCATGTACGCCTGTTCGACCTATCCGGTGTTGGATAAAGCCTTCGTGGCCAACGCCGTGGCCGAGGCGGAGGATAATGTCAAAGCCTTGCGCCACCACGCCTGTCTGGCGCTCTGGTGTGGCAATAACGAACTGGAGCAGGGGCTGGTCGGGAAAACCTGGACTGCTCGGACGATGGCGCGTAAAGATTATCTGCGCTTTTTCCGCGACACGCTGGGCGGGGTGGTGAAGCGGCTTGACCCGGAACGAGACTTTATCGCCGGCAGTCCGCACAACCCCACCGGCGACCCTTTCGACGCGAACAATCCTGAAAGCGGCGACGCGCACCTGTGGAAAGTCTGGCACGGGTTGGAGCCGTTCGAGTGGTACCGCACCTGCGCTCACCGCTTCAACAGCGAATTTGGCTTCCAGAGCCTGCCCGAACCGGCGACGCTGAAAGACGTGATCCTGCCGGAAGACGAAAACCTCACCAGCCGCATGATGGAATACCGCCAGCGTTCCGGTGTGGGCAACGCTTGCATTATGAAATACCTGCTGGACTGGTTCCGCCTGCCGACGGGGTTTGAAAACACGGCCTGGTTGTCGCAGATTCTCCAGGGGCTGGCGATCAAGTATGCGGTCGAGCATTGGCGGCGTTCAATGCCGCGAGGGATGGGCACGGTTTACTGGCAGCTCAACGACACCTGGCAGGCGCCCAGCTGGTCGTCGCTCGACTATTACGGCAGGTGGAAGGCGTTGCATTTCATGGCGCAACGTTTTTTCGCGCCGGTGCTGCTGTCGTTGGTGGAGGATATGGAAAAATACGAAATCGAATTCCATCTCACCAACGATCACGCGCTGCCGCTGAAGGGTACGATCGAATGGGAACTGCTGGACACTTCCGGGAAAAACCTGGCTTGCGGCACGCTGGCCGCTGAGGCCAAGCCCCGCGCCAGCACGTTGGTCGGCGTTCATCTCGGGAAGCGTTTTTCGCTGGCGAAAGAGGTGGAAAAAGCCGGCGCGCACAATGTCATTTTTCGGGCGGCCTTCAAGGGCGGTGACGAGATTATCGCCGAAAATACGGCGTTTTTCCGCCGCCCCAAACACTTGTCCCTGCGCGATCCGAAAATCAAGACAAAAGTGAAGGCAGGAAAAGACGGCGCGTTCGACGTCACGCTGGCGGGCAGATACCCGGCATTGTGGGTCTGGCTGTCCATGGACGGCACCGCGCTCAAGTGTAGCGACAGTTTCTTTCACCTCTTTGCCGGAGACACCAGGACAGTAACTGTCAGGCCTGAAAAAAAGATGAGCCTCGGCGAGTTCAGCCGGGCGCTGAAGGCGACGAGTCTGTTCGACACTTGGAGGGAATGACAGGGCGCGCTTTTCTCCTTGACAGTAGCTATTCGTGCGTTAATCTCTCTTCCGGCGTCACCGATGGCGTCGGCGAGAATGGCTGATACGGAGAACAGACATGCAAATCCTTCAGATAGACGAACATCTGGTAAACGTGCTGGTTAAATCCACCCGCGACGGGCTGGCTATGGCGGGGTTGAAGCCGGTGCCGGTCGGCGTGGGCAGGTATTTTCACAAGCCGCGGGAAGTCTCCGCCATCGTCGGTTTTGTCGGCACCACCAACGGCTCGATCATGCTCAACGCCTCGCGCGATTGCGCCTGCTTTATGGCCGGCAGCATGTTGGGGGAGAAATTGAACGAACTCATCCCACAGGTTTTGGACGGGATTTGCGAAATCACCAACATCATCGCCGGGCAGACCAAGGCGATACTCTCAACCACCGAGCACAAGTTCGAACGCATCAGCGTGCCCTCGGTCATCGTCGGCACCAGCTACCACATCACCAACTACAAAGGCATTACCTCCCTCAGTGTCGAGTTCGAATTGCAGGAAATGCCCGTCCTCTCCCAACAGGATTGCCTCTTCACCATCAGCATGAGCCTAATGAAAGTTTAACCGATTAGTTGCGCGCGAAAATTCCGGCGGAAAAAAAGTTTTCCCATTGCGCAATTTTAATCGGAAATGGATAATGCTGTTTTCCGTCGCGGCGGCATGGCTGCAGGAAACGGCTCGCCTGGGCGCGACGGAGGCATAGTCATGCGGGACTACGTAAAATGAAAAAGTTCCTGATGCGCAAGGCTACACTGGAAGACCTCGATTTTCTCGAACAACTGGAAAAAGTCAGCTTCGCCCCCAACCGCCAGAGTGATCGCCGCTCGCTGAGAGCCAGCATCGCCAGCGACGCGCAGATTGTCTTTGTGCTGGAGCAGACCGTCGGCAAAAAACGTCGGCCTGTAGGAAGCGCTATTATCTTCTGCTACCGGCTTTCCCTGCGGATATATTCCGTGGCTGTGCTGCCGGATCGGCGGGGGCAGGGAGTGGGAGAATTCTTCCTGGGACAGTTGATCGACTTCGCCGCCGTGCGGGGATTCGAGAAACTGACCCTGGAAGCGGACTGCGAGAATGAAAAACTGGTGCAATGGTACGAGAAACACGGGTTCAAGACCGTGCAGAAGATTGACCACTACTACGGAAAGAACGAGCCTGCCCTGCGCATGGCCAAGCTGCTGTACGATTCGCAGGACAGCCGTTTCTCCTCCAACAACGTCATTGTTATCAAGAATCCCAAGCAGTGGACGCCTGGCATTCCGGACGTGGAGGTGGTTTCGGCCAAGGAATATCTCTCGGCGGAAAGATTCCTGAATTCCGAGCGTTACCGGGTGCTGAACCTGTGCAACACCTACCGCACGCACACGCTGGGCTATTACGTCTCGCTCCTGGCCTCGGCGCGCAACCACCAGATCGTCCCCTCGGTCATGACGCTGAAGGATTTCACCAACATCTCCATCGCGCAAAGCCTCGTCAACGAAATCGAAGACTTCGTCCAGGAGACTTTGGCTTCGGTCGAAGGGAACCTCTTCGAGATGCCGGTCATTTTCGGCGGCACGCCTGACAAAAAATATGCGCTGTTCGCCAAAAAGCTGTTCAAACTGCTGGAATTCCCCTTTTTCAAGATTTCGTTCGAGAAGCACAAAACCTGGCGCGTGCGGAGGCTGACCCATCTGCATCTGGATTACGTCGCCAAGAACTACCCCGAGGAGCTGGAGAAACGCCTGACCGCGCATTTCCAGAAACGGCGCCATTACCGCGCGCAGCTCAAGCAGTACAAGTACGACCTCGCCATCCTGATCGATCCCGACGAAAAGACCCCTCCCTCCAGCCGGGCGGCGCTGGACAAGTTCAAGGAAGCCGCGCAGGAAGTGGGATTCATGGTGGAGTTCATCACCAAGCTGGAATACCGCAGCATCTGCGAGTTCGACGCGCTGTTCATCCGAGAAACCACCGCCATCGAGAACCACACCTATAAGTTCGCGCGCCACGCCTATACCGAAGGTCTGATCGTGATCGACGACCCCTGGTCGATCCTGCGCTGTTCCAATAAAATCTATCTGTACGAACGCCTCGCCCGGCGGCGCATCAAGCAGCCCAAGTCCTGGCTTCTGACCAAGGGCGCGGTCAACCAGGCGGTGATAAACTCGCTGGTTTTCCCGCTGGTGCTGAAGATGCCGGAGGGCGCGTTCTCTTTGGGAGTGTTCCGTGTTGACAACGTCAAGGACTTCCTGGCCAAGCTGGAGATCATGTTCGAGAAAAGCGACCTGGTGATCGCCCAGGAGTTCCTGCGCTCCGACTTCGACTGGCGGATCGGGGTGCTGGACAACACTCCGCTGTTCGCCTGCAAGTATTATATGGCCAACGGCCACTGGCAGATTTACAACTGGGCCATGGCGGAGGAGACCGACGACTTCGCTGGTAATTCCGACGCCATTCCTGTCAACCAGGTTCCTCCCCACATTCTCAGCGCCGCGGTGCAGGCTTCATCGGTGATCGGTAACGGCCTCTACGGTGTGGACTTGAAAGACATCAACGGCAAGCCCTACGTGATCGAAGTCAACGACAACCCCAACATCGACGTCGATATCGAGGACAAGGTGCTGAAAGACGAGCTGTATCTGCGGGTGATGCGGTCGTTCTTCAACCGCATCGAAATGGAACGCAACCAACCGCGGTATTTGATTTAGCGAGGGACTGAGTACAGCGCCCCACAAAAAAAGGGGCAAAATATGCAAGGGACTAAGGCTCTAAGGGACTAGGGGACTAAGACTCTAGTCGAAGATTTCCTGGTGTGCCTTAAGTTTTTCTTAATCAGGGATTATCGGCTCCGAGCCTGCAAAAAAATTCTTAGTCCCTTAGTCCCCTAGTCCCTTAGTCCCGACAGAACAGGAGCCGACCATGATTCATCCCGACACCACACTGAAGCCGGTCAGCCTTGAAATCGGCCTGGGCGTCTTTGCCACCGCGAGAATCCCCCGGGGGACAATCGTAGTCGCCAAGGACCAGTTTGACACTTATATGACTCTGGACGAATTCCGTCGGCTTCCCGAGCCGCTGCAGGGCAAAATAGAAACTTATCTTTATCACGACCGGCACGGTCGCCTGATCCTGGCCTGGGATCACGCCAAGCAGATGAACCACAGTTGCCACAGCAACACCATGCTGACCGCCTACGATGTGGAAATCGCGGTGCGCGACATCGAGCCGGGCGAGGAAGTGACGACCGAATACGGCTTGCTCAATATCCAGAATCCCTATCCCATCGAGTGCGGTTGCGAGGGGTGCAGGCTGCACCTGCGCCACGATGACATCGACCGCCATCACCGCCAGTGGGATCGGCAGATCAGGGAAAGCCTGCTGTTGGTCGGCAGGACGCCGCAACCGCTCTGGTCGTTGCTGGGCGCGGAGACGAAGGCGGAAATCCTTTCCTTGCAGGACAATCCGGAATCGTACATTTCCGTGAAAACTCTCAAATGGCGGAGTACTGAAAATGCTCCCGCTGATGAACTGGCCTGCGCCGATTCCGGGGTAAAATAATAACATTAAAAAAACTTGCGGACGCCATTCCCGCGGAGGCGGGAATCCAGGAGGTGTTGACGTTGTCGGCAAAATGCGGATTGCCGCCGGGATGCGATTGCCCTGGGCAAAATAAATTCTAACATCTTATAAATTTGACATTACATCCGGCATTGGCTAAACTGACTGCGGGTGAGTACGCACGGTAGTTGGAGCCAGGGATGACTTGCATCGGAAGCGTAACGCGGTCAGTCATGACGCGCGCGGCAATCTGCCTTTTGCCAGCCTTGTTTTTTCTCACCTCGTCCACTTTCTCCGGAGAGGTGCCGACCAGTCCGGAGAATACCGTTCTCTCCGGCTGCGAGCTTGATTATCCTCCCTTCTGCGTCGTAACTCCCGAAGGAGCGGCCGACGGCTTTTCGGTGGAGTTGCTGCGCGCCGCGCTGAAAATCATGGGGCGCGAGGCGACATTCCGCACCGGAAACTGGAACGAAATCAAAACCGCGCTGGAAAAAGGCGAACTCCAGGCGCTGCCGCTGGTGGGGCGGACTCCGGAACGGGAAGCGGTTTACGACTTCACTTTTCCCTACCTGACGCTGCACGGCGCGATCGTGGTGCGGAACGACACCCGCGGTATAAATCTGCTGAAAGACCTGCGCGGTAAAACCGTAGCGGTCATGAAAGGCGACAACGCGGAGGAGTTCATCAACCGGATCGATCTGGACGCGCGCCTGATTTCCACTCCGACGTTCAGCGATGCGCTGAAACTGCTGTCGGACGGGAAATGCGACGCGGTGATCATGCAGCGCCTGCTGGCTTTCCGGTTGATCCAGGAAGCGAAACTGAAAAACCTGACCGTGGTCGGCAAGCCGCTGGAACAGTTCCGACAGGATTTCTGTTTCGCCGTGCGCGAGGGCGACAGCAAGTTATTGGCACTTCTTAACGAAGGCCTGTCCCTGGTCATCGCTGACGGCACCTTCCGGCACCTGCAGGCCAAATGGTTCAGTTTTATGCAATCCATGGACAAGCGCCGCATCGTGGTTGGCGGCGACCACGATTTCCCTCCGTATGAGTTTCTCGACGAAAGGGGTCAGCCGGTCGGGTATAACGTCGACCTGACCCGCGCCATCGCGGAGGAACTGGGGCTGGATGTGGAAATCCGCCTGGGTCCGTGGGGTGAAATCCGCGCGCAATTGGAGGCGGGGGAAATCGACCTGGTTCAGGGCATGTTTTATTCGTCCGAGCGCGATAAGATCGTCGATTTCACCCAGCCGCATACGGTGATAAATTACGTCGCCATCGGGCGCAAGGGTCTGGGCGCGCCTCCTTCCGGCCTTGCCGGGTTGAAAGGGAAAAGCATCGTCGTGATGAAGGGCGACATCATGCACGATTACGCCAGGGAAAACGCTCTGACCGAACGCCTGGCGACGGTGGAAACGCAGGAGGAGGCGCTGGTGCAGCTTTCCCGGGGCAAGCACGACTTCGCGCTGGTGGCGCGGATTCCGGCGCTGTACTGGATCAAGACCCACGGGCTGGACAATCTGGTACCGGCCGACAGCGCCCTGCTTTCGCCGGAATACTGCTACGCTGGGATGAAAAACGAACACGAACTGGTCATCAGGTTCTGCGAAGGGCTGCTGTCGCTGCACGAGGAGGGCAAGAAGCGCAAGATACATGACCGTTGGCTGAAAATCTACGAGCCTAACAAGCTTTCCTTCCGGGATGCGGTTTTATATATCGCGCTGGCGGTGGCGCCCCTGGCGCTGCTGCTGCTGGGCTCCATTATCTGGTCGCGCACCCTGCAGGCGAGGATCAACCAGAAGACCAAGGACCTGCAACTGGAGATCATCGAGCGTGAGAAGATTCAAAAAGCCCTGATGCTGGAGCAAGCGTTTAGCGAAAAATTGTTTGACGCTCCCCAAGACACGGTATTCCTGTTTGATCCGGAATCTGGACAGCCTTTGAAGTGGAACAGTAAATTTACTATTGTCAGCGGCTACAGCGATGAAGAAATCTCCCGCATGAAAGCACCGGATGATTTTTATACAGAGGAGGATCTGGCAAAAACCAGGGCTGCCACCTCTCAAGTTATGGCAGGCCACCTCGGAAACGTAGAGCTGTCACTTATCACCAAGTCTAAAACCCTGATTCCGTTCGATTATTCTGGGGCTGCAATCAAGACTGCCGACGGGAAAACATTGCTCCTTTCCATCGGGAGGGATGTAACCGAGCGCAGGAAAGCCGAGGAGGAAATCAGCAACAAAAAGGAATTCCTCAACCGTATCATCGACCAGAGCCCCTTCGCCATCTGGATCGCCGACACGAACGGAATCTTGCAGCGCGCAAATCGGGCGCTGTGCAAGATGCTGAACGTCAGGGAAGACCAGTTAGTGGGAGTCTACAACGTGCTGGAAGACCCGCTGGTGGAACGGCAGGGGGTGATGCCGCTTGTCCGCAGTGTTTTCACAGAAGGGAAAACCGTCAATTTCAGTTGTCGCTGGAGCGGCGCGGAAATAGAAAAATGGAATTTTAAAACCACCAACCCCGTCGACATCGACGCGACCATGTTCCCCATCTACGACCGCCTTGGGAGAATGACCAACGTCGCGCTATTCTGGACTGATGTCACTGACCGTCGGAAGGCGGAACTCGCCTTGCGCACGAGCGAACAGAAATACCGGATGCTGTTCGAGACCATGCTGGACGGTTTCGCCCTGCATGAAATGATTTTCGACGAAGACGGCAAGCCAGTCGACTATCGTTTCCTGGAGGTCAACCCCGCCTTCGAGCAGATGACCGGCCTTTCCGCTGATAAGGTCTTGGGCAAGACTGTCACAGAGGCGCTGCCAAATATTGAGAAACACTGGATCGACGCCTACAGCGAGGTAGTGAGAACCGGCAAAGCCAAGCGGTTTGAGGAATTCTCCCAGGATCTAGGCCGTTATTTTGAAGTGTTGGCCTTTCCGACCGAGCCTGGAAAATTCGCCAATGTCTTCGTCGACATCACCGAACGCAAGCAGTTGGAGGAGCAGTTGCGCCAGTCGGAAAAAATGCAGGCGGTGGGGCAGTTGGCCGGCGGCATCGCCCACGACTTCAACAACCAACTCAGCGGCATTCTCGGTTACGCCGATCTGTTGGCAAGCAAGCTGGAGGACGAAACCCTGGTGCGTTACGCCAACGGCATCCGCAGCGCTACGGAACGGGCGGCTACCCTTACCGGCCAACTCCTGGCTTTCAGCCGCAAGGGGAAGTACCTCTCCATCGCGGTGAAGATAGACAAGGTCATCGCCGACGTCATCTCTATTCTTGAACACAGCATCGACAAGCGGATCAAGATTCAGCAGGATCTGAAAGCCTGGCCTACGACCACTATCGGCGACCCCAACCAGCTTCAGAACGCCTTGCTGAATCTCGCGCTTAACGCTCGCGACGCTATGCCGCAGGGAGGCGAAATCATCTTCCGCACCGACATCGCAACCCTGGATAATGAATTCTGCCGCAACCACCCCTACGAACTGGAACCGGGGCAATACCTGAAAGTCAGCGTAACTGACAACGGCTGCGGCATGGACAAGACGGTACAGAAACACATTTTCGAGCCGTTCTTCACCACCAAGGAACTGGGCAAGGGCACCGGCATGGGGCTGGCCAGCGTTTACGGGACGGTACGCAGCCATCACGGCGCAATCACAGTCTACAGCGAGATCGGCCACGGTTCCACCTTCCGCCTGTATCTTCCCCTTGCCGACGAGGATGCGGAGGAAACGGCGCTGCCCCGCGATATTCCGGTTACCGGCAATGCCAGGATTCTGATCGTCGACGACGAGGAGGTGGTGCGCGAGGTCGGCGCGGAAATGCTGCGCGAACTGGGCTACCGGGTCACTACCTGCAAGGACGGCCAGGAAGCGGTGGAATATTACAAAAAAACCTGGAGTTATATCGACCTGGTCGTGCTCGATATGGTCATGCCGGAACTGGGCGGCAAGGACGCGTTTATCGCCATGCGTGAGATCAACCCCCACGTCAGAGCTATCCTCTCATCGGGCTACAGCATCAACGGCGAGGCGCAGTCGATCCTGGACGAAGGCGTTATTTCCTTTATCGGCAAGCCTTTCCGTCAGGCGGCTTTCGCGCAGGTGGTCGCTCACGCACTGGGCGTGAATCGATGAAAACATCGTTCAACGCATTTCCGCCATTGCTTTTTGAGCGAAAAAAACTACACTTGCCGGTATCGATGTATTGGGGAATTTAAATGCCTGACAAGCGCGCACTTATAGAAAAATCGCTGCTGGATACCAAGGCGCTTCCAGCCGGCCCCATGGTAATTAACAAAATCGAGGAACTCTGCCGCGACCACGGCGCCTCGGCGCGCGATCTGGGTAAAGTGCTGCAGCTCGATCCCGCCCTGACCACGCGCGTTTTGAAGCAGGTTAATTCGTCTTTTTACGGTTTGTCGGCCACTATCAAGACTGTCACCCACGCGGTGGTTATTCTCGGTTTCCAGGAAATCAAGAACCTCGCTTTCTCTGTGCCGGTCGCCAACCTCTACCAGGAGCATTTCAACCAGCCCGGCATCAACGTCGAACTGTTGTGGGATCGTACCCTGCGCACCGCCTGCCTGGCGCGCGCGCTGTCCTATCATATCAAATACGAGGTTCCGGAGCAGATTTTCGTCTCTGGTATTCTGTGCAAATGCGGCATGGTGGTGCTGAATAGCATTCTCAAGGAGGAATACGCCAAAGTTGTGGACTCTTGCCCCGACGAGGAATTCCTGCCCGAGGTGGAGGAAGCGGAACTTGGTATTTCCCATGTCGAAATCGGTCGCCGGCTCGCTGAAAAGTGGCATTTTCCGCCAACTCTGATCTCCGCCATCGGCAACCAGTACGATCCGGTCAAGGACGGGCAGATTCTGACTGAACCGGCGCTGGTTTATGCCGCGCGGGTTTCGATGAACACATTGTACAATCGGCAACCATCTGGCAATACAGAACTTATGACACTGTTGCCAGAGGAAATCGTGGTCGGCTTCAAGCTTTCTCCGGAAATTTTATTTCAATCGTTCGAAAAGGCGATCACTGATTTTGACCAGGCTCGTCGGATGCTTGCGGCCGAATAATACTCAACTTCAAACAGAATTCGCACGTTAAATACCAACACCATGTCGTAATACCTCAAGCTTAACTCGCAAAGTCCTTTCTTGGCAGTAGTTGCGTATACGCCTCAGTTTGTGGACTTCTTTGTCCGGCAGGCTAAAAGAGATTCTTTGCTATTGAAATACGGCTTTAACAGTGGTAGAATATCAAATATTTATATGCGGGAAGTGAATAGGCGGAATTGTCGGGTTTTTTGGAATGCGGAACGCTGTTTCCGCCAGGATGGAGACGGATTTCAGGTGAGTGAAATCAAATTGGGTTGCTATACCGGCCCCTGGGGGTCGAAAAAACTGATTCAGGCTATTTCCCAGATTGGAGAAAGCGGCTTTGATGGCATGGAAGCGCCTGCGCCGGTGGTGATGCAATACGAAGACAGGCTGCATGTTTTCGAGGAAATTCTGGAAACCGCCGGAATCTCCCTGGCGGGGTTGATCCAGACCTTGGACATGCTTGACCGCGAGCACGCCGACGAACAGGTCGAGCGTGCCGCCAACTCCGCCCGCTTCGTCAGCGCGGCGGGAGCCAGTTACCTGACTATCTGCCACAGTTCCCTGCGCGATGCGCCGATGAACGACGAGGAATGGGCGACCTTCGCTGCCATAATCGAGGAAATCGGCCAGCGTTGCTCCGAATTCGGCATCCAGGTTTGTTTCATGCCCCGCGCGCAGAAATTGGTCTGCAGCGAAAAAGACATCCACCGCCTGCTGGCCATGACCGACCCCAATTTTGTCAAGCTTTCGCTCGACACGGCGGAAATCTCATTGGCGGGCGGAAATGTCCAGCGACTGGTCAAGGCGTGCCTGGATCGCATCATGCTGATCCGCTACCACGACGCTTCCGGCAGCAAAAGGCGTCTGGCTTATACGTCTGACGAACTGGGCAGCACTCCTCAGTTCGGGCGCGGCGCGGTCAAGTTCAATGCCGTCAGCAAGGTACTGCTCGACGGCGGTTTTTCCGGCTGGGTCATGCTGGACGTGACCGGCGAAGATCACGATCCGCTGGAGGCCGCGGTCAGTGGCTTCCGGTTCCTCATGCGCAAGTCCGGATTGTTCCCGGTCTGACAGGGTTGGCATGGCTAAACTCAAGTCAAAAGTCCGTACCGTAAACACCGCCCGGCGCAAACAGGTCTGCCACGTTGCGCTGGAAGGCATCATTTCCGCTCCCACCTTGAAGGCTTTTCGCCAGCTCATGCGCAAGCCCCTGGAGTCGACGCGCGACCTGCTGCTCGACCTGGGAGGCATTTCCTACATCAATTCCTCGGGGCTGGGCGAACTGGTTCGGGTGCGCGACGCCCTGCAGAAAAACAGCCTTTCCCTGGTTGTCATCAGGCTTGATCCGGAAGTGGACAACCTGATGCGGATGCTGGGTCTGACCGAGTTTTTCCACATCATGCCCAATTCCCGCGCGGCGCTGGCGGCCTTGGACGAGGGCTTGCGCGCGCCGCTGGCGGCGGGAGAACGCCCCGCCCAGATGCGGAAGACCGGCGTCTTCGTCCCTATCGGCAGCGTTCCCAAGCCGCGCCTGCCCGAGGCGCGGGTATTGCTCGGCACTAACGGCGACCAGTTTTTCAACCGCTTCCTGGTCGCCGCCCTGACCGGTAAAAGCGGCGGCACTGTTGTGGTCAACAGCCAGGAGGAAACGAAGGCCGCGCTGCGCTCCGGCCGGATCGACATCGCCATTATCGAAAGCCATCTCCCCGACGCCCGCTCCATCTGCGCGGAACTGAAGACCAACGTCGATAATGGCACCCTGCCGGTGATTTTCATCTATCCCAACATCGAGGAAACCAAGTCGCTGTCGCCGGTGCTGCGCATCTGCGAGGACGAGTACGTGATCGAGCCCTTCGAGGTGCGGGAACTGCTGGCGCTGGCGCAGAGCGAGTACCACCGCTGCCGCGCGGAGGCGATCCTGTTCAGCCAGGAATTCAACCTCGACATCCCCACCGTAGATAGCGAGATCGAGCGCGGCCTGAAGCTGATGGAGGATATGCTGCTGGCTTCCGGCCTGCCCAAGGATGGCGCCGACAGCTTTTTCTACGCTTTGCGAGAGGCGGTCGACAACGCCCGCCGCCACGGCAACAACTCCGATCAGGCGCGCAACATCGAACTGCTGTACGTGCTGGACAAGGAAAAGGTCACCATCACCATCGCCGACGAGGGGCAGGGGTTCGACTATGCCGAGGTGCTGCAGCGAGCGCGCCAAATCAGCCCGGTGGAGCAGGCTCGGCTGCGGCAGGAAAAAGGCGGCTTCGGCGGACTGGGCATCGGCCTGATGCTGCGCTGCTGCGACAAGGTGGAATACTTCGCGCCCGGCAACGTGGTAAAACTTACCAAGTTCCTGTAATGCCACGTATTCACACTACTTTAAAAAAACGGCGTAAAGACATGACTGCCAGAATACTGTTTGCCGTTTTTCTATTCGCAAATCTCTCCCCGATTCTCCGCGCCGAGGAGAATACCAAGCCAGCCGAGTGGAAGCTGCAGGCCGGGGACTGGGCGGAATGGCGGGTCTCGCTTCCCGGCGGCAAGGGCAAAAACGCGCTGGTTTCCTATTGCCGCATTTCAGTTCTGCTGGTTAAAAACGAAAAATGCGACCTGCGTTTCCAGACCAGCTTCGATGGCAAGGTCGTGACTACGGAATTACGCGGAGTCTCCACCGACGAATTGCCGGCATCCTTCATGATCGCCTCCGACACCCGCCTGCCGCCCAAGAACGCTAAGGTGGAGAACTTTGTCATCAAGGATTTATACGGCAAGGACGTCAATGCCCGCGAAGAGCAGTGGCTCGCGCCGGAACGGAATTACGTGCTCATCAACCGCTGGGTCAGCGCCGAGGTGCCTTTCGGGCTGGTGCGCGTGGCGGTGGGCGAGACGGAAGTCTACATGCAGGCCTTCGGGCGGGGTAACGAACCGGAATTCCCCCGCAAGCCGCCGGAAAGCGAAGCTGAGAAGAAAGATAAAGAAGTGGGGACTAAGGGACTAGGGGACTAAGGGACTAAGGGACTAAGAGAACCAAGTGCAGCTACCAGTACGTAAGTGAAATAAAAGTTCCTCCCCTTCCAGGGGAGGTTAGGAGGGGTGAATGCCTTATCCCTTTTACTTCCTCTAACTCCCCCTGAAAGGGAGAGACTATCGATAAAGTGCCTTAGTCCCCTAGTCCCTTAGAGCCTTAGTCCCCCGCAATGAAGTACTTCTCATTACTTTAAAAGGATACCAATGCTGGCAATTCTTGATTACGAAGCAGGCAACCTGACCAGCGTGGAACTGGCGGTGCAACACGTCGGCGGCGACTGCGTGGTGACGAAAGACCCGAAAGAAGTCGCGTACGCGGAACGGGTGATCTTCCCCGGCGTAGGCGCGGCTAAAAGCGCGATGGCCAACCTCCAACGCTTTGGCCTGGACCGGGCGATAAAAGATGCGGTCGCCTCGGGCAAGCCGGTACTGGCAATCTGCATCGGCTTGCAACTGGCATTCGATTTTTCCGAGGAAGACGGCGGCGTCGACTGCCTTGGACTGCTGCCGGGAAAGGTAAAGCGCTTTGTCTTTCCGCCGGAAAAGCATGTCAAAATCCCGCACATGGGCTGGAACGAAATCACGGTAACGCAGCCGCACCCGTTGTTGAAAGACGTGAACCCCGGCGACGAATGCTATTACGTTCATTCCTACTACGCCGCAGCCGAAGACGAAAAAATGCTGTATTGCCGCACGGAATACGAGGGCGTCAATTTCACCGGCGCGGCGGGCAAGGGCAATTTCTTCGCCACCCAGTTCCACCCTGAAAAAAGCGGAGAAGTCGGCCTCTCCATCCTGCGGAATTTTTTAAAGTGGGACGGGAAGGCATGAACGGCGTGTCGCCGCGGACTTTTTACGCAAGCGCCGGCCAGCGCCCGGTGGCTTATACGCAGGCGTTTTTGTGGCGTTAATGTTTATCGCGCTCCCGTTGGTCGCGGATTGAACAGTAAATTTCCGAGCGTCATTCCCGCGCAGGCGGGAATCCAGGCGGTGTTGCGTGGTTTAGTGAGGAGCGCACGTGGCGAAAAGCTGGTCCCGTTTTTTCTTGGCGACTATTTTTTATCTTTTGATAGGCCGGTTTTTCTTTGGTTGGTTGGCGACTTTGTGCGGCGCATGTTCCGAAACAATTGTTTCAATGGATCCAGCTGGTACTTCCGTGGCTATTGCACATATTGATTATTTTCGACCGGTGATCCGTTGGCATAATCTGCCTGTTTATTATGTGTTCTTTTTTTTATTCTCTCTCTTTGTGTCTTCCCGTCGCTGGTCGATATGCGGCAGATGGATATGTTCGCTAGGCAGTATGCTGATATTGTATGATGTAATGCAAGATCTATGTCTGGCAGCCGCGCAACAGGACAAAGAATTTCTCTTGGGATATGATTACTTTTCCATAACCGTATTGCCGTCTCTTAGCCTGTTATTGGGCGCGATTCTGGTAAGTTTCTTCGGAGGTGACATCGGCGACAGCATCCGCCGCCGCCGGGAACGCCAGCGCGAGGCCGAGGAATTCGAGGAACTCTACCCCGACGACGGCGAAGACGATAGCGAAGAATATGACGAAGCCTGATAATACAGGTCTGGAGTAACCATGCTCAGCAAGCGACTCATAATCTGTCTCGACGTGCGGGACAAAAAAGTGACCAAGGGCGTCAAGTTCCAGGGCAACGTCGATATCGGCGATCCCGTGGAGATGGCGGCGCAGTATTACGAAGACGGCGTCGACGAACTCGTGTTCTACGACATCACCGCCTCCGCTGAAGGGCGCCCCATCGATATCGAAATGGTCGCGGAAGTGGCGCGCACCATCTTCATTCCCTTCTCCGTCGGCGGCGGTATCCGCAACGTCGACGACATGCGCCGCGCGTTGCTGGCCGGGGCGGAAAAGATTTCCGTCAATTCGTTGGCGGTGAAAAATCCCGACATCATCCGCGAAGGCGCGCGCGCGTTCGGCAACCAGTGCGTAGTGCTGGGCATGGACGCGAAGTTTGTCGGCGTGTCGGAGAAATTCCCCTCCGGCTACGAAATCGTCGTCCGGGGCGGGCGCACTCCTACCGGGAACGACGCGCTGGCGTGGGCGAAACAAGCCGAGGATCTGGGCGCTGGCGAAATCTGCCTCAATTCCATCGACGCCGACGGCACCAAGGAAGGCTACGAACTTAATCTCACGCGAATGATTTCGGAAAACGTGTCAATCCCCGTCATCGCTTCCGGCGGCGCGGGGCATCCCGACCACATTGTCGACGTGCTTACGCAGGGCAGGGCAGACGCCGCGCTGATCGCGAGCATGGTGCATTACGGCGACTACACCTGCCGCGGCATCAAGGACTACGTCGCCGCGCGCGGGGTCAGGATGAGGGCAGTTGCATTATAATAAATCTTCCGGTCGTCATTCCCGCGGAGGCGGGAATCCAGGAGGTGTTGGCGTTGTTGGCAAATAGTGCGTTCGTTGGGGAGCAAAGTCGATGGAGTAGTTTTGTGAAGCTGGCGTAAAATTTCTGCACAGCGGTTTTCCCGCCTGGATTCCCGCCTTCGCGGGAATGACGTTTCGTATGTGTATAAGCATTTCAGGTTTGATCGCATTTCAATGCGATTGCCTGGAAAATGAGGAACGCGTCTTTTTTATTGCAATAACCCCGCATCCGTATACATTGAATATATAAGGCAGGCCGTTGCCTGCCGCTTTATTTGGTCGTGAAGGATTAATGTCATGGCAATCGATCTGAACGCTGGCAGCATCGTGCTGGAACAAAATCCGGGCAAGGCTTTCGATATTCTTTTTGTCGGAGACCTGTGTCCCCGCAACCATACCGAGCCGATTATTCTGGCGGGCAAGAGCAGGGAGATTCTCGCCGAGGTCATGCCGGAACTGGCGCGGAAGGATTTGTCAATAGTCAATCTCGAAACGCCGCTGACTCGGGCGGAGACGCCGATCTGGAAAAGCGGCCCCAACCTCAAGGTCGATCCCGGCTGCATCGAAATCGTCAAGGCAGGCAAGTGGGACATCGCCTGCTGCGCCAACAACCACATCGGCGACTTCGGCCCCGCCCCCGCCGTCGAGACGATGGACATTTTACGGAAAAATAATATTGGGTATGTCGGCGTGGGCAAAAATCTGCCAGACGCGCGTAAACCCCTGTTCATCGAGAAAAACGGCTTGAAGATTGCTATAATTGCTGTGGCGGAAAACGAATTCGGTATCGCGAAGGAGGGCGAGGCAGGTGCCAACCCGCTCCAGCCGGTGCGCAATATCGGCCAGATTAGCGAAGTGTCGAAAATTTCAGACATCACGCTGGTTCTGATTCACGGCGGCAATGAATTCAATCCCGTGCCCTCGCCGCGGGTGGTGGAGACTTACCGCGCCTTCGCCGAGGCTGGGGCGACTGCGGTGGTGGCGGGACACACGCACTGCCTGCAGGGCATCGAAATCTGGCAGGGCGTACCCATCATCTACAGCCTGAGCAATTTCCTGTTCGATATTACGTCGCCGGAAAATCCATATAAGGGCTATAACTGGTGGTACGGTTTCATGGTGCGCATCGGTTTCTCGGCGAACAAGGCGGTGAAGCTGGAAGTGATACCTCACCACTGCGCTCCGAACGCGGAGTCGGTAAAACTGCTAAAAGGTGAAGAACGGAAAAAATGCCTGGCTTTCCTGACGCATCTCTCCAATATCATCCCCGACGAAAAGCTGGTGAAGAAATATTACGAAGCCTGGTGCGTGCGCGGCATCGAGGGTTATTTCGCCAGATTGGGAGCGCCCTTCTATCCGGCAGATTGGAACGACGCGGACTCCATCCGCAAGCTGATGGCGATGCGCAACCTTCACACCTGCGAGGCGCACTGCGAACTGATTACCACCACCCTGCGCATCGCCGAGGAACGCCGCGAAGAAGAGGCGCGGGAATATCTGCCGAAACTGGAAAAACTTTGCGCCGGGGAAATGGTTTGTTAGGGACTAAGTTTGAGTTATGTGCTTTCCGAAAACTTTTCCCGAAGGAAAGCAAAGAACCCTCTCCCCCAATGGGGGAGAGGGTTAGGGTGAGGGGCTTATGTATGCTTTAAAATACGCAGTATCGAAAGTGTGAAATATAATCTTAGTCCCCTAGTCCCTTAGAGCCTTAGTCCCTTTTTTGACGGAGTATAACAACATGGGTTTTACCTGCGGTATCGTGGGAGTGCCGGGTTGCGGCAAGACGAATGTTTATAACGCCATCACCGCCGCCGGGGCGGAAGGCTTCGGCGCGCAAGAAGCTAATCGCGCCGTCATCGAAGTCCCCGACGAACGCGTGCAGCCTCTGGTCGAGATGTACAGCGCGCCCAAGGCGATCTACGCGACGATGGAAGTGGTCGATATTCCCGGCCTGAAAAAAGGCTCTACCGCCGACGGCGGACGCGGCAGCAAACTGTTGGCGCATATCAAGGACGTGGATGCGCTGCTGCACGTGGTGCGGTGTTTCGAGGACAAGAACGTGCCCTTCGAATACGACACCATCGACCCCGCCCGCGATGTGGAGACGATCGACCTGGAAATGATCGTGGCCGACGCGCAGACTATCCAGAACAAGCTCGACCGTCTCGCCAAGAAAGCCCGCACCGGCGACAAGGACGTTAAACGCGAACTGGAACTGTGCGAAAAAATCAAGGCCGCGATGGAAAACGGCACCCCCGCGCGCAAACAGAACCTGACCGAGGAAGAACTGGAGGCCGTGCGAGAATGCCACCTCGTGTCTTTGAAGAAAAATCTGTACGTCGCCAATATCAAGACTCTCGCTGACCGGGATAATCCACACGTCGCGGCGCTGCGAAAAATCGCCGCCGAGGAGGGAGCCGAAACCATCGCCATCTGCGCCCGCGACGAAGCCGAGATCATTCAACTCGACCCCGCCGACCGCGAGGAGTTTTTGGCGGAACTGGGGCTGGAGGAACTGTCGCGCGACCCGCTGATCCGCGCGTCGTACCGCGCGCTGAACCTGGCGGATTTTCTCACCGCCGGGCCTAAGGAAATTCACGTCTGGACCTGCGCGGCCGGCAGCAAGGCGCCCCAGGCGGCGGGCAAGATCCATTCCGACATGGAAGCCGGTTTTATCCGGATGGAGGTGATCCGCTACGAAGACCTGATCGAACTCGGCTCCGAAGCCGCCGTATCCAAGGCAGGCAGGCAGCGCATCGAAGGCAAGGACTACGTCGTCCAGGATGGTGACATCGTGGTGATACGGTTTAACAAGTAAAGGACGGAAAAATGGCGGAAGCTAAATTCACTTTTCGTGAAATGAACCCGAGCGAAACCGAAGCGGTGTTGCGGATGCGTAACGAAACCTTTACGCCCCTGACGCGCGAGAAGTTCGACGCCATGGGTTGCACCTCCGCGATTGCGAAAAAGGGAAAAGACCTGTGGGGCGCGATTCCCTTGCAGTTCCGCGAATTCACGCTGCGCCCCGGCGTCAGCATTCCCGTGATTTTTGAAAATGCCGTAGGAGTGACCGAAAAGGCGCGCGGCATGGGGCTGGGTACGAACATGATCGAAGCCGCTGCGGAATTTCTGCAGGATCGGGTCGACGCGATGTTTGTCTATCGCGGCGGCGAGCGCTCGGCGGGTTACCGGTTTTACCGCAAGACCCATCACGGCGATCTGTATTACGTTTTCACTCTCATGAAGCACAAGCCGACGGGCGAAGACAACAACGTGGAAGTTCTGCCGTGGGACGAGATTCCCGGTTATGCCGGTAAACTCCTGCCTCTCTATCGGCAGACCCAGCGCGGATTCGGCGGGCATTGGGTTCGCGATAAAGGTTATTACGAAAAGATCGTTGCGTCCCATGTACACGAATGCGGCGGCGGTCGGTTGCTGCTTGACCGGAAGGGAGATAAGATCGCAGGGTACGCGGTGATCAACACGCGGATGCCGAATGGTGACAAAACCTGCTGCATTTATGATCTGGCGGCGTCCGCTTCCGCGTCGTCCAGGCGGTTGCTGTCGAAAATAGAGTATCTCGCGCACAAGGACAAAACCGGGGTACACCTCCTTGCCAACCACGAACATCCGCTGTACGCGCCGTTGCTGAAAAACGGCTACGTTGCCCAGAATGAAACGCCGTACATCATGGCGCGCATCATCCGCCCTGACCGGATTTTCCAGAAGTTGGCCAAGGGTTCGGCGTTGCTGGACGAATTGGAATTACTCGCCGTAACTCCGCACCGCGATATCGTTATCAATCGTCCGAAAAAGCCGCAGGCCAAGGCGACTTTATATTTGAAAGAATCGCAATTCAGCCGCCTCATGACCTGTCGCCTGGATTTCACCGCTGCGCTGAAAACCAACCAGATCCGCCTTGATCCGCTGGATAAGAAATATGAAAACGGGCTGGCGAAAGCGTTTGAGTTTGCTCCGTGGGCTTACTGGGCGATGGATTATATTTAGAAGTTCCGCGCAGGGAGGTTCTGATGAACAAATGGATTATCAGGTTTTTCGGAATCAACCGGTTCAACTTTTTTGGTTGGATATTCGCGGGGCTCCTCAATGTTGTGATCGTCCTTGGCTGTATTATAATGGCCATATCCAAGGCTGAGTTTGATGATGAACTTGGTTCAGAATTCTTTCTCCTTCTCGGTATCTTGCTTGTGTTGTCCGGTCAGTTTTATCTCAGTCTTCAAATCTACCACGCGAAACTGGCGGAGAAGCTGATGCGGGAGATGAAGGAAGCAGAAAAGAAACAAAAATCGGATAACAAAGCCTTGGACGGTACTGACTGATGGATACGGCACTTGCATTCCTATGCGCTTATCTTTGCGGCTCGATTCCGTTCGGGCTGCTGCTGGGGTTTCTGGCGGGCAAGGACATCCGCACCGAGGGCAGCGGCAACATCGGCGCGACCAATACCCTGCGCGTCTGCGGCGCGCTGTACGGAGTGCCCGCGCTGGCGCTGGATATTTTCAAAGGCGTCGCGCCGGTTTTGTTCGTGACGCCGACACTTTGTGAAAATCCGTCTTCTCTGCTGCTGATCGGAACGGGGCTGTTGGCGATTCTGGGGCACAATTTCCCGGTCTGGCTTAAATTTAAGGGCGGCAAGGGCGTGGCCACAAGCGCGGGAGTGGTGGGCGCGCTGATGTGGCAGCCGCTGGCGATTGCGCTGGGCGTCTTTTTCCTCGTGGTGCTGGTTACCCGCTATATTTCGCTGGGTTCGATGCTGGCGTCGGTGGGACTGGTCATTGCGCAAATTTGCCTGTACGGCAGGGATTCATTCGGACAGGAACAGTTGCCGCTGACGGTTACCGCGATGCTGTTGTGCGTGATGGTGATTGCGCGCCACCGCGCTAATATCTCGCGCCTGCTTGCCGGTACCGAGAGCAAGGTCTTCGCGGGTAAGGGCAATGTTTCCCCGCCGGAGGAAAAGGCATGACCAGCCGTCCGCATGCCGCCAGAGTGCTGCTGATAGACGACGACCCGGAACTGAGTTCCATCCTGCAGATCGTTTTAAGTTCCCGCGCGGAAATCACCGTTGCGCTGAACTGGACCGACGCCAAAGTCCGCTTGCAGAATCAGAAATTCGATCTCATCATTCTCGATCTCTACCTGCCTGACGCCACCCTGCTGGAACCGATCGAACACATCCACGAACTAGACCCCGATTACCCGGTAGTGATGATCAGCGGGAATTTCGATTTCAACGACAACCTGATCGACCGCGCCATGCGGCTAGGCATAAACTGCTTCATCTCCAAGCCGTTCAAGCTGGAGGAACTGGAGGCGAAGTTGACCGAATACCTGCCATAAAAAAAATCGCTTCGGCTGAAGTGTTACCAATTTGGGTTTCGCCCACAACCCAATAGTTCATCATGCGCCAAAGGCGCTTTCCTTGCGTGCGGACTTCGGCGAATAGCCGAAGCGCGTGCTCTGCACGCGGCACACAGTGGAAAAGGCGATAGCCTTTGGAACGTCCCTGGGCAGGCGGCGGGAAAACGTCCGGAACCCTGTCATCTCCGCGCTGCCTGTCCGACCTTGAACCGCCCGGATTGCCTGACAGCCCCCCTATATACGCCGGGGAAAACTGGTAACGGTGCAAGCGTCGCGAATTTTAGATTTGGTCAGGCGGCTTTGCTAACTACGCCACCACCGCCTGGATTCCCGACTGCGCGGGAATGACGTTTCGGTTGATGTGCTTACTCCGCGGCGGGAGTTTCAAACTGCGTGATCGAAGCCGGGGGTACGTCCAGTTTTTCCGGCACCGCGTCGTTGCCGGCGCCGGGACCGAGTACGCCCATGCTCTTCTTCAGGTTGAGCCGGGCGAGAGTGTGGGTGTGGATGGCCTGGTAATACAGCCCCTTGGCCTGGGTCAGCGCGGCCCGCGCGTCCAGCACTTCGACTTCGGTGTTCACGCCTTCACGGTATCCGACTTGGGCGAGCCGCAGGCCTTCTTTCGCGCGGTCAAGGTTGAGCCGCTGCGAGTCGACGAATTCTTCCGCGTCCTTCAGCGCCAGAATTGCCTGCTGCACCTCGAACATGGCGTTTTCCTGGGTGTCGAGCAAGGCAATGTGCTTTTGCTTAAGAGTCGCCTTTTCCTGCATGACCTTGCCCTCGCGGGAGAGGCCGTCGAAGATGTTCCAGTTGACCTGCACGCCTGCCGTCCAGAGGTCTTCGCCCTCGTTCACCGTCGGCGTGCGCGCATCGGGTTTAGACCAGGTGTCGGTGAAAAAGCCGGCGACGCTGGGCCAGTAGGAGCTTTTTGCCACGGTCAGCGCCTCGCGCTGCAGCCTGACGCCGAGTTCCGCCTGATAGAGGTCGGGGCGGTTTTCGTGCGCGAGCCTCACCGCTTCCTCCAGCACCGGCTGCATTTTCATATACGACAGATCGTCGGCCAGTTCCGCGTCGCTCTGCTGGCTGACGCCCATCGCCCGGAACAGCGAGGTCTTGGCCAGATGCGAGCGGTTGCGCTGCTGGATCATTTCCGCGCGGAAGTTGGACACTTCCACCTGCGCGCGCAGGACATCGAAATCGGAGGCCACGCCCTGCTGGCGGCGTTTCTGCACATCGGAGAGGTGTGCCTCGGAAGAGGTGACTGCGTCTAGATTGACCTGGTAGAGGTGCTCGGCAAGGACGGTGTCGTAATAGGCGGCAGACACGGCATAGATCACTCCCTGCGCCGCGCCGCGCACGGTTTCGTCGCTCAAGGCCGCGTACAACCGAGCCGCGCGCAACGCACCAGGAATAGCGCCGCCGCTGAACACCGGTTGTACGATTTTCAGTTCCGCGGAATAGTTGTCCAGCAGATTCGGGCTGTATTCCTCGTCAAGTCTGGTATAGGCTCCGCCCAGCGAAACCTTGGGCAGCGCCGCGCTGTAGCTTTCCACCACTTTTCCCCTGGCGATAGCCTTGTCCTGCAAAACCTGCTGCAGGGTTTTGTTGTATTTCAAAGCCAGCCTGACCGCGTCCTGCAGGCCGAGTTTGCCTGAGACCAAAGCCTCTGAATCCTTGCCCGAGTCTTTTTCCCGTTTCCAGTCGGCGAAAGCCTCGGCGCGGGATTCCTTCAGATCATCGTACAGGCTCTGCCGGCCCATCATGCAGCCGCAGCTAAGGGCGACGGTACATAAGGATAGGACGGTTAGCGTAGGGTTGCGTCGCATGGCAGTCATGGTCTCCGGTTCGTTTTGTGCAGCTATTTTCAAATTCCCCAAGCAAAGGGGATAGGCGGTTCCTCCCCTTTCAGGGGAGGTTGGGAGGGGTGAATGCCTTATCCCTTTCACCCCCTCTAACTCCCCCTGGGAGGGTAACAATCATCCGTGCGCCCCAGGCTTGCGGAGGCACAGAGAAAGATAACCATAGTCAAAATCAAATCGCCTGTCCTGTCAATCCGAAAAAGGGGGATAAAAAATATTCTCCATGTCTGGTATCTCATACCCGCTGACAGGTACGGTTTTGACCTATTTTAATCCGTCGTGACCTGATTTTTGGATTTGACAAACTCCTGCCCGGTGTTTTAGACTAACCGATTCCGTCATGACTGCGGAAAAGGAAACGGCGGAAGAGGGGAAACATCTTTGTGACCAAGGAGCAGCCTTGAACGAAAATTTTATCCATGTCTCCGGCGCGCGGGAGCATAACCTCAAGAACGTGGAAATTTCCATCCCCCGCAATACCCTGACCGTCATCACCGGTCTGTCCGGTTCGGGAAAATCCTCGTTGGCGTTCGACACCATCTACGTCGAGGGGCAGCGCCGCTACGTCGAAAGCCTGTCGGCCTACGCGCGGCAATTCCTGGAAATGATGCAGAAGCCGGACGTCGAGCAGATCACCGGCCTGCCGCCTACCATCGCCATCGAGCAGCGCAAGGGCAGCAGCAATCCCCGCTCCACCGTCGCCACGACCACAGAGATATATGATTACCTGCGCCTGCTGTACGCGCGCGCGGGCGAACCGCACTGCTGGAAATGTGGCAAGCGAATCGCCCGCCAGACTCCCCAGCAGATCGTCGACCAGGTCATGCAACTGCCGGAAGACAAGCGAGTGATAATCCTCTCCCCCCTCGTGCGGGGCCGCAAAGGCAACCACAAGGACGTGTTGCTGATGCTCAAGCGCGAAGGGTTCGTGCGGGTGCGGATCGACGGGGAGATGCAGGAGGCGCGCGAGCTCAAGGAAATTCCCGACAAGCAGAAGAAGCACAATCTCGACGCCGTCATCGACCGCCTGGTGATCAAGCCAAATTCGCAGGGGCGGCTGGCCGAAGCGGTGGAAATCGCACTGAGGCTGAGCGGCGGACTGGTCTTGGTCAGCGTGGAGGAAGACAAGGGCTGGGTCGATTCAATCTACAGCGAGAATTTCGCCTGCGTCGACTGCAACGTCTCTTTCGAGGCGCTGGAGCCGCGCATGTTCAGCTTCAACTCCCCCTATGGCGCTTGCGGGGCGTGCGACGGGCTGGGCAACAAGATGGAACTAGACCCGGATTTGATTATTCCCGATCCGAAAATGTCCCTGACTGACGGCGCGATCAACGCCTGGCGCGGCGGCGGCAAGCGCATGGGGATGCACTACGGCCGCCTGACGCGGGAATTCGCGCGCGACTATGGCGTGAGCATGACCGCGCCGGTAGAAACCTTTCCCAAAAAGGTCATGAACATTCTCCTGTACGGCGATCCCTCCGACGCGTTCGAGGGCGTGATTCCCAATCTGGAGCGCCGTTTCCGCGAGTCCGACAGCGAGTACGTCAAGCATCGCATTCACGAATACATGTCGATGCAGCCCTGTCCGGAATGTAAAGGCGCGCGCCTGCGTCCCGAGGCGCTCTCCGTGCTGGTGTGCGGCATCAACATCCGCGAATTCACTTCCTATACCGTTGACCGTGCGTTGGAGTTCATGCAGAATCTGAAACTCGACAACGAGCGGGACGCCATCGCCGAACCGATCCGCAAGGAGTCCCTGAAGCGCCTCGGATTCATGGCTGACGTGGGGCTGGGCTACCTCACGCTCGACCGCATGTCAGGCACGCTTTCGGGGGGCGAGGCGCAGCGCATCCGCCTGGCCAGCCAGGTCGGCAGCGGACTGGTGGGCGTCTGCTACGTGCTGGACGAGCCGACTATCGGCCTGCACCAGCGCGACAACGACCGCCTGCTTAACACCCTCGTCAAAATGCGCGATATCGGCAACACCGTCATCGTCGTCGAGCACGACGAGGACGTGATGCGCGCCGCCGATTTTCTGGTCGACCTCGGCCCCGGCGCAGGCGTGGGCGGCGGGGAGATCATCGCCCAGGGCACGGTCGCGGAAGTGATGGCAAACAAGAACAGCCTGACCGGCGCGTATCTCTCCGGTGAGGAATTCATCCCTGTTCCCGAAAGCCGCAGGCCGACCGCCATCAGGTCGAAATGCGTCCGGCTGGAAGGCGCGTCTGAAAACAATCTGAAAAACGTCAACGTCTCTTTTCCGCTGGGTACCCTCACCTGCATCACCGGCGTGTCCGGTTCCGGCAAGAGCACGCTTATCACCGAAACTTTGTACAAGGCGCTGATGAAAACGCTTCACCGCAGCAAGGACAAGCCGGGAAAATTCAAGAAACTGCGCGGCCTCGACCAGATCGACAAGGTGATCGAGATCGACCAGTCGCCTATCGGCAAAACCCCGCGCTCCAATCCCGCGACGTATACCGGCGTGTTCGACGAAATCCGCAAGCTGTTCGCCAAGTCGGAGGAGGCGAAAATCCGGGGTTACACGCCGGGACGCTTTTCGTTCAACGTGAAAGGCGGCAGGTGCGAACACTGCCAGGGCGCGGGCGTGATGCGGATCGAGATGCACTTTCTCCCCGACGTATTTGTCACCTGCGAACAGTGCCGGGGCAAGCGTTACAATCGCGAGACCCTGGAAATCCGCTACAAAGGCAAACATATTTCCGAGGTGCTGGACATGAGCATCGGCGAAGCCTGCCACTTTTTCAGGAACATTCCTCCGCTCCGCGACGGGCTGATTACTCTCGCCGATGTCGGCCTCTCCTACGTCGCGCTGGGGCAGAGCAGCACCACCCTGTCGGGGGGCGAGGCGCAGCGCGTCAAATTGGCGTCGGAACTGTCGAAAAAGGCGACTGGCAAAACGATGTACATCCTGGACGAGCCGACGACAGGTCTGCATTTCGGCGACATCCGCAAACTGCTGGACGTATTGCAGCGGCTGGTGAATCTGGGCAACACCGTGATCGTGATCGAGCACAACCTGGACGTAATCAAGACCGCCGATTACATTATCGACCTCGGCCCCGAAGGCGGCGAAGCAGGCGGGCGCATCGTTGCCACCGGCACCCCCGAGGAAATCGTCGCCTGCCCCGAAAGCCACACCGGCAGATATCTGGCCAAGGCGCTGGTGCATAATTCAGAGAAACCAACATGACAAGATTCGTTTACATCGCCGACACGCATGTGGGAGCTTTCCCCCCGGCGTTTTCCCAGCAGACGCCATATCCGGAAAAACTGCCTGAGTTGGCAAAGGCTCTTTCCCGCTGGATAGAGCACGACGGCAAGGTGGATTTCATTCTTCATGGCGGCGATATGGCGCACACTTATTCCGAAGAATTGATCGCCAGGGCGGCGCAAATGTTTTCGTGTGAAGTTCCGCTTTATCTCTCGCTGGGCAACCATGACCTGACTGAAACCGGCGCGAAAGATGGATGGCTAAAACATGCGCCGGATTTTTTT
Source organism: Planctomycetota bacterium (assembly GCA_020060765.1). Lineage (GTDB taxonomy): Bacteria > Planctomycetota > SZUA-567 > SZUA-567 > SZUA-567 > JAGUZQ01. Next base: position 3,693 of record JAGUZQ010000069.1, on the reverse strand, counting down.
CCCTGCGGCGAAGCGGATTATTCGCTCGATTTCCCCGATTGCTCGGTGCATGTCCTGGTGACGCATTGGGAAAACGTTCCCTACGTCTGGCGCACGGAGCAGAGCGCGCATTTTCTGCCGGAACAGAAAGAGCGTTTGCGCAAGAATATTTTGTCGCGGCCGGGTGTGACGCATATCCTCTGCACTCACGCTCCGGCTTGCGGCCTGCCGAAAGAGCAGACCGGCTTTGACGCATTTTTCCACGATCCGGGCGAATCCTTTCGCAACGAAATCGACGGGATAGCGGCAGCCTTCCCTGACTTGCGGTTGATTCTCGGCGCGCATAATCATCTCAATATGCACGTGAATTACAGGCACGCCCACATCGTGAGCACGCCGTCGTTTTGTGAAGCGCCTTTCGAGTTCAAGCTGATCGAGTTAGAAGGCGGCGCGATGCGCATGAAAACGATATGGCTGTCGCGCGAAGTCGGATTTGAAACCGCTTACGATTTCGGCAAGTCCTTTGTGCAAGGCAGGGCGATAGACCGCGGGTTTGAGGAAAATTTCGCCTGATCTAAGCCGAAAATGCTACTTCAATTTTTCATACTCCGCCACAATCGCGTCGATTTCTTTCCGGTCGTTCGCGGGATTCAAGCCGCAATGCCCCACCAGCATCGACTCTGCACCATCCTTTTCCAGCAGTTCCTGAAACCGCGCGTCATCCGGGAACATTTTCCCGCTTTCGTCAGTCGCCTTGAAATGCAGCGCCGCGCCCAAGGCCTTGCAGACATTCTCGCTTTTGCCGCCCTGCTCCTGCAGCAGCCGGAGCGAGCCGACACAGCGGTCGTCGGGCGAAAGCTTGCGGAACAGGTCGCGCCCCACCCGGAACACCGTGTCGCCCAGCGCCCTGTTGCCGAAACGGTTGAGCAGATCGGTGATGTGCTCATTCTGATTATCTTCGTTGAAGTCGGCGGGATAGCGCTTGATCAAGGCGTTGCCGGTCTCGCGCATGGCGGCTTCGGTTTCGGCGCGGATGGCTGCGTCTGCCATACATTCCCAGATAAAAGTTTTTTTCGCCAGCGCGCCCCGGTACGCCGCCACTGCGTGGCCGAAGTTGTGAATAAACAGTTTCCGGTCGACGTGCGCGCGGAAATTCTTTTCCAGCACCAGCCCCTTGACTTTGGGCGGCACGCCGATAAAAGCCTCGCCGTCGGCGACAATTTTGTTGTAAGCCTCCGCCCATACTTCCAGCGGATCGCGCGCGCGCACTTCATCCGGCATGATCGGCACCATTTTGCCGATGCTGGTAGAGACCAGGCCGACGTTTGTTTCCAGGTCGAAATCGGAGGGTAGCAGTTTTGTCAGTTCCGCGCGGGCGATACTGTCTGCTCCGCGCAGGTTTTCGCAGAATAGAATTGAAATCGGCGCGCTTCGGAGTTTCAAACCCTCGGCGACGGTCGGCAGGATTTTCGGCAGGATGTTAGCGCCTACCGCCGTGCCGATCATGTCTGCGCTGGCGATTTCCCGCGCGATTTTTTCCGTCTCGACCGCCGGCAGGCCGCGCACGTTCGTGACCATGATTTCCGACGGCGTGCCGGGGGGCAGGTTGTCCTTGATGACTACCTTGTATTCGCGCCTGGCGTTAAGCGCGTCAATCACCGGTTGCCAGGCGTCGACAAAAACCACTTCCCAACCCGCAGCGGAAAAAAGCTGCCCCACCAGCGAGCGGCCGATGTTGCCTGCGCCGAAATGAACGATCTTAGGCATTACTTTCTCCGATGTCGGGTTGACGGGTTGTCATGTTCGGTAGTCTCATCATTAAGTGACTTGCTTGTTAATCCCAGTCGTGCCAGTCAAAAGAAGACCGCCCGGATGTATCGGATGACTTGGGTACTTCAAGGTGGCATCCCATATATCGGGCGGAAGCAACGCTGATTCCCAGGCACAAGACAGCTATAGGAATTTTCCGATCAACGACTATTATAAAACGTGCTATTTCAACTTAAGGGATCTTTGGACTTCCCTTAATGGAGGGCGTCTATTATAGGCGAAGGATCGTTCCCCGTCAACCCGTCTACCTGTCAACCCATCCCCCCGTCACTTGCCGATGCAGAACCGGGAGAAAATGTTTTCCAGAATATCTTCCGCGTAACCCTGTCCGGTAGCGAGTGACATTGCTTCGTAGGCGGCGCGCAATTCCTCCGCGACCAACTCCAGCCCGTGTCCGTTTTCCAGCAGAACAGCCGCTTGCGTGCAGGCGGTCGCCGCCACTGCAAGCTCCGCCGCTTCGCGCGCGCTCAGGCTTCCGCTGGAGGTGGTGGACAATGTCGCGACAATCGCCGCTTCGATTTCATGCCGCAAGGAATCAAGCCCTTCTCCCGTCACTGCCGAAAGTTCGATAATGCGTGCAGGCGTATTTCCGGTTTCGGCGGCGATGAGGTCTGACAGCATCTGTTTAGCCTGGAAAAGTTTTTCCGGCTCAGGCAGGAGGTCGACCTTGTTGAGCACGGGAATAACGACCGCGCCGCGCAGGCAGGAAAACATGCCGCGCAATTCCTCGAAGCTGTTTTCGTCAGCGCAGTCGGCAACGAGACAGACGACGCCGAATGTCTGCAACTGCGTGCCGGTGCGGCGGGAAAGCCCAGTTGCGATGTCGTCGCCGAGGTCGAATCCGGGAAGATCGGCAATTGTCACTTGCTGGCGTCCGAGTACGATTTCCCGTTCCAGCAAATCGCGCGTCGTCGATTTTTCCGGAGAGACCAGCGCCGCCTCATATCCGCACAGCCTGTTCAGCAGCGAACTTTTTCCCGCATTAGTCAATCCCGCCAACGCGCCCCGCGCGCCCTTGCCGACAACACCGCCGCCGCTTTTCGCCGCCAGTTCCCGGCAGTCGCCAGCGATTTTCCGCAGGGAGAAAAGCATTTCCTCGCGCCGGTCTGCCGCAAATTCTTCCTCGTCGAAATCGAGCGACGCCTCGACCAGCGCCGACAGTTCCAGCAGCCGCGCGCGCCAGTCGCCTATCGACTTCGTCAACTGGTGCGAGAGGCGGGAGACGGCGGCTCTCCGTTCGTCCTCGGAATTAGCGCATACAATCCGCTCCACCGCTTCGGCCTGCCCCAGGTCGATGCGCCCGTGCAGGAAGGCGCGCAGGGTGAACTCTCCGCCTTCTGCCGGTCGCAGCCCTTGCGCGGCCAAGGCGCGGCAGAGAGCGCGGATAATAGGCGCGCCGCCCGGCACGTGGAACTCAACCACGTCCTCGCGGGTGAAACTGGCAGGCGCGCGCATGACGCAGGCCAGGGCAGGGCAGGGGAGGCGTGTTGAAAAAGGCAGTGATAACTTTCCCCGCATGACGTCGCCGCCCGTCGCCTCGCGCAGGGGCTTGCCGTCGGTTGGAGTGAAAATCCGGTCAGCCGCCGCCAGCGCCTCGCCGCCGGAGAGTCGGACAATAGCCGCCAACGATTGCCCCGGCGGGGAGCAGGGAGCATAGATAGTATCCTGGTCGCTGAACCGCATGGGGTGGATTCCGAAGTGTCGGCGGCACGCGCTGCGATATGTTAAAGTTGCCGGGTTACAAAATTACAGACCTGTCAACCCGACAACCCGTTAATCCGTCAGCCTAGTACCCTGTCAGCCCTTAATTACCGGATAGAGGCGTTTCAATTTAACCCGAGCGTCGGAGGTTGTGAAGTGCCAGTCTACTCCCTTGCCCGAATC
>JAGUZQ010000005.1 GCA_020060765.1 Planctomycetota bacterium | reverse complement strand
CTTCTGCGCGAGGAGAGGCAAGTCTGCAAATTAGGCCTCAAGGGCAAACGCCACCGTTGCGCTATCGATGACTCATACCTGGAGGCTGTGCTTGGATTTGAATGCGATTGCCCTGATAGCGATAAGCGATTCCAGTTGTTGTTCTTTGCTCAATCCCTATAATCGATTATAAATGGAGATTAAACAGTGAGTTTACGCAAGAAATTACTTTTAACCTTGGCCGTTCCGGGCGTGCTGCTCTTGGCGGTGGGCCTGGCGGCGATCTTTTCGCTGAACCATCTGGCACAGACGGCAGATACGATCCTGGCCGACAATTACCGCTCAATTCGTGAAGCCCGGCGCATGCAGGAAGCTCTGCTGGGGCTGGGCGGCGCATTGCCGGAGCAGGAGCGCGCAACCCAGAGCGAAGAGCTTGCCGAAGCGTTCGAGAACGCCTTGCGCGCCTGCGAAAACAATATCACCGAGCCGGAGGAACCGAAACTTCTGCAAGCGCTTCGGTCGGAATGGAATGCCAGTCGCTCCAATCTTTCCTCTGCCCATATTTCGATTCTCTCTGAGAAGGTAAGCCGACTGATCACGCTGAACGAGGAGGCCATGTACGGCCATCGCCAGCATACGCGCGATGTAGCCCGCGTGCTTACGTTCGTTCTCGTTATCGTGGTTGGACTGACGGTCGTGGCCTTGATCGGGTTCTCCCTGTTGGCGGCGCGGCGCATCTCCTGGCCGATCAGCGAGGCGGCGAACAACCTGAATCGCATTCTCGCCTCATCGCGGGCGCGCGACGACATCGGCGCGTCGAATGCGGGCGAGATCGAGCGGCTGCAAGCGGAGGTGCGGAACCTTCTCGGCCGCGTCAGCCGCCACGAGGCGGAGCAGGAATCGAAGCTCTCGGCCCTGCGCCAGCGTCTGACGGCGGTCATGGAGGAGATGCGCGACGGCATCGTGCTGGTGGATTCCGACCTTGTCTTCCAGGCCTGCAACCGCATCGGTAATCGTATCCTCGGCTTCGAAGGCACGGAAGCCCGCGACCAGACCTTGCGCCAGGTGCTGGAGCGGGAGGAATTGAGGCCGGCGTTCGAGGGATTCCTGCAAACACGGCCAGCCGGGTCACAGGACTTGGCGGAGGTGAAGATCGCCGCCGACGACGGGGAACGGGTCTACCGCCCCCATGTTACACCGATTACCGGAGACGGCAGCGAACCGGACGGCTATTTGATCGTGTTCTGGGACGCGACCGAGCATTTCGAACTGGAGGAGTCGCGGCGGCGCTTTATCGCTATGCTTTCGCACCAGCTCAAGACGCCGCTGACATCTCTGACCCTGAGCGTCAACCTCATGGCAGAACGCTTCTCGGGGGAGAACGAAGAGGCGGACGAACTGTTGACCGTGGCTCGCGACGACTGCCGCTCTTTCGGCGAACTGATCAACGAACTGATTCAAGCGGCGAAAGACACCTCTTCGGGGATGCGACTCCATTTTCACCGCGTGGATCTGCCGCGCCTCTTGCGCGTGTCTCTGAAGCCGCTAGTCGGCCAGGCTAAGGAGAAAGGGGTTGAGTTCGTGGATCGGCTTGGTGAAAGCCGTTTCTTCGCCACGGTCGATCCGGTCAAATTCCCCTGGGTCGTCACCAACATCGTCGGCAACGCCCTGCGCTACACCCCGGAGAGCGGCACGGTGACGGTCGAACTTGAACAAACTGCCGAACGGGCAACGCTGGTTATCTCCGACACCGGCTGCGGCATTGCCGAAGAGGATGTGAAGAAATTGTTTCTCCCTTATGTCACTCTGGGGACGGACGAGCCCACCGGGCGGCATGGTTTGGGTCTGACCATTGCCAAGGAGATCGTGGAGGCTCATAATGGCGAATTGAGCGTGGAGAGCCGTCCCGGCGAGGGCACGCGCTTCATTATTACCTTTACCACCGAGGAGCACAGCCAGACATGAGCCGCATTCTCGTCCTCGACGACGACCCGCATATTTTGAAAACCCTCGGCATCATGCTGCGGGGCGACGGCCATGCCGTACTGGAAGCCACCTCAGGAGAGGATGCGCTGGCGCTGCTGCAGCATGAATCGGTCGATCTGGCGCTGGTGGATCTCCAACTTCCCGGCATGGACGGCATCGAGTTTCTGAAACGCCTGCGCGACCGCCACCGCGACGTATACGCCATCATGATCACTGCTCACGGCTCTATCGAAACCGCAATCCAGGCGACGAAGGAAGGCGCTTTCGACTATCTCACCAAGCCGTTCAACCCCGATCAAGTGCGCCACCGCATCACACGCATCGAAGAGTTCGCCCGGCTGCGAACCGAGGTGGAAGGCCTGCGGCAGGAGCTGCAGGGCGAAGCCTCCATGCTCACCCGCAACCCCGAACTGCGACACCTCCTGCAGGTGGCGCGTGAGGTCGCGGAGAAGGACGCAACCATCCTCATCACCGGCGAGAGCGGCACGGGCAAGAACCTGCTGGCGCGGCTTATCCACGGCTGGAGCAGGCGGCGGGAGGGGAATCTCGCGCTGGTGGACTGCACCGCTTTCAAGGAGTCGCTCCTGGAATCGGAGCTTTTCGGCCATGCGCGGGGAGCTTTTACCGGCGCGATCGCCGACAAGCCGGGCAAGGTGGATGCCGCAAGCGGCGGCACACTCTTCCTCGACGAGATCGGCGAAGTGCCGCTCGACCTGCAGGCCAAGCTGCTGCGCCTCGTGGAGGAGCGCACCTACGAGCGCGTGGGCGACCCCAAGCCGCGCACGGTGGACGCCCGCATCATCGCCGCCACGAACCGAGACCTGGACGAGATGGTGCGCCAGGAAGAGTTTCGTGCCGACCTCTTTTACCGCCTGAGCGTCTTTGAAATCTATATCCCGCCTCTGCGCCAGCGCCCGGAGGATGTTCGCCACTTGGCCGAACGCTTCCTGAACGAGTATTCCCGCCGCCACGGCAAGAAGGTCCATGCCGTCGAGGAGACGGCGCTGGAGCTGCTCCTGCGCTATCCCTGGCCGGGGAATGTGCGCGAACTGTCCAATGTGATCGAACGGGCCGTGCTGCTTTGCCCCGGCGAGGAAATGCGCTCCGAACACCTGCCCGAACGCCTCGCGCGCGTGACCGCAGGCGGCATGACCGGCGAGGAGATCCTGCCCCTATCAGCCGTGGAGGAAGAACATATCCGCCGGGCGCTCGCCAATGACCTGCCGCAGGAAGAGATCGCCCGCGCTCTCGGTATCGCCCCCTCCACCCTGTGGCGCAAACGCAAGCAATACGGCATCTGACCGCCTTTCATTTTGAAAGGCTCCCTTCGTTTCGAATGAAATAGCCGTGGGGCGCGTCTTGTGTCCACGCGCCCATTCCGATCTGCAATTCCTTTCAGAATCACCAGTTACCGCAATTCAAACGCGTCTTCCGTTCTGGCATTCTGCTTGCCTTTGAGAAACGGCCGGTGCTGGTGCGTCGGCTCAGTCAGCTTTGCAAAGGGAGGCCGAGGATGCTGCGGACCTGGATTGACGACGCAGGCAGCGCGACCGAGATCAATGTCTTCGACCTGCTCCGCAAACTTCAGGCAGGCGAAGCGCAACGCTTTCTCTTGTGGACCGAGCACGCGGCCTACGGAACCGACGAATCGATCAGCTTCCTCCGACTCGCCGGAAGCAGCATGCCGGAAGAACTCATTCAGGCGTGTGTCGTCGCCTGCCATGCGCCCAGCCGGGAATGGCTGACGGCGGTGAGTGAACTCGGCATCGACCGTCTTTACCACGGCTCCCCGCACTTCGGTCATTTTCCCAAGCCCAAGGATTGCCTCTCCGTCGGAAAAGTACGCGACGAACTGTGCCTCTATTTCACGCCGCCCGAACAGGGTGCCTACGATGTGCCGGTCTGCGGCGCGGTACATGGGCGGATGTTCCTGAACGAATGGTGGATGCGCAATCGTTGTTTCGGTCAGCAGGCGGAATGCCCGCGCTATCAGGATGCCTTGGAGCGCGAGGCTGGAAACCGGCAGGTGAATCATGGATAGCATTTGCCCAGAATGCGCCACGCGGTTGAAGACCTTAGGGCGAGCGTTCGTCGCCTATCTCTTCCACACCTCGCCCCAGCGCCTGCTGGTGACGGTCTTCGGCCTGGCCATTTTCGTTGGGACATTGCTCTTGCTGCTTCCCTGGGCGCATGCGCCCGGAAAAGTAGGACTTCTCGACGCGTTCTTCACCGCCACTTCCGCCGTCTGCGTCACGGGGCTTATCGTGGTGGACACGGCTACGGACTACACCGTTTTCGGCCAGTGCGTGATCCTGATTCTCATCCAGATCGGCGGTCTGGGGATCATGACGTTCGCCGCCATCGCCTTCGAACTCGGCGGCGCGCGCATGCCGCTGGCGCAGCAGGCGGCTTTGGAGGACAGCTTCTTCCAGCGCGATGTGGCGGTCGAGTTCTCCCAGATGTTCCGGCGCATCCTGAAGCTCGTCTTCATCATCGAAGGCTTTGGCGCCATTCTGCTGTTTCTCGCCCTGTCGCTGGAGAAACCGGTCGAGCATGCCGCGTGGTCGGCGGTGTTCCATACCGTATCGGCTTTCTGCAATGCCGGATTCTCCATCTACACGGACAGCCTGATTGGTGTGCGCGGGAATGCCTTGGCCATGACCGCCGTGATGCTCCTGATCGTGCTCGGCGGCTTGGGACACGTCGTCTTGCTGGAACTCTACCGGGACGGCAGGCGTATCTGGCGGGGTCTACCGAAACAGAAGCCGCATCGGTTCAGCCTGCATTCGCGCGTGGTGCTCACGACCACGGGGGCGCTCATTATCGGCGGCATGCTCTTTCTTGTGATTTTCGATGCGGACGGTGGCAGCGACCGGTCCGGCTTCTTTTCCGGGGCGCTCTTCCAATCCATCACGGCGCGCACGGCGGGTTTCAACACCGTGGACATCGCGGCGCTGCCGCTGTCAAGTCTCATGTTCATCGTCATCCTGATGGTCATCGGCGGCTCTCCGGGAAGCTGCGCCGGCGGCATCAAGACCACCACGTTCGCCATCTGGCTGGCCCGTATCCGCACGGCTCTGCACGGCCAGGAGGATGTCACGCTGATGGACCGGATGATCCCGCGCGAACTCGTGCTACGGGCGGTGGCCTTGATCGGCCTTACCATCCTCTGGAACGGCGCGGGGGTGATCCTGCTTTCCGCGCTCCAGCCTGCAGGCACGGCGCTCAAGGATATCGTCTTTGAACAGGTCTCAGCGTTCGGAACGGTGGGTCTCTCCACGGGGCTGACGGCGAAGCTGACGACCGCGTCCCGGCTCTGGATTATCGCCACCATGTTCGTGGGGCGCCTGGGGCCGCTGACGATGGTCTTTTCATTTCTGACAACCAGCCGCCCCCGGGTCGGCTGTCCGGAAGGGAGGGTGATGATCGGATGAGCACGAACATGAAACGCATCTGCGTAATCGGGTTGGGACAGTTCGGGCGGGAACTGGCCGTCAATTTCGCCAGGCACGCGGAGGTGCTCGCCATCGACGTCAACCAGACTCTCGTCAACCAGATCGCCGACGATGTCCATCGCGCCTATACGCTCGACGCCCGCGACTACGCCGGACTCGCCTCGGTCGTCAACAAGGACTTCGACGAAGCGATCGTCAGCGTCGGCGAGAACATGGAGTCGAGCATCCTGGCGGTGCTGCATCTGAAGAAAATCGGCGTCCCCCGGGTGCATGCCAAGGCGAAGAGCAAGGATCACGCCCAGATTCTCGAAGCGGTCGGCGCGGACAACATCATCTTCCCCGAGCGCGATACGGCTCGGCGGCTGGTTCGGCAGGTGCTAAATCCCAATCTGCTCGACTTCGTGCCGATCAGCGAGGACTACTCGGTGATGCATCTCTCCCCGCCGAAGGAGTTCTGGGGCAAAGCCCTGAAGGATCTGGATCTGCGCAAGCGCTTCGGCATTTTCGTGATCGCCGTCAAGGAATTCGTGCCGGAACGCACGACGTTTTTGCCCGGCCCGGACAGCGTCATCCAGGATGACATGATCCTGATCGTCATCGGCAGGCCGGACGCGCTGCAGTCCATGTCCGCTTTGCGACCGGCACCCGTGCGCAATGGCGAGAGTCCTGCGGCACCTCATCCCGCTGCGCCGGTGGAAAATAAGGCGGATGCGCCAAACGAAGCCACGCCAGACGGCGGCAGCCAAACGCCCCCGCCCAAACCGGCCACCCAGTCGGGCGGTGTGACGCAACCACCTCAGCAATCACATCCTTCGGCTCAGACCCACGGCGGCAAACGCCACAAGTGAAAGCGGAGGTGATGCCATGTATGTGCGTGCCATTAACATCCTGAACAGCAATCTCCGTTTGCAAGACGGGGAAAGGGCGATCCGCGACCTGCTCGTGGACGATGAATCGTGGCAGTGCCTCCATGCCGTTGTCGACACCGGAGACTGGTTACCCGGCCGGGAAGTATTGCTGTCGCCGGAATCGCTGGGTCAGCCGCCATTCGAGGAGAATGTCATCCCGGCCACGCTGTTCAGGGACGACATCGAAGCGTGCGACGACATCACGGCGGACGAACCTGTTTCCCGGCAGAAAATCTACAGCATGGCCAGCTATGCCGGACCGCTCCCGCCGTGGTCGTGCGACTGGAACCCGCATCTGCGTAGCGTGAAGGAACTGCTCGGGTATACGGTGGCGGCGCATGGCTGGGAAAGCGGAACGGTTGCGGACGCGCTCGTCTGGTGCGGGGAGGAATGGACGCTTTGCTACTTGGTCGTGGACATGGGATCGTTCTTCTCGCCACGGCTCTTTCTGCTGCCTACGCCGATCATCCACACCGTGACGTGGGACGAACGCCGGATCGACACTTACACTAACCGGCAAATACTGTCCGTCGTGCCGGAGTTCGAAGGAATGGAGCAACTCACCGCCGACGTCGAAAGCGAGCTGCACCGTATTTACCAGGGACGGCCGGGATCATGGTGGCCGGAAGGAGAGCGCCATGGATAACCGCTATATCATCGCCATCTTCTTTCCGCCGCTGGCGGTGATCATGGTTCGCGGTTTTGGACGCGACTTGCTGATCAATGTCTTGCTGACCTGCCTGGGCATACTGCCCGGCATCGTTCACGCGGCAAGCGTCGTGGAAAAGGCGACACGGAGGCCATCATGACCCTGCGGCGCAAGATCCTCTTCGGTTTCGGCGGGGCGCTTCTCCTGCTGGCGATCACGCTGGCGTGGGCGGTGTGGAATATCGTTCACCTCGGACAGGCAAGCGATGCCATTCTGCGTGAGAACTACAAGAGCATTCTGGCTGCCGAAAACATGATCGACGCCATCGAACGCCAGGACAGCGCGACGCTGCTCGTAATCCTCAACTACGATGAGGAAGGGTTGCGGCAGTTCCGGGAGAACGAGGCGCAGTTCCTGCAATGGCTCGGCAGGGCGCGCGACAACATCACGATCGAAGGCGAAAAGGAAATCATCGATCGCATCGATTCGGGATATGCCGACTACCTGGCGCGGTTCTCGGATCTGCAGGGCACAAAGAACAAGGCCCCGGGCGATACCGGCAAAACCTACCATGAATCCGTTCTTCCGGTTTTTTCGGCGGTTCGCGACGCCTGTACCAATCTGCGCGACCTCAATCAGCAGACCATGTTCGATGCCTCCAAACGGGCAGAGATTCTGGCTCGGACCGCGTTCGTCTCGACACTCGGCATTGGAGCGGCCGCGCTTCTGATCGGCCTGGGCTACAGCCTTGTCCTCTCCGGACGCCTGGTCCGCCCCCTTCGGGACATGCTGGACGCCAGCCATGCCATTGCCGAGGGCAAGTACGAGGTAAGCATTCCCGCGGAAAGCCGCGACGAACTCGGTCGCCTGGCCGACGGCTTCAACGCCATGGCCGGCAGGTTGGCGCTCTATCACCGCTTGAACGTGGAGAAAGTAGTGGCGGAAAAACGCAAGGCCGATGCGGTGCTGCGCAGCATCGAGGACGGCATCGTCGTGGTCGACGCCGATCTCAAGGTGAGCGAGATCAATCCCACCGCCGCCCGCATCCTCGGCACGGACGACGAATCGGTGGGGCGTCATGTGCTGGAGATGATTCGCAACGACAAGCTCTTCGGCTATCTGCGCGACGCCGCCGAAAAGGGTATTTCGCCGCGTCTTGAAGGTGAAAAGGCCATTTTGACGACGGGGCATGGGGATAACGAACGCCATTATCTATTTGCCGTCACACCCGTGCATGGCCAGGGCGAGGCGCGCTACGGCGCGGTGCTGCTTCTGCGGGACGTCACCCGCCTGCAAGAGGTGAACCGCCTGAAAAGCGAATTCGTCATGACGGCGAGTCACGAACTCCGCACGCCGCTACAGAGCATCACCATGAGCATGAACCTGCTCAAGGAGCGGGCGCGGGATCGTTTCGGTAACGAAGACCGGGAACTGCTGGATACTTCGCTTGAGGAACTGCACCGCCTGACTGCACTCATCAACGATCTTCTCGACCTCTCCAAGCTGGAAGCGGGCAAGATAGGCATGGATATGGACTCGGTCGAAGCAGGACTCCTGGTGGACAAGGCGCTCTCCGTCATCGGCGAACAGGCGAGAAACAGAAATATCACCTTGTCGGCCGAAATCTCGAACGGTCTGCCGAAGGTGCGCGCCGATGCCAACAAGATCGTTTGGGTGCTGACCAATCTTCTCTCGAACGCTTTACGCTATGTCGACGGCGGTGGCCGGATCACGGTCGTTGCGGAGGCGGCTGGGAACTGGCTGTATCTCTCCGTCCGCGACAACGGGCCGGGCATACCGGCCGAGTTGCAATCGCGCATTTTCGAAAAGTTCGTGCAGGCCGACAGTCCCAAAAGCGTCGGCGGCACGGGTCTGGGGTTGGCGATCTGCCGGGAGATCGTCCGGGCGCACAAGGGAACTATCTGGGTGGAATCGAAGGAGGGCGAGGGCGCGACGTTCACCTTCGCCCTGCCGGTTGTCGGGCCATGTAAACGGGAGGAAACCGATGAATACGCAAAAAATACTGATCGTTGACGACGAGAAGAACATTCGCAACACGCTTCTGCAGGCGTTGGAGCCGCTCGGCCTTGAGCCTGACGCGGCTGTCAACGGGGAAGAAGCCATGGGGAAGCTGAAGGAAGGCGAATATGGCATTGTCCTGCTGGATCTCAAAATGCCTGGCATGGACGGCATGGAAGTGCTGCGCCGCATCCGGCAGCGGCACGGAGACGTGCGGGTGGTTATGATCACCGCCCACGGCACCATCGATTCGGCGGTGGAAGCGATGAAACTGGGCGCGGTGGACTTCATCCAGAAGCCCTTCGCGCCGAAGGAGATCAGGGCCGTGGTGGAGGGTATCCTCGCGCGCGAACGCCTCGAACCGGACGCAGCCACTTCCTATGAGGATCGGATTGCCTTGGCCAAACGCTTCATCACCGACCGCCGCTTTGCCGAGGCGACCGCGCAAATCAAGCAGGCGGTCGGGGAGGAACCGGGAAAGCCGGAGGCGTTCAACCTGCTCGGGGTGTTACTGGAACTGGAGGGAAACCGCATCGAGGCGCAGAAGAATTACCGCGCCGCCTTGGCCTTGGATCCGACCTACCGGCCGGCGGATGACAATCTGCGGCGTTCCGTCGGCATCACCCCGGAAGACCATATTCGCTTGGGCGGTGAGGAGGAGGCTTCATCATGAGCCAGTCGCTCTATGTCGTCATTGTCGGCTGCGGGCGACTCGGGAGCGCCCTGGCGGGGCGGCTCAGCGCCGAAGGGCATGGCGTGGTGGCCATCGACCGGGACGAGCACGCGTTCGCGGGGCTGCCGCCGGAATACAGCGGCTTCCGCCTGGAAGGCGATGCGACCGAGATCTCGGTTCTGCGGGAGGCGAAGATGCAGAAGGCGGATGTTGTCGTCGCCGCGACACGGGAGGACAACATCAACCTGATGGTCTCGCAGATCGCCCGGCGTGTCTTTGAGGTGCCGCGCGTATTGGCTCGCGTCTTCGATCCCCGGCGGGAAGCGCTGTACCGGCGATGGGAGGTGGAGACGATCTGTCCCACCGGCATTGCCGCCGCCCTTCTGCTGGAACGGATACACGGGGAAGGAGAGCCGAAATGAGCCGCATTCTGATTGTGGGAGAGGCCGGTACGCTTTACCACGTCTGCCGGACGTTTTTGGCGAAGGGGCACGACCTGACCGTCATCTGCCCGGATCAGGCCGGGTGCGAGGAGTTGTCCCGGCGG
>JAGUZQ010000014.1 GCA_020060765.1 Planctomycetota bacterium | reverse complement strand
TCGTCGATTTCCGGTTCGCGAAGCATAATTTATGGAAACCCCTCACCCCGACCCTCTCCCCTTGCAAGGGGAGAGGGGGATTTTAATGCGATTGCCCTGTATGAGATGGAATTGACGCGATAACCGGCTTGACGCCGGGGGGGGCAATCAATAATATGGATGTCTTAATTTTTTTTTGAGGTAAGACAATGCCTGACCCCGGACATAGCGAATCCTTGTTGTCGATACTGATTCCCGTCTATAACGAACGCGCGTATCTCCGCCGCTGCATCGAGAAGGTTCTGGCCGCGCCGCTGCCAGACGGCTTGCAGCGCGAACTGGTCATGGTGGACGACGCCTCCACCGATGGCACCACCGATCTCATGCGCCAGATTGCCGAAAAGCATTCCGGCGTTATACGCGCCTTTTATCAGGAAAAAAACCAGGGCAAGGGCGCGGCCATCCGCCGGGCGATCCAGGAAATGAAAGGCCAGTATGCCATCTTCCAGGACGCCGACCTTGAGTACGATCCCGACGAATACGGCGTCGTGCTGGAGCCTTTGTTGCGCGGTCATGCCGATGTGGTATACGGTTCCCGCTTCGCGGCCAGCCCCATGCGCAAGGTGCTTAATTATCATCATCAACTTGGCAACCAGCTGCTGACGCACGCGTCCAACTTTTTCACCGGCCTGAACCTGACCGACATGGAGACCTGTTACAAGGCTTTCCGCGCCGACATATTAAAAACTATTCCCATCCGCTCCAACCGTTTCGGGCTGGAGCCGGAGATTACGGCAAAAATCGCCAAGCGGGGTTGCACGGTGTATGAGGTGCCGATCAGCTATCACGGTCGGAGCTATGCCGAAGGCAAGAAAATCGGCTGGAAGGACGGGGTGTCGGCTTTCCACAAGATCGTAAAGTTCTGGTTGCTGGACGACTGCATCGACGAACGCTACGGCCACGAGGTGCTGGACAGCCTCGCCGACGCCCGCCGTTTCAGCCGCTGGATGGTGAGCGTGATTGAGCCGTGCCTGGGCGACCGCATTCTGGAAGTCGGCAGCGGCATCGGCAACATCACCCGCTTTCTCCCGAAAAAAGAACATCTCACCGTCACCGACATCGATCCGGTCTATCTGGAATTGCTGAACAACGTCTACGCCGACAACGACCTGGTGGATGTGAAAAAACTCGACCTCTCCGCCGACGACGATTTCGCCGCGCTGGGGGAAGCGAAGTATGATTCGGTCGTCTGCCTGAACGTGCTGGAGCACATCGAGGACGACCTGGCGGCGCTGAAGCGGATGAAGACCCTGCTTGCGCCTGGCGGGAAACTGATTCTGCTGGTGCCGCAGTACCGCGCGCTGTACGGTTCCTACGACAAGCACCTCGACCACTTCCGCCGCTATGATAAACAGGACGCGGTGGCGCGGTTGACCGAGGCGGGTTTCGCGGTCAGGCAGACCCGCAGTTTCAATACACTGGCCATACTTGGCTGGTGGTTCAACAGTTGCGTGCTGAAGCGCGAGACCATGGGCAAGTACCAGATCAAGCTGTTCGACATGCTGGTGCCGCTGCTGAAACCGGCGGAAAGCCTGCTGCCGCTGCCGGGACTGTCGCTGATCTGCGTGGCGGAGGCGTGACTGTTAGCGCCGCGATTATCTTCGGTTAGAATTTCGTGCCGGATCAAAAATAGTTTGCTTTCCCCGATTTTTCCCATATAATGCCAACTCGCGACTCGTGGGGGCGTACGCCACGGGTCGCTTGTTTTTGTGACAGCCGCGGGAACGCGGCTCGGTTTTTTTTATCCTGGAGCATGACATGGCACGGAAGTACCCCCTGGAACGAACACGCAACATCGGCATCATGGCGCACGTCGACGCAGGCAAGACCACCTGCACCGAGCGCATCCTTTTCTACACCGGCAAGTCCCACAAGATGGGCGAGGTTCATGACGGGCAGGCGACGATGGACTGGATGGTGCAGGAGCAGGAACGCGGCATCACCATCACCTCCGCCGCCACCTCCTGCATCTGGCGCGACCACGAAATCAACGTCATCGACACTCCCGGCCACGTCGACTTCACCGTCGAGGTCGAGCGCAGCCTCCGCGTGCTGGACGGGGCGATCGGCCTGTTCTGCGCGGTGGGCGGAGTGGAGCCGCAGTCCGAAACCGTCTGGCGGCAGGCTGAAAAATACACTGTCCCCCGCATCGCCTTCATCAACAAGATGGATCGCAGCGGCGCTGACTTCTTCGGTGTGACCGAGCAGATCGAAAAGGAACTGGGCGCCAACGCCGTGCCCATGGTCATTCCCATCGGCGAGGAAAGCGAATTCCGTGGCATTGTTGACCTGGTGCGCAATATCGAGATTTATTACGACGACGCCGCCGAGGGCTGCACCATCCGGGAAGAACCTCTCTCCGAGGCGATGAAGGACGTCACCGCCAAGTGGCGGCGCAACCTGATTGAGAAAGTCGCGGAAGTGGACGAGAAGCTGCTGGAAAAATTCTGCGCGGAGGAAGAGCTTTCCCCTGATGAAATCATCGCTGCTGTGCGCCTGGCCACCTACCGGCACCTGATCTGTCCTGTCTTATGCGGCAGCGCCTTCAAAAACAAGGGCGTA
The DNA here is from genome assembly GCA_020060765.1 of Planctomycetota bacterium. GTDB lineage: Bacteria > Planctomycetota > SZUA-567 > SZUA-567 > SZUA-567 > JAGUZQ01. The sequence goes on along the minus strand of JAGUZQ010000014.1, from coordinate 44,321 downwards.
CGGCGTCTGCTGGACGCGGTAGTGGATTATCTGCCCAGCCCCGTCGATCTGCCCCCGATCAGCGGCAACTGCCTGGAAGGCAACCCCATCGAGCGCGTGGCTGACGACGAGGGACGCCTGGCGGCGCTGGCCTTCAAGGTGGCGACCGACAAGCACGTGGGCAAGCTGATTTACGTGCGTGTCTATTCCGGCACGCTGCAAAGCGGCAGCTATGTCTTCAATTCTTCGCAGAAGAAGCAGCAGCGGGTGGGGCGGCTGATGAAGATGCACGCCAACCGGCAGGAACTGGTGGAATGCCTCTATTCAGGCGAAATCGGCGCGGTAGTAGGCATGTCGGACACGGTCACGGGCGACACCATCTGCAGCGAGGATGAACCCATTGTTCTGGAAGCCATCGAATTTCCCGCGCCGGTCATCTCGATCTCGGTGAAGCCCGACAGCCGCAAGGATCAGGAAAAACTGGGCAAGGCGCTGGTGAAACTGGCGGAGGAAGACCCTACCTTCATCGTCTCCACCGACCCCGAAACGGACGACATCATCATCTCCGGCATGGGCGAGCTGCACCTGGACATCATCATGGATCGCATCAAGCGCGAGTTCGACGTCTGCGTCACCCCAGGCGCGCCGGAAGTCGCCTACCGGGAGACCATCACTGTCCGCTCCGGGATCAACGAGCGCTACAAGAAACAGACTGGCGGTCGCGGGCAATACGCCCACGTCGTCCTGGATGTGGAGCCGCTGGAGCCGGGAATGGGCTTCGAGTTCATCAACAAGGTCGTCGGCGGCAATATTCCCAAGGAATACATCACGCCGATTGAGAAGGGCGTGCTGGACGCCATGCAGAAAGGCGCGTGGGCGGGCTTTCCCGTCGTCGATGTGCGAGTGTCGCTGCTGGACGGATCCTACCACGAGGTCGACAGTTCCGAGCGGGCGTTCCGCATCTGCGCGAAGATGGCCTTTGACAAGGCGCTCAAGCAGGGCAGCCCCCAACTTCTGGAGCCGATCATGAACGTGAACATTGTCACGCCCGAGGAAGCGGCCGGCGGCATTACCGGCAACCTCTGCGGCAAGCGCGGGCGCATCCTCGGCATGGAAGCGCAGGGCAACGCCCAGGTCATCAAGGGGCTGTGCCCGCTCGCGAACCTGTTCGGCTACGCCAGCGAGTTGCGCAACGTCTCGCAGGGACGCGCGAGTTTCACCATGCACTTCGAGCATTACGAAGCCGTGCCGTTCGCTATCGCGGAAGATGTTATCGAGCGCTACCGCAAACGCCGGGAAGCGGCGAAGTAAGGTAGTTATAGTGTTTTCTTGAGTTCAAACACAGCGGCTGATTGGGTCATTTGACCTAATCAGCCGTTTTACTCCCATCTCTTTTTTGCAAAAAAAAATACGCATCGAGAATTTTACTTGCGGTTGAAAAAATGCGATTTTTAACTCGCACGCTTACCTGAAAATGTTTCACGTGAAACATTGATCTTGATTATTTCATTATATCGTGTATGAACGGCGCCGAGTTAATCAACTTTTATCGTACGCGTAAGATAATTAATTATAAGCATATACAGTTAAATAAGCTTCTTTGTCTCGACCGTATTGGGACTGGCCGTTCCTGAAGCCTGATTCCTCACTAAACCCCGCAAGTAAATGTTTGGGCGGGTTACGCCGCGAGAACCCACAAATCGGAGGTAGCGCCTCTTCACTCTACCTCCGGTTTTCGAGATTATTTTGGCGAATTTCAAGGCTGAAAAGAGAGCGGCATACCTGCAATTTATTCGGAAAACAATGTCGAAGAATACGTTCTGCCGCTTCGCCGCTATTCGCAATAAGGTATTGTGACATAAGGTTATATAGACGTTCAAAGAAAAAGCCTCCCGAATATTTCGGAAGGCCTAATGTTACAGAGACTTGGGACAGTCTCTTGACTTTTGGTGGAGCTGACATACCTCGCAGCCAATGGTATCTCTTTGTTGGCGATCTCATAATGGTTTTACTGTCAATATGTTGCAAGACGTAAAACAGAGAGTCAGTTTGACTTCGCAACCCTTGCGCATAACTTCCTCCTGCTGAAAATCTATTGTGCTCACCAGCGGGCAAGTTCTCGCGCTAAAGGGGCGCGATTTTTCAGGAATTCGATTACCTGCATTTGTCCACCACGAATCCTGGTCGATACTGATTGCGATTTATAATGTATTGTTACTGCACTAGTACCCGGATTATCCCAGTCTACATTTGCCAGATACACCCATCTATTCGGCCCGTCGGCCCAGATGTTATAGTTTATGATACCGCGTTTTTTTGTTTTGATTCGCACATCATCGCTTTCGCAGATTTCCGATCCGATTCTTTCCAAAACTTCGCGGGGAAGGGCGGTGTCGCCTGGGTTGCTCGCATAATCAAAGTAACTAAGGAAATATACTTTTCCTTTCCCGAGGCTGTTTACGTATAAAAGCGAATCTACTTGCCGGGAAGTAATGTTTTCCAGTTTGCAGCTTCTAACACCGCCGATCATTTTACCGGCACCGGCAATGTCGGCACCTATCAGATCACTAACTTTTCCGCCGTTTATCAGGTCGGGCTGTTTGCGCAGGTCATTTCTTGTATTCAAGTGACACCCGCACAGGAAAACGATACCGCCCTGTCTGACATACGCCAAAAGACGATCGTAAATTTCCTGCGTCATCGTATTCCAGCCAAGAAACGCGATTGCGCGATACGAATTCAAATCCGCCATGGGGGAGACTACATCGACCGGCCCGCAGGGAGTTCCGCTGAACATCTTCACCAGCGATGTGTTTTTGCCACGATCGGCAAAATCTACCGGCGGCAGCCAGGCTTCCGCAGCTTTCCACATCCATCTGTAGTTGCTTTCACGCCACTTTCCCCAAACCAGTCGATCCCAATCCTCCACATCGATCAACTCGGGACTTCTATCGTCGTGTGGCCAGAACATGGATTCCAGGTTTCCATAGATCAACGCCAGATTGACCTGCGGACGCCCCTTCCTCTCTTCGGCGCAGGTCATGCGGTAAAAATTCCGCAGCACATTCCGCGCACCGCTGCAAAAAGATTCTTCCCAGTCGTTGCGATCATTGGCATTAGTCTGAAAAAGCGCGCTTTCCACGTAAATACGCTCTCCCCCATAGGCGTAACAGAGTTGCAACAGCAGGGCAAACCGTCGGAGAGTGTCTTCGTTGTGCGGAAACCCCATATACCAATCCAACGCAATATGCGCGCCAAACTTCTTGCCGGTGCCGCGCACCGCTCCGAGCAGCAAATCCGCATTGCTTACAGGTTCGCAAACAATCGTGTCCACAGCCGTTTCGCGCATGTAGACAGAAAGCAATGACGGGTCGCCGGAGATAGCTTTTTTGCCTTCGCTGCGAAGTTGCTCGATGATTTCGTTGAGAATACGCAAATAACCGTCCTTGGCTTCCTGCAGGTTCTTGGCATTCTTAACATACTGGTGAAGACCTCCATGAAGAGGCTGGAATGCGAGATAGGGTTCATGAAACTGAATTCCGGTAAAATCGGCGCCACCCCAGCGCACCAGGTCTTTTCCCGTGATGCGGGGAGGGATTCCGGCAAATTGAAACCGCAATCCGTTTTGTCGGCAAAGACTAACCCATCTGCGCCAATCTGCAGGCTCTGGCGGATATTCAGGCGCAAAGGTTCGTTTCTCCCCCGCACGGAACGAGAAAAAATTACCGATTCGTGTATTAATGAAATGTGGCAGCATGCGGTCAAGTTCGTCCAACCGAACGTCGTCCCCATCAGCGCCAACGAGCACCTCTCCCGAAGTCGGTGCCGAATATATTTCGCCTATGTTGCAACTGCAAGCGGAATCTTTGGTGCTGAATTTCAACTCCACGTTTTTAGCGGGTTTTATGGCGACAAAGTTGAAAATAGCGCCTTCCCGGGAAGTCAGTTTCAAAATGTTTTTAGGATATTCGACATTAATTTTCGGATAATCTCGAAGCAGTGTCAGGCCGATTGCAAATCCACGCCCACAACGGGCAAATTCCGGGCAGAACTCGACGGAAAAATTCAGACAATCAACTTGTCTGAGTATTTGCGCATGTTGGATCAGTAATTTGTTTTCCCCGCTTGAGCGATTTAGAATTTCAAGCCGGTTATCACCATGCGTAAGCGCCAAAAGAGGAATCGGAAAATATAATGAAGGCCAGCCTCGGCAGACGTTTTCAAGAAATAGCGGCCCGTTGTTGATGTCATGTCCATTTAGCCTGATAACAACAGGATGCACATATTTCTTCCAATCTTCCCAACTCGCGACCAGCTTCAGCAGAAATCTGCTTCTGAGATCTGGCGTGTTTTTCCAACGCCCGGGGTTGAAATCTGCGTAAACCATGTCGGAGCACACGCAGGCGAAACGTTGCTCTGGCAATCCGAAGGCTGTTGTGAAAGAATGGATGCAGTCTTTGTGCTTGAAATTCCGATAGTCTTCTCCACCGGCAAATTCGTCAGCCCTGATATTTATCCGGCTTACAATCTTTTCGTAATAGTCGATTGCTGGGTTCATAGTTATTCCTCTTTCACACACCCTTTCACAGATTTACGGTTACCATACACAAACTTGATACTGCCTGAAACTTGGGCAGCGATTAAACATACCTCAAATCAACCAAGTGGCGGTTATCCATATCGGCAAAAGCCACTATTACATCAGGTACCTCTGCTGTCGGGAATAGTTCTATCTTGATCGCATGCCGCTGGCCAGCGTTCATTTTTATATTATATACCCGTCCTCCGCGCACCCGATGGAACGCGGGTACAACCGCCGACTGCTCTCCCCATGTTCCAAGCAGCACATCATCAAAGTACGCGCGAAAAATGCCTTCGGAACAAACCATCATCTGAGCTCCTTTTGATTCAGGATAGCGTATCCCCGTCTCAAGAAACAATTTATCTCCTTTGGTATTTTCATGGCGGGAAAGGGGAAGCAGGATTCCTTCGGCAACGAATGTTTTTCCGTTTATCAGCCATGAAGTATTGTCTGAAAAATCTTCAACTGCTGGCAGTTTAAACGGCAGTGAGATTTCGTGCGCGGTTTCGTTAAACCCCGCATTGCGGCAAAACTCGATTTCATCCACCAGTTTTGAAAGCGTGTTCGGAGCCGACATGTCTTTGATGTAATCGCCTACGATAATCTCTTCTCCGACCGAATTCTTCCACTTCCGCGGTATGCCTTTCTCTCCAAGCATTATGCCAAGGCATGCGGCCACGGTAGCCGCAGTGCAATCGGTATCCTGTCCGCAGTTGATAGTCAACAGCAAGCTCTTTTCAAAATCACCCTCCCCATACAACAGGCCGACAAGAATGAAACACAAGTTCATGATGCAATCTGTAAAATTGTGGCTGCCATATTTTTCCATGACGCTATCACGAGCGCTATCATAATCCTTTACTTCATGCCAAGCCAGAACGTCAAGGATCGCCCTGCGCAAAACGGAATCAGCAGGCAAAATTGAGAGACCGACCTGAACCGCGCCCGGCAACGATTTTATGCTTTGTTCACTCGCGAACAGTTTCGCCTCCACGGCGGCGATAAACATTTCCGCATAGACTCCTTCGCCGTAGTGATCCACGGATGCATCCTGATAGGCGTAATATGCAGCTCCCAGAGGATTGCCTGCGCATAGTGCCGCCCAGATTTCCGCACGTATCGCCGCTCCCATACCGTGCGTGAAAAAATTGTTATGAATGCCACTCAAAGGAGGTGTGATACCCCGCTTAAGGTTCCACAAGGCAACGCCGTATTCATCCGGATGCGCGTCAATATGATCCAGCCACGCCTGCCCCAGTTCAAGATTGCAGATTTTGGCGCCGACTTCTTTGACATGCTGCAACCAGACCAGTTGCAAGTCTAAATCATCGTTAGGCACCGGTTCGGCGGGAAGGCAATCCGCAGGGCTTAACTGTAAAAAACTTTTCTTGCCCTCAAAAGGCATCCCGGCAGCACCCCCAATGCTTTTTCCTTGAAAACAGGCAAAAATACGTGATCGCATAAATTCTCCAAGTCATTTTGGCAGAGGAAAAAAGAACGCCCGAAAACGTGAGCAATTGTTGCTTGAAATATACACCATGGTTGACATTTGTCAAATTTAAACTATACTCCACTGAGCATTTGTTGCTTATGGAGAAAAAATGTCTTTAAATGTTCGTAAAATTGCCAAACTTGCAGGTTGTGCTCCCTCTACGGTTTCGCGGGTTTTATCCGGGAATTATGGTAATGTCAGGGTAGGCAACACGTTGCGTGAAAAAATCATAAGTATCTGCGCGGAAAATGATTACGAACCAGATGTGCATGCCTCGCGTCTTTTTTCACGACAAACCGGTATTATCGGCCTGCTCACCCCTGGCGGAAGCGTGAGTCTGAGTGACGAAAACCTGTCGCGGTTCAGCAACGCTGTTTACAAACAGCTGAATAATAGCGGGTATAGAGTATTGTTATTGGTTCAAGATGAAGCGTTTATAGAAAAAAAGCAGTATCTGTCTGTTTTCAGGCGCCGCGAAGTCGATGCTCTCATAATTTGGGGAATTTACGGAAATCACCAATGGCTTGACGAATTAGCTGCAAACAAGAAGTCATTTATTCTCGCCTCAAACCGGGTAGTCCCTTTTCCTTCAGTAACGTGTAATGATCAGGTTGGTATACAGGCGATGGTAAACCAATGCTTACAGCGGGGAGCTCGCCGATTCTTCTATGTAGGTGGGACTCTGGTTGATATCGGAATTCGCCGAGAAGAAGCATTCCGTTGCGCTGTCGGAGTAAATGATTATCGCGTTACCTCAGGGGATTTCACTTTGCAGGCCGGAGTACAGATCGTGGGCGATATTCTGTCATGGCGACCAGATGCCGTGATTTGCGCCAATGACAAAACCGCTATAGGTGTAATTTCTGAATTATCGCGCAAAGGTGTCCGCATACCCGAGGATATTATGGTAACCGGCGCTGATAATATCGAGTTGTCCGAATATATACACCCTTCCCTGACAACATTTGACCAGATGTCTGATGCATGCGGCACCGCTTGCGCAGAGATGATTCTCTCACATATTCGTGAAAACACAGAAATTTCCTCTTGTATTATCCCCCCAGTAATTCACCTTCGCGGCTCTGCCTAAACCAGACTTTTACGGACAGCCCCGAACCTAAACCCAGATCGCGCGGCGTTTGAATACATGTACCCGGTTGATTTCGGGGTTTGTGAAGAAAAGTAAAAGGCGGCATCATTCCCTAACTCAGCTTTCCGCAATTCGTAGGGCAGGTCACATAAGGATGCTAGCTTCCCGACAGGCGCAAATTTCCTGCCCCCGTGCAACGTAAGGGACTTTTTCAGGGACAACTATTGTAATAAAATCACCAGCCTGTGAATAATTGAACAACAATGGTAATTAATAGACAAAAACAACTTGACGTTACCATGTAAATGAATTATAATTAAAAGATAAAAATAGTTAATGTGTAAATAATCTTTTGCCGGAGGATCCAGATGGATGATTTCCGTAAAGCAGATTCACACACAATTCCCGGAAAATTCATCAAGGGATTGATTGCTTTCGAGCACCTTGCGTCCTGCAACGAAGATATGCAGCGCTGCATCGAACTGGCGCAAGCCGCCAGCCAGACCACAGCTTCGGTGCTGATCCTAGGCGAAAGCGGCACTGGCAAAAACCTCATCGCGCAGGCTATTCATAATGCTTCGACTCGTTCGGAGTTTCCCTGCGTGACCCTGAACTGCTCGGCAATACCGGAAAACCTGCTGGAAAGCGAGCTTTTCGGCCATGATCGCGGCGCTTTCACCGGCGCGGAGCGTACCCGGCGCGGCAAATTCGAACTCGCCGATGGCGGCACCCTGATTCTGGACGAAATCGGCGAAATGAGCCAGATCGCCCAGGCCAAAGTCCTGCGGGCAGTCGAATACGGCCAGTTCGAGCGCGTCGGCGGCGAGCAGACCTTGCGTGCCGATGTACGGATTATCGCCATCACTAACCGTGATCTGCCGGCCATGGTAGCCGAAGGGCGCTTCCGTGAGGATCTGTTTTATCGTTTAAATGAAATAACCCTGCAGGTTCCGCCTCTACGCCAACGCCGGGAAGATATCAAGCAATTGATTGAAAACATGGTGCAGGAATGCAACCAGAAGTTCAATAAGCATGTCGAAAGTATCAGCCAAATCGCACTCGATTACCTCATGCGTTACGACTTCACCGGCAATATCCGCGAACTGAAAAGCCTGATCAAGCGCGCGATGACAGTGGCAAAAGGCGAGTTGCTGTGGCTGGAAGACCTGGGGATGCGGGTGGAAGTGCCGACTGAAGGTGAAATGGGAAGCAGCCCCGAGGAAGCCTTCGCTCTGGCGGCGATTGAAAAACGCCACATCCAGCAGGTTCTGGATTACACGCGCGGGAATAAAAAACGGGCAAGCGAAATTTTACAGATATCCCGGCCTACCCTTGACCGCAAAATAAAAATTTACACTTTGCGCGTGCAATAAAACATGACCTTCTGCTCTGGCAAGCTTGATCCTGCCAATGCCGGACGGCTGGTTGGAAAAATTTGGTCATGGGGTTTTCCCCAACAAGAATCTCTTCCTTATAAAGTTTTCCCCGCCTACGCGGGAATGACATTTCGATAGATTTTCGAAATTCGCTAATTTCTCCACTTGGCACAACCCTCACAGAACAGTGCAAGTATTTCAAGTAGAGACAATATCGACAGGAAATGCCCGGCGATAGCTTTCGGGGGAAAGCCCGATTTTAGATTTGAAAACCTTGCAGAATTGAGCCGGGTCTTCATATCCGAAAGAAGCGGCAATATCTTTCACCTGACGATCAGTTTTTTCCAGTGCCAGCCCCGCCTTTCGCATTCGAGCCAGCAACACATACGAATGCGGGGAATAACCAACCTGCGCGCGAAAAAGGCGGCGGAACTGGCTGTACGACAGATGCGCTTCAGCCGCGAGATATTCCGGGGAATTGTAGCCAAACGGATCTTTGTCTATCCTGCGAACGACTTTATCGATTTCCGCCCGGTGTCTGGCTGGAGATGAGCCTGCGCGGATATCCTGCTGCAAGACGCAAAGTATTCTCTCCAACAGGACAACGCGCTCTCCCTGCGCCTCAGCCGCTCCGGCCTTTGCCGATTTGATCAGAGCGCACATCAGATCAGCGACGACGGACGCACGCCGAACCGGGACAAATCCCGCTTTGGAAAGAGGGCATAAGCCTTCTTCCACAAACCGACGCGCCCGTTCGCCTTTCATCAACACCCAGTGATGATGCCAGCCCTTATCGTCGACAGCCCCGTACTGATAGGAATGACGCGGATGATGCCAGAATACGGCAGGCTCCTTCAAAATCACCGGCGGAGCCTGGTCGATCCCGTGGGACATGCATCCAGACCGCAGGAATTCGAGGGAACAAGTGCCGGGAAACCGCTGGTCCAGCACTGACCGACAAGTAGGTATGACATCGCCCGCGATAAACTGGATGTCGTCAAAATATCCCATCTTTCGCCCGTGATCATTTTTGACAATGAAATGCTCAATCCTGCCATTGTATAGCATAATTGCCAATGTATAGTCAATATGCAAGCTCAATGTTAATATCATTTTTAACTATTATCAGGAGGAAACCATGACAGCATTCGATCTCGGCCGGGAAATATGCCAAAGGAAAGAACGCTGGCGTTCATTTCTGCGCCCCGATGCCGTACCGGGATTTCTTTTTCTGGTAGATGTGGAAAATCCCTCCGAACCGCTGCCTCCGCGCCCCCCGCTCTGGCCCGACCGCGTACAGGAACGAATCGAATGGGCCTGGGAAAAATACGAATGGCTGCGCCGCCGCGCAACCTGGCTGCACGACGACCTCGTGCCCTATCTGGACAATCTTACCGGCACGGAAATTTTCGCCGAGGCTTTCGGTTGCGAGATCGAACGTCCGGGCGATACCAATCCTTATGCCCGAGCCTGCGTCTGCACTGCGGAAGAAGCCGATGCTCTGAAAACGCCTGCGTTGGAAAGCTCTTCGCTGGCCTATCTCTTCGACATCGCAGACGAATTACAGCGACGCGGCGGCGCGGATGCGGCGATGAGAATGGTGGATGTGCAAAGTCCGATGGATATCGCCGCCCTGATCTGGAACAAAGAAGATTTCTTTCCCTCCCTTTACGAGGAGCCAGAAGCGGTAAAAACTCTGGCGCAAAAGGTTGCGACTCTGCTCGTTTCCTTTCTGGACGAGTGGTTCCGGCGTTACGGAAAAGAATTCGTGGCGCATTATCCAGATTATTTCATGCCGGGCGGGCTGACTCTCTCGGAGGACGAAGTGGGCGCGGTCAGCTCCGATATCTTCCAGGAATTTTTTGCGGAGGAACTTGCGAGGCTGTCACAACGCTACGGTGGCATTGGCATGCATTGCTGTGCCGACGCCGGTCATCAGTGGAAGAATTTCGCCAAGGTGCCAGGACTGCGACTGCTCAATCTCTGCAACCCTCCCACCCGCAAGCCGGAAGATTATGCCAAACGGGCTTATCCATTTTTTGGCGGGAAATTTGCGCAGATGCACTATGGCTGGAATCCGGAAGGAGCGCCTGAAACCTGGTTGGCGCAGTATCCGGCTGAGGCGCGAGTAGTGATCCATGCCCATGCCAAGACCGAGGAGGAAGCCCGCAGAATATGCGGAATATTGCGGGAACTACGCGAAAACTCTCCCTCCGGTATCAACGCAGAAAACAGAATCAGAGATTTGGTAGGGATAGAACAGCTATAGTTCGCCGCCGGGTGTTTCAAGTTCTAAATTTGGGGCACAAGAGAGGTGGGTCATACCGTCTGCAAGCCGCGTTGGATTTCCGCTGGGGCGAAAATCTTCACTTCCTCGCCGCCGTAGCGGACTCCGCCTGGTTCCAGCGTGGGCGGCGTGTCCCGCACTACCAGCACTTTCGGCATCACCCCGAAGCTTTGCACAAACCGGACAAACTCTTCCTTTTCCTCGCTCCAGTCCAGCAGGATGATTACCGCGGTGCTGATATTTTTTATCTCTTCCCGCAGCGCGGGGCCGAGAGTGGCGAAGGGGTCGGTCACGCAGGCGTCGATGCAGGCGAGGATGTCGAGGATATTGTCGAGGTGCGCGAGGGAGCGTCCCGCCTGAAAATGATAAAGGTCGGGCCCGGCGGCGAAAATATCGATCAAGTATTCCCGGCGCGACAGCACGTCGGCGATAGAAGCGGAGAGCGAAAGGGCGGCTTCGAGATCGGCCAGTTCCCGCCGCGATTTTTTCGGCGCGTGGGTGTCGACGATCAGCGCGATGCGGCAGAGATATTCCTGCTGGAATTCGCGCACGACGGGAAAACCGGTGCGCGCCCAGGCGGCGTGATGGATGTCGCGCAACCGGTCGCCGGGGCGGTATTCGCGGTTGCCGAGAAATTCCTCCGAGTCGCCGACGTGGCTGGCCATCTGCAAACCGCCGGGCTGATGCTTGCGCCCGACCGGCAAGGCGATATCGGTCAGCGGCGCGAACCGGGGATAGACCAGCATCCGGTGCGGCGCGGAAAACATCTTGGCGTGATGATAGACGCCGAAAGGAAACACTGTCAGCGCGACCGGGCCGGTGAAATCACAGACGCCGCGTCGTGTAAACTCCAGCGTGTAGGGCAGCGTGGCCGACTCGCCCCGCCGGAGGCAGGGATGATAGACCGGATTTTCGGAAAGTCTGACCGATGCGCCGGGAAAGCGCTCGCTTGCGGCCAGGTCGAAAATGGGCAGCAGGCCGATATTTTCCAACTTGGCTTCGATAGTGACAGTCGCCCCCGCCGCGCAACGTTCAGGCAACGCGCGCGAGATTTTTACGCGCGGCGCGAAAAGAATACCGAACAGTCGTCCCACCAGCATCAGGGAAAACAGTAAGATAGAGTAAAAATAAAGCGGGCGATTCAGGGTGATGCTGGCCGACACGGGGCCGGCGATCAGCAGGATAATCAGCAGCATCCTGCCGGCGGGAGTGACCCGGTGCCGCCACATGAACATCAACCGCCGCCCCCAGGGACTCAGCCCGTCCGGGGTGGGAAAAATAAAACGGTAAAGGCGGTTATATATTTCGTTACGGTTCATCTTCGACAATTCCGCTGAACAGTCGAGCCGTTTGGCCTGCCCGATGTTTGAGCAAAACCCTTTGCGCCTCCTCCGGCGAGGACGCCAGCAGGGTCAGGGCGGTGTCTCCTCCGGCAAGTCTGGCCGTGCCGGTGTAGCGCAGGAAAAATCTTTCGCCTTCGCCGGGCACGAGAGTGACGGGGCCGAATTTCAACAGGGAAAAATCCTTTACAGCGGCGTTAAGAATATTCGGGGCAGAGCCTGCTTCCAGTCGTGAGACCTCGATGCCATCGTTTGGCGACGTGGCAGGCACGGGCGCGGCGGTTTCCTTTTTGGAGGAATTTTCCGCCAGGGATTGTTCCAGTCTGTCGGCTTTTGAAAAAGAAACCGCTTCCTGCCTGTTGTTCAGCACTGGCGCGGCTTTTTTCAGCGACGGGCCGCTGCCGAACGGCTTGTCCGACTTGAATGCTTTTTTCACTGATGCTCCTATTTCAGAAAGAGGCTTGCCCAGTTCGTCAAGAATGCTTTCCATCACTTCCAACAGATTTTCCGGCGACAGTTCGCCAGGCGAAAGCTCCAGCCGCCAGCGCCCCTTGCCCAGCGGCGTGACCTTGCGCGACAGCAGCCGCAGGCGGCTGACACCGTCGTTGGCCTGCCCCGGCGAAAAGCCGACCACTGCGGCGGAGTCGATGCGCCCGAGGAAATTAATTCCCGCCGCGTGCGCTTTGACGCGAAGCTGCTGATCCTGGAAACATCTTTCCAGTTCAGGGCGGATTTCGCCGTAGCGGTCGCGGGTGTAGCCGCGCAGATTTTCGATGGCAGGTTCATCGCGGCAGCCGGAAAGGCGGCGGTAAAAGTCGATCCGTTGCGTGTCGCTTTCGATGTAATCGGAGGGAATATACGCCTTGGTGCCGAGGTCAAGTTCGACGGGATCGCTTTCCTCCAGGGTTTCGCCGCGGAATTCCGCCACGGTTTTTTCCAGCAGGCGGCAGTACAGCTCGAAGCCGATAAGACTGATATGGCCGGATTGCTCGATGCCGAGGATGTTGCCTGCGCCGCGGATTTCCAGGTCGCGCATGGCGAGGCGGAAACCGGCGCCGAGTTCGGAATATTCCTCCAGAGCGTTCAGGCGTTTCTGCGCGACTGGCGAGACCGGCCTTTGCGCAGGCACGAGAAAATAGGCGTAGGCCTGATGCTTGTAGCGCCCGACGCGGCCGCGAAGCTGGTGCAGTTCGGACAAGCCGAAGTGGTCGGCGTTGTTGACGAACAGGGTGTTGACGTTGGGAATATCGACGCCTGATTCGACGATGGTAGTGCAGACCAGGACGTCGATCTTATGGTCGAGAAATTTCGTCATGACCTGCAGCAGTTCGTTTTCCGGCATTTGTCCATGGGCGATGGCAAAGCGCGCTTCCGGTACAATCGAACACAAATGCCCGGCGATGGAGTCGATGTTATGCACGCGGTTATGAAGGAAAAAGCACTGGCCGTTGCGGGAAAGTTCGCGCAAGATGCCGCGCCGGATCAGTTCGTCGCTGGTGCGCACCACTATGGTCTTGATGTTCTGTCTTTCTACGGGAGCGGTGGCGAGATTGGAAATGTCGCGCAGTCCCAGCAATGACATGTGCAGCGTGCGCGGAATCGGCGTCGCGGTCATGGTCAATACGTCGACCGAGGCGCGCAACTCTTTCAGCCGTTCCTTGTGCTCGACGCCGAAACGCTGTTCCTCGTCAATCACGACCAGACCCAGATCGCGGAATGAGACGTCTTTCGACAGCAGCCGGTGGGTGCCGATGACGATATCGACGCGCCCCTCGCGCGCGGCCTCGACGATGCGCTTCTGCTCCATCGGAGTGCGGAAGCGCGAGAGGCATGCGACAGTCACGGGATAATCGGCCATGCGGTCGGAGAAAGTGCGGTGGTGTTGCTCGGCGAGAATGGTGGTCGGCACCAGTACCGCAACCTGCTTGCCGTTGTTCACCACCTTGAACGCGGCCCGGATAGCGACTTCGGTCTTACCGAAGCCCACGTCTCCGCACAGCAGGCGATCCATCGGCGAGGGGCTTTCCTGATCGGCTTTAAGGTCGGCGATTGCCGCAAGCTGGTCTGGCGTTTCCTCGTAGGGAAAGGATTCGTCGAACTCCCGTTGCAACTCGTCGTCGGGGGCAAAGGGGAGGCCGGGCAGGGTCTTGCGTACAGCCTGCAGGCGCAGCAGGTCGGCGGCGATATCGCGCACGGCCTTTTCCGCGGCGCGGCGGCGGCGGTGCCAGGAACCGCTGTCGAGCTTGGTCAGGACGGGGCGGCCGTCTTTCGCGCCTACGTATCGCTGCACCAGGTCGACATGGGAAAGCGGCACGTAGAGTTTCGCGTCTTCCGCGAATTTCAGGGTAAGGTAATCCTGCTTGGTGCCGTTGCTTTCCAGCGCGGTCATGCCTTCGTAACGGGCGATGCCGTTCAGGATGTGGACGACGTAATCGCCGATTTTCAGGCGGGTAAAATCCGCGATCGGCGCGCCGGAATAGCTTTTACGCTTCGTGCGCTTGAGCGTGTAACGACCGAAAATTTCATGGTCGCCGATCAGCGCCATCAGCCTGTCGGGCAGTTCAAACATGAATCCGCGTGAAAGATGGCCAAGCTGGAGCGAAACTTTTTTCGCCACTCCCCCGCCTGATTCGAGCAGGATTTCCGACAGTCGCTGTTGCTCGGCCTGATTATTGCAGAAGACCCGCGTTTCGACACCGGTATCGACCAGCCGCTGCAATTCGGCCAGCGAGTTTTCGCGCCCGCCCGACAGGCGCTCGACAGTCTGCGTGCGCAGATCGAACAAAGATATATTTTTTAAAGCGCGCCAGGTATTTTCCGGCCACTCCTCTCCGCGAATTTCCGGAAAGACGACAAACCGGTGGCGGTTCATTTTTTCGCAGACTTCCCGCCAGTCCAGCAGCGGCGAGGATTTGTCGAAGCCGCTACGGTACAGTTCCGACATGGTTTCTATCCGCGCGGGATGAATGAAAGCCAGGCGCGTCTCCGGCGGGATAAAATCAAGCACCGAATGTTTCGCGCGGCGTTCGTAAAGCTTGCGGAAAACTTCCCGCCCGACATCGATCAGCATGACTGGCTCAGTAAAAGCCTCGCTGCCGCGCTGGGTGAGGGGATCGAAAAAACGGAGAGTGTCGATCTCGTCGCCGAAAAACTCCATTCGCAGAGGTTGGTCGGCAAAGAGGGGAAACGCGTCGACGATTCCGCCCCGCCGCGAAAATTGCCCCGGCGCTTCGACCTGTTCAACATGCTCCAGACCCGCATCGCGCAAGCGCGCGCACAAGCCTTCGGGAGAAATTTCCAGACCGGTTGAAACCTCCAGATGTCCCGTCTCCAGCGCTTCGGGAGGAAGCGACGGTTGCAGCAGCGCCGTCACCGGGGCGATAATCAGCGGGTTTTTACTCTGGGAAAACGCCCGCAAGGTCGCGATGTGGCTGGCGGCGGTGTCGAGGTCGGGATGGTCGGTTTCGTGGGGCAGGATGTCCCAGGCGGGGAATTTGCAATAGTCGCCCGCGCCGAAAAGTTCGAGATCGCCCGCGAGGTCGTCCAGCATTTCCGGATCAGGCACAAGCGCCAGCAACGGGTTCGCGTGCGCCTGGTGCAGTTCCGCCAGCAGTTTCGCCGCCGCCGCGCCGCGCGCGTTTTCGATCACCGTATCCGCGTCGGCGGGGAGCGCGCAAAGCTGGGACAGAATAGGAAAATGGTCAGACATGAGAAATCCGTTTAGTCAAAAACTTCCCGGCGGACAGTGATGCGGGAAAGAATTTTCTGCACTGGCTCCACGCCCAGGCCGGGTCGCTCCGGGCAGGCGTGACCGCTGCCGAGATATCCGCCCGGGCCGCCGCGGAACGGGTCGCGTTTCAAAAGCACTTTCGGAAAACCGTACTCGACATGTTCCCATTCCGCCAAGCCCAGGCAGCAGCGCTGCGCCGCCGCCAGCAGGGACGTCTCTCCCACCAGCACGCCGGACTGGAATTTGACGCCGTGTCGCTTGCCCAATTCCGCCAGCTCGCGCACGCCGGAAAATCCTCCCACCTTGGCCAGTCGCAAATTCCAGAGATCGGCGCAGGACCTGGACAGTAATTCCCGCGCGTCGGCCAGCGCGCACAACGATTCGTCCGCCATCACCCGCACGCCGCTGTTTCGCAAAGAAGCCAGTTCGGAATTATTGCCGACCGGAAAAGGCTGCTCGACGGAACTGATGTTCATCTCCTGCAGAAATTGGGCGAGAGCAAGCGCTTCAGGGAGATTCCAGGCTGCGTTGGCGTCCAGGCGCAGACTACAGTTGTAACCGATAATATTCCGCACCGCCGTGACCAGCGGCACGATGTTGTTTCCGTCAACTTTCAGTTTGAACTCGCGAAAGCCCAGCAACTTGAAAATTAGCGCCAGCAGTTTCACGCTGGAAACCTTTCCCGCTCCCAGCGGCGCGCTGAGACGCACGGGAAACGCGGCGGCGCCGAACAGCTTTTGCAAAGGCGTTCCCGTCGCCCGCCCCCAGGCGTCGCACGCGGCGATGTCCAGCCCCGCGTAGCTCGCGGTCTTACGCTCGCTGTCGGCTTCCAGATAGAGCGGACGCAAGGTCGGCAGCGGCGAATCGCTTTCCAAGAACTTCAATTCCTTCAAACGCGGCCACCAGCGGGTGCGCAAATCTTCCCAGCAGGATGAAAGGCTTTCGCCGGTCAGGTATTCGCGCGGCAAGACTTCGCCGAAACCGGTTGCGCCTGAATCAGCGGTCAGAATCACCAGCAGATTGTTCGCGGCGGAGCGGGTGGCGAGGCTGTGTTTGAAGGAAAAGCGGAAAGGGATTTTAATTTCGCGCAATTCCATTTTAACCAGGCGCAAAGTCATGGCTGTTCCGTCTCTCCGGCAGAAGGCTCAAACAATTTGGCGAGGCTGTAATAAATCTGGGCGTTTTCGGTTTTCAGGAAAAACGGTTGCGCCTGGCGCAGCGCAAGTTTCGCCTCTTCCGTCCGCCCCAGGCGCCAGAGCGTTTCGACGTGAACCTTATGCAGAATAGCATTGCGCGGATTATCCCGCAACGCGCCTGTAACCAGGTTGATCGCTTCCTCGCGGCGCGACCCTGACAGGATGAAAACGGGAGCGGCGACAGACACCACCTCCGGCAACGTTCTGCCCAGCCGCACCGCGCGGTCGATCAGTTGCAACGCCTGCTCGACATTTTCCCGTGTGCCGGTCTTGGCCAGATAATCCGCCGCCAGCGCCAGCGCGCGCGGATCGGCAGGTCTTTTTTCAATCAGCGGAACCAGCAGGGCATAACCCTTTTCCGCCTGCCTCAGAGAAAAATTCCAGCGCGCGACAACCAGTCGCGGCAGGCCGATGGAGATATTTTCATATTGCATATTCTGGCAGACTGTCTCCTGCCGGTTGCCAGCCAGCCAGCCAAGCAGCAGGCGCAGCCAGTCCTCTTCGGACGAATTCAGAAAACCGGGAGGCGAATGTTCCAGCCAACCGTCGAGTTGCGCCAATTCGCTGCCACGCAAAATTACTTCCAGCCAGTCCTGCAGCGGTCCGGACGAAGGATCGATTTTCAATCCCGCCAGGCACAGCCGCAAAGCTTTTTCCGGTTCGCCGGTAAGGTAAAACAGCCGCGCCAGTTCCTTGCGATTCACCGCGTCGCCGGGGAAATGGCGCAGGCAATCTGCCCGCGATTTTTTCGCTTGGATGATTTCACCCGCTCGTTCCAGGCAGGCGGAATGGAATTGTGTGGCATAATACCAGGTATAAAAATCGCCGGCGGACTTACGCGCGCGGCTTAACAGGGCGCAGGATTTCAGCAATTCCACTTTATAATAGTTCGAATCAGGTGCAGCGGTTTTTCTAATCGTATTGGCTTGATGAAAATATCTCTGCGCGTGAAAAGCGGGCAGCGCATAGCGAGTAACATAAACACCGGCGGACAGGATCATCAACCCCGCGCAAACCGCTGGCAGCAAGTTTCGCGATTTTCCCGGACGGTCTTTTTCGGCTGGGGAAAAGCTGCCAAGAGCCAAGCCGAAAACCAGCGCGTAGCTCCACGGCAATTCGGAATAGCGCAAGGACATGCTGCCGCAGGAATCGGCGAACATGCCAAACAATCCCGCCGCCGCGAGAATGGAACAGACTGGCGCGCCTTTGCGCGAAGCTGAAATGACGGGGAGCAGGTGCGCCAGCAGATACAGCAGCAGCCCGATTGCTCCGGTCTCGGCGAAAATCTGCAGCGGTTCGGAATGGGCGGAATAAACCACGTCGCCGCGCTGGCCGTGCAGAAAGTTATCCTTGTCTTCGAAGAAAACCGATTGCACGGGAAAAGTACCTGCGCCGAAACCGGCTAGCGGTTTCGCCAACCCCATTTTTCCCGCCGCCGAGCCAAACAGGACGCGGGTGCCGAACGTGCCGACATACAAACCTTCCTTTCCTTCGCGTTCGAGCAGGGCGCAAGCGCCGGGAGTCTTTTCGCCGGTGAAGCGATAGACCGTCAGCGAGACGGCGGCTGCAAACCCCAGCAGGCCGCAGAGCAAAATCAGACTTCGGGTTTTTCCGGTAAAGAGTAAAAATATACCCAGCCACAACCCCGCCGCGACTCCGACGAAGCAGGCGCGCGTACCGGTGGCGAAAAGCGCGAGCAGGCAGGGAAAAAGCAGCATCGCGGTTGGCACGGCGAATTTGAAATGGCGCTGCCGCAAAGTCCAAATCAGGCTGACAGACAGCGCGATGCAGGGGAAAACCAGGTATCCGCCAAGCGCGGCGGGATGATCATAAGGCCATTGCAGGCGACCAGTCAGGTGCGAAACCTCGGGCCAGAATTTTCCCGCCAGCCACGCGGAGGACGCCAGCAAAGCAGAGATCGACATTACGGAAGAAAAAACAAAAGGCTTATTCCTGCAAGCGTTGACGATAGTTGCCGTGCAGAAAACCAGCGCTGTCCAGGGCAGTGCCATACGCAGTTGCTTGGCCGTCGCCAAGGTGTCGGTCGACCAGAAATATGACAGGCAACTCCACAGGCAAAACAACAGCAGGCAGAGCATGGCTGCGGCGGGCAAGAGGCTGAAGCGGAAAAAACTTTTCCCGCGCGACTGGAAAATATCCGCCGCCAGCAGGATCAGCATCAGGCAGGTAAAACCCTGCGCGACGAATTCGCGGAAAAAACCGGCATAGACATAACCAGCTCCCCGTGACCAGGGCAAGACGACGATCAGCGCCAGCAGCGCGAAAAACGCGGCGCGCGAAAACAGGGTCGGGGATTCGGCGGTTTCAGCAGTCATTCATTTCGTTCCGGCCAGGGAGCGAACCATGTTCAGCGCTTCCTCGACATGCTTCCCCGCGTTGGTCTGGGAATTGAAAACCTGCCGGACTACACCTGCGCCGTCAATGACGTACGTGACGCGGCCGGGAAGCAGCCCGAAAGTTTTCGGTACACCGTACAACGCGCGCAACTTGCCGCCCTCGTCGCTCAACAGGGGGAATTTCAGATTATGTTTCTCCGCGAAATCGCCGTGGCTCGATTGCGAATCGGAACTGACTCCCAGCACCGTCGCGCCGAGTTGCAGAAAGGTTTCGTAGTTGTCGCGGAACAGGCAGGCTTCCTTCGTGCAGATACTGGTGTTGTCCTTGGGATAGAAAAACAGGACAACGATTTTCCCTCGCAGGCTTTTCAAATCGACCGTCGCTCCCAGGTTGTCGGGCAGGGAAAAATCAGGCGCAGGGTCGCCGACCTTGACCGGCTCGCCGGTGCCGGAGGAACAGCCGATGCTCGCCAACATGACGGCGCATACCGCCAGTACCAGATAAATCTGCATGGGAATCCTCCAGTGGAAAAGGCCGGGAAAGAAGCAACAGTAGTTATGGTAGCCGCAAAAAACGGTTTGGTACAGGAAAATCAGAACGGCGGCGCGCCGAGTTCGTTTTCCCGCGCTGGATAGAAGGCCTCGTGCAGCAGCAAGACAAAAACCAGCGCCAGCCCCAGCGACGGCAGATACATCCGGTGTTCGTACACCACTTCCAGGCAGAGTATCGACGATTCCAGCAGATGTCCGAGATAAAAAAGAATAATGCCGAATGCCAGTAATGGACGCCGATAGGCGTAAAGCGCGGCAACACCCAGCGCCGCGAAATGCCAGGCCAGCGCGGGGAGCGGCCAGGGATTGCGCCACACTTTCGACAGCGCCAGCGGATTGTCGAGTCCCGCCAGATCAGACAAGGTTTCCAACAACGCCAGCGCCAGCAGAATCAGTAAAAAATATTTCGCCCGGTGGCGGCGCGGACTTACAGAGACGGCGATAACAATCGCGACCAGCAGCAGCAGCGGCGCCCATTGTGAAAGACTGTCGTAATCGCCGGGCGCGAAAACCGCAGTCGATTCGGGAAAGTCGTAATCCAGGTTCAGCCGCCACGGCGCAGGCGCGAGAAACAGGCTCTGGTACATCGCCAGTACCCGGGCTTCGGTCAGCACCCGCTGGCGCGGAGTGATCTTGATTTTCCGGTTCAGCACCTTGTCACGCAGAACTTTTTCCACCAGGTCGTCGCTTACACCGACAGCCGCTTTTTTAACGCTGAGGCCAGCTTCACTTCTGCCATAAAACCACAGCGTGCCAGCACAAAATACCAAGACTGAAATCACGCACAGCAACAGCAGCCGTTTTCCAGCTTCGGAAAATACTGGTCGGATCAGCAAAGCCTCCAGGGTCAGCAGCGCCAGCGGCAACGTCACGCCGATTTCCTTGGAAAAAACGGAGCACAAGCCGAAAAAAAGCGCAGCAGTGAACTGGGACATCCGCTCGAAGTCATGGTCTTCATCCTGCGACAATGCGCGCAGGTAGAGCAGCAACGACAGCGTGTAAAACAGCGTTGCCATGCTCACGGCGCGCTGGACGATGTAACTCACCGCTTGCGTTTGCAGCGGATTGCAATACCACAGCGTCGCGCCAGACAGAGCTATGATCCAGGCATCGGCAGAAAACCGGTTTCGCAAGGCCGGAAGTTGCAGCAGGTGCAGGAACAGTAGATAAATCGCGAAGCCCGCGCAGAGATGCACGAAGATGTTGAAGACATGGAAATGCCATTCTACCAACCCGCCCGCCAGCCAGTATTGAAAGGCGAAAGACAGGCTGACCAGCACGCGATTGGGCGCCTTGGATTCAAAAACCGCCTTGCGCAGACTCTCCAGGCTCAGGGTCTGCATATGCACGGCGGGGCATTTGGTGATGTTCGGCTCGTCGTCGAACTGGAACTCGCCGTGCGTGACGTGCCCGTACATCAGAAAGCCGGTGATGGCGAAGAAAATGAAAACCGCAACATGACGCCAGCCGTTATAGGTACGGAATTCCAGCCTGCCCGACGAGGCCGACAGGCAGGACAGATAACCGGTGTTGACGTTTTCATTATTCATAGGCACTGCGAATTAGGCCAGTCCGACAAATTCGAGTTCGCACAGGCGTTTGGACAGGTCGATTTCCACCACCCGCACCTTGACCTCCTGCCCCAGATGGAACCCGGGAGCGGAGCCGCCCTTGTCGGCGTGGCGCTTTTTGCCTGGCACTTCCTCGCGGGTGGAGAATCCTTTCTTTTCCAGCATCTCGCGCGGCAACATGCTTTCGACAAAATAATCCTTCAGTTCGACAAAGATGCCGAATTTGCGGATGCCGGTAATCACGCCGACGAAATCCTTCTGGTCGAGCGTGGATAGCAATTCCAGGCGCCGGAAATCCTTGACCTCTTCCTCGATTTTCATCGCGCGCCGCTCGCGACCGGACGTGTGGAATCCCAAACTTTCCAGATTTTTCATCTCGCTTTTTTTCGGCATCTTTTTCAGTTTCTTCGGCAGTTTATCAGCGCCGGGAGAGAAAACCGCGTCCAGCGCCTGGTGCAGATGCAAGTCGGGATAGCGCCGGATCGGCGAAGTGAAATGCAGGTAGCGGGGGAAATTCAGCGCGAAGTGGCCGGTGTCGAGATTGGGCGCATAAATCGCCTGTCTGAAGCTTTTCAGAATCGCGAGATTGATGGAATGCTCTTCCGGCTTGCCGCGGGTCTTGGCAATAATGGCGTTGATGCGGTCGCGGCGGAACGGCGGCTTGAAGGGATAGCCGCTGGCGGTGAGGAACTCGGCCAGGCTTTCGACTTCATCCTCGCCGGGAGAGTCGTGTACGCGGTGCAGAACCGGCAGGGAATTGTTTGCGCTCCATTCGGCGACGGCGACGTTGGCCGCAAGCATGAATTCCTCTACGAGTTGGTGAGAAAAATCGTGCTCGCATTTTTCAATACCGCTGGCGTGGCCGTTTTCGTCGATGACGATCTTGTATTCCCCCAGTTCCAGTTCGATGCAGCCGTTGTCGAGACGGCGCTGGCGAAGCTGCTGCGCCAGTTCATGCAGGCTGCGCAGGGAAGAGATAACGTCGTCGCGGCCGAATTCAGCGGCCTTGGCTTCATCCTCCAGCAATGTTTTCACTTCGCCATAAGTAAAACGCTTGGCACTGCGGATAAGGCTGCGGTGAATCGTATAGCCGGTGCGCTCGCCTTTCTGGTCGTAATGGAGAAACACGGTCTTGGTCAGATGATCCTCGTCGGCGCGGAGGGAACAGAGGTCGTTGGAAAGCTCTTCCGGCAGCATGGGAATGACGCGCTCGGGCAGATAGATACTGGTGGAACGCTCGCGCGCTTCCTCTTCAAGCTTGGTGCCGGGTCTGACGAACCAGGAAACGTCGGCGATGTGGACGCCGACCACGCGAGTGCCGTCGGCGCGAATCTGGAAGGACAGGGCGTCGTCATAATCTCGGGCGGTGTCGGGGTCGATGGTGAAGGTGACCAGTTTGGTCAGGTCGAGACGCTCGGCCTTTTCCTCCGGAGTCAAATTCCGCCTGAGTGCATGGACTTCGTCTTTAACTTCCTTGGAAAAAAGACCGGGCGCGTTGTAGGAATGCAGGATCGCGGCGGTCTCGGTGTCGGGGTCTCCGGCGGGGCCGAGAATTTCCAGCACCTTGCCCGAAGGCTCGCCGCCTTCGCCCGGCCAGACCGTCACTTCCAGCAGGATTTTGTCGGTAGAGGAAAACTTCAGATCAGTCCTTTCGATCAGGAAGTCGAACGGGTTTTTCGGGTCTTCGGGACGGGCATGGCCTTCGGGAGTAACGAAGGCCACGATGCGGGGTGAGGCGCGCTCCAGCACTGCCAATACACGCCCGGTGCGCCGGTAATCGCTGCCGCAACGTTCCTCTACTTGCACCTTCACCTTGTCGCCGTGCAGGGCGGAACCGAGTTTTTCCTCGGGGATAAAGAGGTCGTCGAGAGTATTGTCGTCAGGCAGGAGAAAGCCGAACCCCGCGCGGGCGATGGAAAGAGTGCCGGTGATTTCCTTGCCGTCGCCGGTTTCGCCCAAGCCCCAACGTCCGCCCTTGCGCCGGATAATTTTTTCGCTGTCCAGCAGTTCCTGGATGGTGTCGCGGAATTCGGGGTAGTCCTTGTCGCCGACGCCGAGGTCTCGGGCGAGTTCGCGCGAGCGGCTGGGATTGTATTTTGGTTTCGCCAGTTCGGCCAGAATCAGTTTGCTGAAATATTCATTCATGATTTTCCCATTATAAAAAGTGTGGATGTTATAAATGCAAGCCCAGTTGCATACGCAGAAAATGGGCGTGATTACTGGTTATGCCGTCGGCTCCGGCGTCAAGCAAAGCTTTCGCAGTCTCAAGGGAATCGACAGTCCAGACGTAAAACAAAAGTTTTTCCCGGCGGAACAAGGCGATGGAATCCTTGTCTAAACCGTTGTCCTTGGAAATGTCGATGCCGTCCAACTTCGCAGCCAAAATCTTATCCCGCAGATTTTTAGGCTCAAATGGTTCACATTTTCCCACCAGCCACAGGCATTTGTATTGCGGCATGGTTTTTTTGATTTCCGCCAGAACGTCGAACTGGAAGGAAATCACTTCCACCTGCTCCTGCGTCAAGCCATGCTCCCGGCACAGTTTGGCGAAGTGCGGAACAATTTCCGCGCCGCATTTAATTTCGATGACCAGTTTTCCCCAGGCGGGAAGCGATTTCAAAACGTCAGCCAGCAGCGGGATTTTTTCTCCGCGGAACTTCTCACCTTTCCAAGCGCCAACGTCGAGCGAAGACAGTTGTTGGTACAAGGTTTCCTTAACGACGAAATTTTCTCCGGCCACGCGCCTGGTGTCTGCATCGTGCAGGACGACGATCTGGCGGTCAGCGGTAAGATGGATATCAATTTCCACCGCCTTGTCTTCGAGTTCCCAAGCAAGTGAAATGGCGGCGCAGGTATTTTCCGGTGCGTCTACCGATTCCCCACGGTGTGCGATCAGCATTTGCCGTTGCATATTCAAAATCCCCTTATCACAAGCAATGCGCTTATACATTATTACGAAGAAAGGTGGTCAACGCACGAAAAAACCGACAATTTCTTTCCGGTGGGATGGTAGCGACGCATCCTGGCAAGAGTTTGTTGCAATGAGCCGCGTTACGGGCTATGCTGTTATTTCAGCGAGCAAAGGCCGCATGGGAATGGAGAAGAAAAACATGGAAAAGCTGCGCGCGAAAAAAGCGTTTATCTGCGACATGGATGGAGTGATTTATCACGGTAACCGTTTATTGCCGGGAGTGAATGAATTTCTGCAATGGCTGCGGAAAAATGACCGGGAATTCCTGTTTCTGACCAATAACAGTTCCCGCACGCCCCGCGAATTGCGGGAGAAGCTGTTGCGTCTGGGCGTGGATGTGGAGGAAGACCATTTCTACACCAGCGCCCTCGCGACGGCGATGTTCCTGAAAAGCCAGCAGCCAAACGGCAGTGCCTACGTTATCGGCGAAAGCGGCCTCACTAACGCCCTTTACGAGGCGGGCTTTACCATGAATGACTCCGACCCTGATTACGTGGTGATGGGAGAGACTTCGAGTTACAATTACGAAAAACTGGAATGCGCGGCGCAACTGGTAGCGAGAGGCGCAAAGCTCATCGGCACCAATCCCGACCTGACCGGCCCTTCGGAAAAAGGCATTGTTCCCGCGACAGGCGCGCTGATCTCTCCCATCGAACTTACTACCGGCAAGAAAGCGTATTTCATCGGCAAGCCCAATCCCCTGATGATGCGGCAGGCGTTGAAAAGATTGGGGTGCAGGCGGGAAGAAGCGGTTATCATTGGCGACCGCATGGACACCGACATCATCGCAGGAATAGAAGCGGAAATCAATACCGTCCTGGTATTAAGCGGCGTTTGCAGCCGGAAGGACATGGAGCAATTCCCCTATCGCCCTACCTACATTCTCGAAGGGGTCGGAGATATTCCGGGCGAGAAATAAAATCCGAACCTTTTGCCGCTGACCAGCGTTTATATTTTTGAAACCCAGGCGTGGATCTGCGGAGAGGGATGGTATTGGACAGCAAAAACGTGAGTGAAGCGACTATAAAACAAGTTTGTGCCGGGCTGCGGCTCAGGAAGTGGCTGGCTGCTTTGGTCAAGGCACTGCTGTCTGGGCTGACTGTTGCCGCTGGCGGGACAGTGCTGCTGATTCTGGGGTGGGGAAGCGTAAAAGCGGTTGAGACAGCCGGAATTATGGCAACACTTGCAGGCGCGTTGATTTTTTATCCCCGCCGGAAATTGCAACCGGCAGAGGCCGGTCTTTTTCTGGATCTGCGCTTTGGTTTGTGCGAGAGAATGTGCGCGCTGGCGGGGCTGGATAAATCCTCCAGCATTTTCGCGTCTGCCCTGCGGGAAGACGCGGCAAATGCGATAAAGGAAATTCCGCGCCGGGAGTGGCTGCCGGGTTTGCTGCCGCCGTATGCGAAATGGCTGTCGTTGCCGGGAGCGATGATAGTTGTCCTGGGATTGCTGGGAACGGAAACCAAGGTGGAGAAAAAAACTTCCGGCAATACTGAGATCCAATTGGCGGTGCCGGTACAGAAAGAGAAAACCGGTGGCGTTCTGCGGCAGTTGGCGGAGCAATACGAAGCGGCGCGGAAAAAATTCGAAATAAGCGGTGCGGAAAAAGATCGGTTGGAAATGGAGCGGCTACGCGGTTTGCTGGAAACCGAATTGGCGAAGTCCAGCCCAAATGGAAAAAAGGAGCAAGCTGGCGGAACCGCTTCCGCCCAGAAAACCGGTGCGCAGGCGGTGGAACTGGTGCTTGAAGCAAAAACTGGCGGCGGTGGCCAGGCGACGGAAAACGCGGGGCTGGTGTCGCAAAATCCGGATTGGGCGGCGTTCGCGGAACTGGCGGAGCGCATCCCCCCGGAAAAGCTTGCAGGGGTGAGGGAATATCTGAACCGGCTGGCATTGGCGAAACACGTTGAAAGAACGCAGTAAATTGGGAGAATGAAAATGAAAACAACCAGGCACCTGCTTCCGCTTTTTGCGGCGATATTATTTCTGGCGCGCGGCGGACTGGCCGAGGAACAGGAAATCGTCACCACTCCCGACTGGAAACTGGAACGCATCTGGAAAAGCGCGGCTGACGGCGGCAAATACCATTTTTACGATGGCAATCTCGGCCTGCGCAATCTGACCGACAAGCGTCTGGAAAATCTCTATGCGGAAATCACCCTGCTTGACCCGCAGGGCAAGCAGATCAATGAGAAGACGAAAATCTTTGTCGGCATCGTCCTGCCCAAGGAAACCGCCCAGCGCAAATTCGAAATCAAACCGGCGGTGCAGTTTTCGGAACTGGTGATGAAGGTGAAATACGCTATCGAAGGCGCGGAAAAAACCGTCGAGTTTACCTCCGCCGACGGAACGCAGCCGCAAGCCATGAACGTCGGCCCCGGCATTCTCGAACTGCGGGTGCTTTCGCACGAAATCGAACAGACTATCCTTGGCGATAAGACCGGCGTCGCCACTCTGGTCGTGCGGGTGCGCAATCTCGCTCGCATCCCGGCGGGGCAGCCCAAGGCGCGCTTGGATTTCGTGGTCGATGCCACCAAGTACAAGGTGGAAAAAAAAGCACCTGATACAAAATCCAAAAAGAAAAAGAGCAAGAAAAAAGCCGAAGCCGAAGAAAAAACTCCGCCGCCGCCGGCCAAGACCGCGATCATCTCGCATGAGTTCGTGCTGGACGAGGGCGAAGTGCCGGGGGGGGAGACGAAACTGTACAAGGTGAAACTGGGCAAGAAAATCCCGGAATACCTTAATTACAGCCTGACCGTTTCCGCCAACTGGCCTGACTTGGAAGTGGTTCAGCCTGCGCAGAACGGCGCGGTGAAAACCGAGGGCGAAGGCGACAAAATTTCTTTGGGCGACTTGGCTATTTCCGATCAGCCCGACGGCACCTGCGCGCTGGAATTTCCCATCACCAATACCGGCGCGCCGCTGGAAGCAAATACCCTGATCGTCACTTTCGTCTTTTTCGACAAGGCCGAAAAAGAGATCAAGAAAATCGAGCACAAATGCGCGGAAGCTTTCCCCACTGGCGCAACCGTCAAGGTAAAAATCGCGGGGCAGAAACTCCCGGCTTACGAAAGCTATCGGTTCGGCTTGAAATTCTGATTTGCTCATGCAATCTTTTTGAATCGCAAAGCCGCTTCTTTCCGGAAGCGGTTTTTTTGCAAAAAGATTTCGCATGGTTTGCTATCGTGGCAAACGAGGTGTACTATTCCCAAAAGCGCGACAAAAAATAAGCGCTTGTTCTGTTTTTATGCGGGAGAAGATTAGATGACGGAAAACGGATTTGGCAAAAGAAAACGCCCGGAAAGGCGCGAACCGGCGGGAATTCTTCGTGCGGGGGTGGGCAGAAGCGAAATCACGGTACGAAAGAAAGGCGTCGCGGTGAACGACCCGCTTTACGCCAAGACGCTGGTGCTGGACGACGGCAATAAAAAAATTGTCATCATAGCTATGGACGTGGTTGGTATCGGTGGCATCAGCGACGTTGCCGACGACTTCCTTCCCAAGCTTCGCGCGCGCATCAGCGAGAAGCATAAAATCGACGGTCGGGACATCCTGGTCAACGCCTCTCACACCCATCCTCCAGGGCGGATGCTTTGCAGCGACAAGGAACAGCTCGACCGTGTTTTCGCCGCCGTCACCCAGGCGCTGGGAAATATGGAGGAAGTGCGCGTAGGCGCGGGAAGAGGTTACGAAGACCGGATCATGATCAACCGCACCCTGCGCCTGAAAGACGGAAAAAGCCGGACTGTGCGCCACGCCAATCCCTGCCCGCCTGACGGGGAGGTGAAGGAACTAGGTCCCGTCGATCCGGAGATCGGGCTGATCCGCATCGACCGCCTGGACGGTTCGGTCAAGGCGGTGCTGTACAACTTCGCCTGCCACCCTCTACTGGGCGTTCCCGGCGGGGCGGTCACAGCCAACTATCCTGGTTTTGCCTCGAAGGTGATAGAGGAATCTATCGGCGGCGGCGCGCTGGCGCTGTTTCTGCAAGGAGCTGGGGGCGACATCACGGAAGTTTTGTACAAGGACGTAAATCAGGCTCGCGACTCCGAGCCGGTGGGAACGCTATTAGGGTTGAGCGCGCTAAAGGGTCTGGAAAAAATCCGAACCGGATTGTGCGGTTTCGCAGCGATTAACGAAACCGTCCTGCTTCCCCGGCGCACCGATATCCCTGATCGGATCGGCGAACTGTTATACGAGCAGCATTGCCTGCTGGAGTCGCTCAGGTCAACCAGTCTGAATTTCCGGGCGTTTCTGCCGCTGTATCTGAAATACGCGCTTAATCCCGAATTCCCGGCGGATTATTCCTATCGGTATCTGCACGAGGAAAAAATCGGTGCAAAAAAACTGAAGGCGATGGACAAAGAAAACCGTGCGAATATTGAAAAATATCTGCGCAACATCGATGCGATGGAAAGGCTGGCTCGTATTCAGGACAAGATTGAAACCCTTAAGTTCCACCAGGAGTTGAATGATAAATCCGGCGAGAAAACCATTGCCGCCGAGGTGCAGGGCATCAGGATCGGGGCAAGCGTCATCATCACTTCCCCGGCGGAACTGCTGGTGGAAGTGGGATTGAATCTGAAAAAAGCCTCGTCCCACCAGCACACTCTGGTCGCCGCTTTTTCTAACGGCTACATCCATTACGGCGCGCCTGCGGCGGCATACGCGCGCGGCGGGTACGAGGTGACCGAATGCCTGCTGGCGCCGGAGTGGCAGGCGATTTACGAAAAGAAGGCGAAAGACATCATGCGTAGGCTGGCAATATAGGCAGGGCTGGTGCATATAAATGATCACCGGCGGAAACGCTTGCAGATAAGCAAAACGCCATTCCCGCGCGGGCGGGAATGGCGTTCGTTTGTTGACAGGAAATCCCTTACTTGAACTTCGGCAGCATCTTGCCGTGCGCCTTGATAAGGTCATCGCAGAGTTTGCGGGTATCGTCTATCGACAGTTCGCTGCGGGTGTGCGGATCCAGCATCGCGGCGTGGTAGATGTGCTCCTTTTTGCCGGTCAGAAGCGCCTCTACCGTCAGCAGGTGGGTGTTGATGTTGGTGCGGTTCAAGGCCGCCAGTTGTTCAGGCAGATCGCCGACATAGCAGCCTTGCACTCCGTTGCGGTCGACCAGACACGCCACCTCCACAGCCATGTTCCGCGGCAGGTTGGTGATCAGCCCGGTGTTGAGCACGTTGCCGCCGATCCGGAACGGCACATCTGTCTCTATCGCCTCCATGATATAGCTGCCGTATTCGTGGCCGCGCTCGTGAGTCAGTTTCTTGTTGTGGACAATTTCCCCAGCCTGCTTTTTCCAGTTATTGATCTGATTGACGCAACGGCGCGGGTATTCGTCCAGGGGGACGTTGAACTCCTCGACCAGTTCCGGGTAGAGCTTCTTGATGAAGTACGGATGGTATTCGGCGCAGTGTTCGGAACTTTCGGTTATGTAATAGCCGAAGTTTTGCATCATGTAATGCCGGATCATGTCCCCGTGCTTCTTGCCGTTTTTCTTGCGCGCGGCGTCAAGCTTGGCCTTGGCGAGTTTCTTTATTTCCGGGTATAGATCCTTGCCGCCGTCGGTGATTTCCAGCAGCCAGGCCATATGGTTGATACCCGCGATCTTCCATTGCAGGTTTTTCACTTTTTCCGCCATACCCAAGCCCTCGAGGAGACCTTTGGCGCAGACCTGCACCGAGTGGCAGAGGCCGACGTAGTTGATATTGGTGCCACGCAGCATGGCGGTGGAGATGGTCGGCATGGGGTTGGTGTAGTTGAGCATCCAGGCGTCGGGGCAGACTTTTTCCATGTCGCGCGCGAAGTCGAACATTACGGGAATGGTGCGAAGCGCCCGGAAGATGCCGCCGATGCCGATGGTATCGGCGATGGTCTGGCGCAGGCCGTAATTCTTCGGAATCTCGAAGTCGATGACGGTGGAAGGTTCGTAGCCGCCGACCTGAATGGCGTTGACCACGTAGTTTGCGCCCTTGAGGGCGGCCAGGCGGTTCTTGGCTCCGCAGTAGGCGGTGATCTTGGCGCGACCTTTGTTGACGTTGCGGTTGAGGTTCTCCAGCATCAGCTTCGACTCTTTCAGGCGGGTGCCGTCGATGTCGTAGAGAGCGATCTGCGCGTCGTGCAGTGCGGGGGTCAGCATGCTGTCGCCAAGAATGTTTTTCGCGAAGACGGTGCTGCCGGCGCCCATGAATGTGATCTTGGCCATCAGGTTCCCTTTCACGTTGAAATCGAGCAAGTTTAAAACTGTATCCTTATAGTTTTATCTGCAAATAAGGCGTGTTCAATGACTTTAGTGTGATATGTGTTGCCAATTTGTGATATCGCAATGCTTTGCGGCAATTTCGCAAATGCGGTGGTTGCTGTTTCAAATCCCGCTCGTGTCTTGATTCGGGAAGGATTAACCGGTAAGATTGCGGATATGGATAATAGATCATTTTCGGGCTGGTCATTGCTGCTGGCGTCAAGCGTGTTGGCGCTGGCGTCTTTTCGTGTCGCCTCGGCCGAGGACGCGCCGGAATTGCGCGATGTGGTGGCGGTATTGCGCGTCAGCAATATCATCAACCTGAACGACAAGGTCGAACAGATTCTGAAGGAGTTGAATCCGCACACCGCCTTGCGGGATCCGGTGAAAAACCTGGTCGGTGCCATGCTGCGCAACAAAACGCTGGCCGAACTGCCTGACAAGGCTTTCCTGGAGGTGTTGCAATTCAGCCCCAGGGTAATCAAGGACGCGGGACTGGTGCTGGCGTTCCCGGTGACGGACGGGGAGCAATACCGCAGCGTCCTTACCAGCGAGGCGGCGATCCGCACCAAGGGCGTCTCCGACGATATCTCCACCCTGAAAGAGGAACTGCCCGGCGAGACGCGTACACTTTATTTTGCCGTTACTCAGAACCAGGTAGCGATTTTCGGCGAGAGTTTCGAAGCGGTTAAACGTTCGCGTGACATTTACCAGTCTGCGCGACGGGGAATTCTGCGTCAGGGAAAGCAGGATGTCAGAATCAGGATCGACCTGCGGCAACTTACCAGCCTCAACGAAAACAAAATCAGGGACGAACTTGACCGCTTGCGGGAAGATATTGCCAAGGATTTTCTGGGAGATTCCTTCAAGCTGGAAAAGCCCTTCAACCTGGCACTTCGACAGGGGTTGACCGTGCTGTCGGGACTGGCTATGCAGCTTGCAACTCTGGAAACCGACATTTCCCTCAATGCCGACAGTCTGGAAATACAACTTGACCTGACTCCAGTAACCGGTCAGTCGTTGGCATTCACTCTTGGCAACGCCAGGAAAGGAATTCCCACCCTGGGCGCGTCGCTGCCCCGCGAGTCGGTGGCGTTCCTGACTTCGTTCGTCTGGCCGGAATATTGGGCGGAACTGGTGCAGGGAGCGGGCGGAATCGCCTCGGTAGCCTTCGGCAGCGCCATCAGTCACGACGTCCAGGAAGACATGCAGGCTCTGCTGGAAATGTTCAGGCAGGCAGATCCGCAGGAAATGGCATGCTCCGTCATTCCGCCCACAGACCAGTATCCCCTGCCGGTAAGGGTGAAGCTGTTGCGTTGGGCAAACGCCTACAAGCTGGATGTGGCGCTAAAGAGAGTGGGAGACGTGCTGAGAGCCGAACCGCTGTCGGAAATGCTGGAACAGAACGGGTTGAAATTATATTTTGACAAAAAAATGCAGGCCGCGCGTCACGGAAATATCAGTATCGATCATTATCGCCTGGGATTGCAACCGCTAGGTGAAAACACTGGCGGAAACGATGAATTTCTCTCCGCTTCGCCGCGCGATTATCTCGTAGCGCGGACGGGACAAACGCTGGCGATAGTGACTGGTCAAGCTTTTCCGGGAGACACCGACTTGAAAATTCCAGAGCGGGAACTGGCGACCATGCGCCAGACCCTGGATTTGCTGGCAGGAGCGCCGGGAGCGGAGAAAAATGTCTTGTATTTACGAACGGCGAAAAAAGCTGATAGCGAAACTATCGGATTCTTTACCCTTCAGCCTTTGCAGTATATTGATATGGCATTTCGCTCCCTGGCGGTAAGTCAACCGGAAAACTATGGCGGAATGTACAAATATGTAGAGGAATTCGCCGTTTTCAACCAGGACGATCCACCTGTCGAAGCCTTGCTTAAAACTACCGGAGGCAAGGTGCGAGCAAGCCTGGTGATTCCTAGAAAGACTTTGCAAGCCCTCTCCCACGCCTGCCTGGGCATCTCTGGCATCCTGCCAGCAGACATCAAACGATAGCCTTCGAGCAACTCTTGACAAGATGATAGTCAGGTAAAGCAATATTTATGCAAAATACGTATTGCTTTGGGTCAACAACTCGCCTATACTGTCTTATCTGTTCAGGATCGAGGCAGATCATATAACTATCTTATAAAGCAAACAGTTAAATCGGTATCGATTATACGCTATCCGCATAATCGATAAATGTGAAAAAGATAAACCAAAAAAATAAAATTCAGTTTTCGTACAATTTTTGTCGGAAATACATCAGTCGCAAATGTCTCATTAATAACGAATTACACGTATTGCTATTGCGTCTGATGTATAAAAATACAGAAAACTACTTGGTTTGCACCTTGAAACCATGAGTAAATGTGGTACTTTGCATAAAACGGGAATTTCGGGACTGAGAAATCACGCTAATGCAGGGGGTATTCATATGCCGAATAAGAAGAATATGAAAGCAGACAAAGGCCTCTCGCTCGGCAAGGTTGCCGAATACTGCGGCGTCACCAGAAAAACGGTTTTGCGCTGGGTGCAAAGCGGGTTGTTGAGCAGCTTTGCTCTGCCCAGCGGCCACAACCGGGTTATGCCCAAGGAGGTGATCGGCTTTCTCCGAGACCACGGGATGCCGGTGCCGGAGCAATTGCAGAAGACCGCGCCCCTGACCGCGTTGGTTTGCGACGATGACGCGCAAATTCGCCACTTGATGACAAATCTGCTCAAGAATTACTTTGCAATTGCAGAAGCTGCCAACGGCGTAGAGGCGTGCATGATGTTGGGTGAATCGCCGCCGGATTTGCTGGTACTCGATATCCGGATGCCGAAGATGGACGGCCTGGCGGTTTGCAGGCAGATCAGGAAAATGTCGAAATGCGCCATGGTCAAAGTGGTGATTGTCAGCGCTTTTATCGATAAGGAAACAAGGCAGGCGCTTGACGGATTGGCAGATGCGATTGTGACCAAGCCGTTTTCCAGTGCTGATTTTATCCGAGTCTGCCTGGCGGCGGTGGGAGAAATGTCGTCTCCGCAGTCGGCAAAATAACTGAGAGATTTTTTTTGTAAATATAAGGGGGGGCGGCATGGCAAAAATCGTTATCCTCTCGGATGCCAATCAGGAGATCCAGAGGCTGCACAAGATATTGCTTTCTGCCGGACATTCCGTTGATATTTTCGCCAATCTGGAAAAATGCTTGGCTCGCATAAGGATCAGTTGTCCGGAGTTGGTCTTTGTGGCCAACAAATTGACCGACGCCAACGCGATCAAGGCGATCGAGCTGATCAAAGACCTGGGCATAAATCGGCCATTCGTAGTTATTGCCCCTTTCAGCGAAAGCGGGGAAGTGGCTCAGGCGATCAAGAAAGGCGCGTTCGATTTTCTCCCGACTCCGCTCGATCCGGGCGAGGTCAGCGCTTGTATCGCCCGTGCGCTGGCAGACGCGAAGGAACTCGATTGCCTGGAATCGGTCAGATTCGAGGCGCGGGAAGGCTGCCTGATCATGTCTTTCCCCGAGGAGATGTCTTTCGAGGCTACGCACAAGCTGGGAAAACTGCTAAGCGAAGGCCTGCCGATGCCGGACAAAGGGGTTGTGATTGACCTTTCCCGTACGCAATATTTCAGCAGCAGCGGCGTGAGTAACCTGTTTCTTATCTACCAGATGCTGGACACTATGCACAAGAAAATGGTGGTGTGCGGAGGCAGCAGAAGCGTATTCAATATTTTGAAACTGGCAGGTGCCACGGAGATACTCACTTTCGCCGGATCGGTGGAGGAGGGGATTATAAAGCTGGCTGAATAGCTGTCGTGTGCCAAATCAAATAAGCCAGGAAGAAGCTGTGCCACCCATGATTTGATCAAGCAAATCTTGCGACAGGCCGATTCGCTGCAAAGTCCGCTCATACCATTGCTGCGATTCGCGCAACAGGTGAGGGTGGGAAATATACGCATCCGATCCGAGCAGCAGCTTGCGGAATCCGGTGAAGTTGGCATCGATGATTTGCGTCGAAACCGACAAAAGACGCGACAGTTCTTCTGGTTGCATCGCCATCCAACTGCCGTTGCCGGCCAGATCGCAATAAAGGTTGGGATGCAACATTGCCAATTGAGCCGCTTCCTGCCTGAACAGGGTGGTGCCCATATGCGCCGCTACTATTTTTAAATTTGGGAAAGAACGGGCTATCCGGTCAAGTGTCAGCGGTCGCATGTTGGCCACGACCGGTCGCCGGGTAACGGGATCGGCCTTTCCCGGGCGGAATAGCCCGGTGTGGAACAGCACCGGCAGGCCAAGCCTTTCCGCCGCTTCATAAACCGGCAGATAATAATCGTGATCATAGGCGAAATATGGCGTGATGCATTTCAATCCCCGGAAACCCTGCGACAGGAATTCTTCAACGATATTGCCGTCAAGGGGAGAATCCCACAAATCAACGAAAGCGAAAGGCAGCAACCATTCTCGATACGGTTTAGCCAGCGCCAGAACCTCATCGTTTGAAGGAAAAACATGGTCGCAACGCGGACCGGCGGAACAGATGACGGCGCGGGTTTCCAGTTCTTCACAAATGGCGACGAACGTCGTTGTTTTATCCTTGTCGGTGTTATCGCAATGGGTATGAATGTCCAGGCGCATGACAGCTCCGAGGATTGGATAAAATTACGGGAGACTCTTTCGGTGGAAAAAGTCTCCCGGATAAGCGCACGAAAAAAGCCTCAGCCGTTCTTCTTCTCAAAATCATTCATGAACGACACCAGCGCCTTGACCGATTCGCGCGGGCAGGCGTTATAGATGCTGGCGCGCAAGCCTCCGACCGAGCGGTGCCCCTTGAGGCCGATCATGCCTGCCGCCGTGGCTTCTTTGGTGAACTTCTCTTCCAATGCCTCGCTGCCCATGCGCCAGGTAATATTCATGGTGGAGCGGTAATCCTTGACCGCAACCGGTTTCCAGAAACTGCTGGAGTCGAGGGCAGAGTAAAGGATGGCCGCTTTTTCCTCGTTCAGCTTTTCCATCGCCGCAATGCCGCCCAGTCCCAGCAGCCAGTCGGTGACGAGTTTGATGATGTAAATCGCCCAGGTGTTGGGGGTGTTGTAGAGGCTTTCGCCTTCGATGTGGGTCTGGTAGCGCATGAACTTACTGACGGTTTCCGGACAGGCGTTTGCCAGGTCGCGACGCATGATTACCAATGCCAAACCCGACGGACCCAGGTTTTTCTGCGCTCCGCCATAGATCATGGCGAAATCGTTGACGTTGACCACGCGGCTCATGAATTCGCTCGACATGTCGGCCAGCAAAGGCGCACTCGATTTCGGGAATGCCTTCATCCGCACGCCGCCGATGGTTTCGTTGGTGCAGATGTGCAGGTAGGCCGCGCCGGGGGTGAGCTTGTATTCGTCGGGATTCGGCATCCGGGCGAATTTGTCCGCCTCGCCGTTCCAGACGGTGTTTACCTTGCCCACGACCTTGGCTTCGCCGATGGCTTTTTTCGCCCATTCGCCGGTATGGGCGTAATCGGCGGTCTTGCCGGGAAGCAGCAGATTCTGCGGAATCATGGCGAACTGGTGGCTGGCGCCGCCTTGTAAAAACAGCACGGCGTAATCGTCTGATATGTTCATCAGCTTGCGGATGTTGGCCTCGGCGGTTTTGATTATAGCGTCGAATCCCTTGGAGCGGTGCGACATTTCCATGATCGACATGCCATTGCCGTTGAAGTCGAGCAGTTCCGCCTGGGCTTTTTCCAGCACCGGCAGCGGAAGCGCGGCGGGACCGGCGCCAAAGTTGTGCACACGAGCCATGCTTAATCCTCCTATTTGCTGTAAATTGGAACCGAAGACAGTCGCGTAAAAATAAAAGTATACTGGTACGCGGATTTTATACAATCAGGAAAATCCGATTACTTGCATCCGGAGTCAAGGCATGGTATCCTGTCTTTTTTACGCCGCCGCCAAGAGGTGACACCTATGAACAAACTTACCCGAGCCGAAGATTTTGTCGAACAGCGCGACAAGTACCGCCGCGAGGGAAAAACCGTCGTCTGGACCAACGGCTGCTTCGACCTGGTGCATGCAGGACACGCCCTTTCCCTGCAGGCGGCGAAGGCGTTGGGCGATGTGCTGGTGGTGGGACTGAATACCGACGAAAGCGTCCGCGAACTGAAAGGCCCGGAGCGGCCGCTCATCAATCTGGACAGCCGCGCGAAACTTTTGTGCGAGTTCGAAAGCGTGGATCACGTCATCCCCTTTTCCGGCAAACGCTGCACGCCGGAACTGAAAATCGTCAAACCTGACATTTACGCGCAGGGATCGGACTATACCCTTGAAACCATCGACCAGGGCGAACGCGCGGCGGTGGAGAACGCGGGCGGGAAAATCACGTTCCTGCCTTTTATCGACGGCGTCAGCACCTCGCTCATCCTGAAAAAAATCCGACGTAGCGACCCGGAGAAAATCACCTCCGCCGCCTTTGCTCTACTTCGCAATGAAAAGGGGCAATTGCTCCTCGTCGCCAACCGCTACCTGGAAGGGATCAGGTGGGGGCTGCCCGGCGGCGGGCACGAGCGCGGCGAGACTTTGCGCCAGGCAATAGTTCGCGAATGCCGCGAGGAGATCGGCGTCGACTTCGACGGCGGAGTCTATCGCGGCGTGATCGAACGCATCGAACCGGCGCTGGGTTTGCACCTGGTGCTGCACCTGTTTGAAGCCGAATTGTCCGGTAACGCCGTGGAAATAGCCTCGCAGGACGAAGACGTGGTCGACGCGCGCTGGTTCGACTGCAAGGCTTTGCGCGAGACGCCAGGCTGGATTCTGGGGCGGGAGCACTGGATAACATATCTGCAAAACCCGGCGGCTTTTCCCGCTTATATTTTCATGGGGCCTGGAGAAGAATGAAAACTGAAATAAAACTGATCGCCGCTGACTTGGATGGCACCTGCGTGCGTTATGATCCTCGGCTGGAAGTTGACCCGGTTTTTGTCGAAGCGCTGGCGCCGCTGCTGACAAACGGCACGCGCTGGGTGATGAACAGCGACCGACCGGTCAGGCACATGAGCGAAATCGCCCTGAACCTCAGTCCCAAATATCGACCGGTCGCTTTGCTTACCCGCCAGACGCATATTTTCCTGCTTAACGAATCGGGGGAATACGAGCCGCACCTGGCGTGGAACAAGGCGCAGGAGCGGCTGCACCGGAAACTGTGGGACGACATCGAGCCGTTTTTTCCTTCCTGGAAACGACTGCTCGAAGACGAGTTCATAGTCTTCGATAGTTACGTCGATTCGGAAGTGTTCGCTTTCAACGTGGCGGAGGACGAGGTAGAGGAGCTGCGCGAACGGATGCGCGAGATTATTGCGCCGTGGCCGGAGTCTCAGGTCAGCGGCAATAACGATTGGATGTTTGTATTGCATTCATCTTTTTCCAAAAGAAAGTTATTGGCGCAAGCGGCTCGCCTGCTGAAGGTCAAACCAGAAGAGACGCTGGCCGTGGGCGACGGCTTGAACGACCTGTCCATGCTTGACGGAATTTTTACGCCTCATGTCGGGTGCCCGGCCAACTCCTGCGCCGAAGTCAAAAAAGCGGTGCGGGACGCAGGCGGCTTTCTTTCTGGCAAAGAAGCGGCGGCGGGAAGCGCGGAAGTGGTCCGCCATTACTGCGGGTGAAAAATGAGCCTATTCAAGCTGAAATCGGAATTCGCCCCCGCCGGGCAGCAGCCGGAGGCGATTGAGAAACTTGCCGCCGGACTACTCGGCGGTAAAAGAGACCAGACCCTGCTCGGAGTCACCGGCTCGGGCAAAACCTTCGTCATGGCCAATCTTATCGCCCGCGCGGAAAAACCTACGCTGATCCTCTCGCACAACAAAACTCTGACCGCGCAACTCTTTTCCGAGTTCCGCCAATTTTTTCCGGAAAACGCGGTGGAGTATTTCGTCTCGTATTACGACTACTATCAGCCGGAAGCGTATCTGCCCGCCACCGATGTGTATATCGAGAAAGACGCGGCCATCAACGAGAGTCTCGACCGGTTGCGATTGTCGGCGACTTCGGCCTTGCTGATGCGCCGCGATGTGATCGTGGTGGCGTCGGTGTCGTGCATCTACGGTCTGGGGCAGCCGGAGGAATATGCGGAAGTCACGCTCAAACTGAAAACCGGCGACGAGATCGAACGCAACGACATGCTGCGCAATCTGGTGAAGATGCAGTACGCCAGGAACGACTTCGACTTCAAGCGCGGCACCTTCCGGATGCGCGGCGACGCGATCGAAATCTGGCCTGCTTACAAGGAAACCGCCATCCGCGTGGAACTGTTCGGCGACGAGATCGAGGAAATTTCCGAGATCGTACCGCTGACCGGCGACGTGTTGCAGCGTTATCAGCACCTCGCGATTTTTCCCGCCACCCACTTCGTGCTGAACGAAGAGGCGGCGGAGGAAGCGATCGGCCTGATCGAACAGGAACTGGAAGGGCATCTGAAAAACCTGAAGGCACAGAATAAGCTGCTCGAAGCGCAGCGGATCGAGAGCCGCACCCGCTACGACATCGAGATGATCCGCGAGATCGGCTACTGCCAGGGCATCGAAAACTATTCCCGCCATTTCGACCGCCGTGCGCCGGGACAGCGTCCGGCCTGCCTGTTCGACTATTTTCCTAAAAACGACTGGCTGCTGATGGTGGACGAGTCGCACGTCAGCCTGCCGCAGGTGCGGGGCATGTACAACGGCGACCGTGCGCGAAAGAAAGTACTGGTCGATCACGGTTTCCGCCTGCCCTCGGCTATGGACAACCGGCCGATGATGTGGGAGGAGTTTCTTGAACAGCAGCCGCAGACGGTTTACGTCTCCGCTACGCCCGCGGCGTATGAACTGGAAAAAAGCGGCGGTGAAATAGTGGAACTGGTGGTGCGTCCGACCGGGCTGGTCGACCCGCCGGTGGAGATTCGCCCCTCGAAAGGACAGGTGCAGGATATCCTGAAGGAAATCGGACTCCGCGCCGCGCGCAACGAACGCGTTCTCGTCACCACCTTGACCAAGCGGTTGTCAGAGGATCTCGACGAATATTGCCGCGAGCATGGCGTAAAAACCATGTATCTCCATTCCGACATCAAGACGATAGAACGGGTGGAAATCCTGAAGGATTTGCGGTTGGGAAAATATGATGCGTTGATCGGCGTGAACTTGCTACGCGAGGGGCTGGACTTGCCGGAAGTGTCGCTGGTGGTTATCCTCGACGCCGACAAGCAGGGGTTTCTGCGCAGCGCCACCAGCCTGATCCAGACCATCGGTCGTTGCGCGCGTAATACCGAGGGCAAGGTTATTTTCTACGCTGACACGATGACCGACGCCATGCGCCAGACCATAGACGAATCGACCCGCCGCCGCAAAATCCAGTTGGCATTCAACAGCGAACACAATATCACGCCCACGACCGTGGTGCGTGGCATTG
Organism: Planctomycetota bacterium; assembly: GCA_020060765.1. Taxonomy (GTDB): domain Bacteria; phylum Planctomycetota; class SZUA-567; order SZUA-567; family SZUA-567; genus JAGUZQ01. The sequence goes on along the minus strand of JAGUZQ010000014.1, from coordinate 4,130 downwards.
AAACCGGCATGGAGGAATTTTTCGCCGGCACCGAACACCAGAACATTTACATTCCCGCGCTCGACGACGATGACGAGGCAGGCGTGGAAGAGGAAATCGCGCGCCTGCAGAAGGAAATGGTAAACGCGTCGGAAGAGATGCGCTTCGAGGATGCAGCCGCGCTTCGTGACCGGCTGCTGGAAATGAAAGCGCCGATTAAATACGTAAAGGAAAACGCGCCTGCCTACGGTCGCCGTAAACGCGGCGGCGGAAAGAACCGGCGTTAGCGCGGCAGGATATTCAAAATTTTCAGGTAAACTTTATCCTGCGATTCGGAGGCGAGGCACCTCGCGTCCGACCGGGTGCGTGGCCAGGTCGTACTGCATCTGCAATCCTAACCAAACCTCGACGGTGGTGCCGAAAGCCATGGCGAAAAGCTGGGCGGTTTCCGGAGTGACCGAGCGCTTGCCGTTGACAATTTCATTGATCCGCCTGAATGGCACCTTGATATGCTTGGCGAAGGCGTTCTGCGATATACCCAGGGGTTTCAGAAAATCTTCCAGCAAAATTTCTCCGGGGTGCGGCGGATTCTTTATCTTGATCATAACTGCTCCTCAATGGTAATCCTTGAAAGAGACGTCGAAAGCGTCTCCGTCTTTCCAGCGGAATACGATACGGAACTGATCGTTAATCCTGATACTGTAATGCCCCGCCAGTTTTCATTTCAATTTCTTCAGACGATTGTCGGGAGGTACTTTTAAATCCTCAATTCGCCGGGCTTGGTTCAAGTACGCGATTTTACGCACAACAAGCCTATGGATGTCAGATGGAATACTCTTAGTTTTGGATTTGGCGCCTTCGGCGATAAGCAGTTCCAGCCTTTCATCCGCGAACGTTCTTATCATGCCAGCTCCGGCTATTACATTATACCATATAATGGTATAATGGCAAATCTTGAAGAATGCCATCAAAAAAAACTTCATTGGCGTTTATGCCTTACGCTTGGCCGCCTCGGCGCGCCAGGGAAGTTGCAGGAAAAAAGTCGTCCCCTCGCCTGGCAGCGACACGAACCAGACCTTTCCGCCCAGGAACTTTTCGCCCAGCAGTTTCATGCTGTAGGTGCCGAATCCCCGGCCCTTGTTCGACTTGGTGCTGAACCCGCGCTGAAAAAGCTGCGCCTTGGCTTCCGGCGACATGACCTTCAGGTTATGCACCGAGAACAGGCATTCGCCATCATGTTCCCGGGCAGCCAGCTCGACATTTTCCCCCGGCGGGGTAGCCTCGAAAGCGTTTACCATCATATTGAAGAGCACCCGCAGAAGCAGGCTTTTGGACGTCTCGATGGCGCGTTGTCCCAAGCCCCCCAGATTGTGGGAAAAAGTTTTGTCGGCGGCGCAGTCGTGATGGGCAATAAACGCCTCCAGAGCCTGGAACAGAACAGAGATATTTTCCTCTACGAATTCCACGCTCAGGTTGTTTTTCTCCGCGTCAAGCAGAATCTGGTGCGACTCAATATCCTCGACCAGGCGCGAGACCAGCAGCCTGATCCGGGCGGCGATGTTATCGATCTCACGTTCGTTGCCGCCCAGCGCCAGAATGTCGGACCAGCCGCTGATGCCGTTCAGTGTGTTGCGCACATCGTGAAAAAATACGCGTTCGATTACCTGCCGCCGCTTTTCCTCGCCGATATCGTGCAGCGCCAGCACGGTGAAGCGCCGGTTTTCCAAGACGAGAGTAGTCGCGTGAATGCGGAAATCGTAGGATGCCGGATTTTTACCGCCCGCGATCAACCGGCATTCGCTCACGACGGTTTCGCTTTTTGTCTGGCTTTCCAGTAATGCGCACACTGCTCCGCAGTAGCGGCAGTTTTCGTCGGTACCGCAGCCGCCGGGTTGCTTGGCGGAATTGACGCAATCCAGCGCCTCGCCCGGACGCAGACCCATAAACTCCTCCGCCGAGGAAAAACCCAAGGTCGTCAGGAAATCGTGGTTGGCTGCCACTATCTGGCGGTTCTCGTTCAGTACCATCAGGAACACGCCGATATTATTCAGCAGGATTTGCGTTACGGGAGCATTGACAACCAGCTTTACTTGGGATTCGAGTTCTTCGCGAGATGTTCTGGCCGCCGGAGCAAAAAGGGTGTTGCTCGGCATGACTGCCATAAGTATTCCTCCGCGAGGTAAAAAAAAAGAGCCCGGTTACGGACTCTTTTAGCACAAGGAGTTTCTTTTGTAAACAACATTATTCGCCCAGCAGACCCAGGACGTTTTTCGCGCTCATGTTGGACGACTGCACCCCCATCAGAGCAGCCTTTTCCAGAATCTGCGCATTGACCAGCGAGGTTATTTCCTTGGCGACATCGGCGTCGCGGATAGCGCTTTCGGTGGCAACGGTGTTTTCCATCGCTACATTAAGGGAGTTGATGTTGGATTGCAGGGTGTTGGCCTGGTAAGCGCCGATGCGCGCGCGACCGCCGGCGACGTCCTGGACAGCCTGGTCGATGATCTGCAGGGCGACGTCGGGATTGACCGCCAGCGAAGCCTCGCCGCCGCTCATCAGGTCGGACAAGGAATAGCTTTTCCCGTCCACGGTGACCTTGCCGAGATTGTCGGGGCTGAAGGACTGGATGCCGAAAATGTCGCGGTTTTGCGTGCCTGCGCCTGCACCAAGTTGGAACCTCATGCCCCCCTTGACGTCGCCGATAGTGGCGGTGGTGGCGGTCGAGGCATTGGCCAGAACGTCCTGATCATACCCGGTCTGGGCAGCAGCGGTTTCCTCCAGTTTCAAGGTGGCGGAGAAAGAGTTGTCCTCTACTTCCAGTTTCAGACCATCGCTTTTAACTGCCTGACCGTTTACGTTCAGGGTCGCATCCTGGCCGTAATCCACCGCCGACGTTCCGTCAGCCGCGAAACCGCCGCCTGTCGCCTGCTCGATTTTGACAGATTGTTCGGAGCCGTAGTCGTTAGAGACCAGCCGGAGTTCGGTGCCGCCGTTAATGGCGTAAGCGGTGACGCCGGTGCGGTCGGAACGACCGTTGATGATGTCGGCCATGTCGGTGATATCGGTGCCGGCGGCGATGTTGAAATCGAAACTGCCGTTGGTGCCGGTGAGGGTGAATTCCTGCGCGGAAGCCAAGGTCGTGCCGCCGCCGAAATTGCTCTCGACATAGGCTTTCTCCGCCTGATCGGCAGTGTTGCCGGAATAAGACACATCGAATTGCTGGCCAGCGATGTCGGCCACTCCGCTGATCTGGCTGCCGCCGAGGTCAAGCAGGTTGGCCGGGTCGGAAGCGGTGAAGTTGATGCTCTGCGCGCCGTTCAGCAGCATCTGGTCGGAAAACTTGGTGGTCGAGGCGACGTTGGCGATAGAACTCAACATGCCGTTCAATTCGGCCTGGTCGGCGGAAACCTGGCTTGAGGAAGTCACCCCGCTGTTAGCCGCGTGCAGTGCGAGTTCGCGCATCTTCGACAGCATTGAAGACACTTCGTTCAGCGCGCCTTCGGCAATGCCGAGAACATTGCTGGCTTCCTGGGTGTTGCGGATGGATTGCTCAATGCCGCCGGTCTGCGAACGCAGCAGCTCTGAAATAATCAGTGCGGCAGGCCCGTCCTTGGCCTGATTGATCTTAAGGCCGCTGGACAGCTTGGCAAACGCGCTGCTGATTTTCTGATTGGCGGTATTGAGATTGTTGGTGGCCGCTAGGCCGCTGTTGAAACTGGTGTCAAAGCCGAATCCCATGGTCAGTTCCCTCCTTAGAACACGCATCCTGAAGCCATCCCTTGGCTTCGATCTCCGGGACGTTTACTCCCGCCAGCTCGCACCCCCATGCGAACAGGCCGGTTCTTCCGCGCGCGGAATACGGCGTCCCATTATTAGCATACACCATAAACTCCTAGTGTCAAAAAGATTATCCGGGATTTTTGATAGGGCTATCGCACTAAAACGATGCAAAACCCGCCGGAAGGGCTGACTAGCTGAATGGCGTGCTGGCTTACTGGCTGAAATTATAGATAGACGTTGCATTTTGTAAAGCGAAGCAGCTGTCAGTTGTCCCTAGTACCCTGTCAGGAAAGAAAAGCTGGATAGGATGGCAGTTGAGGGTCGATATATCCAAGGGGAGAAAAGGTTTTCCCTTTGGAGGAAAAGACGAT
>JAGUZQ010000094.1 GCA_020060765.1 Planctomycetota bacterium | reverse complement strand
TTTCACTATCCGCTTTTTGCCGAAGACTGCAAGTCATTTTTGATCGAGCCCGTAGTTCACTTCCCCATCGCTTCCTGCAATTTCAGAATCAGGTTAGCCTCCTCGCGCCGGGCTTTTTCCGCGCGGGTTTCGTCGTGGTAGAAATTCACCGTCACCGCTTTCGGCGAAGAACTACGGGGAATTGTGAAGCGTCTCAGCTGTCAAAGTATCTCAGGCGCGACCGCAAGACCTTGCGCCGCTGGAACCGGGAGGGGAGGGTGCCGAGTGGCAAGGTCTGGAGTCCGGGCATGAAGGTCGGCGGCAATCTGGTGGTGTATGACCTGGGAGCCAACTGGCCTGCGACCCAGTCCATGCTGCGGCGGGATCGCGACAAACGCACCGACCGGCAGCTGGCGCACGAACTGGGAGCGCTGGCGGCAGATTGGACATGCGATACCAGATAACAGAGTTGCGCAGACTATTCGCCAGCGGTAAATTCTTTACATTTCGCACGGAAAGCATCTTCCTCTTCCACCCCGGAAACGCCGATCAGGTAATTTGTAAACGACACCGATTGTCCAGGCTTGATATCGAAGGGCGCGGAAAGGTATCCATCAACCTGCCCGGCGCTTATCTTTCCCTTGAACGGTTCAAGGGTATACACTTTCGTGTTCCCATATTTGCTTTCGCCAGAATGGAACCAAATATACGCGTGCTCGAAACATTTATCGAATACATGAACCATTCCGGTTTTTTCCTTTCCGTCAAAACTGCCCATATAGCGGTCGTTCAGAACTACCGAAGGTTTTTCGTAAAAAGTGCCGCTGGCGATCGAAAACAGCGTGGTCGGCAGTTCCTCTGTGGTCGGGACAACGATCATGTCTCCTTCCGGATCGCCGCCGGTCGGAAGCCCGCCGCCGATGCCGGGTTCCACGTGCGCGCGCCAGTAATAGTGATATGCCGTTGGATCGTCCGACATGAATCCAGCCGGTAGAAGATTGGTGATGGTATAGGCGATCCGGAGGCGCGGGTCGTCCTTCCGCATGGTCATATCGCGGCGGAGAAGGAAGCGGCCGTCATTGATAACCTGCTCCACGGCGATGGTGATCTTTTCCGCGGTAACTTCCGGGAAGCTCAGGCGCCAGTCAACGCAGCTTTCCGGCAGTTGTATTTTGCAGGCGTCCTCATATCCACCGTAGGAACCTGCCTGAGACTTTTTCATCAGTTCCCGGTCGAGAACAGCGCGCACCTCTTCCGGAAAGCTTTTTGGCGATTCGCTTGCTCTAAGACACGGTACCCCTCCGGCGCGGAAGTCGACAATGCGCCCACCGGTTTCCAGCACCAGAATTTCTATAACGGAATTTTTCAGCCTGAACCCCCAATGCCCTTTGTAATCGCAGGACTCGATTGAAACCGCGTTTCTGGTCATACCGTCCTGCGGGTCAAGTCTGTCCGCCTCCGCGACATAAGCCATCGCTTTTTCGTAAAACCCCTTGTTTCTGGCCCATTCGGCGCGGATGTACAAAGCCTTACAGATAGGGTTAGCCGCATCGGCTTTCGCGCTTTTTAAAGTCACCTCACACAGTTTGGCGTAGCACAACTCACGCAGTTCCGCAACCGCCTGACGGTCTTTCGCCGAGTACTCGTTGTCGGCGCGGGCAGCTTGCAGGGAATCGCGCCATTCTCCCGTCGCCACGCCGACCCGGTCGAGTTTGTCGAGAATCAACGCGAGTTCGGCGATGCTCGGATCGGTTTCCAGTAAGTATTTGCGGCGCAAGCGCTTTTCCATTCCATTCTTGCGGACTACTATTTCAAATATGTTTTCGCCCACGACCGCCATTTCGAGCGTGATATTGAACCAGCCTGTTTCCGCGATCACGACTTCGCCGCCGTTGACGTTGATTTCCGCGCCAGGTTCGCACAGCCCGGACAATTCCAGCCGGGTCAGGCAAGTATGGGCGTTTTCCGCAGGCGTGGAATTCAGCAGCGCGAATGGCGTCTGGTCGATAGCTTCTATCTCGTCGCCGATCCTGTCCCGCAGCATGCCGAGAAGGCTGGAATCATTCACATAATCAAACGGCGGCTTAGTCACCAGTTCACTCAATATTTCCATTACTCGCCGCCTGCCCCAGCCGGGACAATGGCCCTCTATCTTCTCTTCCAGAATTTTCAGATAGTCGAAATCGTCGATGCCTTCCTTCATCAACGCGAAGCGTTGGGAGGAAACATACGAGCCATTGCCGGAAGGATGCGGATATAGAAGAGTGGCGGCGCCGTTGCCGTACGTCTTGTTCATCTCCGTCCAGGGGTTCACGTCCTTGTTGGTATAAAGAATCGCCCACAGCAACGCGCCCTCGCCTTCGCCGGCGTAGGTCAACCAGGGATAAATGCGATTCTTGATATAATTGGCCGGGTCGAGGTAAGCGCTCCAATTGTAATACCAGATGCGGTCGCCGTGGCGCACTCGGCTGGCGTGCTCGTCCAGCCTTACGAATCCAGGCCCGAACGGCACGCACCAGAGATCCATTTCCCCGTACAATTCCGGCGTAAGCTCGCGCGTCAACATTATTTTTATGCAGGGATCTCCCTCGCGAACGGCCTTTGCCAATCGCGAAACCAGCGTAATGTACGTCTGCGGTGGTTCATCCCAGATGTACGAGACGAACATCTCCTGCCAGCCTTTTTTGCGGATGTGTTCGCCGAATTGCCGGGTGTAGGCGGTCAGCCGCTTGAAGCCTTCGTCCGACTCCATCTCCACCCCGAAAAACTTTTCCTTGCTCCACTTGTACCAGCCGCCGTTGTCGCCGTAAAAGCCGAGTAGCGGGGCGCGGAAAATCCGAATTCCGAAACGACCGACATATTCCTCCACCTGGGAGTCGAAAGCCGACCAGTCGGTAATCACCAATTGCCCATCCACGATTTCCCATTTTGGCGCGGCAGGACTCATTCCTTGATTGCCGGTGATGCGATGCTGTTGCAACTGGGAGAAGATATCATCCGCTTTTTCCTTCTCCGGCCGCTTGTCGAACTGGCCCATCTGCGAGGGCTGACACCTGCCGTAGAAGAAGGTTTTCAAGCTTGGCGTTCTGGGTAAGGCGAAAGAACGCAAACGCACTTTGAGAGGCAGGGAAAATAACTCTTTATTGTCCGACAACACCTTTATCTCGCCGGTATATGCGCCGGGCAAGGCGGTTTCGGGGGCATAAAGCATGATCCAAAAGGGCGCATTCTGGCCCGCCTTGCAATCGATAACCTGTTCGTGCAGCAGAGGGTCAGCGTTCCAGCCTACCAAAGCCGGGTTATCGGCTTCCTTGATTTGGATAAAGCCTATGGGATTGTAACGGAAATTCTTGGCTGCTATTACGGCACCGTTTTCCTCGCAAACAAATTGCCCGAAAGACAAGGAAACCTTCGGAACGTCTTTCTCCGGAAAGATCACCAGTTGCAGCGGTTCAGACTCGTTTCCGGCGAGAGTCAGCGACATTTCTCCAGTCGGCAGTTCCGTCGGCATGCCGTCGCGCTCGACCTTGCGGTTGGGCGAAGCGTTCCATAGAGTTATGCCATCCGCGCTCCGCAACAGGCAATCATCCGGATACTTTTGTCCAACCGCTTTTGTCTCCACCTTGCGGATCGAAATCTCGTCCCAGTTCATCGCGCCCTTGCCGCTGAACCAAAAAGTGACGTAAAATGCCTTGGCTTCCACAGGAGGATAAAAATCAAAAACGAAGCGGCTCCAGTCTTTCGCCCTGGCATCTCCTACCGGGAATAGATATTTGACCGCCTTGCCGTTCTCGTCCATGAAGATTACCCTGCCGGAGAGGCGGAGCTCCCCTTCTGCGACGGCGTGATCCGGTTTGTACCAGCAACCCGCCTCATACCGTTGCCCCGGATGTGACTCTATTTTTTTAGATTCGATTGAAAACGAGCCGGGGATTACGTTTATCCGCGTTCTGAGAGAATGCTTCCCGGCGAACGCGGTTTCCGGATCGATTGCGAAACTACTGTCACCGTCGCTTGTTGGGATTTTCTGATACTTTTCCGTGTCCCCGTCCTTTATTCGCATATGCCGGGCGAAACTCACGCGCCATGCCGACTCTTCTTCCACCTCAAACCCGGCTGCCGCCAGCACCGATTCTTCTTCCTCGGCAGGTAACAGGGGACTCATAAGGCAGGCACAGAAAAAAATGGTCAACGCGGCGATTTTTATCATGATGTTATCTCCAAAGCGTGAAGAGGATAAAACAATGCCAATTTCAGGGATATCTTATCACGGCCTGATGGGATATGGTCCCCACACGTCATTAGCGGTGCCGTTCACCCAGTCGTCTAGTTGAACCGTTGCGACGTGAAGATCGGAAAACAGGCTGTTGGCTCTGCCGTTATGAATGGTGGAAAAATTGCAATAAGGATGGTCGCTGTCCCCAGGCAGGTATTGCAAATATGCGCTGCTGAAAGAGGGCGAATAAAGCGCCGAACTTATGGCGTCGGAAACGACGATGTTCTTGATGGGAACCCGTGACAGTTTTCGCGAGCGCCCCAGGGTGGCGTCCGCCAGATTAGCCTTGCCGAACACGCTGGGATAATTTCCGCCATAAGTGTTGGCATATCCCGGCGTGCCGCTGGGACAGGGCATAAACGTGCGCACCGGAACATGCGATGCCATATAGGCGTCGTTGAACCCGAAGATAGGGACATTCCAGCCATCATTGTATTCCCATTTCTTTTCGGTCAGATAACCACCGACGTTGCGGCTCCAGAACTCGTAAAACGGCAGCCACCCCTGATTGTCGTCGCAATAGCTCATCAGCGCCAGACCGCCCTGCTTCAACTGGTTGGCGCAGACTGCGGCTCTGGCGGTTTCTCGTGCCTTCGCGAGCATCGGCATCAACATCGCAGCCAAAATACTGAGAATCGCCACCACCATCAGCAGCTCCACCAGCGTGAACGCCGCCTGTTGCCGGAAAAAGTTTCCTCTCCCGGACGTATAGTTCGCTTTTCCCTTTCCGGCAATAGAGACGGTCAACCGGTCACACACCTCCTTCGGCGGCAATATCGGCTGCAAGCGCATCAAAAGCGACTCCAAAGCGTGGTTATCCATTTTTCATCATCTCCCGCATTAGCGCAAGCGCCTTCTGATATCGGCTGGAAACCGTGGTCAGTGGAACGGAAAACATCTCTGCGATTTCGCGCAGGCTCAGACCCGCCTGAGTGCGCAGGAGTACCAGTTCCCGCGCCTCCTCGCTCAAACTGCCCAGTGCCCGGTGCACCGATTCCAGCAGTCTTTCTTTTTCGATGGCGTCGACAGTATCAGACTCTTCCTGTTTCCGCCAACCGGAAAAAATCCGGTAATCCTTCAGCCTTTGCTTTTCGCGAGCGCGGGAACGATTCGCGTTGAAAATCCGGTTGCGGGCGCTGGCCAGCAGATACGCATGAATATTCGTATCCGGCTGCAACTTGTCCAATCGTTCAGAAAACAGCAGGAAAACGTCGTGAAGAATGTCCTCCGCGTCTTTTGCCGAACCGGTCATGCCGCGAATATAGGCATATACCGAAGCGGCATAAAGCCGGTAAGCAGTTTCCCAGTCAAGCTCTATCAAGATTCATTTTCCTTGAATCTACTATCAATAACACCGCCAGAAAGAAAGTTACGATATAATTTTAAAAATGTGTGGTATTTTTCCGGTTTTTTTATGCTCGTTACTTGAAAGTGATTCGCATACGTCACATTGAATCAGAAAAAGGTAACAGGATCATCCTTATTACAGCACCTTTATTGCCGTAAAACGACAATATTCCCATCCATTTCGCGATTTTATAATTTCTTTTCAACTCGATAGCTGTGGTCTTACACGTCCGTGTTAACCTGTCCACCATTCGCTCATAGGCGTCTGCTCACAAATTTACCCTGTTTCCCTCTCTTCTCACCCCGACGTTTGATGTCTTCCACCCGGTCATTCATGTCCGGCACAACTGATGGTCGGCGCGAGGCCGGAAGCGTTATTCGCGTTGGACTGGCACGACGTGCAGCTTCCCGAAGGAAAACACAACGGGACGTTGCTGGTGAAAGCCATGAAGGGATCGCCGGAAGCGGAAGCGCCGATCAGGCGCGGTCGGAAGTTGCACCTGTTGCTGCTGGAGGCGCGGGAGACATGGAAGAAGTTCCACGGCCGTTATCCGCGCCCGTCGGAACGGAAACCCGTCTTCTGCACCCGGCGAGGGTGAAGCGCCAAACGCCCCTTCGGCTGGACGACCAGCACCTATGACGATGCCCTGGCGCGCGCCTGCCGCAAGGCTGGCATCAGGGAGCGGTTCACCTCCTACGTCGCCCGGCATTCGGCTATCACGTATCTCGGAGACGAAGGCCTGTCCACGGCGGCGATACAACACTACGCCAAACACCTGCTCCCCTCAACCTAGGCGAAGTACCTCTGAACAACCGGTCGCGCAGCCTTGCCCGCCTATGAGGCTATTGAGGGGTTTGCGGAGTAGAATAGTGTTACTTACAAGATTTTCGTGAACGTGTTTTTTTTCGAGATCTCCGAGTCATAAGCTTTTTAGCTGTATCAGGGATATTATATAATCCTGTCCGTCGGCGAATTCATCGTCCTGGCTCCCGATTTATCACATTTCTGGCACAGCCTGGAACCAGGCCTTACCCGCGTAATCACGCTTTATTGCAGCACCTGCCTGCCTGATCATTTCGGCCGGGTGGCGGATTTCCTGTCGCCAGGGGTGCGCAACCAGTATTGGCGCGCCAGCCTGCCGACAACGGAAACCCGGCTGCTGAAAACGCGGTTGATTAGCGTGGGCAACGACATCGGTCCGGCCAACACAGGTTTGCGTTATGCCTATTGCCTGGAATTTTTCATGAAATGCCTGGAACAGATCATGGCCGCCTATTCCCCGTCCGAACAAATCCTGTCCGCGCCCCTGGTTCGGGTCATCTTGCGGATCGAAAAGGATTTTCCCAGCCTTTTGACCCTGGAGAATCTGGCCAGTGAGGCTGGGTTGTCGATCAGCCGCTTCTCCGCGCTTTTCAAGGCCAAGATGGCGATAGCGCCAATGCATTACCTCCGCCGCCACCTCCTAGGTCGGGCCGGCAGCCTGCTGCGCCATACCGACTGGCAGGTGGAGGAGATCGCCACCTGCACTGGTTTCAATTCCCTGCATTATTTCAGCCGCGCCTTCAAGGCAGAGTTCGGCCGTTCCCCCCGCGCCTACCGCGAGCAAAGCCGCAAAACAGGTTAAGGTGAAATAAACGGACGGAAAACCGCAACGCGGGAACTTGAAACCCCGTACGCAAAGACGGCGACCTACACCGCCTCCGGCGCTTTCACAGCATGGACAACGGGCGTGAATTTTCCGATCACGCGGTACTGGCCGAAGCGTGGGGCGCGAAGATTTTCTTTGCGCGTCCGTACCATTCCTGGGAGCGTGGTT
>JAGUZQ010000129.1 GCA_020060765.1 Planctomycetota bacterium | reverse complement strand
GCGCAGGCAAATATGTGAACTGGCAATTTACGACCACGGATGCGAGGATAAAGCTAAAACGCCTCTATCCAGTGATTCAAAACTGACAGGGTACTAGTCGTCGCTGTTGGGCAAAAGCTTCCGCGAGATCACAAAAAGCCATCACGCCAGTCAGCCATTTACCCAAATAGCCGCAAGTTTATGCTTATTTTTGATGCGATAGCCCTGGGATTTTTGCGCAGGGGCAAGCTCTGGTTGGGTTTTATGAAAATATAAACGCAACAACTCGTTTGTTCTGAAATAAGCATACTCAGGAAACTTTCTGTAAAAAGGCAAAGTTTAGGCAAATTTTCGTTACCCACCCGCAGGAATCGACATTATACTTTGACAGGCAATAGTTATAATGCTTGTAAGTAGTATTATAGTAAGCAATTGTGGCGTCTTTTTTTATCCTCCATTACGATACTGACCAGTCAGTCAGTTTTTATTTGGCGAGGTTATCCGGAATGCGACCAAATAAGCGTGAAATTATTCTGAAGGCGGCGGAAAAGCTGTTTCGCGAGCGCCGGATTCACGAACTGACCATGGAGGATGTGGCGCAGGCCGCCGGGGTAGGCAAGGGCACCATCTACAATCATTTCGAAAACAAGGACGATCTGCTTTTCCAAATCGCCACCCACGGTTTCGAGGAGTTATGCGCGTTGGTTGCTGCTACGCCGAAGAAAGACAAGTTTCACGCCAGGCTGGCGGCTTTATGCGAGCAGATCAGCGAGTTTTTCCAGCAGCGCCGGGCGGTAATGCGGATGATTCACGAACACGAAGGCAGGCTCGGGCATTTGAAAGAGACCATGAAGGAGCGTTGGCTGGAAAACCGGCGGAAACTGGCCGGGGCAGTGGCTTCCATCCTTTCCCAAGGAGTGGCGGAGGGAGCGGTCAGGCGGGATCTGCCGTGCGACTTTCTGGCGACCCTGCTTTTGGGGATGTTAGGGGCGCGTGACCACGATTTTTCCCATGCTCCCGGCAAACGGCCTCCGGTGGAGATGCTGGTCGGCGTTTTTCTGGAAGGGGCGGGAGTGATTGGCGGCATGAATGGCGCGCGTGTATCCGGCGGCGAAAATAATTTTGGAGAGACCTCATGAAGATATTGTCGGCATGTCTGGTTGTCGCGTTACTGATGGGGGGCGGCTACTACTGGTGGGGCGCGCGCACTACAGCGGCGAAGACGAAAACTTCTGCCGAGGTTCCCGTGGAAGTAAAGGTGACGCGCGGCGGTTTGAGCGTGACGGTGGAATCCACCGGGCGGGTGGTGCCGGAGCAGGAAGTCGATATCAAATGCAAAGCCAGCGGCGAGGTGGTAAAGCTGCCGGTCGATGTCAGCGACCATGTGGCGAAAGGCGATCTGCTCGCGCAGCTTGATCCGGAAGACGAACAGCGTAACGTCAAACAGGCTGGGGTCAGCCTGGCGGTTTCCGAATCGCAGTTGGAACAGGCGAAACTGGCGCTCTCCATTGCCGAAAGAAATCTCGTCAGCGGACGTTTGCGCGCGGAAGCGGCTTTGCAGTCGGCGCAGGTCAAGGCCGCCGACGCGGACGCGCGCATGGAACGGGTTCGGCAGTTGCGGGAGAAGAAAATCGCAAGTGACGAGGAACTGGATTCCGCCCGCTCCACGCAGGCGCAGACCGCCGCTTCGCTCAAGGATGCGCAGGCCGGAATTGAGGATCTGCAGACGCAGGAAATCAAGCTGGATACTTGCCGCCATGACATCAAGATTGCCGAACAGCGGGTGGAAGAAAACCGCCTGTCCCTGGATGACGCCAAAAAACGGCTGACAGATACGACAGTGACCGCGCCTATTGACGGCGTGGTGGCGTCGCGCAACGTGCAGGTGGGACAGATCATCGCCTCGGGCGTGAGCAACGTCGGCGGCGGCACCAGCATGTTTACGATTATGGATTTGTCCCGCGTCTACGTGTTGGTGTCGGTGGACGAAAGCGATATCGGGCGCATCGTGGTCGGGCAGCAGGCGACGATTACGGTCGACGCCTACCCCGACCGCCGTCTGAAGGGCGAGGTGGTGCGGGTGGCGACCAAAGGCGCGACGACATCCAACGTGGTGACTTTCGAGGTGAAGGTGGAAGTGACCGGCAGGCAGAAGAATCTGCTCAAGCCCGAGATGACGGCCAACGTCTCGATCACGGCGGTGGATAAGGAAAACGTGCTGCTGCTGCCGGTTGCGGCGGTCAAGCGGCGGGGACCCAAAAGCTTTGTTACGATAAAAACCGCCGACGGAAAAACCGAGGAAAAGCCCGTCGTGGTCGGCGACAGCGACGGGAAGATGATGGAGATTGCCGAAGGGTTGGTCGAAGGCGACGCCGTGGTCATGTCAAGCGGCGGCAACAGCCGGTGGAACAGTGACAAGCAGAGAAGCAACGGAACCCGTCCGCCGAGGATGCCGCACCTATGAGCATGATCGAAATCAGGAAACTGCGCAAGACCTATCGCATGGGCGAGGTCATCGTCAAGGCGCTGGACGGGGTCGACGTCGCGATTGCCGAGGGAGATATGGCGGCTATCACCGGCCCTTCTGGCAGCGGCAAGTCGACGCTGATGCACATCCTCGGTTGTCTGGACACGCCTGACGAAGGCGAATATTTTCTGGCTGGCGAAAACGTGGCGGGATTATCCAAAGATAAGTTGGCGGGCATTCGCAACCGGCGCATCGGGTTTGTCTTCCAGTCTTTCAATCTGCTGCCGCGACTGTCGGCGCTGGAAAACGTAGAGCTGCCGCTGCTTTATTCCGGTCGCGCCGATGCCAAGGAACGCGCGGCAACGGCCTTGCGGACGGTGGGTCTGGGCGACCGCACGCATCACGAACCGAACCAGCTTTCCGGCGGCCAGCGCCAGCGGGTGGCGGTTGCGCGCGCCATCGTCACCGACCCGGCGATTATCCTTGCTGACGAACCGACCGGCAATCTGGACACCAAGACTGGTCAGGAAATACTTGCCCTGTTCCAGGCACTTAACGAAGCCGGGCGTACTGTTATTCTCGTCACTCACGATGAACAGGTCGCGGCGCATTGTAAGCGGCAGGTTCGCATTCTTGACGGCAAGGTGCTGGAGGCAGACTGAATGCTTTTCTGGACGATATTCAAGGTTTCGATCAAAAGCCTGATCGCCAACAAGCTGCGTTCGTTCCTGGCGATGCTGGGAATCATCATCGGCGTGGCGGCGGTGATCAGCATGCTCGCTCTCGGCACGGGCGCGCAGCAGCAGATCATGGATCGTTTCACCGCCATGGGTACCAACCTGCTGGTGGTGCGCCCCGGCGGCCAGCGGCGCGGCGGGGTGCGTTCCGGTTCCCGTCAGACGTTGAAGCTGGAGGACGCCGCCGCGATTGTCGAGAAAATCGCCGGAGTGGATGCCGTGGCACCGCTGGTGCAGGGCAGGGCGCAGGTGAAATATTTCAACGAAAACGTCAACACCTCCCTCATCGGCGCCAGCGGCACCTATCTTCCCATCCGCAATTTCACGGTGGGAAAAGGCCGGTCTTTTTCCGAAGTGGAGGAGGAGCGTTCCGCGCGGGTGGCGCTGCTGGGCTCGGCCACGGCGGAAACGCTGTTTCATGATCAGAACCCCGTCGGCGAGGTGATTCACGTCGGGGCGGTCAGCTTTCACGTGATCGGGGTGTTGAAATCCAAGGGAGACCAAGGCTGGTTCAATCCCGACGACATGGTGATTATCCCCTATACAACCGCGATGAAACGGATTTTGGGGCAGGACTACCTGGGCGAGATCGACGTGCAGGCTGCCGCCGGGCAGGACATGACGAAGATGGCCGAGGAGGTGGCGTCTCTGCTGCGTGTGCGCCACCGACTGCGCCAGGCCGACGAGGACGATTTCAACGTCCGCAATCAGGCGGAAATGCTGGAGATGGTTTCCAGCAACACCCAGACTTTTACCATCCTGCTGGCTGGTATCGCCAGTATCTCCCTGGTGGTGGGCGGCATCGGTATCATGAATATCATGCTGGTGACCGTGACCGAACGCACCCGCGAGATCGGCGTGCGCAAGGCCATCGGCGCGCGCGACCGGGACATCCTGGGGCAGTTCCTGCTGGAGGCGGTTTTGGTGAGTGCGTTGGGGGGACTGCTTGGTATCGGCCTGGGTTACGGGGTAACGCGGCTGGTGGAGCGTTTCACCGAATATATTCCCATCGTCCAGGCCTACGCGGTTTTCCTGTCGATAGCGGTATCGTGTTCGGTCGGAGTGGTGTTCGGTTTTTTGCCTGCCAGGCGAGCGGCTCGGCTAGACCCGATCGTGGCGTTGCGGTACGAGTGAAAATTCAGATTGTTCGTTTTTGGGGAAAGTTTGTGATTACGAACAATATTGTTAAGCAAATATCTAGCGAACGTCATTCCCGCGGGGGCGGGAATCCAGTGGAGAAACCGTACGCAACACCTCCTGGATTCCTGCTTCCGCAGGAATGACGATTCGCAAATTTAATTGTTGAGCCGAACGATTTTCCCTGAATTGAATCGCATTGGCACTGTCCCGAATTATTACGAAGAACCAAATAGGAGCCTCGCATGAAACATTTGCGCGACAACTGGATAAAGTGGCTGGCGTTCGGCGGCCTGCTGTCGCTTGCTTCCTGCACGGTGCCGGACGCGGCGAGTCTCTGGCTGCCGAAGGAAAGGCCGGTTGCAGACTTCGCGCCGATCAGATTTGAAAAGCCGAGTGCGGAGATCAAGGAAATCGAAGAAACTCCCAGCCAGCCGTTGGTTACCAGCATCCGCGACGCGGCGCTGCTGGCCTTGCAGCATAATCCCTCTTTCCAGATGGAAAGAATGTCTCCCGCCATCAGGCAGGCTTATGAAGCGCAGGCGCGGGCGTCGTTCGATCCGGTGTTTTCCGCCGACTTGTCGCTGATGCGGGAATATACCGACAGCGATTCGGAAACCGGCGCGACCCGCACCGGCCTTGATACTCGTGACCTGTCCCGCTCCGCCAGCGCCGGACTGACGCAGGCCTTGCCCACCGGCACTTCCGTCAGCCTGTCGGGGCGGCGTGATCTGGGCAACACCCGGGGCGACCGGGATAACGCCGCCAATTACGACAATCTTTCCGCCACCAGTTCCGGCGACGTCAAAATCACGCAGGCGCTGCTGCAGGGGTTCGGCCCGGCGGTGAATCTGGCATCGTTGCGGCAGGCGCGGCTGGACACGCGGATTTCCCGCTACGAGCTGGAAAGCGCGGCGGAGACGCTGATCTACCAGACCGAGGCGGCGGGGTGGGAATACCTGCTGGCCGGGCGGCAGATCGAGATTTACCAGGAGTCGCTGAAAATTTCCGAGGATCAGTTGAGCGAGGCGCGCGAACGCATCCGCGTAGGAGCCCTGGCCGACATTGAGCTGGCGGCGTTCGAGGCGGAGGTGGCGCAGCGCAAGGAGGAACTCATTAACGCCCGCAGTTCGCTGGCGAAAACGCGGCTGGAAGTCATGCGCCTGCTGGGGCAGCGCGGCGCGGCGCGCTGGAGCCGGGAACTGACCTTGACCGACACACCCGAGGTTCCGACAGACAAACTCGCCCCGCTGGAACAGCACGTGGAAGTCGCCTTGAAGCAACGCCCCGATCTCAACGAGGCGCGTCTGCGCATCGACCGGGGAGAGCTTGACCTGGTGCGCACCCGCAACGGCCTCCTGCCGAAGCTGGATTTTTTCATCACTCTCGGCGGCAGCCGTTACGCTTCGTCTTTCGGCTCCAGCAATAAGGATGACGAGAACCGTTCCCACAGCATTGAATCGGGGCTCAGTCTGGAATACGCGCTGGGCAACCGTAGCGAACGCGCGGCACACGCGCGCACCGTTCTGTCGGTGCAACAGACACGGGAAGCCCTGCGCAATCAGGAGGATCTGGCGCAGGTCGATGTGCGCACAGCATATCTGGAAGTGCAGCGCACCTTCGAGCAGATCGATGCGACGCAGGCCACGCGCAAGCATCGCGAGGAAGCGTTGCGTTCCGAGACGGAAAAATTCCGCGTTGGCAAATCGACCGGCATCCTGGTGGCTCAGGCGCAACGTGACCTCATGGCCAGCCGGATTTCGGAAATCGGGGCAGTGGTGGCACATCTCAAAGCCAGGCTAAGTCTCTACCTGCAGGAAGGCAGCCTGCTGGAACGGCGCGGGATTGCACTCGATTCGCAATGAAAAAAACATTTCCACTTCTGGCATTCCGTTTGCTTAACAGCAGTGCCTGATGTCGCATTCCGCACGATTGCGGCGTTTGTGCGACAGATATGTTGTTGTTACGAAAAAAATGCGACATGTCAAGGGATATCAGGAAGCATGGACGGTGCGTCCGGTTTCACCACTGGATTCCCGCTTTCGCGGGAATGACGATTTGTATAAAACGAGAAACTCGAACAGGGAGAAGAGCATGAACTGCTGTGAAAAAAATGTGGAACGTCTGGGCGAAGTCGCCTTACACGGAAATTCGCTTACGCTGCTGGGAGAGCGGTTGCAGGCGGGAGACCAGGCGCCGGATTTCGCCTTGCTGAAAACCGACCTGTCCGCAGTCACGCTGGCCGATTTCGCGGGCAAGACCCTGCTGCTGTCGGTAGCGCCGAGTCTGGACACGCCGACCTGTGATTTGCAGGCGAAGCGCTTCAATGAAGAGGCGGCCAAGCGGAAGAATATTGCTGTCCTGAATATCAGCATGGATTTGCCTTTTGCCTTGAAGCGCTGGTGCGGCGCGAATCACGCGGACGATATAGTCGCGCTTTCCGCTCATCGCTCGCGTAAATTCGGCGTGAGTTACGGCGTGCTGATCAAGGAATTGCGGCTGTTGGCGCGGTCGGTGTTCGTAATTTCGCCGGAAGGAATCGTTACCTACGCACAGATCGTTCCGGAGATTTCCAACCAGCCGGATTACGAGGAAGCGCTGGCGAAGTTGCCGTAATTATTCCTTCCTGAATTCGAGGAAGTGGCCGCGGGGCAGGGTGATGCGGAAGCGCGCGCCTGGCGGGGCGATCGGGATTACTGAAATAGTTCCCCGGTGGTCTTCGACGATGCGGCGGACAATGCCCAGCCCCAATCCAGTGCCTTTCTGCTTGGTGGTATAGAAAACCTCGAAAATGTGCTCCTCGTCCTCGGGTTGGATGCCGATGCCGTTGTCTTCAATCAGCAAGTCGATTTGGCTTTCGCGTTCGGTAGTGGAGATGCGGATCACGCCTTCGATTATCTCGTTTTCCTTTTCCTGCCGCTGTTCGATTGCTTCCTTGGCGTTTCGCAAAAGATTCAGCACGACATGCGTGAACTGGTTCTGATCCAGCACCACGGGGTAGAGATCGGAGGCGAGTTCGGACTTGATGCTAATTCCCGCCTCGTCCATTTCCGGCTGCACGAATTCGATCAGCTCGCGCAGGAATCGGTTCAGGTCAGTAGGGCCGGGGTCGAGCCGGGGCGGGCGGGCGAAGGTGAGAAACGCTTCCAGGGTCTTGGCCAGGGATTTCACCTCGGTGTAAATGCGGCTGGCGCGCCGGTCGAAACGCGGGCGGATTTCCTCCGGCAGTTTATCCACATCCTCGACCAGCATCTGGGCGTTAAGCTGGATGGCGTGCAGGGGCGTACGCACCTCGTGCACCAGTCCCGCCGCCAGCGCGCCGACATAGGCCAGGCGTTCGCGACGATCCTTTTCTTCCTGTTCTTTACTGCGGTGCGGGTTGGGCATCTTTCTGCGCATCCTTGACGGCTGGCGCGAACGCCACCGATTTCACGTAGGTCAACTCCGCCAGCGACTGCCCCATTTCTCCCTTGGTCTTAGGGCTGACTACTGGCGTGCTGGCTGATTGCTTGTCGATCCATCCTTCCTCGTCGCGGGATTTGGCGGTCAGCTTTTCCATTGCCGCAAGAACGGTTTTCCTTTCTTCTGCCGACGTGGTCTCATCGGCTCGGATTTTTTCAGCCGCCTGTTCCGCCGCTTTCAGCAAGGATGCGTTGGCAAAAGCGATTTTGAGCGGGAATCCGGAAACCAGACGGGCGGAAACGGTTTCGCCTGAGCGCAGTTTCACCTCGATTCCGTGCTTGCGCCAAGGGTAGGCGCGACCAGTGTAAATTTTCTCATCCAGCCCACCTTCCTTCCAGCGCCATTCCTTTTCCAGCCCTTCCTCCAGCACGGTCAGGCGGAATTCCGCGATGTCGGAAAAAGCGATTTCGCGGTTGCGGTCTGTTTCCGGCACGAACAACGTGATTTTCAGATTTTTGCGCACAGTCACTTCCGCTTCGCCGATTTCCAGCTCGCGGAAAACCGGGTCGGTCAGGATTACGGTCGCGAGGTGCGCGTCCTTGCTTTTCCTGGCTTTCGCGAAGGGACGCACCTCCTCCCCGCCGAGGGCGGTTGCTCCGGCGAGGATCAGGCACAGCACAAGTGGTGAATAAAAGACGCTGCGTTTACGCATTAACTTTCCACGGTGTTCAGTCTGGCACCGCAGGTTCTGATAATAGTATCGACCGCCACTTGCGGATCGTCGGTGAGGGTGTAGAGATCGAGGTCTTCGGCACTGATGTTGTGCTCTTTCTCCAGCATGATTTCTTTCACCCAATCGAGCAACCCCTTCCAGTAATCGGTACCCATGAAGATGATCGGCATGGCTGGAATCTTGCGGGTCTGCACCAGGGTGAGGTTTTCAAACATCTCATCGAGGGTGCCAAAGCCCCCGGGCATGACGATGATGGCGCAGGAGTACTTGGAGAACATCACTTTGCGGCAGAAGAAATAGCGGAAAGTCAGTTCCTTGGTGATGTAGGGGTTGGGCTGCTGCTCGAAAGGCAGGTCGATGTTCAGCCCCACGGAGATGCCTTTGCCCCGTTCCTTGGCACCCTTGTTGGCGGCTTCCATGATGCCGGGACCGCCGCCGGTGATGATATTGAATCGCGCTTCGGCCAGCAGCCCTGCGCACTCCTCAGCCCACTGGTAATACTTGCTTTCGGGGCTGGTGCGGGCGGAGCCGAAAATGCTTACCGCCGGGCAGATCTTGGCCATTTCCTCGAAGCCTTCGACAAACTCCGCCATGATACGGAACATGCGCCACGGATCGTTGCTGCGAAAATCGTTTGTCTGTTCGAACATCATTGCCGGACTCCTCCCTTTGACTATGGTGTTCCGCGCGCGGGCGCGGATATTTTATAACAACGACAGCGGATCAATGTCGATAGCCACCTGTACGCCTTTGCCGGATGACAATTCGTTGCCGCAGGCGGACAGCATGGTTTCGATTTCGCGGTGGCTGCGCGCCTTGATCAGAATATGGAAGCGATAATCCTTCTGGATTTTTTCCACCGGGCAGGGCACCGGTCCCAGCACCGCCAACGGTCGGCGAGAAGCGCCCTTGAGTTTCTCCGCCGCCTGCGCCAGCAGCGTCTTGATTTTCACTGGACTCGCGCCCTTGGCTATGATTCGCGCTAGTCGTCCAAAAGGAGGATAACCGAGGCTTTCGCGCTCCGCCAGTTCTTTTTCCGCGAAAGCGGGGAAATCCTGCGCCAGCGCCGACTGCACGGCGTAATGCTCGGGCTGGAAAGCCTGCACTACCGCGCGTCCCGGCTTGTCAGCGCGCCCGGCGCGTCCCACCACCTGCGTGATAAGCTGGAACGTGCGTTCGGCGGAACGGAAGTCGGGCAGGTTGATCGCGCCGTCGGCCGACAGCACTCCCACCAGCGTGACGTTGGGAAAGTCGAACCCCTTGGCAATCATCTGCGTGCCCAGCAGCACGTCGTATTCGCCGCGCGCAAAGGCGGAAAGAGCGCGGGCGTGCGCATCGCGACCGGTCATGGTGTCTGAATCCATCCGCAAGACCCGCGCGTCGGGAAACAGTTTTCGGAAAATGTCTTCCGCGCGCTCGGTGCCGGTGCCGGTCTGCCGCAGCGCTGTCGCGCCGCAGGAGGGGCACGCTTTCGGCATCGGCTTGCGCAGGCCGCAATAGTGGCAGCGCAGATCCTCGCTCGCCTTGTGCCAGGTGAGAGAAATGTCGCAATCCGCGCAGCCCAGCACCTCGCCGCAACTGGCGCAATGCACGTAGGTATGGAAGCCGCGCCGGTTGAGAAAGATAATGGCCTGTTCCTTTTTCGCCAGGCATAGCGTGAGACTGCGCTGCAACTCGCGGGAAAAGACCGACATTTGTTTCACTTCCGCCCATTCCGTTTTCATATCAACCACGACGGTCTTGGGCGGTTTGGCACCGCCGACGCGATTAGGCAGCGAGAGTAGCGTGTATTTTTCCGTAATGGCATTGTGCCAGCTTTCAAGCGACGGCGTAGCCGAGCCAAGCACCACCGCCGCGCCGCATTCCCGCGCCCGCACCAGCGCCACGTCGCGCGCATTGTAGCGCGGAGTATTGTCCTGCTTGAAGGTGCGTTCGTGTTCCTCGTCGACGATGATCAGTCCGAGATTGTCCAGCGGCGCGAAAATCGCCGACCGCGCGCCGACCGCCACGCGCGTTTCTCCCCGCCTGAGCCGCCGCCATTCCTCGGCGCGCTCGCCGTCGGTCATGTGGGAGTGCAGCACCGCCACTTCGCCCGCGCGTATGCGGAAACGCTCCACCGTCTGCGGAGTGAGGCTGATTTCCGGCACCAGCACCAGCGCGCTTTTGTTCAGGCTCAGCGCGTGTTCCAGAGCTTGCAGATAGACCTCGGTCTTGCCGCTGCCGGTGACGCCGAATAAAAGAAACGGTGAAAATTTGCCAGCCGACAGCGCGGCGCAAATCCGCTCGACCGCATCATGCTGTTCGCCGGTGAGGACAATCTTTTTTGATTTTTCGGCGAGGGAGGCGAGTTCCCGGTGTAATGGCACCGGCGACAGGGCGACCAGTCCTTTTTCCTCCAGGGCGCGCACGGCGGTGCGGCTGGCACCGGTGGCCGTTTCCACTTCCGCGAAGGGAAAACTTTCCGCCAGTCCGCTGGCCGTCGCTTTCAGCAGCAGGAATTCAAGCGCGGCGGCCTGCTTTTTCGCCTTCTTTTTGAAAAACTCCAGCGCAGCGCGCGCTTCCTCCACCTCGGCGGTCAGCGAAAGATGGAGGACGGTTTTTTCCTTCACGCCCTTACGCACGGAAGAAGGCGTAGCCGCCGCCAGCGCCTCGCCCCAGCCGCAGCGGTAATACACGGCGATCCATTCCGTCAGCGCCAGCAGATCGGGCGTGACTCTTTCCTCCGGCTCTCCAACCTGCGCGATGTCCTTGACGCGCTTTTCCTCGATGGGGCAGACGTCGGCGACCTCGACCACGTAGCCGTTGATTTTGCGCGGTCCGAACGGCACCTTGACGTGAACGCCGGGTTCGACCAGCCCGGAAAATTCCGGCGGTATGCGGTAGTGGTAGACCGTATTGAGAGGCGCGTCCACGACTACGCCGGCGAAACGGGGCAAGTTTTTTTATCTCCCGTAGGATGGAGTTTTGCGCTTTTTATGAATTGTCATTCCTGCCTCCGCAGGAATGACGGGCGTAAATGTTTTCTTAAAACAGAAAGCGTTTTCCTTAATTAAGCGTTTCACGAAACGTCTTTACATATATAATTATTTCGACAGAATATGTATGAAATTTCAGTCTATTCCAAGGAAGACAAGATGACCGTCAGGCAAGTCAGGATATCGGACAACGTTACTCTCGGCGGCGGCCAGCCGCTGGCGCTGATCGCGGGGCCCTGCGTGATCGAATCGGAAAGCCACGCCCTGCGCATGGCCGAGTCCCTGCGCGTCATTGCGGACAAGCTTGGAATGCCTTTCATCTTCAAAGCGTCTTTCGACAAGGCCAACCGCTCCAGCCTGTCTGGGCATCGCGGTCCGGGGTTGGAGGAAGGCTTGTCTGTCTTGCGCCGGATCAAGCTGGAAACCGGCTTGCCGGTCATCAGCGATATTCATGGCATCGAACAGGTCGCGCCCGCCGCCGAGGTGCTGGATGTAATCCAGATTCCGGCGTTTCTCTGCCGACAGACCGATCTGCTGCTGGCGGCGGGCAGGTCGGGCGTACCGGTGAACGTCAAGAAGGGGCAGTTCCTCGCGCCCTGGGATATGGAAAATGTGGTCGCTAAAATCGAATCCACCGGCAATACGAACGTCACTCTCACCGAGCGCGGAAATACTTTCGGCTACAACAATCTTGTCAGTGACATGCGCGCCCTTCCCATCATGCGCGGGTTCGGCGTACCGGTGATTTTCGACGCCACCCACAGCGTGCAGCTTCCGGGAGGGCAGGGGAGTTGCTCCGGCGGCGACCGGGAGATGGCGCACGTGCTGGCGCGCGCGGCGGTGGCGGCGGGAGTGGACGGTATTTTTCTTGAAGTCCACGACGATCCCGACCGCGCCCTCTGCGACGGCCCCAACATGATCGCGCTGCACACGCTGGAAAGCCTGCTTTCGCTCCTGCTGAAAATCGACGCCGCCGTGCGCCCGTTGCTGCAGGATTAGCGCAACCGCTTTTTCCATCTGGTCAAGGCCTTGGCGACTTCCTTAGTACCCGCGCTGCCCGCGGATTTATACGAGCCAGGCGTTTTCGCGGGATCGAGCCGCAGGAAAACATCTTCCTGAAACAATGGGCAGATTTCTTTCATTTCAGCAAGTCCAACTTCGCACAATCTGCGCCCGCTTTCCTCCGCCAGTCGCACCAGCGCGCCGGAAACCTCGTGCGCGCTGCGGAAAGGCAAGCCGTTTTCCACCAGGTATTCTGCCATCACGGTCGCGTCGAGGAAGCCGCCCTCCAGCATCTGTTTCGCGCGCTGCTCGTTGAAAGTCATGGTCGGCACGAATTCAGCGAGGCACGCCAGTGTCGCCTCGGCGGTGCGCACGGCGTCAAACAGCGGCTCCTTGTCTTCCTGCAAATCGCGGTTGTAGGTCATGGGCAAACCCTTGACCACGGTGAGGATGGTCATCAGGCTGCCGACGACGCGACCGGTTTTGCCGCGCGTCAGTTCCAGCAGATCGGGATTGCGTTTCTGCGGCATTATGGAACTGCCGGTGCTCCAGGCGTCGTGCAGGCGCAGAAATCCCCACTCGCCCGACGCCCATAAAATCACGTCTTCAGCGAAACGGGAAAAATGAATAAACATGGTCGCCAGCGCGGCCAGCGTTTCGATTACGAAGTCGCGGTCGGAAACCGCGTCCATACTGTTTTCGCACAGCGACGCGAAGCCGAGTTCCTCGCGTACGATTTCGCGGTCGATAGGCAGCGTGGTTCCGGCCAGCGCACAGCTACCCAGCGGCAGGCGGTTGACGCGGCGGCGGGCGTCCTGCAGGCGTTCCCGGTCGCGCGCGAGCATTTCGACATACGCCAGCAGATGCTGCGCCAGCAACACCGGTTGCGCGCGCTGCAAATGAGTATAACCCGGCATGACCAGCTTCCGGTTTTTATCAGCCAGTTCGACCAGTGATTTCTGCAACGCCTCTACCAGCCTGTCCAGCCAGTCGATCTTGTCCCGCGTCCACAGGCGCAGGTCGGTGGCGACCTGGTCGTTGCGGCTGCGGGCGGTGTGAAGCTTTTTCGCCGGGTCGCCGATTTTTTTCGTCAGAGCCGACTCGATCGACATGTGAATGTCTTCGTCCTGCGGAGAAAAGACGAATTCATCTTCGTCGATTTCGGTCTTGATTTCCGCCATGCCGCGCCGGATCGCGGCCAGGTCTTTTTTCGAAATCAGTCCCACCTCGGCCAGCATTTTCGCGTGCGCGAGGCTGCCGCGGATATCGACCTGCGCCAGTTCCCGGTCGAAACTGATAGATTCGGAAAACGCTTCCATCAGCGGATGCGTCCCGGCGGAGAACCGGCCTTTCCAGAGTTTGGCCATGTGCAATCCTTTATTTATAAATCCAGCGTCAAGGCGACTTCGCCACAGTCGGGGAATTTCGGACATTTCACGCAGTCCTGCCAGACCTTGTGCGGCAGTTCCGCGCGGTCGATGCGGATGAAGCCCAGTTTTTCAAAAAATTCCGGAATATAGGTCAGGGTGAACACGCGCGGCGCGCCGACTTCCCGTGCGCGCGCCAGGGCGGCTTCGACCAGTTTCCGCCCCAGGCCGGTTTTCTGTTCCTCGCGGCGCACCGTCAGCGAACGGATTTCGACCAGATCCTGCCAGGTTACGTGCAGCGCGACCGTGCCGATGATGCGACCGTCTTTTTCCGCCACGAAAAAGTCGTGAAAGCGCTCGATGATATCGCCGATGGAAACCGGCAGCATCAACTCCTCGCGTGCGAAGGCATTGACCAATTCCTGAATGACCGGTATTTCCTGAAGCTTGGCCTTGCGTATCATGTGCGTCCCTTTCCCGGTTGCGAGACCTGAATGGCTTTGAGTAAGGCTCGCGCCTTGTTGCGGGTCTCTTCGTATTCCATTTCCGGCACCGAGTCGGCCACGATGCCTGCCCCCGCTTGTACGTGTGCCACTCCTCCGAGCAGCAGAATCGTCCGCAACGTGATGCAGGTGTCGAGATTGCCGGAAAAATCGATATAGCCCACCGCCCCGCCGTAAGGCCCGCGTACATCCGGTTCCACCTCGTCGATGATTTCCATCGCCCGCACCTTGGGCGCGCCGCTGACGGTTCCGGCGGGCAGGCATGACTTGAAGGTGTCGAAGGCGGTCAGCTCCGCGCGCTGTTTGCCCACGACGTTGGAGACGATGTGCATGACGTGGCTGTAATTCTCGATCACCATCTTTTCCGTGATTTTCACCGAGCCGTACTCCGCCACGCGCCCCACGTCGTTACGCCCCAGATCTAGCAGCATGGTGTGTTCCGCGCATTCCTTGGGGTCGGCCAGTAGATCCTCGGCAAGCGCCTGGTCTTCGGCTTCGTTTTTTCCGCGCGGCCTGGTGCCGGCGATGGGGCGCACGGTGATGTTCCGCTCCTCCACTCGCACCATCACTTCCGGCGAACTGCCGACCAGCGAAAAGTCCGGATACTTCAGATAAAACATGTAAGGGCTGGGATTGATCACGCGGATGTTGCGGTAGACCTCGAAGGGGTCGGCCGAGCAGGGTGTGCTCAGGCGTTGCGAGAGGACGACCTGAAAAATGTCGCCAGCGCGGATATATTCCTTGCATTTTTCCACGGCGCGTTCGAAATCTTTCCGCTCGAAATTGCTGGAAATCTCCGGCTCATTTTCCGGCAGCGCAGGCACCTCCTCCACCGGCAGTGCGCCAGGCGCGCCGAGTTGCGCGATAATTCCGTCCACCTTCGCGCAGGCGATGTCGTAGGCCGTGGCCGGATCGTCCTCGCGGCAGTCGGCGTAGGCAAGCACGGCGCAGGTTTTTTTCGCGTGGTCGAAAATCAGCATGGTCGTGTAAATGCCGAAATAGATGTCGGGCAGATTGAGCGAGCGTGCGGGAGGATTCGGCAGATTTTCCACCTGCCGGATCACATCGTAGGAAAAGTAACCAACCGCGCCGCCGGAAAATCTTGGCAGCCCCGGCAGAGTTACCGGCTGGTAGGTATCGAGTAGCGTTTTCATCTCGCGCAGGGGGTCGGTCTGCTCGATTTCGCGGACAGAACCTTTTTCCGCAATCTGCACCTGTTTGCCCGACGCTTTGAAAATCACTGAAGGGTTTATACCCAGGAAAGAATAGCGACCGATCTTTTCCCCGCCGGTTACGCTTTCCAGCAGAAATGCCTGTTCCCCGCCGCGCAGCCGGAAGAAGGCCAGTACCGGCGTCAGGATGTCTCCCATCAGCAGGCGGAAGACCGGCGCGACCTTGCCGGGTTGGGCGAGTTTCAGAAATTCATCACGATTGGGAGTATACATTTTCATTCCTCATAATCAAAAGTCAGGCCATGCCCCAGGCCTTCAGCATCGTCTCTGCCACGATCAGGTTGCCGTCAGGAGTCAGATGCGTGCCGTCGGTGGTGAACACCAGCCCCGCCGGTTGCGCATGCCGCGCGCGCGCTTCCGCCAGGGCGATGTCGGCCGGAACGAAACGGGCGCGCATATCGTCAGCCGCTTCCCGCGCGTGCTGGCAGTAGGCCGCCATAACGTCGCCGTGCTCGCGGTATGCTTTGCCCTCGAAGCGGTGCAGCGGCGGCGTGACGCTGAATTTCATTATTCCCGCAATTCGGCAGAGATGAATGATCCAGCGCAGGTTGTCGCCGTAGGTGGCGGCAGGAACGCGTGGCTCGTCCGCCCAGCAACCCCTTCCTACCGCGCAATCGTTAGTGCCGAGAAAAATCGACACCGCGCTTGGTTTGCGCGCGATCACGTCGGTTTCCAGCCGTGTGAGTGCCCACGGCGTCTTGTCGCCGCCGCGTCCGGCATTGACTACCTCCACCCTCGCGTCAGCCAGTTTTTCCGCCAGGATAGCAACATAACCGGTTTTGCTGGCAGTCAGGCTGTCGCCAAAACAGACCAGTGTCTCGCCTTTCTCCAGCCAGGGTTCGTTGTACGTAATCATGCGTTCTCCTATTGCAGTTGCCGCGACCAGGCGGCAATACTTTTTTCTACTACTTCCGTCAAATTCATCTTTTCATCCATCGCGATCCATTCGCAGGGGAATTTCCGGAACCAGGTCATCTGACTCTTGGCAAGGTTGCGAGTGTTTTTTTTTAGAAGCTCCACCGCTTCCGCCAAATCCGTCTCGCCGGAAAAATACGAAAAAAACTCCTTGTATCCCACCGCCTGCAATGGAGTGCGGCTTAAATAATCCCGCTTTTCGTAAACCTGCCGCGCTTCTTCCAGCAAGCCTTCCGCCATCATCAGGTCGACTCTTTTTTCGATTCTCGCATAAAGCACTTCGCGCGGCCAGTCCAGCGCGGCCAGCGCGCAGGGATAACGGTATTCCGCCCCGACCCATTGCGTCTGCTGGCTGCTGATCGGTTGCCCCGTCAGCTTCGCCACTTCCAGCGCGCGCACGATTCGGCGCAAGTCGTTAGGATGAATTTTCTCCGCGGCTTGAGGATCGACTTCCGCCAGTTCCGCATAAAGCTTTTCCACTCCTTCGGTCTCGGCGCGCCGATTGAATTCCTCACGCAGATCGGCGTCGGCGGAGGGGCCGTCAAACAGGCCTTCCAGCAGGCCCTTGTAATACAGCGCGGTGCCGCCGGAAAGAATCGGAACTTTTCCGCGCGCAACTACCGAAACGATTGCTTTCTCCGCCTCTTCCACGTAGCGACCGACGCTGAAGTTTTCCTCCGGGTCGGCGATGTCCAAGCAGTGATGCGGCACATCGGCGCGGATTTTTTCCGACGCCTTGGCAGTGCCGATGTCGAGCGTGCGGTAAATCTTCATCGAGTCGACCGAAACGATCTCCCCGCCGATCATTTTCGCGCACGCTACGGCCGCGCTTTCCTTGCCTGAGGCGGTCGGACCCAGCAGGATGCGCAGAAACGGTTTTGCCCCGGCGGAAGATTCACCCATGCCTGTCAGCCAGCGCCTCGTCGATGCCGCGCAGTTTCGGTCCCTGCAACGACAGGTATTTTTCCGGGCTCATGTGGCTGTCGAGCGGTCGCGTGTCGCCCCCGGTCGCCAGGGGGCCGTCAATGACAATACCGGAATCTATGCGGATCGCCTCCGCAATTTTTTTCGCGAAACCCGCTTTGGTGATTTTCTGTTCGGCCGTGAGGTGGTAAATTCCGCGCATCTCCTCGTCGAGGAGAAATCCCGCCGCCGCCGCCACGTCCTCGGCCAGCGTGTAATAGCGTACGCATATCGCGTCCATGACCAGGCTGTCGCCTTTTCGCAAATCCTGTGCGAATTTCGTGGCGCAGTTGCGGGGGTCGGAAAAATCCAGACTCCAGAGAGCCGGGATGCGCAGAATCAGATGTCGCTTCGCCGTGCGCGCCGCCAGTTCTCCCGCCAGCTTGGTGCGACCATACAGGTTGACCGGCCCGGTCGCATCGTCCTCGTGATAAGGCGCCTGTTCGCCGGAAAAAACGTAATCGGTGGAAATATGCGCAAGGAGAAAATCATGCTCATCCGCCAGCCGTGCCAGATTTTCCACCGCCAGGGCGTTCACCCGGTACGCCTCTTCGGGATTCCGCAGGCAGTAATCCGGATCGCGCAGCGCGGCGCAATGAACGACGTGGGTATAATTTCCCTCTTGCAAAACCTCATGCACGCGCGCGAAATCGTCGACCTCAAGTTGCACGCCGTTTTCGCAGGGGCGGGTGTGATAGGCGCCTCTTACATAGTGCTTTTCCCGCAGCGTATTTGCCACGTGCCGCCCCAGCAGGCCGCTGGCACCGGTAACCAGGATGCGCATGTTTTCTCCAGTTACTTGGCCTCGCTCAACAATATCCGGAATCGCGGGTCTGCGCGGAGATTCGCCAGATCCGGGTCGCTCAACATGTGGGATGACTCGTGGTAACCCAGGTCGATCGCCTTTTTCAACTCGGAAAACGCCTCGTCCAGCCGTCCGCATAGCGACAGGCTACAGGCGAAGTTATACACGACCATCTTGTCGGCGGGGAAAATCAGCGACAGCCTGCGGTCGAGTTCCAGCCCCTTTTCGTAATACCCCAGAGCTGTCAGCGCGTTAGCCGCCATCTCCAGCGCCTCGCGGTAATCGGGACGCTTGCCCAGGATATCGAGGCAGAACTCGACCTGGAACAGCAGTGTCTCCCTGCCTTCCTCCGGCAAATCGGCGAACCGCGCCTCGTCGCGCAGTCCCAGGTCATGCGGCATTATTAAGTTCCGTTAAAAAAAACGGAAATCCGGCGCGCGACCCGCAAGCCGCTGTCACCGGATTCCCGTATATGCTGAAAAACCATCAGACTTTTTTGACAGCGGACTCGACGTGGGCTTTCCTGATTTCCCGCCAGTTGTGTTTCTGCATGAAGTCCACGACGTAATCGGCATCGTCGTGTTTCTCCATCAGCAACCGCAGGAGTACCTCGCGGGTTTTCTTCACCGGCAGCTTGCCGCCACTGGCCTTGGCCACCCTCAGCAGGGTCTTGGTGCGGTTTTCGTTGGCTGCCAAGCTTTCCGCGATGGCTTTGCGTCCCAGCCGTTCCCACTCCTCAGGTTCGTCGTCGATGAATATTTCCGACTCGACCTCTTCCTCGTCTTGTTCCTCGATCTCAGCCTCTTCCTCGGTTTCGTCCTCGATCTCGAGATCTTCGGCTTCTTCGTCGGGAACTTCCGGTTCAGGCAATTCCGGGCGGAGGTCGACCGGCGACACGCTGGACTTGCTTTCCGGCGACGGCACCGCAGACGAGGCGTGTCTCTTCTCGTCGTGCGCACTTACTGCCGTCGCCACGCGTATCCCAGAACCGTCGTCTTCGCCTTCCGGAGGCGTTTCGTAGGTCAATGCCTCCGGGTCGGCGGGCGAGCCGTGGACGAAGGAACCGTCCGCGCCGAACAGGTCGAGGACTTCCACGAAATGCGCGGCGTCCTTGCCGTTTCTGATGTTGAAGTCGGCCGTGGCTCTGATTCCCCCGCTGGGAATCTGTTCGATTCTGGCATTTACCTTACGTAAAGCGTTGTAAGGCAGGCGGTCGCATTCCCCGTAGGTGTAGTCCACTTCCACCCGGAAGACGCCGCCTCTCTTGTCGGTAATTGCAACGGTACTCATTCCGCGCCTCCTGTGTCAACTGAAAACCCATACAAGCAAAAACACTATAGTGCGAAAACCGGAAATCTGTCAAGCGGGAAAAATGGATGAAAGCCGGTTTCGGCCTGATTCCGGTCAGGGTTGAGGTGGCGCAAAGTCAGCACTCAGGAATTCGGCCAGCGCTTCTCCTGCGACGCGGTTACCGCGCGCGTTCCAGTGTGTGTCCTGCAAATGATAGGTATGACCGCTTTTCTCCGCTTCGCGCAGAACCGGCAGCAGGTCGAGCTGGCGGATGTTTTTTTCGCGGCAGAATTCCGTAATCCGTTTCTGCGGATATTCGCGATCGTAAACCGAAAGGTCGGAGATGACGGAGGTCGTCTCGGCATAGAGCGCGTCATTGACCTGGAATTCGTCGGGAATCAGCACCAATCGCAGGCGTGAACCAAGCTTGTTTCTGAAGAAATCCAGCGCCTCGAAAAAGCCGCTGTAATTTTTCAAGACCCTACCGCGCGAGGTATTGCAGATCTGATCGAGACGAATCCGTTCGATTTCCAGAAACTTGTCCCGGGTGAAAGTCGGCTTTTCCTTTTCGGGTTGCTCGATGTGTTCAGGAATCTGCCCCGGCTGCTGCGGCGTGCCGATAGCACCCACTTCCGCGCTGGCGCCTTGCCTGCCCAGAATCGCCAGCCGCGCCGGGATTTTCCACAGCCACCAGTCCTGCAGCGCGTAACGCGACGACTTGGTCTTTTTCAAACCGTCGATATCGTTGCCGACGAAAACGCATAACACCACTTCCCTGGGATTATATTTCAGAACTTCGTTTTCCAGCAGCCAGGCATAGTGGTGCATTCCGATGGCGCTGACGCCGAAATTATGCAGCGCCACACGCGCGCAGCGCCCGCCCAGTTCCGCGCGCAATTTGTTTTCCGCAATAGTGGCGAAATTGTAATCGTACGGCACCACTCCCACACCGAATGAATCAGCCAGCAGCGCAACCGCGCAGTCCTGTTCCCCGGCGACGAAAAATTCCTCGTCGTGATAACCGAGGCTGTTGACGCGGAAGTTGAAATATGCCTGATGCGGCTTCAGCCGGTACCTTGCCAGCGACGACTCGATGGCGTCCTGGTTCCAGAAAATCTGCGAATCGGAAACCTTCGCCGCCACGGTCAGCATCCCCTCGCACAGCGCCAGCAGCAGGAGCATGTTCACGCTGATAACATTCCATGCTTTCAGCTTCGGCGCGCGCGACATGCCGCCTGGAAAAGCGCAACAGAGCGCTGCCCAGATTTCCGCGCAGAGGAAAATTGCCGCCAGAAAAAACGAACGCTGCAACATGCTGGAAGAAGCGAACGCCTCCTGCGCTTGCACGATCGAAGTCGCAATCAGCGCCAGCAGAGCGCACAGGAAAAATCTTCTCAGCGGCTGCAAGCCGGACAGCTCCCCCGGTACGATGCAGTTTTCTCGCCTAACGGTTTTCGCGATCAGCAGCAGCGGCAGCAGTCCCGTCGCCGCCTGCAGCAGCCGCAGCAGCGCGATCTTCGGCGCGTAGGGGCTGAGCTCCGGCTGGTAGTCGGCAAAGTGCCGCGCGAAGTCGATTCCGCTCCAGATTGCGGCGATAACTGTTGCGACGGCCAGGAACGCATATAGTTTTCTCAATAAATATCCTTTTTATGCTACAGCTTTTCCGAAAGTCGTCTTGAAAGCCACGCTGGAGACTGTTAACTGGAGGCTGGAGACTTATTCAAGCGCACCGGATTTTTACGCAGACCGCCTGCCTGCTGTCGGTGTCGGAGACGGCGAATTCTCCGCCGCTTTTTCCCCGCGCCAGCTTGCGCAGCATCGTCTGCAACGCCTGCGCGGAAAAACTATTTCCTCCGCGCCAGTCCAATTCTCCGCCGCCGACTTCTTCCGTCACCGATAATAAATAGCCCAGCGGTTTTTTCCCCGGTGCGGTCGACAGCAGCAAGCCGACCGCCGCTTCGCCCGGAACTTTCCCCCAGTCCGAAGTTTCTACGTCGCTGGTTTCCGGAGGAGTTTTCCCGCGAGTGGCAGACGCGAGTTTTTCCGCTTCCAGATGCGAAAGAATTTCCGTTCCAAGCGCATCGGCGGCGCAGACCAGGATATCTGTTGCCGTGCCGGAAGCCAGCGCGTCGTAAGCGCTACGCAAAGCCCACAATCCCGCCAGGCGGCTGCCGGTGAAACTGGTGGAATAGCCCCGCAGTCCCAGTTCGATGGCGCAGAAACTGGTGGGGCAGTTCGGGTAAGAATGCGAAAAAACGAGGCCGCTGGCGGATTTTCCCTTGCCCTGCGCCACCGGTTCGTAAAACTTGCGCATCGACTCCAGGCAGCCCCAGCAGGTGCCGAAACAGAAACCGGTTTCACCTGCAACTATCGGCAGCGCCACGCCGCCGTCTTCCAGCGCCAGCCGCGCCGCGCCTATGGCCAGTTGCGTGCAGCGGTCGGCATAGGTCTGCTTGGAAAAGACGTATTCCTTCCAGTCGTAATTGCCGATCTCGCCTGCGTGCTCACATTCCCCGAATGGTTCGCACAGGGTGAGGTCGCAGATGCCGACCCGGTCTTCCCGCGCGGCGGCGAAAAAAGTCTCACGCCCGATGCCCAAGGGAGAAACAATCCCGGCGCCGACAATCGCGATTTTGTTCATAGGCTCTCTTTCGTGAAAGTATTTCCCCAAGCGGTGGCGATGTTTTTCACAGTTCTACCACAAAAAACTGGAGACTGGGGACTGTCAACTGGAGACTCTATTGCAGCGCCTGCCTTACCACATCCTCCAGTGCGAGACCGGACTTGCCTGCCATGACTTTTTCCACCCGCGCAATCGCCTCGCGCTGAGGCACGCCCATCGCTTCCAACGCCGCTACCGCGTCGCCCGCCACTCCGACCAGAGCCGGGCCTGCGTCCTCGTCAGGCGACAGCAGCATCTTCGCACCTTTGAGACCCACCATGATCTGGCTGGCTTTTTTCGCGCCCACGCCTTTGATTTTTTTCAGCATGGTCACGTCCTGCCGCTCAATAGCGAGGGCGAAATCGCGGGGCGAGACGGCAGACAAAACCTGAGTCGCCAGCGAGGGGCCGACGCCGGACAGGCCGATCAAGACCCGGAACAACGCGCGCTCCTCTTCGGTCAGGAAACCGTACAGCAGCAGCGCATCCTCCCGCACCACCAGATGGGTGAAGACGATTATTTCCGCGCCGGGTTTAGGCGCGCGCTGGCTGGTGGACAGCGGCACGTTGATAGCGTAGCCCACGCCGCCGGTTTCGACAATCAGCCGGTTGATGCGGTTTTCGATCAGGGTTCCGCGCAGATGGTTATACATATATTTTATTCCTTCGCCCGTTCCAGCAGGCCGGTGAGGGTGTCGACCACTTGCTGTTCTTCCTTCTGGGAAAAGCCGATCAGTTCGCGCAGGCCGATGCCGATGTGGGGGATGTAGGTCTTGATGTAATCGTGCTTGCGGTCGGCGTCGGCGCTTTTGCGTTTTCTCGACAAAAAGATTTTCAATTTGCGTCCGCATTCTTGCAGGGCGCGCGCCATCTGATCCTCGATTTCCGGATAGCTGGCGATAGCTTCCTTCGATTCGCTGGTGAACGGCACCCACACCGAGGCCATATGCAGTACGATAGTAAGAGGCCCCACCGGCAAGCCGCCGCGCGGTTGTTGCAACGAATAATTGCGCCAATTCACCCCTGTGCAGGCGTTGGAGGCGCAGCACGCGCCCTGCTGGTAAAGCAGGGGAACACGGTTGGCGAAACGCATCAGCCGCGCGGGATTGTCGGCCTGCTGCTCCGCGCCGCCGTAGGCCAGCGCCGCCTCGATGATGAAGGGGTTGCCCCGGTACACGGCGGGCGGGCGCGTGGTCGAGGCGTAGAATTCCGCAGGGACGACTGACGCCAGTCCCTTGACCAGTTGCTCTTCACCGATAGGCGCGACGCAATTGGTGGGCGGGTTCATGATTTTTGTTTTTTCGATTCCCGCCATCAGGTGCTCGACGTCGCCGCGGCTGACGCGGCTGGGATAATTCTTGGGTGAAAGACCGGCGTGTTCGCAGATTTCCTGGGCGATTTTCGCGGAGACGCGGGAGAATTCGTGCTGGAGAAAACCAGCCAGGTTATGCACCCGGGTTTCCTTCAGCATGGATTGCAGCACGCCCAGTTCGATGCCGTGTGGATGCGGTTTGATCTCCTTTGTCTGCGGCGGCTGTTCGGAAGTGGCGCGGTCATAGGTGACGAAATCATTGTCCGGCATGAGATAAGTTATTTTTACATGCGGGTTGGCAATAGCGGTCTGGCGCAGGTATTCGTCGACCGACTGGCGACCGCGCTGGTATTTGCCCACCAGTTCGATAGCGACCTCGGTGCCGGTTTTGTGTTCCCAATCCTGCTCCTCGTCGCGGATGATTTCGGGCGAGTTTTTCTTGGTGTCGATCTGCAACTCGAAAAAATGAGCCGGGCGGCGGGAGGAGGTGCGGCTGATAATCCTGACCGGCTTGCCGGTGGTGATGAGGCCGTACATCCCGGCGGCGGAGATGCCGATGCCCTGCTGGCCGCGACTCATCTTGAGGCGGTGGAATTTCGAGCCGTACAGCAGCTTCGCGAAGATGTTGGGAATCTGCTTTTTGACAATGCCGGGGCCGTTGTCGCGTACGGTGACGCGATAGCGGTCGTTCTGCAAATCCGCGATTTCGACATGGATGTCGGGCAGAATGCCCGCCTCCTCGCAGGCGTCCAGCGAATTGTCCACCGCTTCCTCGATGGCGGTCAGCAGCGCCTTGCGCGGATTGTCGAATCCCAGCAGATGCCGGTTCTTGGTGAAAAATTCGGAAACCGAAATCTCGCGCTGACGCTTGCCCATGCTTTCGGCGGTTTCGACTCCGCCTTTCGCGGCGGCGCGGCGCGGCGGCTTTTCCGGTTCGGGTGCTTCTTCTGCCGGAATCGGTTCTGCTTCGCTCTCAGGTTCGGCCTGAGCCAGCAGCATGTTCAGGGTGCCCTGTTCGCCGTTGGCTTTGCCTGGTTTCTTTTTGGTTTTTTTCTGCGCCATGCGTTCTTTCCATCTCAATAAACGAGTTTCGTTATCCCAATAGTGACTCCGGTGATCAGCCAGCGGGATTTCAACTTGCAGCGGATAAAGATAACGTTTTTCCACCTTAAAGTCAACGCGGCGGGAAGGGATAATGCCGGGAGTAGTGGAAAATGGTCTTTTTGCAAAAAAATCCGATTGCAATTCCTGGATTACCTGATATAGTATCCGGTTCTTATAAAGACGCTTGAGTTATAGCCAGGGAAATAGGAGTAAATGATGCACCCGATTATCAACGAACTCGAAAAAGAATTCATGAAAAAGGAAGTCGATTCCTTTGAGGTAGGCGATACCGTTGACGTGCACTGCCGGATCGTGGAAGGCGAGAAGGAACGCGTCCAGATTTTCAACGGCGTGGTCATCGCCAAGAACGGCGGCGGCATCAACGAATCCTTTACCGTGCGCCGCTTGGTGCAGGGTCAGGGCGTGGAAAGGATTTTCCCGCTGCACAGCCCCCGGATTGACAAGATCGTCTCCAAGCGTCGCGGCCGCGTGCAACGTGCCAAGCTGTACTATCTGCGCGAACGCGTCGGCAAAGCCACCAGGCTGCGCGAGGACGACCGCGAGAATTACAAGCTCGACACGAAGAAATAATTCTCTGGCACACTGCGACCTTCGAGGCTGACATGCGCGGAAGATTTATAATCAGGGCACAGGCTGCAACCAGCCTGTGCTTTTTGTTTTTGCCTGCCTTTTGCGCTCCCCTTGCCTTGCACGCCGGGGAGGAATTCCGGGCGGACGATCCGGGCGCTCTGCTGGCGTTGGCTGCCGACCTGAACCGCCATCAGCGCGAACGCGAACTGGCGGCGGAGTTGCTGGTCTCTTCACCCCAAGGTCTGCCGGTATTGCTGGCCGGTTTGAGTAACGAACGTTCGGTGGTGCGGCAAGTCGCGGCGAAACTGCTGGGAAGCGCGGGCGGGATCGCTTGTGAGCAGGAGCTTCTGGACGTTGCGGTCGGGAATGATTTTCTCACTGCCGAAAACGCTTTAAATTCCCTGAGCAGAATCTACTCTTCTCTTCCGGAACAGGAATTTCTGTCACGCCTGGACGGGAACAGGATACCGCTTATTTCGCCAACTGCCCCGGCTTTGCGCGAAGCCATGCAACTGGCGGCGCTACGGTCGGTGGCGGGAAAAAGAAAAATGTCTGATGCTGTCGCGGCGCAGGTGTTGGTTCTGCTGACAAGCGAAAGCGAGGTGCTGAGGGAAGGAGCGGTCGCTGCCAGCGCGGCACTCGGTTGCGAAAACGCTGCGGAGAAGCTGTTGCATATCCTGCCTGGGGAAAACCGCCCCCGCGTGCAGAAGGCGATCTGCCAAGCACTTGCCGCACTGAAAATACCGGGCGACTTTTCCGCCCTGCTGCCTTATGCGACCGACGACGACAAGGAAATCGCGCTGGAGGCGCTGGCTGCAACCTTCGCCATGGGCAAGACCGCCGCTATTATAGATATCGCCAACTGCCTGGAGAATCACGAAACGAAAATCCGCGTCCGTGCCGCGCGGATTCTGCGGGACGCGCTTTCACCGGAAGCTATTCCCGCGCTGGTCAGGGCTTGCGAGGACGTTTCCTGGCAGGTGCGCCTGGAAGCGGTGAAAGCCTTGGCGCAATACCAGACTCCCGCGATTTCAACGGCGCTGCAGGCTCGTTTGTCTGACGAGTATCCAGGCGTGCGCGCGGAGGCGGCGGTGGCGCTGCACGCGACGGGAATGGTGGGGGCGGTGGCTGCGTTGCTGGATGATTTGAAAAATAACGATGTGAATTATCGTTACGCTGCCGCGAAAGCCCTGAGGCAGATCCGTTCGCAGCAGGCGGTTGGTTTACTTGACAAAACACTCACTGATGCTGATTTGGAATTGGTTTGTCTTTCGGTCGAGGCACTGGCGGCTATTGGCGGGGAAGAGGCGGACAAATCCCTGCAAAACGCGGCGCAAGATGACCGTAAACCGGTGTCTTTCCTGGCTAAAAGATTGTTAAGTACACGAAAAAAATAGCGGTGGCAATTGTCTCGAAATTCCCTGTTGAGTAAATTTATTGATTCGATTATTGACAAAAAACTTGCGTAATTTGCCACATCTGCTAAAGTAACCATTAGAACTCCGGGGATTGTTGTATGCTGACTGTCATGGTGGAAAATATTGCCGAGGGTATGGTTCTGGGTCGGGACGTCCTGGATGACAACAGCAATACCTTGCTGGGCGAAGGCACGGTGCTGGGGCAGAAGCACAAGGATATTCTCAAGCGGCGTGGGATTGAAAAGGTAATCGTTCGCGAACCGGCGGAAAAGCCGAATGAAACTCTTGCGCCGGAAGCGGAAGTTGACGAAAATGCTGAAAAACGGATGGCCGAGGTAGAATTGATCTTTTCCGACGTTGCCGAAGACCCCCTGATGAAGGAACTGCGCGTAATCGCACTGAAATACGCCAGCCAGGGAGGGTTGGATGGCTGATATTCAACGCATCATTGCCGACATCACCGATCTGCCGACTCTGCCCGACGTGGTGACCAAGGTCAACCAGCTTATTTCCGATTCCAACACCTCGGCGGCTGATATCAACAAGGTCATCTCCCGCGATCTGGCGCTGTCGGCGAAAATCCTGAAACTGGTGAATTCGCCTTTTTATGGTTTTCCCCGCCGAATTACTACCATCACCTACGCGGTTGTGATTCTGGGGTTCAACACCGTGCGCAACCTCGCGTTGTCGGCGTTTGTTTTCGACGCCTTCAAGAAAGGCTCCAGGCATTTCGACGCCGCCGCTTTCTGGAAGCATTCAATCTGCACCGCTTTTCTCTCGCAGGATCTGGCGAAGAAAATCATTCCCGGCAAGGAAGAGGACGCGTTTATAGCCGGGCTGTTGCACGGGGTGGGGAAGGTGGTGATGAGCCAGTATCTGCTCGAGGACATGAAAAAAGTGGCGCAGCGGGTGGAGGAAACCGGTTGCCAGTTTACGCAGGCCGAGTCCGAACTGCTCGATTACAACCACGCGGAACTGGGCGCGGCGCTGCTGGAGAAATGGAACCTGCCGGAACCGGTAGTGGGGGTGGTGCGCAACCACCTGAATCCGCAGCCGGGAGAGAAACCCACCAATGTTGAGGTGGTTCACCTGTCTAATATCCTGACCCGCGCGCTTAATTTCGGCTCCTCCGGCGACAGTCGGATACCGCAGATCAGCCCCGCGGTCTGGAGCAGCCTGGGTCTGACCTGGGCTGATGTCGACGCCCTGCTGGGACAGGTCGTGGACGAAATCAGAAAAGGCAACGAATTCCTGTCGATGATCTAAGTGCGAGCCGCACTGGCTTATTACGCAAGCGTAATCGTTCGCACACAGTTCCCGCGCTCCCTTCGTTCGCGATTTTCCCTTAAACTATCATTCGATTTTTCCCACATAGAAATAGCTTTTTACGAAATAGTAGACGCCAACCACGCAACAGATGCATGAGATAAAGAAGGTTGTCGAAGATTCGAACGAGGAAATTTCTACTTTATCTGGCAAGCACAATAACAACAGTAGAGCGTAGCAGAATGTAACCGCCAACCCGAATATTCCCGCCGATGCAAAAGTATCGAGCAGCAATCTTTCATTCCGCAATATTCGTGGGCAGCTTTTGACGAGATTGAAAAACGCGATCATGCCTCCGGCAAAGAACACCGGTAGCAGGGAAACTATGTAGAGAGTCCTGTTGGGCCAGTAAATTTCTAAATCGCATTTAGCGAAGGCTTCAAAACCTTCCGCTATCACATCGAAAAAATCAGATATAGTCATTCTGTTTTTCTCTGAAAAATACGCCAGCGCCGAACTTATCAAGCTTTGAGCGCTATCCGCATCCCGTCCCAGGCCGGGACAATTCCTTCCGGTAATTCCTCCGCAAGCTTGGCGTGAACGATGTCGTGGTTGAGGTGGGTCAGTATCGTCAGTTTTGGTTTCAACTCCTGCGCCATTGCCACCGCGCCTTCGACGTTGAAGTGGGTGGAATGCGGGCGGTAGCGTACCGCGTCGATAATCAGCACTTCCAGTCCGGCCAGCAACCTTTTCGACTCAACCGGAATCGCCGAGACATCGGAAATATAGGCCGCGCCGCCAAACCGGTAGCCGAAGACCGGCAGGATTCCGTGCAGCACCGGAACCGGAATTACATCCACTCCGAACAGATTGAACGGTTGGGCGACCGGGCATAGTTCCACCAGCGGCAGGCCGCCGCCTTTCTGCACCGCGTTCCAGATGTAGTCGTGATGATGCCGGATCCATTCCAGCGTGTCGGCCTGGCCGTAGAGGGGCACGGATTTGCCGGTAAGAAAAGTGTAGGAGCGCAGGTCGTCCAGGCCGTGGATGTGGTCGGCGTGATGATGGGTGTAGAGAACCGCGTCGATGCCAGGCACCTTTTCCCTCAGCATCTGCAGGCGGAATTCCGGGCCGGTGTCAATGACCAAGTTTTTGCCGTTCCATTGCAGCAGGGCGCTGGCGCGGTAACGGGAATCGCGGGGATCGGTCGAGGAGCAAGCCGGGCAGGAGCAACCCGGCATCGGCACGCCGACGCTGGTGCCGCTGCCGAGAATGGTGAGTGTCAGTTCGCCTTGGTAAGATTCCACGTCAGTAGGTTTTTCTATTTTCTCGCCTTGCGCAGGATTTTTTCGGGACAGCCGATGTCGGCCAGGAAAACCTTGCCGCACATCTTCTTCCCCTCGCCCAGCCAGAAGCCCGGTTTCGGCGCGGCGAAGGTGACGGTCGCCGCGGCATTGACGCAGCAGCCACGGATTTCGCCGGTATCTCCGTCCAGCCCGCTGGGAAGGTCGAGAGCCAGGATGGGGACGCCGGATTTGTTGATGGCGGCGACAGTTCGGGCGGGCTTGCCTTCCAGGTCGCGCGTCAGGCCGGTGCCGAACATGCCGTCCACTATCAGTTTGGCGTTGGCGAAAATCGCCTGCAGGCTATCCTCGTCGTCGGGCAGAATATCGACAATTCCCCCGGTCAGATTTCGCAGCAGCAGATAATTGACGCGCGCGTCGCCCCGCAGTTTGTCTCCCTCGCCCAGCAGGTAGACGCGCACGCTTTCGCCTTTTTCCAGCAGCCCGCGCGCCACTACCAGGGCATCGCCGCCGTTGTTGCCGCTCCCGGCGACGATTGCCACCGGTTTTCCGGCGGATTTAAGCATCTCCGCCGCAATGACGGTGGCGGCGATACCGGCGTTTTCCATCAGGCAGATACCGGGGAGGGAATAGTCGTTGATCGCGGCGAGGTCAATGCTTCTGATCCTGTCGACCGGAAGGCTGTCTTCTTTTCTCGCTTTGGCGATAAAAGGGTTATCGCCGGAGAAAAATTTGTCCCAGCGACCGGGATGCTTGGCCGACAGAAAATCCCGCGCCGCAAACCCGCCGCGCGCCTTGCGCTTGGATTCAAGTCCGATTCCGTCGAGCGCGAACGCCTGCTTGCGCAAGGCTTT
The DNA here is from genome assembly GCA_020060765.1 of Planctomycetota bacterium. Taxonomy (GTDB): domain Bacteria; phylum Planctomycetota; class SZUA-567; order SZUA-567; family SZUA-567; genus JAGUZQ01. The sequence continues at coordinate 15,414 of JAGUZQ010000129.1, read as the reverse complement.
TTCATTCGCCTGCACCAGCGGCAGTTTCATGCGGTCGATCACTTTCAACTGCGCGAGGAAAACGTCGTTCGCTTTCATCTTTTCGTCAGCGAGGGAGATTTTAACTTTTTGCCCGAGGTTGGACAGGTGGCGCGCCGCCGCCAGCGCCGCCGCGCCTTCCAGGGAGGCATCGACAAGAATATCGATTTTGTCATTATGCTTGCAAAGCTGGAATGCCAGCGCTCTTCCGGCGTGTTCCGCTTGCAGCAGATCGGGCAGGTCGAACAGCATGGTTCAACTCCACGCGAGCGCCGTCGCTTCAAACACTGGTCCGTCGGCGCAGACGCGCTTGTAAATGAAGCCATCCTCGTTGTCGGCCTTGACTGCGACCGCGCAACCCATGCACGCACCGAAGCCGCAGGCCATCCGCTCCTCCAGGCTGACCTGGCAGGAAAGTTTTTTCTCCGCCGCCAGTTTCGCCAGTCCCTTCAGCATCGGTTCCGGGCCGCACGCCAATATGACAGGTTTCGGTTTCAGCCCGATTTCCTCCAGCATGACCTCGGCCGCCTGCACCGCGTGTCCGTGCAATCCCGCCGACCCGTCGTCGGTGGCGACGGCGCAGAGAGTTGAGATTTTTTTCAGCGCCTCCACTTCCAGCAGCGTGCAGGCGGTGCGCGCGCCGATTATGGAATAAACCTCAAGACCACGTGCGGCGAGAACCTCGCCGGTGAAACGTAAACTGGGCGTGCCGCAGCCGCCGCCGACCAGTAGTACCCGCCCCTTGCGCGGCAGGTTATAGCCGTTGCCGAGCGGTGCCAGCACGCCGGTTTCAGCACCCTTGCTTAATCTGGTCATGGCGGCGGTGCCTGCGCCGACTACCGCGTAGATAAAGGAAAAACCATTTTCCGAAACCTCGCTGGGAGCGAAGGGGCGGCGCAGCAGCGGCTGGGTGGAATCGCCATGAATCCGCAGTTGGAAAAACTGCCCCGGCTTGAATTTGACTCCCGGCGCGGCGAGGCTCATTTTCCAGAAGCCCCGCGCCACTTCGCGATTGGCGGTGACTGTCGCCGTGAGGTCGGAAATGCTGTTGGTGCGCGGCATGGGTTTCCTTTATTCCGGAGTCTCGCTTTCCGCGGCGGCGAGGCGCGCTTCGTCGCCTTTCCAGAGCGGCTGGCGGCAGGAGGGGTTCTTGTCTTGCATTCCCTCTCGTGACAGCAGTTCGTTCACGACTGCGCGGTAGTCCTGCGCGCCTGCGCATTGCGGATCGTAGAGGTTGACCGGCAGGCCGTGGCTGGGCGCTTCGGCCATGCGGATATTTTTGCGGATGACTGAAGCGTACACCCGCCCGGGAAAATGGTTTTCCACTTCCGCGCGCACGTCGCGGGAAAGGTTGGTGCGCCCGTCGTACATGCAGAAGACCACGCCGCTGACGTCCAGTTCCGGGTTCAGGTGTTCGCGCACCAGGCCGATGGTGTGGATCAGTTGCGAGAGCCCGCGCAGGGCGAGGTATTCCGCCTGCATGGGCACGATCACCTGCTGGGCGAAGGTCAGGCCGGAGATGGTCAGCAGCCCCAGGCTGGGCGGACAGTCAAGCAGGATGTAATCGTACTTATCGGCCAACGGGTCGAGGGCTTTTTTCAGCCTGGTCTCGCGCATCATCATGCCGGCCAGTTCCACCTCCGCGCCGGAGAGGTCGATGTTGGCGGGCAGGACGTCCAGGCCATGTACTTTCTGCATCACCGCTTCCGGAGCCAAGCCGCCGATGATGACGTCATAGATCGACTTTTCGGTCTCGTTGGGATCGATGGACAGGTGGTCGGAGAGGTTGCCCTGCGGATCGAGATCGACCAGCAGCACCTTTTTCCGGTGTTCGGCTGCTAGGATCGAGCCGATGGTGACGGCGGTAGTGGTCTTGCCCACGCCGCCTTTCTGGTTCATGAATGCAATTATGCTCATGCGTCCGCGTCCGGTATAAAACGGTTTCAAATTTCAGTTTAACAGTAAAGCAGACAACCATGGTCTTGGCAACGGAAAACTTGCGGCTTATTGGCCAAATGGCTGACTGGCTTGATGGCTTTTTGTGATCTCGCGGAAGCTTTCGCTTAACAGCGACGACTAGGGACAACTGACAACTGCTTCGCTTTACAAAATGCAACGTCTAATGATAATTGCAGCCATTCAGCCAGTGCGCCATTCAGCTATTCAGCCCTTTCCGGCGGATTGTGTATCATTTTGATGCGATAGCCCTGGGTTCAGGTGTTCTGTTCATCGTTGCTCAGGGTGGATGATTCGTGCATTGACAGCAGGTTCCTGACTTTGAGGCTGTGCATGACTTTGTCCGTGGTTTCCATCAGCGCCTGGCGATCCCAGCGCATGGTCATCTGTGGGCCGAACTCGCTGGTTTCGTAGATGGAAACGATAAAGGCGAGCGCGTCGGCGGCGGTGTGCCCGGCTTCGCGCAGGCGGAAGCAGTATTCCTCCGGCGTGGTGTGGTCGACGTCGCCGAAGCCCTGGTATTCCAGGCGGCGGCTGACCAGCGAATAGGCGGCCTTGGCAGCGGCGCGGGGGGTGCCGCGTTTCATCTCCCGCCACAGCCGCGCCTCGCGGTAGCGCAGCCACCGCAGCCGCCAGACCCGAAGTAACTGGATCAGCATCAGGACGCCAACGAGAAAATAAACCAGGTGCCAGGGATGTTCCCGCAGATCGTAGTAGATGCTCAGATACCAGACCTTGAATCCCTGGCCAGTGTCCTGCAGGCCGCCGTAGAGCGTATTCAGGGTCATGCGCACTTCTGCCACGGTATCGGGCGGTTTCTGCATCGGGCTTTCCGACGCCGGAGTCGGGTCGTAAACCGCCCAGCCCTGCCCGTCGGGATTGGCTTCCACCCAGGCGTGTGCGTCGCGGTCGGCGACGCGGTAGTTCCAGGTGAGGGGATCCAGTTCTCCCCGACCGTAACCCAGCACCACGCGCGCGGGAATTTTCGCCACCCGGCACATCACCGCCAGCGCGGAGGCGAAGTGCACGCACCAGCCTTCCTTTTTCTCGAACAGCAGATAGGCGGTGGCTTCCTTGTGGGGGGGGATGTCATGGGGCTTGAGCGCGTACTGGCAGTTTTTTCTGATATAATCGCAGAAGTTACCGACCATTTCCTCCTGGTTGGTGCAATTGGCGGAAAGATTCTTGACCAAAGCCATGATCTTTCCGGAAATGCGCTTCTCCGGCAGGGCGAGACAGCGCTGATCCAGTTCATCTTCCTGCAGGCGGATTCTGCCGGTGTTGGCGGACGTTTTCAAAAAATAGGAAACCGATTCCTGCAGCGGGGGCGAGACATACAGATTTCCGTCCGGGTCGCTTTGCAGGGAATATTCCGGCACCGCCGCCGCCAGGGTGCGCGCCGGTCGGGGCAGGAACTTGCCCACTGCTTTCCGCACCTGGATCTGGTATTGTTCGTGGCGGTCGGGATAAATCCGGTCAGACGGCTGCCACATGCCTTCGGAACGACCGAGGTTGACGATCAGCCCGTCCTCGCTGGCGCGCAGCGGTTCCCGGCGCAAACGGTTGGGCGTCCATTTCACGCCGTTGTAATCGACCATGATCTCGCAGCGCAGGGCGATGTTGCGCGGGCCGCTGATGATGAAAAGTATCTCCCCGGTATGGTGGGGGGGCACGGATTGGCTGAGGGAGAGTTCCGAGTTGTAGGATCGGGATGAGGTAACGCCTTGGGCGGCAGGCTGATTATCGATGACTTTCTGCTCGGAGATAAAGGCGTTTTTCGGAAAGACCTGCCTGATCCAGCCTGCCTGGAAGGGAGTAAGCCTGGGCAGGAGCAGATAAATAGGATAAGATAGCAGGCCGATAGCCAGCACCAGACCCACGCCCCGCAGCATGGTGGTTTCCAGTGACGGGTACGGTCGGTTGAGATAGACGCTGGCGATGTTGGTTGGCGCCGCGCGTCCGGCCAGGCAGGAAAACGCCAGCAGTACGAACGTCGCCGCCAGCAGCGAGGGATATTCCGGATGCAGTTGCATCCAGCCGCCCAGCATCAGCAGCGCCAGCGCCACGCCTTGAATATAGCGGTACGCCTGCTGGCTGTTGGCGACGAAACAACCGGCTACCGCCCCTCCCACCCAGGCAGCGCTTAGCGCGGTCACCGGCTGCATGTTTTCGTCAAACGCCCGCCAGATCCAGTAAAAACCGTGGGCGAATCCTGTCAGGACGACTACGACCTGATAGGTTCCCAGTCTGCGCTTGCGCAAAAGCCAGGAGACCAGCATCCCCGTGGCCGCGCCGGGAAGAACTATGCCCCGCAGAGCCATCGGAAGCCCCCCTTCGACCGCCGCCAGCGAGCACAACACCACCACCGATGCGCAAATGTGGCGCAGGGCGCGATGGCTTTCGCGGGTGTCGCCCTGTTGCTGGGGGATAACTGCGGTCGAGTTCATGAAACCTACCTTAGCCAGGCCTGTAACGCCTTATCCAGGGAGCCTTCCTCCGCGATCGGGATTACAGGCACCCCCAGGGTCGAGAGGCTGTGGATATATTTCTGCGCCCGGGGACGGGCGGTTGTCGTCAGCGCCTGACTGTCGGCCATGAGCACGATTGTAGGGTTGCCCCGATAGGCGTAGCTGGCGAGAACGCCGACGGTTTCGGGGGTAAGCTCCTGCAGCACCGCAATCAGGGTTTCGTGGCCGCTCAGCACGGCGAGAGCTTCGCCCAGGGAGCGTCTGGTCACTTTTTCCGACTCCTGCAGGCGGGACATGAAGCGGCAGATCAGGTGGCGTTGCAATTCGCCCGCGCCGAGGCCGACATGGCGGGGAGAGCCTCCTTCGGCGAAACAGTTGACGCGCGAGCCGGTGTCCAGCCCGTGCATGGCGATAGACATGGCTATCGCCGTCGCGCGGTCGAGATAGAGGTCTCCGCAGGTGTCGACGAAGACCGACAGGTCGGGCCGGTTTTCCGACTCGTATTGCCTGACCATGAGTTTCCGGGCGCGGACGGTACTGGGCCAGTGCACGCGCCGCATTCCGTCGCCGTTGCGATGTTCTCGGATGCCGAAAAACTCCTGGCCTTCGCCTTCGTTGGTCGAGCGGGTGATTCCCGGCATGGAGGAGCGCAGATGCTTGCGGTAGGGCAGGCGGCTGATCGCTTCCCAGCGGGGCAGCACCAGCAGTTTTCCCGGGCAGTCCAGCTTGCGGATTTTCCTGAACAGTCCGAACGGATCGGAACACATGAGGTAAACCGGCCCCAGTTGATGCTCGCCCCTGGTTTCGGCCTGGATGCGGTAGCAGACGCTGGCGGATTCCTCTTTCTTCAGGCCGCTGATCCAGAGCCGCGGCACGGAATCCTCCTCGCAAGCGGGAATGGAATCGCAGAAAAGCAGATCCTTGTGGGAACGCTTGCCGCCGGAGGTGATAATCAGTTCCACTTTGATCTCGTCGCCCTGCCGCGCGGTATGGGCAATCACGCGTACGACCTGGAGGTCTTTTCCCGCGCGCTGCACCAGCATCCAGCAGATCAGCAGCGCCGCCAGCAGCACCGCCGCCAGGACGTAAAATACCTCCAGTTCCAGCGCCACCCCGGTAAACCAGAGCGCCACCACCCAGAGGAAAAAGGATATGGCATATTTCGTCATGATCCGCTCTCAAAACTACTGCTTTCATTTTACCGTTAGCCGAACCGGAGTCCAGATAAATGCCATACGGGTTGACGGGTGAACTGGCTGACGGGTTGACTGGGTGGCGGTATCAACTGGTTGATGATGGGGCAAATAAATCTCCCTCGCCCCGGATTGGGGGAGAGGGAGTTTGTTTTCCAGTTAGCGAAAGTCTGCGGTAAAGTTGGAGGACACAGGGAACCAAAATTATTAACGCATCAGTCGTGTGGTCGGCACCAACCCGTTAACCCGTTCCCCCGTCTAGCTGTCAACCCAATTTCACACGCCGCTGAAGGCGGAGAAGCCGCCGTCGATCGCCAGGCAGGTGCCGGTGACGAAATTGGCGGCGGGGCTGAGCAGATACACCAGCGCCCCGATCAGCTCGTCCGGGGTGCCGTAACGCTTCATCGGGGTCTGGCTGATAATGGTCTTGCCGCGCGGGGTCGGTGCGCCGGTCTTTTCGTCGGTCAGCAGGAAGCGGTTCTGCGCGGTCAGGAAAAATCCCGGCGCGATGGCGTTGACGCGGATATTGGCGGGCGCGAAATGCACCGCCAGCCACTGGGTGAAATTGGTGACCGCCGCCTTGGCTGCGCTGTAGGCGGGAATCTTCGTCAGCGGGCAATACGCGTTCATGCTGCTGATGTTGATGATGACGCCGGACTTCCGCGCGACCATGCCCTTGGCGAAGCTCTGGGTCGGCAGCATGGTGCCGAGAAAATTCAGGTTGAAGACAAACTTTACGCCCTCGGGGTCGAGGTCGAAAAACGTGGGGTCGAGCTGGTCGGCGACGGTGGTGCCGCCGGTGGTGGCCTTGGCGGAGTTGCCGCCCGCGCCGTTAATCAGGTAATCGACCGCGCCGAGGCTGTCCTCGACCGCCTTGCAGGCGTCGTCGATAGAGGCGCGCTCCAGCACGTTGCAGGCGACGCCCACGGCCTTGCCGCCGGTCTTGGTGATTTCGGCGGCGACCGCGTCTGCCGCGTCCTTGTTCAGGTCGAGCACCGCGACCTTGGCTCCGACCGCGCCCAGCGCCTTGGCCATCTCTCCGCAGAGAATGCCGCCGCCGCCGGTGACAACCGCGACTTTGCCTTTGATTCCGAACATGTTTTCGATCTGGTAATTCATGGTTGACCTTTCGTTGAATGACAGAATTTCTAGAATATTGGGGAATATACTACGGCGGGAGGATTTGCACAATATAAAAGTTCCGGGTGGAAGGGTGAGGGATGACAGGTATGGTTGGATTTTTTCTGAAGCTGATTCTGTCACACTCTTACGATGATATTATTTAAGGATACGGATCGCCGCGCCTTAGAGCTGCATCCATATCCCACATTATAAGCACCAGATGGCTATCATTTGTTGAATTTTCGCACCACCATATCTGAGGCGAAACCGTAAGGTCGTCGTCGTCTCCCTCTTGGATATCAGTATAGTGAATTCTTTTGCAGTATGGACATTCCCAACTCACATGTCCGGGAACTGGTATTCCAAGCACCAAGGGCACTTGCATTTCTCGAATTGCGTAACTTTTAGGGGAGCCGCTTGCTATTTCTGTTTCAAGAAGAACGCGCTGATCGTCCGGAATTATAGAAAATAATTCCGTGAGCGAAATGGCAACGAATTTCCATCTTTCCGATAATTCATAAATATGCACGGGAATAGTTATAGTTCCGATGTTCATGGTCGCGCTCTCCGTCTACCCGTCAACTCACCAGCAAATACACCCCCGCCGCGACCGCTCCACCCAGCACCGGAGTCAGCAGCCAGCCCAGGGCGATTTTTCCTAGCGTGACGAAGCGTACGGTTTTCAAACCGGAGAGAAGGCCAATCCCAAGCACTGCGCCGACAATGGCCTGACTGGTGGAAACCGGCACCCCCAGCAGGGCGTAGATATGCACTGTCACCGCTTCGCTGGCCACGACTATGAAAGCGGAAAAGGCGTCCAGCTTCATGATTTTTCCGCCGACGGTGGTCATTACGCCTTCGCTGTAGGTGAGTGCGCCCAGCGCTATGCTGGCCCCGCCGATGGTCAGAGCCGTCCACTTGCCCATGACGCCGGCGCCGTAAAAGACGCCGGTGGCGTTGGCGACGTTGTTGGCTCCCAGCGCAAACGCGCCGTAGATTCCAGCCAGGATCAGCAAGGTTCGCATGAACCGGTCATAGACGAGGAAATGCAGCTTCATGGCGCGTATTAAGCGCGCCAGCACGAGATAAAGTAATATTGCGATCACCGCCGCACCGACCGGAGTGCCGACCCAGCAGGCGGCGATTTTCGGCAAGCCCTGGAAATCTCGCTGCCCGTTAAGCAGGCCGATGCCGATGATGCTGCCGACGACGGCCTGGCTGGTGGAAATCGGCAGTCCCGCGAAAGTGAGGAGAGTGGCGGTAATGGCGGCGGCGAGGGTGGCGCAGAAGGCGGTGTCGAGGTTCTGACCGGCGGAAATGTTTTTATAAGTCTCCAGCCCACCTGCACCTTGCAGCAGCGCCCCGGCGGCGGCGGAAACTGCGATCAGCAGCGCCGCAGTGCGCCACCTGACCATCTGGCTGGAGACGGCGGTGCCGAAGGTGTTGGCCGAATCGTTGGCGCCCAGGCTCCAGCCGAGGAACACGCTGGAAAGTTGTTGCAGGATTCGGTATACCATTTCTGCTCCAGAGTGGTTGTCTGGTTAACGGGGTGACCGGTTGACGGGTTGAAATGAACACAGTTTTACTAAAAGGGAAAGCTTGTACTGTCATTCCCGCGAAGGCCAGGGGCTGGCTGCCAGCGGAATCCAGGATGTGCTGCGTGCGGTTTCTCCACTGGATTCCCGCCTGCGCGGGAATGACGATTCGTGAGTGATATTTCAAACCGAACGATTTGCACTTAACTAAAACGTATTGCCTCCAATTCACAGCAGAAGCGCAAAAGCCACTTCTAGCAACCCCCCGACCACCCATCAGCCAGTAACCCCGTCAACCAGTCAGCCCGTCAAATCATGCGCCGCACGGCGATCAGCGCGATCTTGTCCCCGGCGTTTTCGCTGCGGTCAGAAATTTTCCCCAGTTCCACGATCAGTTCCTTGAACAGGATTTTCTCGCCCAGGGGGATTTTTTCGTCGGCGAAAAGCGAACGGATAATCTCGCGTTCCAGGTGGTCGGAAGCGCTTTCCAGCTTGTCGACGGCTTTGTTATGGGCTTCGACCTTGGTCGAATCGACAAAGAGCGCGCGTACGGTTTTGGCGAGTTCCAGGAACGCGTCCCGGTTCAGGTGGACCAGCCGCATCAGCTTGTCGCCTATTCCCTCCGGCAGTTTCATGAGCTGGCTCTGGATCATGAACAGCAGCGATTCCGCCTGGTTGGGCACGCGGTCGATGGTCTCCAGCAGCGAAAGTATCTCCCCGCGGGATTCGGGGATCAGCGCCTTCTCGAACATCTCCGTCGCGATCTTGCGGCGGATGTCGTCGCAGGAGGATTCGGCCATGTGGGTGCTTTCGGTAAGCTCGTCGAAATCCGCGGTTAATCCCTTATGCGTGTACTCGACAAAGGCCTTTTCCATAGTAAGGATACACTCCTCCGCCTTGGCCAGGTACCCATCTACCATCTCGGTGACTACGTTTCCCTTGCGAAAAAACGACATAGGCAAATTCCTCCATCAGGCTGTTTCATTAATTATACATCGCGATTATCGGTTTCGTCTGCCATTTCGCAATAAGATTTTTTCGCGGGAATGACGACCGTAGGATTTATTTTAATGCGATAGCGATGGAATAATGCCTGCTATTGCAGGAGCGGTTAAATCGCTGAACCTTTTCCACCTTTCAAGCGTTTATCAGGGTAGGAAACAAGACATTATGATTACGGCAAGGCGCAAAGGACAGACGAAATGATCGGCGTTAAAAAGGCTGACAAAAATCAGCGGAACAACTATAATGTTTCCCAGTCATTTTCCAGGAACGCTTATCCGCAACCAGACAGGACTTCATCCGTGCCAGGCGACGTGATTCTTTCCCAGAAATTTTCCGTAGGCTTTTCGTTCCCCATTGTCTTTACCCGCGACGCTTTCGCGGGTGATAACTCGGCGTTGGCAGGGATATTCAAGCCGGAACCGGGCGGGAAAAGAAAAATCCTCCTGTTTGTCGACAGCGGCGTGGCGGAATCCAATCCGGGTTTGGCGGCTCAGGCGGCGCGCAAGCTGGCGGCGTTTGACCGGTTCGATCTGGTCAATCCGGACGGAGAAATTATTTCCGGCGGTGAAAAAGCGAAAGACGGGTTGTACGTGCCGCAGAGAGTGGGGGAGCTATGCGCGTGCCACCGTATCGACCGCCAGAGTTATATCCTGGCTATCGGAGGCGGCGCGATGCTGGATGCGGTCGGGTTGGGGGCGTCGCTGGTGCATCGCGGCGTGCGCCTGGTCAGGATGCCTTCGACCGTGCTGGCGCAGAACGACGCCGGGATTGGCGTGAAAAACGGCGTCAATTCCTGCGGGCAGAAAAACTTCCTGGGCTGTTTTGCTCCTCCTTTCGCGGTAGTGAATGATTTCGCTTTGCTGGACACGCTTCCCGACCGGCAGTGGCTGGACGGCATTTCCGAAGCGGTCAAGGTGGCGGCGATCAAGGACGCCGAGTTTCTTTCCTTCCTGGAAAAGCATTGCGCCGACATCGCCGCGCGCGACGCCGGACTGATGGAGCAACTGATTATCCGCTGCGCGAGGCTTCACGTCGAGCACACCGGCGGGAGCGGCGACCCGTTTGAAACCGGCAGCGCCCGCCCGCTCGATTTCGGCCACTGGTCGGCGCACTGGCTGGAAGTTAATTCAGGCAACCGCCTCTCGCACGGCGAAGCGGTCTCCATCGGCATCGCTCTGGACAGCGCCTACGCCGCGAGAACCGGATTCATCTCCGACGACGACGCGCGCAGGATAATCGCGTGCCTGAAATCGGCGCGACTGCCGGTCTGGGACAGGCTGCTCGACGGCAAGGACGCGCGGGGCGAACCGGCGGTACTGGCGGGGCTGGACAGCTTCCGCGAACACCTTGGCGGCGAGCTTAATATCACTCTTCCCTGTCCGCTGGGGAGTAAACGCGAAATCCACGCTATCGATGGGGAAGCGTTCCTGGCCGCGCTGGATTTTCTGCGGGCTATTTCCTGATCTCGAAATCGTAAAACCGGTTCAGCCCCTCGCAGCCGGTGATGCCAACGTAGAATTCGTCGGGGAACGGATCGTCGAGGACACCGAATTCGTGTTCCCCGTCGACCGAGACGACAATCATTTTCCCCTTGGTCACGCCCTGGCGCTTGACCGTTTTAATTTCCACCGTCATGTTATATTTGCGATTCTTGTCCAACGCGAACTTGTTATGCGCCACTTTTTTCCAGAACGGTTTTCCGTCTGCGTAATAATGGTGCCAGATGTTCACGCCTTCGTCGTAGAGGACGATTTCATAATGCTCGCGATATTCGTTCACGCCCTTGGCGTCCTTGCCCAGTTCCGGCGCGATTACGAGCAGCGGCGCCATGCGATAGGCGAAATCCATGGTCGCGCTCACCGTCACGTTTGTCGTGAGCTTATCTTTGTATAACATGCTGGAATAAGTCTCTCCCGCCCGCTTGCCCAGCATTTCCTGGTCGCTCGCGTCTTGCGGGATTTCATTGCGGATAAAGCCCTTGTCCTGCACCCAGCCGCCGAGATAATCCCAGCGCGGGCTTTTGACGCGCAGCCAGTCCTCGCTTTTCCACTCGCCTTCGGCGAATGTGCAGGAGTAAACCACCTTGCCCGGAACCGCCTTTTTCTCCGTCGCTTGCGGCGTGCAGGCGGCGCACAGCACTGGCAGAAGAAAAGACAGGATAGTAATTTTTTGTTTCATGGCCGAATCCTTCCGCTAACAAAAGATAATTCCGTTATAGTTCATGCCAATATTTCGCGCAAAGCTATTTTCCACGTCTGGTAAAAACCGCGTAAGCCGCCGCCGCAGGCAACGCCGCCAGCGCCAGCGGCAACAGCATCATCTGTCCCAGTTCGGGGTAGCAGGTGCTGTAATGAATCTGGTTGGCGAAGCAGATGGAGAATAGCGCCACTCCCGGCGGGCTGATCGTCACCGCCCCCCCCACCTCGGCGAAGGAAACCACGTAACACGCCAGCCACGCCCCCAGTAGCGCCCGTCTTGACAACGGCAATGCCACGCGCGTGATCTGCTCGAACGAACTGGCTCCCTCCGCGCGCGCCAGGGAATAGAAATCCTCGGGGATGTTCTTCATCGCCGCCCACAGAATCACCACCGCCAGCGCCACCGTGCGCGATGCGTAAAGCAGGATAATAATCAGCGGCGAATCGTAAACCAGTTCCGGCACACCCAGCGCCAGGTTATGCCAGAACGGACTGTTCCAGAATTTTATCAGCGACATGCCGATCATCGGTCCCGGCGTAGCCAGCAGCGCCAATAATCCGGCCCAGATAAACAGGCGGACATTTCCGCTTTTGCAGCGGCATAAAATCCACGCGCACGGCGTCGCCAATATCACCGCTGCCAGCGCCGCCGCCGCCGCCAGCGCAACCGACCCCGCCGACATCGGCGCATAGCGCGACAGCCGCGCCAGAATTTCCAGTGGCGGCGCGTCTGCGGAAAAGATCGCCCCGTACGCCAGATCAACCAGCGGATACGCATAAACCGCGCCTACTGCCAGCAATCCCATGACCGCCGCCGCGCGGTATTTTCCCAGCTTGAACGTCCGCGCCTCGCACGCCAGTTTTTCCAGTGGAATATCAGCCAAGCGCCTGCACACCGGCGACAGCGCCGCCGCCGTCGCCATGAAAGCCAGCGCCAGCGGCAGCGCCGTCGCTCCCGCCTTGCCCGGCTCCCAGTCGAGCTGGAAGGATTGGTAAACCTGTTCGGCGTAGGTGCGCGTCCAGAGCGCGTCAGTGACGGTGATTTCCCCCAGCGCCAGTGTCGCCGCCAGCAGCGCCGCTCCGCCTACCCCCCACGCCGACAGCGGCAGCGTCACCCGCAGGAAAACTTTCAGGTCGGAGGCGTGCAGGCAGGCCGCATCCTCCAACTCTCGCGGCACGCTGGCGAACCCGGCGGCGGCAAGCAAGGCGCAGAGCGGCGAAAACGCCACCCCCATAATCAGCCCCGCCGCCAGCAACTGCCTCAGTTCTGATTCGGTCAGGAACGGCAAACCGATCAGGTTGATCCAGCCGGTTGCCGTCGCGTACAGCGGCGTGCAGGCTGACAAAAGCAGCGCGGCGAAACACAGCCTCTTTCCCGGCGCATCGGTTTTCGCCAGCAGAAATCCCAGCGGCGCCGCCAGCGCCAGCGAACAGACCACCGTCACCGCGCAGACGACCAGCGAATTTACCCCCCAGGCAAAAAGCACCTGCGAACGCTGCGAAACCAGCGCCGCGCCGTTACTGGCCGCCGACAATTCGCGCACGATCAACCCGAGCGCTTGCCCCACGTCCACGAGCATGAACGCAAACGGCGCCGCCAGCAGCAGCCAGCCCAGCGACAACGCGCCCTGGGTCGCCCCTTCCAGAAATTCTCCGCTACCGGCGCGGAACCGCCTGTCCTTATTCATGGCCTCAGTTTATCCGGGTCGCGCACGGTTGACAAGCGCGGGCAGGCCGGATAGACTGAAATTATCCGTTAAGGAAAAAGTTTTCGGTTAAAAAAAAATACGGTCGTCATTCCTGCCTTCGCAGGAATGACGATTCTTGAGTTATACCAATATCTATTGTAAGTGATGAACTATTTTCCATTTTCTCCGGGGAATTGCACATGGAGACGATTGCCATGCGAACAATGGCGCTTATTATTTGCGTCCTCGCTTTTTGCGGACTGGCGCAGGCCGCCGAAACCAAACCGGCCAAGACGCATGTCCTGACCGTGGACGGCAAGATTCTCTCCGGTGAATTTCTCGGCATCGAGAACGGTTTCGCGCGCCTGCGTACGAACAATGGGGAATTGGAAATATCCCTGCTCCACACCAAGGGCTTTTTCTCCGACCAGAAACATGCCCAGGCCGCCCGCGACGACAAAGAGCATTTGCTTAAAGTGATGCGCCTGACGCCGGAAAAACCGGATAAGCCTGGCAAGCCGGATGAGCCTGTCAAATCCGCCAAGGAAATGGAAGAGGAATATTTCGCCCGCCCGTTGCCGCCTGACAACTATACTGCGGTCAATGATTTTTTTGGCGACTGTATGAAGGATTCGGTAAAAATAGCCCAGGCATATGCGCGTGAAGGAAAACTGTCCGAACGGTGCGAATATCTTAGTGAGAAGTTAAAGGATAACATGGACAATCCGCGCGCCATGCTGGATCCTGAAGTTTTTCGGGTAATAGAACTTGGCATGGCGGCAATGAAGTTGGGATGCAGAATTCGCGCCGATCACATCAAGGCGCTGAAGGATTCAGATATACGGCAAGAGGAGCAGAAAAAGCTGGATGCGGATTCGGAAAAGTTGCGACTTTTCTTTAAGATGTTAGATCGTTCCGCTAAGTATGGAACCCTTACATTTTTACAGAAAAAGGCGGCTCTCGATCGCATTCAGACATGCTTGCGTTTTATTAATGTTAAAAATTAGGAATATCATCAGTGACCCGCCCCAGAATTTTCGTAACCGCCGTGCCCTTCGCCTCCGTAACTGAAGACGCTCCCCGATTGCTCACCGGGGCGGGGCTGGATTTCTTCACCAACCCCCGCGACCGCACCCTGACCGAAACGGAACTGTCCGAACTGGTCGGAGAGTCCGACGGCGTCATCGCCGGCACCGACCCCTTCAGCCGCGCGGTTATCGCCGCCGCGCCGAACCTTAAAATCATCGCCCGCGTCGGCAGCGGGCTGGATTCCGTTGATCTGAGCGCGGCGCGGGAAACCGGCGTGCTCGTCACCTACACCCCTGAAGCCCCCGCCCCCGCCGTGGCGGAGTTGGCGGTTTGCCAGATGCTGGCCTTGTTGCGCGACACCTATCGTTGCGTAAATCAGATGCGGGATAAAAAATGGGATCGTCACACTGGTCGCCGTCTGGCGGAAATGAAGGTCGGCATTATCGGCGCCGGTCGGATCGGCGGGCGCGTCATCAATCACCTCGCCGCCTTCGGCCCGCCGGAAATCTATGTCAGCGACTTGCGTGAACCGACCGAGTTGCAACTGGCCGCGCCGGTCAGGCAGACGGATATCGACACCATTTTCCGCACTTGCGACGTCGTCTCCCTGCACGTGCCGCTGAACAACGCCACGCGCGGCCTGGCCGATGCGAAAAGAGTAGCGTCGATGAAGGAAAACGCCATCCTGATCAATACCGCGCGCGGGCCGGTGGTAGACAGCGCCGCGCTGGCGCAGGTGTTGCGGCGACGCCCCGATCTTTCCGCCGCAATCGACGTGTTCGACGTCGAGCCGTATTCGGGCGAATTGTGCGAACTGCCCAACTGTTTCTGCACCAGCCACCTGGGCGCCAACACCCGCGACTGCCGCAACCGGATGGAGGTCGAGGCGGCGCGGGAGATTGTCCGCTTCTTCCGGCAGGAGCCGCCGCTCCACCCCGCGCCGGAAGTTGTCTGAGATCGATTCAATTAGTCCCTCAAAGTTTCGGAGCAGCAAATAAAAACAAGATAATCCTGTGGCGTTCGCCATAAATTGTTGCGCAGACGCACCAGGCAGGCGTTGGGCGAGACGCTGGAAGACGAAACCACGAGGCGGGGATGGCTTCTACCCGTGCCTGCTTGTAATCGTAAAGGATTTCCTTGCGTGCGGATTCCGACCTCCGCGCAATTGGCGGAGTCGGCACTTGGCACATACACAGGCTCGG
>JAGUZQ010000097.1 GCA_020060765.1 Planctomycetota bacterium | reverse complement strand
GGCGCAGGCAAATATGTGAACTGGCAATTTACGACCACGGATGCGAGGATAAAGCTAAAACGCCTCTATCCAGTGATTCAAAACTGACAGGGTACTAGACCCTTTGCGGAAGCTCTGAAAAGTTGCCGTAATGCCATGCAAACCGACAACCCATGATAAGTCGGTCAATCCACGGTATTGATGGTTTCGCGTACGACGTATTGCGGAATCTGGTTTATATTAATATATATTCTGCCGACATATTCGCCGATCAGGCCGAGCATGAACATGATCATTCCGCCGATGAAAACCAGCGTTGCCATCAGGGAGCTGTAGCCGGCAGGAATCATGGGGTAGCGTATTTTCTGTACAATGATGTAAAGCGCGAAGGCAAAGCCGGCGAGGGAAAACACCAGCCCGCTGAAGGTCGCCACCCGCAACGGCATCACTGAAAAAGCAGTGAAGCCGTTCAACCAGAGGGAAAGCATCTTGGCGAAGTTATAGTTGGTTGTACCGTGAAGCCTCTCGCGGTGATTGGTCGGAACCTCGGTCATGTTGTGCGTGGTTTTCACGAACAGGCCGCCGATATAGGGATAGGGGTTTTTGCATTTTAACGCTTCGTCGATCAGGAACCGTCGGCAAACCCAGAAATTTCCAAAATGAAGGTGTTTAGGCTTTCCGATCAGGAGGTTTGCCATCAGGTTGTTTACCTTGGTTCCAAGATTCTGGAACCAGCTGTTTTTCTTCTGCGCAAATCTGGCGAAAACGCTGTCATAGCCCTCCAGCAATTTATCTATCAGCGCCCAGAGAAAATCGATCGGGGTTTGGCCGTCATCGTCGGAGTAAACTATAATATCCCCGGTGGCGTGGGCGAAACCGGCCATTGACGCACACGCCTGCCCGAAATTCCTGGAAAGGTTGATGCCTTTCACGTTTACGTCGTTCCGGCAAAGCTCCGCGATAACGCCAAAAGTGTCGTCCGGAGAGCCGTCGTTGACCAGGATTATCTCGTATTCGAATTCCGGTCGCTGTTTCAACACGTCAACGGTTTCCCGCACCACTGTCGGAAGCGTGGCCTGGGAGCGATAGCAAGGAATGACCACGGATATTTTCATGGAGTCAAAGCCTTTCGTATTGCAATTCTC
This sequence comes from Planctomycetota bacterium, assembly GCA_020060765.1. Taxonomy (GTDB): domain Bacteria; phylum Planctomycetota; class SZUA-567; order SZUA-567; family SZUA-567; genus JAGUZQ01. The sequence continues at coordinate 43,326 of JAGUZQ010000097.1, read as the reverse complement.
ATTTCGCCTGGCTGTCCGGCGGAATCGCCAGCCAGCCCAGTTCTTTTTCCGCGCTGGTGAAAACGGTGGTCTCTTTCCTGAAAGAGTCGTCCTTGTAAAGTTGAAGCGAAAACTCGAAAGGGAAATAACTGTTTTTCAGCACCAGATTCCTGCTCAGTGCATACGCCAGGGACAGGATTTTTTCCGGAGCGCTGTTGAAATTATGGGCGTGGGCGAAATCGACCTTGTCGGAAAGAAAATCAATGCCGATGCCGACCGCCGACAATCCGAACATCTTCTCCATATTGCGGCGGATATGCTCATAGCCGTCAACGCCTTCCATTTTAAGATTGAAGGTGCCGCTGGCGATGGCGTAATCGAAAGAGTCGTCACATCCTGATGACAGGAAATCTCCCTGAATGAAACGGATATTCCCGCCCGGGTGGCGTTTCTTTCCTTCCGCGACGAATTCGCCAACCAGGTCGACGCCGGTATAGGTGAAATCGGAAACACCGATGAAACGCAGGTAATTCACGAAATCGCCGAAGCCGCAACCGACGTCGAGTATATGCGCGCCTTTCAGATTCCACTCCGACGTGAGTTGATGAAACCGCAGGAACTGCTTGCCCTTGTCCCACCCCAGCGACTTGGGCGAATAGCCATGTTGCCGGTAAAGTTCCTGATAAGAGCGCTCGACATCGCGGAGAGGATCGGTCATGTCACTCGCTCCCTGTCTTGCGATATTTGCCTACCAGCGCCTCCAGCGCGCTGAGGTTCTGGAAATTATCCGGGAGTATATCGTTGCCGTCTATCGAGATTGAAAAGTTGCTGTCAAGTTCGGAGACAAGCCTGATGATATCCAGGCTGTCCAGAAGCGAGTCGGCGATAAAATCGGCGCTGTTTTCAAAACCCGCCTCCGGGCGGATGCTTGTAAGTATTTCCTTCACGGTTTTCATGGGCATGGTTTCCTATAGTGCATACAGGACGACTTCCTCGCTGTCGTAGCTGTGCGCGCGCAGATAAAAAACGTAATCCGTCCTGACGCTCCTGATGAATTGCGGAATCGTTATCAAATCCTCCTGCCTGTGATAGATGCAAATCGCCAGTTTGGGTTTGTGCTTCTTAATAGTTGCGGTTGCACCTTTCAAAGCAGCCAGTTCCGCGCCTTCGATATCCATTTTCAGGAAAGTCGCCTCATGGCCGTTCAGGATATGGTCGATGCTGTCGACTTCTATCCGGAACTCGCCGGAAGAGGAAATCGCGCTGTCGAGACGACCGTCTGCCGAAAAAGCCAGGGTGTCGGCTCGATCCCACGCGCCTTTCTGCAAGCAGGTCGCCTGCGGGTACTGTTTTGCTACATCCATAAGTTGCGCAAAGTTTTTTTCGTCCGGCTCCAGAGCGATTATTTTTTTTGGCGGTGCTTTGTGCGCGCGCTCCAGCGCCGCCGTCAGGGCGATGATCGAATCGCCGTCAAAAGCACCGCAATCGACAAAGATTTCGCCATCACGCAAAGTCATGATATCATCGGGAAAATACTGGTGTTCCGCTTTTACTTGCCGCAAATGTTTGAAATCGCCGGAGATACGCTGGTTCAGGTAAGCGGCCATCGTCCGCCGCGACAACTCGTCGGACAGCCACTCATAAGTCTCTTCAAAACTTTCCGCGTTGTCGCGGATATAGTCGACAGTAAAGGCGTACCGGGAATAGAGCGTGCAGTAATCGTACTTGATTACCCTGGCCACCTGGGGAAACGCGGACAGGCGTTTTTCGATCTGCAGTCTGGCGTCATTGATTCCGACAACGACGTTCACCTTTTCATACTGCGCCAGCACTTCCTCGAAAGCCTCGACTACATGCCCGTAAAACTGGGGCGGGGGATTCGCCAGATATTTCCGATCAACCGCGACATGTCGCACATCAATTCCTTGCCGGAGAAGCTCGGGGTAGATCTTTCCAGCCGCCTCGCCGATTCCATACAGAACAAGAGGCTGGCCTGTTTTTTTCAACTCACGGGAGAGCAAAAACAGACAGCTTTCCCTTTCCGTAATTTCATCGACTAGAGGCATTTTTCGCGCTCCATTTCAAAGGCTTTTCCGCAACGCCAGTCTATCCACTTTCCCGTTGGCGTTCAACGGAAGGGTTTCAAGCTTGCGAAACACCGTGGGGATCATGTACTTGGGCAGCACTTCCGACAAAGCCTTACGGATAGTAGTTTCATCAAGCGCAAGGTCGCCGGAGACATAAAACAACGCGATAGCGGCTTTCTCTGCCTGATAAACCACGCAGGCGTGATCTATTCCTTTCAGTCCGGAGACGGCGGTTTCAATTTCGCCCAGTTCTATCCGGTATCCGGCGTGCTTGATCTGCGAGTCCTTCCGTCCCAGGAAGAGCAGTTCTCCCTGTTCATTATACTTAACCAGGTCGCCGGTGTGGTAGATTTTTTCGGGATAGTGGGGATTCAGCGGATTTTGCGCAAAAGCGGAATCGGTTTTCGCCCGGTCGTTCCAGTAACCCAGGGCGAGGGAAGAACCGCGTACGCATAATTCTCCGATCTCGTCGCCTTTCACCAGCAGATTTTCCCCGTTCAAGACCAGAATGTCGGTGTTGCGGCAGGGGATGCCGATCGGCAGGCTGTCGGACTCGCCGAATTCCCGGTCGACGTTGTAATAAGTGCAATCGACCGTAATTTCCGTCGGGCCGTACAAATTTGAAAACAGGGCTTTGGGGAAATGCTTCCGCCAATAATTCAAGGTTTTGCACGGCATGACCTCGCCTGCGAACAGCACCTTCCCCAATGGCGGCAGTTGCCTCCCCTCCAGCAGATTCAGATTCGTAACTTGTATCATCACCGATGGCACCCAGAATATAAACGTGATGCAGTTGGCGCAGAGATAGTCGATCAGCTTGACCGGGAAAGCGAAAACTATTTCTGGAAGCAGAAAAAGAGTCGCGCCGGTTTTCAGCATCAGATAGATGTCAAGAGTCGAATTATCGAAAAAGAACGGCGATTGATTGCCGATGACTTCGTTTTCGGTAATGCCGTAACATGACGTCGCCCATTCGATGTAATCAATAACTCCCCGATGTGGAATAAGCACGCCCTTGGGTTCTCCGGTCGAACCGGAAGTATAGATGCAATAAATGGGATCGGTATCAATCACCCGCTTGATTCTGTCGGGAAGAGGAACGCTTCCGGTTTTCGAGTCTGACGCATCGTCCAGGTTGGGAACGATTATCCTAGGCTTGGCTGCCGCGGAAAATTTTCCCACAAACCCGACCTGACCCGCTCCGGTGATGACGGCGCGGGGCGACAGATTCTGGACAACCTTCGCCAGTCGTTCGGCGGGAGATTTGGGGTCGAGCGGAACGTAAAAATTTCCGCTATAGAGAATTCCCATGAAAGCAACGATAGCGTCGGCGCTTTTGGGAAGATAGACCGCTATCGGCTGATTTGTCCACTCCGCAGGGATAAGCCCGGAAAGCCTGAGCGCCCGTTCCCGGAGTTCCCGGAAAGTGTACCGCTGGTGTTCGTCCACTACCGCGAGTTTGTCAGGAAATTTCGCCGCTGTCTCTTCCAGATAACAGACGCATGAGGAAAACATGAAGTCCCCTTTTAAGCGCGGTCGAGAACCGCGATGCCGAAGCCGGTTTTACCATACCTGTTGCCGCAATAAAGCATGTAGCGCTCGCACTGGTGATCGAACACGTGGGGATACTCGATCTCGTCACTGTCCCAACCGGTGGTCGAAACCGTGATCCCGGCCTCCCCGTCTTTTCTTTCCCAATTGACAGCGTCCTCGGACTCGGCGTAGCCAATGCGGTATTTCCCGTCAGTCTTGAAAGAGTACCACATTTTGAACAGGCCGTCTTCCTGTATCACCGAGGGATTTGACAGGTACTCGTTCTTCCCCGAAAAGGGAATGCAGGAAGAGCCGATTTTCTGCCAGTTCCGCCCGTTTTGGGAAACGGCGTATTTTAGCGCAAAAGTTGCTTCTGGAGAATCTCCGTTGCCAGTCCAGCCCAGGCAGGACTCATACCACATATGGAAGAGATTTCGTTCCTTCTCGAAATGCACAAACACCGCGCCACCGGAAAAAGGGTCTTCCTCCGACCTGCCAAGGATTGGGGCAGGGGAGACCCTGGTCGCCACCGCGTAATCATTATCCAAAAAAGCCAGGCCACAAAAAGAATGGAACGGCACGGTTACCGCACGCGAAAGGCCGACATAATACAACGCAACGCCGTCGGGCAGCTTTGTCACGCAGGAGGGGATCACCCCACAATCGTCGAACAGTCCCGCAGCACCCGGTGACATTACTGGATCGGCTGACAGGGCAGCGATATCGACAGGTCGCCTGAGATTGATTTCCGCGAACGCTATATGCGAACGGTTGGCCGCATCCCTGACGCTGAAAAAAATCCGGTAGGTCTCGCCTCCAAGGTGAAATGCCCGGGGCCAGGCGGCGTGGGTCTGCATCCAATCAGATTGCCTGTCGGCGACAAAGATGCGTCCGAGCTTTCGCCACTTCATAAATCATCCACCGAAACCAAGAGAAATATCGATCTTGTCGCTGATACAGCCAAGTAAAGCCGTGCTCTTCTGTCCGTAAACTCCGTGCGCCTCTGTATTCTTTGAAATGTAGGCGGCCGCACCTATCAAGGTTTTATAGGCTACGTTCACAGACGTTTTCAGGATAGCGCCGGCGCCGATTATCGAATTATCTTCCACCTGACAAAACGTACCGACATAAGCGTTGGGCGAAAGATAACAATGGTTCCCGATAATGGAATTATTGGAAACCACGATCGCTTCGTAAAGATAATTGTTGTTTCCAATCCGCGCAAAAGGGTTGATGACCGCTCTATCTCCGACAAAACAGTTTTCCCCTACCGGAGAGTCGCAAATTGCGTGGGGACTGATATAGGACGCCAAACCATAACCTTTACTTTTGGCTTTCAGAAATTTCATTTCCCTGACGGCATTCATCTTGCTGGGGCCGATAGCGATAAACAAGTCATATTCTGAAGGAGGATGCGTTTTTTCCAAAGTCTCAAAGTCGAAAACGCTTAGTCCGCAAAATTCGCCCTTATCATTATATTCCGCATCCACGGTAAAGCCGACGATTTCCCGACCGGAATCCCGTCCGAAATAGAACCAGGCTATCTTGGCCATGATGGTATTGCCGAAAATAATCAATTTCTTCATCACTATGCCTTTTATTCTTCCAGCTTTGCCAACCCGATGCCGGTTTTGCCGTAGCCGTTGCCATTGTAAAGCAGATATCGCTCGCCGGAAAAATCGAACACGTACGGATATGCCAGCATCTCGGAATCCCAGCCCGATTCCGAAACCTCGATGCCTGCTTCCCCGTCCTTGCGCTGCCATTCGATCCCGTCGCGCGATTCGGCATAGCCGATTCTGTAAAAATCTCCCCGGTAGCAATACCATATTTTATAAAGGCCGTCTTCCTTGAGCACGAAAGGCCTGCCGAAAGCATATTCGCCCGGATGCGTATAATCAATCACAACAGTGACATTTCTTTGCCAATTGATCCCGTCCGAGGATTCCGCGTATTTCAAGTTGTAATAATGCCTGATACCACGGTCTTCCTCCCGCCAATCGTCCATCGACGCATACCACATTCTGAATTTAGGATTTTCGTACAGAACAAAGGGACTGGCGCAGCAATACGGTTCATACAAGGTTCTCGTCATAACCGGCCCGTCTCCGTACCGCCGGAACGAATCGCCCGAATATTCGGCGATGCCGATGGAGTTGTTGAAGGGCGCGCCTTTGGTCAGGTTCCAGCCGGTGTAATAAAGCAGTTTCTTTCCGTCGGCGGAAACAATGCTGCCCAGCGTGACTCCGGCGTCGTCAAAAGTTCCGAGTTTGCCGGGCAGAAGCAACGGCTTAACGGAAACTTTCGGCGCGGCGCCGGGGTTCCTGAGGTCGAAATCAAAATATCTGATTTGCGAACGGTTTTCGCTGTCGCGGGGCGAGAAATACACCCGGATCATTCCTTCGGGTCCCGCCGGGATTTCGGCGATCGGCATCAGGGCGGCGCTTAACCCCTGCTCCCGCAAAATCTCCGGGTCGAAAATCCGCCCCAGTTTCCGCCACTTCATGCCGTCTCCTGACCCCTGCAAATCAGTTCGCGTGCGCCTGCCCCGCAGTTGAAAATCACGTCCAGCACCGTGACCTGATGGGTGAAGGGCTGGTACATCTGTTCATATTCGGGATAGCTGTAATCTATATAATCCAGAACAATTCCGTTTTCGCGGAACATATCCTCGTCCATGAACTCTCTGGCGGAAGGGCCGTTGATGAAATAATCGCAGCCCAACAGCTTGCAGATATTTACGACCTTTTCCCCCTCCTTGCCGCCAGATTGCTTCAGATCGCTCGCCTTGTGCCACTCCACCTCGATTTGCAGCGCCTCGGCAATGAGCTTTGTAGAAAAAATGTCGAGTTCGGAAATACTTGTCCATTGCCGTTTCAGGTAAATCTCTTCCAGCAGGTATTCGTATTCCTTGAAGTGCGCGGCTTTTTGGTAGGTGGTTTTCAGCGCCTTGTAATGCTTGGCCTGCCAGTTCGAGGAGACATCTATCACGGCCTCGAAGATCAATTGCTCCCGCAGGCCTTTTTTCAGCACGGGAACCGTCAGCCAGATTTCCCCGGTCGCCGTCTTGATCTTGTTCCGGCTCCGCCAGTCCTTGACGGTGTACTGGACATCGTCATAGAAAACAAAAACCTCCACCCGGCTGATCAGGTCGAACACGCCTTTCCAGGGGATATAGTTGGGTTGCAACATCGCCACTTTTCTCGGCATATCAGAGCCCTTTTTTCCCAACCACCAACAGTGACCCGCCAAGCGGATAACTGATTCCTAACCGTATCCCAAGAAATTCAATCGCCATGACTTTTTTTAGTATCGCATTAACCAGGGGCGGCAAAGACAATTCGCCTACCGTTTTATCCTTATTCATCGTACGTTTTCGCGATGCTAACATCAACGGCACAAGCAGGCTGACAAAAGAAGTGGCATACACGCATTCAAAGCCCACTCCTGTCATCTTGGCGATCAAATCAGCTCGCTCGTATCGCCGGGCATGTTTTGCGATTACGTCTGTTTCGCTCCAAAGCCATTGGTGTTGCGGGACGGTAATAATAACCCCGCCTCCGGGGGTTATCGCCTCGAACATGCTGGCCAGCGTCATCAGGACAGAAACATTGGATGCTGTCAGCTACTGGCGGTTCAAAACTGCAATTTGGACAAAGGAAAGAAGCAGAGTTAAAAACCGTTTTGCAGGCCGGACATTTTTTCACCCTTGGGCTCCTGCCGCATAAAAACTTTTAATAGTTTCGCAGACGTAGGAGATATCGTCAGTGGTCAACTCGTAATAAAGCGGCAGGCGTAACAGCCGGGCGCTGGTGTCGTCCGTAACCTGGAGGGAACCGGAATACCGCCCGAATTTCCGCCCGGCAGGCGAAGAATGCAACGGGATATAGTGAAACGTTGAGACAATCCTCTGTTCCGTGAGATAAGCTTGCAGCGCTTTGCGCTCCTCGCCGCTGCGGGTGATAATGTAGAACATGTGCCCGTTGCTGGAGCTGCTGTCATCATTGACGGAAAGGCGCAGGCCGTATTCCGCTGCTAAATCCGCCAGTTGTTCGGCGTACAATCGGCAAATCCTGGTGCGCATGGCGTTGATCCGGTAGGCGTTTTCCAATTGCGCATACAGGAAGGCTGCTGTCAACTCTCCCGGCAGAAACGACGAACCGACATCCACCCACGTATACTTGTCCACCCGTCCTTCGAAAAACTGGGAGCGGTTGGTGCCTTTTTCCCACAGGATATCGGCTCGCTCAAAATACGCCGGGTCGTTCAGCAGCAAGGCACCGCCCTCGCCGGAAATCACGTTTTTTGTCTCATGGAAACTCAGGCAGCCCATGTGGCCGATACCGCCCAAGTGAGAGCGTCCGCCGTCTTCCATCGACAGGAGAGAGTGGGCAGCGTCTTCCACCACTTTCAGGCTGTTGTCCGCCGCTATTTTCATAATGGCATCCATGTTGCAGGATACGCCGGCGTAATGAACCGGAACAATGGCTTTTGTTCTGCTCGTCAGTGCCGCCGGGATCAGCGTTTCGTCGAGGTTGAGCGTATCCGGGCGTATATCGATGAAAACCGGCACTGCGCCGCGAAGCACGAAAGCATTGGCGGTGGAGACAAACGTGAATGAAGGCATAATCACTTCGTCGCCGGGTTGGATATTGAGCAGCAGGGCTGACATTTCCAGCGCGGCAGTGCCGGAATTTGTGAGCAAAACTTTTTTTACACCCAGGTGTTCCTGAAGCCATTGCTGGCAAAGCTTGGTGAAAGCGCCGTTTCCGGCCAATTGCGTGTTCTGGATTACCGCCTGGGAGATATTATAGAGTTCTCTGCCCACAATGAAAGGTCGGTTGAACGGGATCAGTTTTCTCACGGATAAGCCTTTCTGCCAATAGTTTACGGCATAACACCAAATCCACACGGTAGTGTATCAGTTCTTCACTTCAACGTCAACCGGCCTATGTAAAAAAACAGGGGCTTTCACGGGGCAATCGTATCGAAAATGGCCTGATCGGGTTATATCGTAATCCCGCGCAGGTGAAAATCAAAATAACGTGAATGAAAAGTTGTAGCTGTCGGGTGATCAAAGGCAATCGAATTTACCGTTTTATGGCACTCTCCATACTGACAGGAATCAGGCGAAATTGCTAACACCAAAGCGGCTATACAAAAAAATACTTCTGAAATCATGCAGAATTTTTTTCCCTGGCTAAAGGGCTCTTTATAAGATGTAACGGTATCACTGTCTCAATGGAGTAAATCTTTAGGATTTACCCCATTGAGGATCCCTTAACCCGACTTTCACACACCCTCTGATGCCTTTTTTTCAGCAGAACTGGACCGATTGGGGGAGGCGTTTGGCGTGAAGACGGTGCCTCGCAGTGTAGGCCACTACGGCAGGCAGGCGCTGTCGGTGCGTGATGGGAGACATCGTTCCAGGACGACGTTGCAGGGGCGCAATGTTATCGTATCCTAATATTGGAGTATGTGCGTGAACACAAGAAAAGCGCAATCGCGGCAATGAATGCAAGAAAAGGCGATACAATACCACCTGTCTCTAGCCCAAGCTCCGGATCATCTATCTTGAAATTTTGCCATTATTTTGAATCGATCAGTAATCTAAAAAACATTATACAGCAAGGATATAAAGAAAAATATATATATTATAGATGGCATAAAATAGCGTATAATTATTGCTTAATGCAAATAAAGTGATACTCTAAAAAAAACGAACTGTTTTTCTGGGATATTTTATACTATGCCTCTTCATGGTTTTACTAACGCAAGAAAAATCGATCTTCAGAGTTTTGCAGATAAGCAATATGGGTATTTTTCTGCAAGTCTAGCTGCTAAAGTAGGTTATTTGAGAGATAATCATAGCTTTCACGTCAAAAAAGGTAATTGGGACAAAATATTGCCGGGTCTATACCGCCTACCTGGATATCCAGATTCCATGAATTCAGATTTCACAAAATGGTGCCTCTGGAGCCGAAATCAGCAAGATCAACCGCAAGGGATTATCAGTCACAATAGCGCCTTGGCTTTTCATGGCTTTGCTGAATACAATTCCACAGAAGTTCACATGACTGTTCCGCCTCGCTTCCAGAAAAGAATCCCTGATGAGATTGTAAGCCATAAAGTATCATTAAATCTCTCTGCTATTGAAAGTCATGGCAGCGTCATGGTTACCCGTCTTGGCCAGACCTTGGTTGATATGCGTTCGGAATTAGAGGCAAGGGGCGAATGGGATGATATAATTAGAAAAGTCGTAGCGGAAGATAGACTGTCGCAAGAAGAACGGGCACGCCTCAGAACGATCTCTTTACCCAAAAAGGGTTCCGGAAATAGAGTTAACCCAGATCCCGCCTCCGGGCAGATAGCAATAGGGGCATTGAAAAATATCAAACAAATCGAAGTACAGCCATGTAAGGGCAGCGTATGCGACCCCGTATTGGAAGGAGTGTGGAAGATGATATATGACCGGGCGGAAATAGGTAGAAGAAAATCACGGGCGGGGTTTACCTTGGTGGAACTGTTGGTAGTAATTGCCATCCTTTCCATTCTCGCCGCCTTGCTGCTGCCGACCGTTCACGCGGCTGTGGCGAAAGCGAGAGAAATAGAGTGTGCGAACAACCTGAAGATGTTCGGTATGGCTGTCACTTCGTATGTCGGTGATGAACGCGGTTATCTGCCCTATTCCCGTGCCACCAGAACAATAGCTCCGGTAACATATTACAAAAGTTTCTACGATCAATTGCAGTCGTATTTCGGCTGTGACGCGACGGTGGAGAATTTCCCTTCATTTCAATGCAAGGACGATCAGGTAAAGCATTATGAATTGGGGCGGTATACAAGCTATGCCGCCAATCACCAGATTTTCCATTATTGTTCAAATACTTCCACGACGTTTGCGCCAAAGCGTTTTTCCAGCATAAAGTATCCTTCCGAATTATGCGGCATAACCGAACGTGAAACCCAGGTATTCCTGAATCCCATCTGGACGGCGGAAATCACTGTCAGCGGAGTAGAACCGCGCCATTCCGGGCGCGTCAACCTGATGTACATGGATGGGCATGTCGGTAATCATTTTGCGCCTATTCCCAATGTGCCCAGCGGGGAAAGGATGCTTTGGCTGCCTAATCCCTAGTGCCTGATAGTTGTCTCTATGGCCTCAACCCGATTGACAGGAGAGAACATGACAATGAAATGTATATTTTTCTGCGCATTTATTCTTGCCGCCGCGGCATTCGTATATTCCTCCGGTTGTGATGCGGGAAAACCGGATTCCTCCCCGGAGACGAAAATGCCTCGCTCTGACAAAAAAACTTCTCCTGCCCCGATCATCGGCAAGCTGGATTTTCTGGAGCGGCATCCCACCCTGGATTATGACCGCGAAAACGTGCGTAGCGGGAAAGTTCCGGGCAAGGCGGAGGCCTATCTGCGCAGTTATCTGAAAGACGAACTGTCTGTTCCCCGGGAGCAATTGATTCAGAGTCTGAACGACAAATTTGGCGATTTCGGCTTGCCGCGAGACTTGCCAGCCGACCGCGCCATGCACGATTTCCTGTCATATCGCGCCGATCACTACCGGGTCGCCTATCTTCATCTCGGTCGGGAGCCAAGTCCAGGCAATACCCGCTTCACTTATCTGGCGGGCGCATTGCGCGACCTCTGGCTGTATTACGACGATGAGGAAGCGAAACAACGCTTTGTCATTATTTATCGCCACGCGTTGCGCAATTTTGAAGCCATGACCGACGAGGAACTTGCCGCCAAATTCGACGGTCGCGGTTCGCTCAACCTCTGGCATTCGCTGCTGAAATGCGCGGCGCTCTATTACAGTTTGCTGTACGAAGCCACGGGTGAGGAGCATTTTGCCCATCGCGCCTGCCTGATCCTGCATCGTTTCGGTGAAGTTTTCGACCAGTGGCAATTGCATTATAAGCCTTCCGAAGGAAACTTGAAACCCGGCGAAGAAGCCAAGTCGGTTACTTTGGACAAGGTGCCTCCCCGCGAGGCCTGGCATTTCGGTTTGTGGGGATACTGGGGCAATGTGCACGATTTGAATCAGACCGCAGGCCTGGCAGATGCGTATGCCTTGGTCAGGAACAGCGAAAGTTTCAACTCTCTGTCCTCCGTCGGAAAGGATACGATCGAGAACGGATTGTTTACCAAAATGATAGAAAAATACCAACTGCTTACGTTTCAGCCATTGCATAATCAGAGTCAGAATCGCATCCACGGCATGGCGTATTTCGGCAAGCGCCTGCGGCGACCGGAATACGTGCATATCGCCGTGCGCTGGCTGGAGGAAATGCTAAGAATTGGCTACCGTCGCGACGGATTCTGGTGCGAAGGAACCGAGGCATACGGATGGGGCGTGACAGAAGGCTTGTTGAAAACGGCGGAATTCCTGCGCGGCTGGTCCGACCCGGTCGGTTACGCAGACGCCGTGGACAAGAGCCGCTACGACGGACTCGATCTGATGGAGAAATATTCCGCAGACTTCAATCGCATCAAGACTGCGTTCAACCTGTTGGCGCTGCCTAACGGTCAATCCATCGCGCTGGAAGACACCACCTGGAACGCGCAATTTCGTTTCGGAAATCCGCCCACTTCCGCACAGTCATTTTTACTCGGCGCGTCGGGGGTGGGAATGTTGGGGCGCGGTGATGGGAATAACCAGTGGCGGTTGTATCTGCATTGGGACGATTTCGCGGGACACGACCATTATGACTCGCTGGGAATGGCGCTCTGGGCGGGCGGAGAGGAAATAGCTTCTGAAACTGGTTACCGGGGACTACATGACTGGAATGTCAGCACCTATGCGCACAACACCGTAGTGATAGATGAAACCAATCAGCAAGGCTTCAAGGAACATATGCGACAGAAACCAGACGATGTGGTTTATCAATACCCTCATTACAAGTATGGAGATCTCTGGGGCGGTTGGCGGGGATTTTGCGATGATCTGGGGCAGCTACGCTTGTGGGATTCAACCCGGTCGGAAATCAAGATCGTGGAAGTCGACGGCAGCCGCGCTTATGAAAAAAAAGCGGAAATCTACGACCGGACGCTGGCGCTGGTGAAAATCGACGAAAAGCGCAGCTATGTGCTCGACATCTTTCGCGTCAAGGGCGGCAACCGGCACGATTGGATGCTGCACGGCAACCTTTCCACGCGTTACCGTATCGAACTGGGTGAGGGAAACCTTCCTCCTTTGCGGGAGATTTCCGGAAAACTCGGCGAACATCTGCAAATCAAACGCGGCATGGAGAAATGCGACCAGGAAACCGTGGCGATCTTTGCCGCGCCTGGTGGTGCTAAACTCCGTACTCTTATCGCAGGCGGAAAAGAGACTGATGTGTTGATTGCCGCAGGCCCTGCTATCCGACTGGAAAGCGAGCCTTCGTGTTGGGGCAAACCGGGGGTTGTAAGTTCGACTAAGTGCGAAACATCCGAAACCTCGGAATTTCTCTGCCTGCGCAGGCAGGGGCCGGAAAATGTTTTTGTTGCCGCTTACGAAATTGCTGACGGACAGGCGACGCTTAAAACACTAAACGTGAATGAAGCCACTGTCGATGGAGAAGTAGCAGTCAGAATTACTCTTGCCGATAACCGCGTCGACACATTCCACGCCTTTCCCGGTAAACTGACCTGGCAGCAGACAGATGCCGCCGGTAACCAGCAGGCAGCCGCAGCTTTTGGCGCTACGCCATTGACTGGCAAAGTTCTGTCTGTCGCGAGTACCAGTCAGGGAGACAAGCGTAACTCCTTCACGGTTTCCGGAGATTTGCGCGGCAAGGCGAATCCGGGCGATCTTATCCTTATCCTCGACGGGGAGGGACGCAGGCATTCCTATATCGTAAAAGATATTTTGCCAGATGACGCCGGCTCTAGCGCGATTCTGGTCGAGGGCGAAACCGGTATGCGCCTGGAAGCGGACCGGGTGGTAATGACCTATTATCCCTGTTGGGATGTCAAAGGCGGTTTGACTTACGTGCTGCCGGGAAGTCAGGAGGAACCGAACTCGGCGCGGTAATTCCGGGGGGATTCCTGGAATTTCTTCTTGAAGAGGCGCGAAAAATAAAGTTCGTTGTCGATCCCGACCAAGTGTGAAATCTCCGCAATCGAATAATAGGTTGAGATCAGCAAATCAGCCGCCTTCAGCAGCCGACACTGGATAACGAACTGCTGGGGAGAGTTGTCATAAAAGGCGCGAAACATCCGGTTGAAATGATTCAGACTGATCGAGAATGCTTGTGCCTGCGCGGTAAAATCCCAATTTTTTTCGGGAGCAAGCCTGATTCTTGAAACCAGAGAATCGAACTGCGCGGAATAGCGCCGGGGCAATTCGCGCGATTCCTTTTTGTCTTGCAGCAGGAGCAGCAGGTTCTCCAGCAGCAGCACCGCCTTTTCGTGCCGGGAGCCGCTTCGCACCAATTGCACCAGTTCCTGCACCTGCGCGAGGAACAACTCCGGATTAGCCAGCCGGATCAGCATTTTTCGCGGGTCGACCGCAAACAATTCTCCCGCCAGATAGTCGCGTACCCGTTCCCCGTAAAAGCAGATCCAGTAATGTTCGCGCTCGCCTGTTGCCGGAGTGTAATAATTATAGTTGTACTCGGGGCAGGTAAGAAAGGCGACCGGGCCTTTGTCGCGCTGGTGCGGCTGATGGTCGACCGAGATTTCTATTTCACCGGATAGGATAAACTGCAATCCGTAATAGAGCGGCGGAGCGTCGCAGGATTTGCGGAAGTTCTTCTGGTGTCCCGCCGTGGCAAATTTCAGATTGTCGAAAAATTTCATTTCTGCACCAAAAGTGTATGAACCTGCACGGTTCATCCATTCCAATTAACTCATTACATTGTACAGTACCAACAGGAAAATTCAATATGCAAAGGAATCCGTCATGATCTGGAGCAGGGTTGCGCACTACAAAGAAATGAGCGCAATCGGAGCGCGGAAAATCTACGAGAAAATCGCCGACCGCACGGTAAAAGGCAAACCGGTCAATATAGGGTTGGCCACCGGCAACACCATGCTCGGGCTTTACGAACTCCTCGCCGACCTGCTGAACGAAAACCGGATTCCGCTGCAACATCTGCATACCTGGAATCTCGACGAATACGTCGGCGATGACGGCAAGGCGGTGCCATATTCACACCCGTTAAGTTACCGGAAATACATGCACGAGAATTTTTTCTCCCGCTTGCATGAGGGACTTGGCTTTTCCACCGCCGCGCACGCCCATTTCCCCGATCCGGTTGATCCCGGCGTCTTTGACGCACGGCTGGCAGGCGCCGGAGGTCTTGATCTGCAACTTCTGGGAATCGGTTTCAACGGGCATATCGCCTTTAACGAACCAGTGTCGAGCGACGAAATTACGACGGAGGAATTCGCCGCGCTGCCCAGCCGAGTGATCGGCCTGGCTGCACAGACTATCGAGACCAACTGTCGCCTGACTGCTGCCGGGAAAGATATCGTGCCTCGGCGCGCCGTCACCATGGGAATGAAGCAAATCCTGTCAGCGAGGCAACATCTCTTGCTCGCCTGTTTTGCGGAACAGCGGGAACCGATTGCGCAAATCAAAAAAGGCGGAATCACAGCAGAATTGCCCGCGTCTTTCCTGCTCGGCGTACCGGAAGCCGAGATCATCTATTGCGGCGACGTCATATCGCTTGCCGACGGGAATACGTGATGAGAACCTTATTCAAAAACGCACACCTGGTTTCCGCTGGCATCGACAATTCCGGCGCTTCCCTGCTGGTCAACGACGGGTTGATCGAAGCGGTTTATCGCGCGGGGGAAAAGCTGCCGCAGGCGGCGCGGATCGTGGACGTGAATGAAAACTATCTGCTGCCGGGATTTATCGATATTCATTTTCACGGTTGCCTGGGTGCGGATTTTTGCGACGCTACCGACGAGGCATTTCAAACCATCGGCTGCGGAAAAATCGCAGAGGGCGTTACTTCGATGCTGGCCACGACCCTGACGGTGGGGGAGGAAAACATCTTCGCCGCTCTCCGCGCCGCCGCCCGCTATGCCAGCCATCCCGGCGACGGGTCGCGGCTGCTCGGGGCGCATCTGGAAGGGCCTTTCATCAATCCCGAGGGCGCGGGAGCGCAGAATCCCGCGCATCTGCGTTGCCCCGACATCGCACTGGTTCATGCCGCGCGCGCCATCTGCCCGGTAAAGGTGCTTTCTCTTTCCCCGGAGCTTCCCGGCGCGCTCGATTTGATCCGCCAACTCGCGCGGGAGGGAGTCATGCCTTCGGGCGCGCATAGCACGGCTGACTTCGATTTGTTTGAACAAGCGCGCGCGGCGGGAATGAAACACCTCACCCATTTCTGCAACATCATGACGCCGTTGCATCATCTGCGTCCCGGCATGGTCGGCGGGGGGTTAGTGGCCGACGATGTGCTGGTCGAGATTATCGCCGACGGCGTTCACTTGAGCGACGAGATGCTGAAAATCATCTTCCGCTGCAAGGGCGCAAACAGGATCATGCTCATCACCGACGCAATGCGGGCGGCGGGTATGCCGGACGGCAATTATGTCTTAGGCGAACTCCCCGTAACGGTTAAAAACCGCCGCGCCACTCTCGAAAGCGGCATGGTCGCAGGCAGCGTCTCGCGCTTTCACGAAAGCTTGCAACACCTGCGTACCTTGCGTATGCTGCCTGATGCGGAACTGATCCGCTGCGCCGGGTTCAACCAGGCGCAATCGCTGGGACTTGACCGCGTCGGCGCGCTGGAAGCGGGATACTTCGCCGACTTCGTCATCGCCGACGAAAAATGGCACCCGCTGGAAGTATGGAAAGACGGCGTCTGCCGCTATTGTCATTTCCAGGAAACGGTATCTTCCCAGGCATGATATGAAAGGATATCAACCATGAAACGCAGAATCAGAGTCGGCATTCTCGGGTTGGGTCGCGCCGGGCGTCACATGCACGCGGCGGAACTGGCGCTGTCTCCGGATTTGTTCGAGATCGTCGCCGGTTGCGACCATGCCCCTGACCGTCGCCAGGAGTTACCTAAGCATTTCGTACAGGCGCGGATTTACCCGTCATTGGAAGAGATGCTGGTCGACGACCGGATAGAGATGATCACTATTGCCACCCGAAATTTCGACCATACGCCCCACGCGCTCGCCGTGCTGGAAGCGGGAAAATACGTTGTCATAGACAAACCTGTCGCCGTCACCCAGGAGCAGATTGACGCGCTTGCGGAAGCGGCGCGGAAATATCCCGGCAAACTTTTCTTGCGCCACAACCGCCGCTTTGAACCCGCGTTCTGTTACGTCAGGCACTTGATCGCTTCGGGTATACTGGGGAACGTTGGCATGGTGAAAGTCTACCGCCATCCGGGTTTCGTCCGGCGACTGGACTGGCAGACGCGCTGCGACTGTTACGGCGGGATACTCAACAACTGGGGGCCGCACCTGATCGACCAGGCTCTGCGCTTGCTCGGTTCACCCGTGGCCGACCTCTGGTGCGACCTGCAACACAACGTCACTGCTGGCGACGCCGACGATCAGGTCAAGCTGATCCTGCGCGGCACCAATCGGCGCGTGGTCGACGTGGAGATTTCCACAAACACCATGCTGCCGGGGCGGCTCTACGAGGCGTGGGGAGACCGGGGGACCCTGGTCGTGCCGGTGGAGGAAAAGACGGTGCAATTGCGCTATCTCGATCCCGCGCAAAAGCTGGAGGCGATCGAATCGGTGCGCGAAAACTTTCCGCTGGCTTACGGAAATCCGAACGAAAAGCTGGAGTTTGTCGAGGAGGAACGCCCCATTCCGCCGACAGGGCGGATCTTGCAACGGGGCAGGACGCTCGCGCCGGACGAAACGCCTGACCCTGAGATGGGTTACACCTATCCAGACACCATGTGGGGGCATATCTACGCCGACATCGTCGACGGTGTGCCTTATCCTGTCACGATGGATGAGGGGCTGGAAACCGCGCGAATTATCGAGCGCGCGCGTCAGGCCAGCGGATATGTGCCGCACGAATCGCGGTTGTCAGGACATCAGGCAAATCAGGAGTAGTGATAATGAAAAAGACCATAGGCATTATCGACAGTTTTATTGACGAATGGCATGCCAATAATTTTCCAAGCTGGATCGCAGCGTCTTCGTTTGCCGACGAGTTTGAAATTAGTTGCGCATGGGAAGTCGCCCCACATCCCGAGCGGCGTCCGTTAGAGGCGTGGTGCCGCGATCTGAAGATCGCGCCGGCGCGTTCCATTGAGGAAGTCGTGAACAAATCCGACTGCGTCATGGTATTGGCACCGAACAATTCCGAACTTCACGAGGAACTTGCCGACTACGCGCTCAAAAGCGGAAAACCGGTCTACGTGGACAAGACTTTCGCGCCGGACCTTGCCGCCGCCAAGCGCATGTTCGCCTTGGCGGCAAAGCACGGCTCTCCGCTTATGAGTTGCTCCGCGTTGCGATATGCGCGCACAGTGTCGGATTTCCCTGCTCCCGGAAAGGGGGAATTCGCCTGTTCATTAGGCGGCGGGCAACGGTTCAAATTCTATGCGGTTCACCAAGTTGAAATGCTAGTTTGTATTCTCGGCACTGGCGCGCGCAGGGTGATGGTGGAGGCTAACGGTGAAGCCTTTGCCGTGTCGGTCAAATATGAAGACAGCCGCATGGGGAAGGTGAACTATCATCCGGCGGCAAAATTCCAACTGGCCGCCCAAGCAGGAAACGCATTTTTCCAGTCTGAGGAAATAACCGATCCATTTTTCGAGAAGATGACCGACAGCATACTGGGATTCTTTTTTTCCCGGCAGTCGGAAGTGCCAATGGCGCAGACTTGCGAGATCATTGCTATTCTGGAGGCCATAGCGAACGGGTGCGGAAATCTGGATAAATGGATTGAGGTGCCGCGTTGAAAACACCTTTAAATGATGAATGGAGGAAAATAGATGGAACGCATTGAACCTCTACCGCTGGGCGTTTTCGCCCGGCTTAACCGGGAACCGGAAGACGTATTCGCGCATGTGCGGGAGGAAGGTTTTTCATATTGCCAACTGGCCGCGCCGGGAGACGATTACCTGTACGGCGCGGAAGGCAGGCGCAAGACGCGCCGCCTGCTTAACGCCGCCGAAGAGAACGGAGTTACCATCAATTCGGTTTTCATGACTTTTTCCGGCCAAGACTGGTCGGCAGAAAAAGGCCCCTCCACCCTGGGATTGGTGCCGGACGAATTCCGCGCAGAACGCATTGCGCGCGCCTGCCGCTACGGCAGTTGGGCGAAGGAGATCGGGGTTGAGGAAGTAGCTGCACACGTGGGATTCATTCCCGAGGACGCGGATTGCGATTGCTACCGCGGTTTCGTCAGGGCGATGCGGAACCTGGCTCTATTTCTCGAAAGCCAAGGCCAGACTTTCGCTTTCGAGACGGGACAGGAAAGCGTCGCTGTCTTGGCTAGAACGATCAACGACATCGGCGTGCCAAATCTTGGAATCAACTTCGACCCTGCCAATCTACTTATCTACGGTCTAGGCGAACCGGCCGAGCTGGTGGCAAAGCTGGGAAGCTTGATCACGCACATCCATTGCAAGGACGCTGTCCGCGCGGCGACGCTGGGCGAGCGTGGAAAAGAGACCCTGTTGGGCGAGGGAGACACCGGATTTGCGCAACTGTTGCGCGAGTTATATTCGCAAGGTTACCGGCAGCCGCTGACTATAGAGTGCGAAATGAACAGAGGCGCTGAACAGGACGCGGATATTCAACACGCCAGGGCGGTTATTGAAAAAATCAAAAGAGAATTGCTTGGTAAATGCACGAATTAAAATACACCGATGCCTTACGCATAAAATCCTGTGCGAACGATTTTTGCATACCACCGATACTGGTGCGCAGTCGCCAGAAAGTATAGAATATAAAAAAAAGCGTGTAGGAGCAGGGTCGGAATTATTTGATTGACTGAAAACGATTCGCGGCGTTTAATCTGCTTCCATGATGATATCGTCAGCCGGATTTTTCTACGAGCATGTCGAACTGGTTTACGCGGTGGTCTTTTTCCTGTTCGGCGCGGCGGTGGGGTCGTTTCTGAACGTCGTCATCTGCCGTCTGCCCTATAGCCTGAGCCTGCTTGATCCGCCGAGTTCCTGCCCCAAGTGCGGTCGCTCCATTTTCGGCCTCGACAATCTGCCGGTGTTCAGTTGGATCATTCTCAAGGGGCGCTGCCGCCAGTGCAAGGAGCCGATCCACTGGCGCTATCCGGCCATCGAACTGCTTACCGCCATTCTCTGGTCTTACGTTGCGCTCCAGAGTGTCACCGTCAACGATTACGGTTTTTACCAGAACATCGGCGTGCTCATGGTGACGCTGGTTTTCGTGGCAATGCTGGTGGTGGTGACCTTCATCGACTTCGACCACCAGATCATCCCTGATGAAATCACTCTCGGAGGCATGGTGGTGGCGGTGGCGGTGGCGGCCTTGCTGCCTGATTTCCACCTTTCCCGGAGTCCGGAATTCACCACGCTGTTTCCCAGCGTGCCGCGTCCGGTGCTGAGTCTGCTGGCGTCATTCGCCGGCGCGGCAATGGGTGCGGGCAGCATGTTTTTCATCAGCCTGACTGGAACGCTGGTTTTCCGCGCGCACATCAGCAAGGTCAACGAAAAGGAAGCGGAAATCCGTTCCGCCATCGGTCTGGGCGATGTGAAGCTGATGGGCTTCATGGGCGCGATGCTGGGTTGGCGGGAAATACTGGCGGCGTTCTGCGCAGGCACCTGTTTCGGCGCGTTTGCCGGAATTTTCGATAAGCTCCGCTCCGGGCGCTGGCCCAACCGCGAGGAGCGCGCCGAACACCAGATGAGTCTGGCCGACATTTTCCTGTTCCGCTGGAGTTCGGGCAACAGTTTCATTCCCTACGGGCCGTTTCTCGCCATCGGCGCGCTGTTCATCGTTTTTTCCCGTGATTATGTCATGGGATTTTTCCTTGGGCTTTTCGCCCATTTGTTCCGTTAAGTGCCTTGATCACTTGGGGATTAATACTTGACAGGTGGCACGGGAGAACATACCCTATCAGCTGCGCATTACCGGCATTGCTTCTCAATTTTTTTTTCCGCAATCGCTGGAGGACTATGGATGGGCAAGCATTTCCTGAAACTACTGGTGTTGCCGCTTTTGGTAATTTATCTCTTCCGCGCGACCTTCCAGGCGCAAGCAGCCGACCTTGATCAAGCCATGATCAAGCCTTCGGAAAATGCGGGAAAACGGGAATCGTACCGGGTAAAAACGCCTTATGGCGATTATTGGTACTCCGTTTATGTCCCGTCCACATATTCGGACAGCAATCCCGCCGGGTTGCATATTTTCTTTCACGGCCAGGGAAAACCAAGCCCCGACGTCAATCCCGGCTCGTGGAAAGAAAGTTTTCTCGAACCGTTTAACCTGATCGGCATAAGAATGCAGTATATGGACGGCGATAACAGCCACGATACCGAAGGCAAGGTAATGGCTGCCCGTTTCGCTATCGCCCAGACGCAGGCCGATTACAAAATTATCGCGGGGCGGGGCGCTATCGGTTCATTTTCCGGCGGCGGACTCGTCCATTCCGCTTTTTTCAAACGCTACGCGAAAATCCGCGGCTCGGAGTGGCCTTTTTGCCATATGGGACTCTATGGCTCCAATTACTGGGACAAGGCTACGCAACACCTGATGATGAGCTGGTTTATTGGGTTGGGAGAAAATGAGTGGAATGCGGGTGGACCTACTCTGGGCGTGAGCCAATGCGCACGCGCGGCAGACCTTTTCACCCTCGCGGCCAAGGGAAATTCCCCAGACGTTTATCTGAAGATCACCGCCGGGAAAGGGCATTCCATCTCACCGGAAGATAACACTTCTTCCGCCCAGATGTTCCGGCGTTGTGAACTGGCTTACGCTCCTTTCATTTATTCTCCGGACTATCCCGAGCCGGATTTGAAGAAAATCGTCGACCATGCAAATGATTTTAGAATAGGCAAGGCTGCCAAATATCTGGAAAAGATGCTGGCTAAACCCGAGTTGGACGCGGCGTTACGAGCCAAGCTGGAAAAACTCAAGGTGATTATAGATAAACGTATCGAGCAGATTTTCGCTGTCACCCGGGATTTGTCCGAAAGCGACCCGCTGTTGCTGGACTACTACGGCGATTTATACCTTAAAAGCATAAAGGAGCACAGTCGGGAAAAAGAGTTGAAAGATTTACTCAAAGACGCTCCCGTGATGAAGCAGAAAAAAAAGGCACTGAATGCTTACGAGGAATTTGTCGGAATGTTCAGATCTATTTTCCGGGGCGGGGCGCAACTGGCGCCGGGTATGGCTCCAAAATTGCGTGATATTGCCCGTGAAGCGGGAGATAAAAGCCTTCTTGCTGCAATGTGTTGTGAATTCCTGACGCTTGACAAATAAAACCTGTTTTTTACCCAAAGAGAGGAACAACATGAAAAAACTTACCGAATTGCTCTCCGGCGACGAACCCGCCAACCTCGCTCTCACCGAACGGGACGCCGTGGCAAAGACACTTTCCGCCGCTTCCAGCCTGAAAGTCTATCCCCAAAGCTCATGCGGCGGCAAAGGCGTTCTTTATGCCATGGGTCGCTCCGGAATCGAAAAAACTGTTTTGAGACTCTCGTCTGCCAACGATGGCACAGCAGTTAAAGTCGGCGGCAAAGATATGTTTATGCAGAAGCTGCCCTGCAATCACGAGACCGCCGTCAAGCTCCGGGCGGAAGCTTCTTTCCTTGCGCCCAAACTGGTCGGCACCGCCACTAGCGGCGGCTGCGGCGACCGGCTGGGCATTGCTACGCCGGGGCATATCCAGGCGATCATCGGCACCGGCGTTGTTCCCTATCTTGCGCAACAGTCAATCCGGGAGATGGAGCGCACCCGTCGCACGCCGGATCAGGTGATGGATTGCGCCACTTTTGGCGTGCTGGAAGCGGGCTGGGTCGGCGGCTTCGGCTCCGACGCCGACCATCTGAAAAAACCGGAAAACGTGGATTACACCATGGCCGCCGGTTTCACCATGTTCACCATCGACCCTGGTGACCATGTCGACAACGACGCCGACAAGTTGCCGGAAGCTGACCTGCGCACGAAAATGTCTGCTCTGCCGTGGGACGGACTGGAAACCTCCGCCAAGGAAACCCTGTCCCGTTACTCCGGCAAGAAAATCGACGTGGCCGGACTCGACCTGACTTTTTCGGAAGAAGACATTCTCCGCGCCGCCGTCAAGTACGGCAAGGCGGTCAATCACACCGTGATGATGTATCGCTATATTAAAGGTAAGGGCAAGCCGTTTGAACTGGAAATGTCGGTAGATGAAACCGACAGCCCGACCACGACGCTGGAGCATTATTATTTCGCGTCGGAACTGCGCCGTCTGGGTGCGGAATGGATCGGCCTCGCTCCCCGCTTCATCGGCCGTTTTGAAAAAGGCGTCGACTACATCGGCGACATTCCGGCATTCGAGAAAGCCTATATCGAGCATTGCAAGGTGGCGGAAGCGTTCGGCAATTACAAGCTGTCGATCCACTCCGGCTCCGACAAGTTTTCGATCTACCCCATCTGCGCTAAACATGCCAAAGGCCGCGTCCACCTCAAGACCGCGGGCACTTCCTACCTCGAAGCCCTGCGCACCGTCGCCTGTGTAAACGAACCTCTTTTTCTGGAAATCCTCGCCTTCGCCATCGGGCGTTACGAGGAGGACAAGAAATCCTACCACGTCTCCGCCGACCTCGCGAAAGTGATCCGCCCGGAAGCGTGCAAACATCTGAACGCCCCCGACATTCTCGACCAGTTCGACACTCGCCAGGCGTTCCACGTCACTTTCGGTTCGGTGCTGACAGCCGATGACGGTAAACGCTTCAAGACGGCAATCATGCAGACCCTGCGCGAACACGAGGAAAAGCATTATGAAATCATTGCCAAACACATGCGCAAGCACTTCGCCCCGCTGGCGGGGTAGGGATGATTAATGCTGCAATCAGCAAGGATGATTACAGGCTGGCGGGGCTGATCTGCCTAGGCATCGCGCCGCTGTTGCTTAACGGTTTTTACAATCCTTGGCTGAGTTCGCGTCCGGCGCTTATCTGTTTAGTGGAACTGATAACCTGGCTCGCACTGCCTGCCCTGATTATTGTCAGAGCAGGCAGTTTATTTCAGGGTAAGGATATAGGGTTGGCGTCGGACAGCGTGGATGGAGGTCTTGGCCTGCTGAAATGGTTTGCGCTGTACCTGGTTGTGCCAATCGCTTGCATGATCGTTTACATGCTTGCCAACTGGTTCGCCGCTACGGTTTTGCCTGATGAACTATGGACGCCGGGGTTTACGTATCAACAGTTCATGCCCAACGAACCGCACTTGCGGGTGGTGGTTTTGCTGTGGATGTCCTGCACCGCCGCGCTGGTGGAGGAATTTTATTTTCGCGCGTTGCTTCGCCGGTTATTTCGCAATAAGAGATTTCTATTTATTGTTATCTCATCCCTGCTGTTTGCGGCTATCCATTGGGAAAATGGCAGTCGGGCAACGTTTTCGGCTTTTCTGCTGGGCATTAGCATGGCGCTGATCTATCTGCATACCGACAAACTGCTGCCGCTGGTTTTTGCTCATCTGGCGATAGACCTTGTTTACTTATGAGTCGATATCAATGATCGCAGGTATTGCCGCCGGTGACGAGAGTGCCGTCGAGATAGGCGGCGGCGATTTTCTCCGGCGTTTCCGAAGGGGCGCCGATCACGATTTCGATGCCGTTTTCCGCAAATAACCCCTGCGCTCGCGAACCCATGCCCCCGGCGATGATGAGGGTCACGCCCTGCTCGGCCAGCCACTTGGGAAGCACTCCCGGGGCGTGCGGCGGAGGCGTGATATCTGTTTGTTTCTCGATCTTTTTAGTCTTCGGATTTACTTCCAGCAGGGCAAATACTTCACAGTGGCCAAAGTGCATGGCAAGTTTGCCCGCGGCAACAGGGATAGCGATACGCATGGTTTCTTCTCCAGTTTGATGGTTAAAATTATTATTATTTCCGGCCACGATAGCCGCGTTTTCCCAGTTGTCGGGCGGTCTCGTTATCCACTTCGTCCTGCCAACCGCTTCGCACTTCCTGGCGGCAGTCAAACTTCTCGGTATATGGCTTTATATCCAACAACGGCGTACCGTCCAATATATCGACCTCATCCAGCAGCAGCGTGTTTCCCTCGATCCCCGCCAGCCGTACGATACTGAGGCCGATCGGGTTGGGGCGGCACGGAGCGCGGGTGGCGAACAGCCCGCGCTCGACATCCTGCAGAAATGGTTTCACCCGCAGTTTGGTTCCTTTCGTGCGGTCGAAATGATAAATCAGATAAAGGTGCGAAAAGCCGTCCAGGTCGCGCAAACCTTCCGCGAATTCCGGAAGTATTTCCGCCCGTCCCTTGCAGCCTTCGGCAAAGACCGGCTGGATCGGCGTGTTCTCCGGGATAGTATGCTCGCTGCGAATCACGCCGATGGGGCGATAGGCAATATCGCTCATTACCAGTGACCCTCCACATCGGCGTTTTCCGAGGCCTGCAACTTTCCCGCCTTGAACGCCTCTACCGCCTCGCGAACCGTTCCTTCCACGCCGACGTAGATTTTCACTTCGCCAGTCGACAGCGTGCGGAAGGCCTTGGGGCCGCAATGGCCGGTCAGCACCGCTTCCGCGCCCTGATTCACGACAGTTTCGGCGGATTGAATTCCCGCGCCCTGCGCGGCGTTCAGGTTCTGCACGTTGTCGACGGCCTCGAACGCGCCGGTATCTGTATCCACCACGATGAAATACTTGCACCGCCCGAACCGGGGATCGACCGCCGCTTCCAGCGTGGAGCCTTCGCTTGTCACTGCTATCTTCATTTCGTATCCTTTCCGTCAGCCAGCGCAGTCACGCGCTCCCAGACTTTGCGCACGGCTTTGCCCAGTTCGCCGCGATCATGTTCGACAATAGTAAGTTGCGCAACCTGCGCGGCGGTGACTGCCTTATCATAGGGCACCGTGCCCGCAAACGAAAGCCCGCGCGCCTCAGCGTTGACGCGGATACGATCTGCCATCCCGGGATTGATATCCGCCTTGTTGACGCAGACCGCGACGGGGATGCCGAAGTGTTTCGCCAAATCGGCTACGCGCGCGAGATCGTGTTCGCCGGAGACAGTCGGTTCGGTCACGATCACCACCAGATCCGCGCCGGTGAGGCTGGCGATCACGGGGCAGCCGATGCCGGGCGAGCCGTCCACCAGAAGATAGGGGCAGTTCCGCTCTTTGGCAATCTGTTTTGCCCTGTTCCGCACCAGGGTCACGAGTTTTCCGCTGTTTTCCTCCGCCACTCCCAGCTTGGCGTGAACCAGGCAGCCGAAGCGCGTCTCGCTCACGAACCAGTGTCCGTTCAGCGCGTCCTCAAATTGAACCGCTTTCGGAATACAGAACCAGGCGCAGACCCCGCAGCCCTCGCAGGCGACGGGATCGACTGCGAAAAAGGGAGGCGAAATGTCGTCTTTGGCCGGAATGCGTCTGATTGCGCCAAAACGGCAGACTTCCTCGCATGTCGCGCAACCGGTGCATTTGTCCGGCTCGATGCGCGCCTGCTTGCCGCCGCTGAAGTCGTGGGTCTCCAGTATCTTGGGCTTGAGTATGAGGTGCAGGTCGGCCGCGTCCACGTCGCAGTCTGCCAGCACCGGGTTTTCGGCCAGGGCGGCGAACGCGCCGGTAAGACTGGTCTTGCCGGTGCCGCCCTTTCCGCTGATGATTATTATTTCTTTCATGCCGGTTCCTTTCCCGGAGTCCCGGTCGCCAGCTTATTGACGTTTGCCCATAGATCGAGAAAATACGGGCGGTATTCCGGCAGGGCTATCACTGGCAGCAGACCCTGGGAGTACGCTTCAGCCACGCGCCGGTCATCGGGGATTTCTGCCGCAATTTGAACATGCCTCTCCGAGCAGAATTTTCTGGCGCTGAGGTTTTCATCTTCATGCCGGTTGACCACGACCGCGCGGGGGATGTCTAACTCCCGCACCATATCGAGCGCAAGCGCCAGATCGTTCAACCCGAAGGGCGTAGGTTCGGTGACCAGCAGCACGAAATCAGCCCCGCGAATCGCGGTAATGGCGGGGCAGGAAGTGCCAGGGGGGGCGTCGATGATGTCCAGTTCCGCCCCGGTGGGAATATCCCTGACTTGGCGGATGAGAGAAGGGCTCATGGCTTCGCCGACCCGCAGGCAGCCTTGCGCGAAATCGATCTTGCACGACCGACCGGTTTCGGCCACGCCGATCCCGCGCCCCACTTCGCGAATCGCGCCCGCGGGGCAGACCCGGGCGCAGCCGCCGCAGCCGTGGCAAAGCTCGGGAAACGTGACTACCTTTTTTTTGACGCAGGCGATGGCGGCGTACTGGCAGATTTTCGCGCAGAGGCCGCAGCCGACGCATTTTTCCCGATCCACCTCCGGCACCGGTACGGTGACGGGTTTTGATTCGTATATTTCCGGATGCAGAAACAGATGGCCGTTAGGCTCCTCGACGTCGCAGTCCAGATACCGCACACGCAGGCCGGTCTCCGCTAGTACCTGCGCCAGGCAAGTGGCGACAGTGGTTTTGCCAGTGCCGCCCTTGCCGCTGGCTATGGCTATCTTCATTGCTCGCGCTCCTCGCCGATGGCGAGATAAAACGCTTCGCCATTTCTATATTCCGTTCGTACCGTACCGTTTTTGATCAGTTCGCCTAGGTGTTTCGCCGCTTCGTTGCGGTGAATACCCAATCCCGTCGCGATTCCCTTTGCCGTGCAGGGACGGCGTCGCAAAAGCGCCAGCACGTCGCCTTGCGAGGCGCGCATATCCGGCTCGGCGTGAATGCCTGCCGTGTCGGATATGATTTCAACCTTGCATTCGAACAGGCGGGAAAGCTTCTCCATCTGCCCGACCGAAACCGCCAGCGCATAGTCCTCCGCCGGGGGACGCGCAACGGTATTGAGTTGCACCTTGTCTGGCGCAATGCGTTTGGCGCATTCGGCGATGCGCCGCACATCCGCTTCCGCGCTGTTTACTCCGGCCAAAAGAAACACTTCAAGCCAGATCGGCTTAGGAAAAGCCTGCCGGAAAGAACACAGCCCCTCAACCAGTTGCCCGAAGCCAGGTTCGTCGCCAGGGCGGTTGATATAGCGGTATAACTTCTCGTCGCCCACATCGAGCGAGGGGATAACCAGATCCGCGTCGAGCAGTTCCTGCCGCACCGCCTTGTTCCCCAGCAATGAGCCATTGGTCAAAACCGCGACCGGGATTTCAGTAATCGCCTTGATGCCGCGAATGATCTGGTCGAGGCCAAGGCAGAGCGTCGGCTCCCCGGAACCGGATAGCGTAATGATGTCCGGCTTGACTCCGTCGGCCAGCTTGCACCGGATTTCATCCAGTATGGCTTGCGGCTCGACAAACGCCTCCCGCTTCGTGGTAATAACGGTGGTTCTGCCAAGCTGGCAGTAAATGCAATCGAACGTGCAGGTCTTGAACGGCACCAGATCGACCCCGAGCGACCGTCCCAGGCGGCGGGACGGCACGGGGCCGAAGAGATGCGGTGTCATGCCGGTCATGCGTCGCTCACGATCTATTCGCCGTCTTTCTCGATCTCCGCAAGGCGCGAGCGAATGTTGGCTAACGCGCCCTCCATCGATTCGGCCTGCGCGCGAAGCGCGGCCAGCTGCTGATCCTTCGTCGGCGCTACCGTCGCCGCGCCGCCGAAACCATAGCCGCGCTGCCAGCCGACCAAACCGGTTGCCCTGACCATGTTTCCTCTGCCTCGACCGCCGAAACCACCGCCTAACATCCTGCCGCAACCGCGCCCCGCTACCGGGTTCATGGCGCCCGGCACTCCGTACCCCGCGCAGAATCCGGCCGCGCGTCCCGTCATCGCTCCCATTCCCATGGGACCAGTTCCGTCTCCACCAGGCATGATACACCTCCCTTTCTTATAGTTCAAAATATCGGAACCTGCCATCCACGAATCTGCATGGTTAGCTTATCCCGCCCTCACCAAACTTGTGCCGCACTTCGGGCATTTCCGGTCGAAGCACGGTTGTCCCTGTTGATGCGATTCGCGATGGCCGCACTGCGGGCACACGCACTCGCCACCGGGCCCGCTGCCTTGTCCACCCATGCGTCCTCTGCCTCCGCCTTGCGATCCGCGTCCATCTCCTCCTGGCATGATCGTATCCTTCCTTGGAAAAATGTCTTTACCTTATTGACAATTTCGTCCGCCCCGGCAGCGGCGTCTGCGCCCGCAGAATCCTGGTTGCGTATAAGCTTCTGACGGAAGTTCGCCGCACAGGAATGCCGCCAGCACCGCCTCCGCCTCGCCCGCGACGAAGGAAATCACCTTGATTTTCGCCGCCGAGATCATTTCCGTCAGGGGCGCACTTACCGCGCCGCAGATCAGAACCTCGATCCTCTGGTTCATCAGTATAGTTACGCGTTGCGAGGGATAGGCAACGTCAAGGCTGATTTCTTCACGCCGTTCTTCTTTTCCTTCCGCCGTCAGCTGCACCACGCGCAGGGAGCGGGAAGCGTCAAAGACCGGCGAGATGCGCTCCTGCCAGACGGCCAAGGCTATTTTCATTCTTCATCCCTTCGCGGGCGATTGCGTGCAATCCGATATTCCAGACATAACAATCTCCGTGCCAGGCAAACGAGGACGATTGGCAATGCCGGAATGCCTTTGCTTGTAAGGTGTTATGGGATAGGGTGGAGAGGGGCGAATTGATCCGAAGAATCGCGCCTATGCGACTGTGCGACTATAACCGGGGCATTATCGCTACTCTAATCCCGGCGCGCGGAGCGACCATCCTGATCGGGAAGATAAATTCCGAGGCGGGTGATTTTGCGGTGCAGGGTGCTTTTGTGAATGCCGAGTTCCTCGGCGGCGGCGACGCGGTTGAAATGATGGCGGCGCAAGGCGGCAAGGATGGATTCTGCTTCCGCCTGCCGCGCGGAGGTGTTAAGCCCTCCCGACGTCTTCAGCGATTTGTCTGGGCGTGAGGAGGGAACAGCCAAGGTCGACGGCAGATGCGACGGCAGGATTTCGCCTTGGTGGCAAAGCACGTAGGCGCGTTCGATCAGGTTTTCGAGTTCGCGGATGTTGCCGGGGAAATCATGCTGCTGGAGCAGCGACAACGTATCGGCGCGCAAGCCCGCGATGTTGACGCCGCGCAGGCGATTGAAATGCCGGACAAAATGATCGGCCAGCAGCGCAATATCCTCCGGGCGTTCGCGTAGCGGCGGGAGATCCAGCCGCACCACGTTGATGCGATAGTACAGATCCTGACGAAACTCCTCCCGCTCCACTAACACCTCAAGGTCGCGGTGAGTCGCCGTGACTATGCGCACATCGGCCTGTTCAGGTTTCGTTGATCCTAGCGGTTCGTAGGTTTTTTCCTGCAGCATGCGCAATAGCTTCACCTGCAACACCGGGCTGAGGTCGCCGATTTCGTCGAGCAAAATCGTGCCGCCTTTTGCTCGTGCGAAGCGTCCCGGCTTGTCGGTTTTAGCGTCAGTGAACGCGCCTTTTTTGTAGCCGAACAGTTCCGACTCCAGCAGCGTATCTGGCAACGCGCCGCAGTTTATCGCCACGAAGGGTCCCGTGCGTCGGGGGCTGAGATCGTGAATCGCCCGTGCCAGCAGTTCCTTGCCGGTGCCTGTCTCGCCTCGGATCACCACGGTCGCGCCGCTTGCGGCCACGTCGGGGAGCATTCCCATGATCTGCCGCATGGCCGGGCTGTGGGTGACGATTTCCCGCGCCCCACCCTGGAGTTGCTGTTTCAGTTCCTCTTCGACGGAGAGATCGCGGAAGGTTTCCGCGCCGCCGATTACCTTGCCTTTGGCATCTTTCAACAGCGCTGTGGAAATGCTGACCGGAATGCGAGCTCCCTCGGCAGTGACGATATAAGCGGTGCGGTTGACGATGGGCTTGCCGTTTTCCAGGGTGCGGCGCAAGGGACAGCCGGTCTCGCAGGCGTCGGCGCGGAAAACTTCCCAGCAGGTCTTGCCCAGCGCGTTTTTCCGCCCCACGCCGGTGATCTCCTCTGCCGCCCGGTTGAAAAAAGTGATCCGCCAATTTTCATCTACCGTGAAGACGCCGTCGGAAATGCTTTCGAAAATGGAACACACCAGCGGATCGCAGATGCAATGCGCGCCTGCTTGTTCATTGTGTTCGCAGGAAGCGGTTTTCTTCATGTCTGCCCCCTTCCAGACGGCGTGTTCCGCAGCAAATCGTTGATACGGTCGCCGCTACAGTGGCAGGGCAGGAGAATATTTGGCGACAGTTCGCGCAAGAACGCGGCCGTCTTTTCCAGTCGTTCGGCAGAAGCGTTGCGTAGGTGCGTGCCGCCGCTAAGAGCGTGTACTTTTTTTATGCCAGAGACGGCTTGAATATGTCTGACGATATTGATGACTCCCGCGTGGGCGCAGCCCAGAAAAATCCAGAGTCCCTCATCCCGCTCCACCCATAACGAAAGATCGTCTTCAATCAGGTCGGGGCGGGAGCAGTTCGCATCTCGCCAGAAATCGCCACCCGTGTCCTCGAATTCCGTCTCTCGCGGAACCTCGCCTGTCAGCCAGACGCGCGGCGCAATCTCGGTTGACTCGGTGACAGGCTTGAAATATTTTTCGCGATGCGAAAGAAATTTTTCCGCCAACTCCGGCAATCCGATGGCGATGACGTTACCGTCGGCGTGGCGGCTGTAGCGTTGGCGAAAGATTTCCGGATGCGCGTGGATCGGAACGTCGGGAGGCAGACTTCCGTCAAGCGAGGCCAGGCCTCCGGTGTGGTCGTAATGCCCGTGGCTGATTACGAGGTGATCGGCTGTTGACGGGTCAATGCCGATCATCTGCGCGTTGCGGAGAAACTTCCCACTCTGGCCGGCGTCGAAGAGGATGCGGGTCGCGCCGGTGTCGATCCAGACCGAAAGGCCGTGCTCGGTCATCAAGCCCGGCTTGTGGGCTTCGTTGTCGATGAGGATGGAAAAAGATATCGCCATGCTTTGTGATCGCCTTACTGGTCGCGGAGAACTCACAAAGCTATTTTGCCTATCCGTGAATCTGCGTCAAGGAAAACAGGTCTTTCGCCTTTAGAGTTTATTTAACTCTATCACTGTAAGTGCCAGGGCGAAGAATGCCTTGCGTGCCTGTTCGCGCATATCATCGGGCGTGCGCATGAACCAGGGGAATTCAAAATTTACGCCGGTCGCGCCGAATTTTTCCTGACAATAGTTTTTCCAGCTTTTGGCGCTTTCCGGACAGACCAGCAGCTTGCTTTCGCGCAGGTAGTCGTAATGGGTCTGCACATACCAGCGCTTATGGCGGGCGTGGTCGGCGGGAAGGTGCGTTTGAATGCGTTCCGCGATATCGGGGTCGTTGGCCAGCAGCCCGTCGACGAAATGGTTGGTCCAGTTGTGGATATTCATATGGACGAGTGGCCTGGCCTTGTCGATCGCCCGGCGCAGGGTTTCGTGCGCGCTGTCCTTCACAGTATAAACCCGGTTCAGGTCGGCGCCGCGCTCCCACGACAGGCGGCTCATGCCGTTGTCGACGCCGTCGGGATTGGTCATGGGGATTATTTGCACCGTGAACTTGTTGCGCAGGTAATTAGCCAGCGCGTCCCCCGACAGCAGGAAATTGACAATGCCCTCGACCCCGTAAGACCCGGCTGATTCGTAGGCGTGATCCCGCGCCTGCAAGAAAAACGTTTTCGCGTCACGTGTGGGGGAGGGGATAGTGATTAAATGAAGCAGACGTTTTTCCCGGCTTTTGCCGATAACTTCAACCTTGGCGCCGGTTTTCGGCAAGGCTTGAAGATAGCACAGGCAGTCCTCCGAGTTGTATTCCGGGTACAGCGCCAGGTCGGTCACTCCCGGTTCGACTTTGAAACTGTATTCTGCCCGGCAACCTGTCCGGACGGCGGGAATCATCTCCCACTCTCCGCCCGGCGCGCGGATGTGCCCTATGTCGTGAAACTGTGTGCGCTGCTCGGTTTCCCAGTCGGCGACAATTCGCACAGCAACGGGTCGAGTACCAGTATTTTCAATCTTTGTCCAGAAACGCGACCCCGCGCCCTTGGCTTCCTCTGACAGCTTTTCTCCTTTACCCGGCCGGTAAGAGGGGAAAAGGATAAAGGTTCCGGTCTTGTCTTGCTTGACGCCGCCCTTGCCGTGGGGACAACTGCCGGGAAAGCCGGTCAGGATTTTCAGGCTCATATGGTTATCCTTTATTTCAATTCATCGACATTGACGACCCGTTTTTCCACCAGGGATTTCTCGGCGGCGAGCGGAACCAACAGGCTGCGTCTGGCGAGTTCGCCCGTTACCAGCGGCTGCCTGCCGGTTCTGACGCATTCGCAGAAATCGCGGAACAGGCCGCCTTCCAGGTCGCGGTTGCTGACGAATTCAGCCGTATCTCCGCTGATATGTTCCCAATGGATTTTCTCGCCGTCGGCGCTGGAGAAAGTGATCTTGCCTTCGGTGCCGTGCAGGCCGAATTCGCGGTAGTGCCGGTTGTCGTTGGTGGCGAGGAAACAGATTCCCACCATGCCGCGTGCGCCGCATTCGTAATCGTTCACCACCCAGGCGTTGTCGATGATGTCGCTCTTGCCACCGCCGGTGGCGTTGAAGTGCTTCATCTGATTGCCGGTGGCGTAGACGGTGGTGGGGAGGCTGTTCAGCCAGAGATCGAAGATTTCGTAGTGGTGGCAATTCTTTTCCACAATCGCGCCGCCGGAGCGGGAGGTGTCCCATACCCAGTCCTTCATGCCGACGAAAGGATGGCGGTATTCGGTGCACCACACCATCGCAGGCTTGCCCACGCGACCCTCGTTAATCAGCCGCTTGACGATGTGGTAGCGCTCGCGGTAGTGCATCTGCATTCCCATCGACAGGACGAGTTTTTTCTTTTTCGCCGCGGCGATCATCCGGTCGCAGCGTTCCAGGCTGATCTCCATCGGTTTTTCGCACAGGACATGAACTCCCTTGTCGAAACAAGCCAGCGTCATTTCCAGATGCGTGTCGTTGGGGCCGCTTACATAGACGCCGTCCAGTTTTTCGCTGTCCAGCATTTTTCTGTAATCGGTGTAGGTCGCGCTGTCGTAGCCGAATTCCTGCGCATACATTTTTTTGGCGTACTCCACCCGCTCCGGTTTGATGTCGCAAAGCGCGGTGATTTCGATCAGATCCTTGCACTCCTTGAAAGTGCAGCCGCCGTGGAAACACACCCGCTGACCGGTGCCGATAATCCCGATTCTGAGCTTGCTCATCGTAAATCCTTTCGCTTCGCTAGAAAATCAAAAAGCTTTCCCGCACCAAAGCGCGGCATTTTTCAGTAACGTAGTAACTTTGGGGTCGGTTTTAAGATTGTCGTCATATTTGACCTCTCGGTACGGATGCCCCGAGAACGCTACGACTCTGCCCTCTCCATATAGTCCCGCCACGATACCGGCGAATTTGTCGTCATTGTCATAGGTGGCGATGATCTGTGATTTGTCTTTGGGCAGGAGATAACCGCCGTTACCGCGGTGGATGCTGATCCTGCCGATGTTGGAATGCGGCACCGGATTCAACCCTTTCCGGTCGGGTGAGCGGGGAACCTTCCTGAAGCCCTTTACCACCGGATGTTTCTGCACTACCCGCATACTGTAAATTCCCTCTGCCCTGACGATACAGGCGTCCATCTCCAGCAGCTGCGCGTGCGCGATAAAATGCGCGCCTGCGCATATTCCTATAAACCCATGACCCACATGGATATAGTTCTTGAGATGGACAATCGCCTGCTGACTCAGGACAACGTGGTG
Source organism: Planctomycetota bacterium (assembly GCA_020060765.1). Lineage (GTDB taxonomy): Bacteria > Planctomycetota > SZUA-567 > SZUA-567 > SZUA-567 > JAGUZQ01. The sequence goes on along the minus strand of JAGUZQ010000097.1, from coordinate 8,908 downwards.
GCCGCCCGGACAGTGCAGGATATCAGCGTTCCTGAAACTCCCCCTGCCAATATCCCTGCGTGAGAGATCGAACACCTCAAACCCAAAGTTGGCATAAAGTTGCCGAGTTACTTCCGGATTACCCAAGCGCGGAATTGAAAGCATACCTATTTTTATAGCGCACATATAACATCCCAGAAGAAATAGCAGACAGCAAGCCATTAGCAAGCTAAAGGGATATTACGCCATACTTCTTCTTAGTCAAGTCAAGAGTGAGAGTTTTTGCGATTTTTTCTTGGGTAAAATTTTCGGAATAATTTAAAACCGGTGATAAATAATTGCCTTCATGTGTTATGCGTAATAAAGTAGCACCATGAAAAATGCCTCAAATGAAAAAAACTGGCCGGAGTTGTTTCTGCACTGCCAACGAGGCGATGACGTCGCTTTCGCCGGTCTTTACGATCTGTTTGCGGGAAAGCTGTCTGGCTATTGCCGGTCGCTGGGGGAAACCGATTCTGTCGACGATATCGTGCAGGAGGTTTTTGTGAAATTCATCAAAAATATCCGGGCGTTGCGTCCAGACACCAACCTACCGGCTTATCTTTTTACCGCTGCGCGCAACTCCGTGCTGAACTGGAAACGTGACCGGCAGACGCGGGGAAAATCGTTGCGGGAATATCACGCCTATATTTCCTGCCTGACGCCGACTCTGCAGGCAGATGAACAGGTAACAGAGTTGGAATTAATTCAGCGCGTGAACCGGGTTTTGCAGGCTCTGGGCGAGCAGGAGCGGGAGGTGCTGTTGCTGCATACGCAGGGCGAAATGACTTTTCGCGAAATCGCGCAGGTTTTGGGAATTCCCCAAGGCACCGCCGCTTCCCGCTACCGCCTTGGCCTGGAAAAATTGCGAAAGGGATTGCAGTCATGACCACCAACTTCGCTGAGGAGGAACGCATGTTGCGCTCTCTTGAAGGCCGACGGCCTCCCGAGCAGGTGCGCCTGAATTTGCTCCGACTGTTCAGGGATGAGCTGGCACCGAAAAAGCGGCCTTTGTCCGGAAGAGTGGATATGCTGCCGTCAAACTTCCGTTCGTCGCTTTTTGCACAGCGCAAAGCCGCTTTTACCCTGGTGGAACTGCTGGTGGTGATCGCCATCCTGTCGATCCTGGCCGCGCTGCTGCTGCCTGCCGCGTCCAAGGTGCTGAACCTCGCCCGGCAGACCGCCTGCATGAATAATTATAAACAACTTGCTTTTGGATTCGATATGTACATGGACGATTCCAACAACTGGTATCCGAATTACAACAACAGCGGCAGCTTGGTTTGCTGGGATGCCAAACTCGCGCCTTATGTCGGCGCAGGCGACCTCAACCAATACTTGCGCCCGTCGGTCTATTGGTGTCCCTGTTCGTCAGGATATGCCGGAACGACACGCAACCGTTCGTATGCCATTGGCCGGGACGTCGGTTGGGATTGTGCTACAGATGACAAAGAGATTTTGAAACGCACACGCTTGCATGCGCCTGCCAACACCATCGGTCTGCTGTTTGAAATCAAGGAACCGTACAAGCTTTTCGGCGCCGAGGCAAATGGCATGCGGCTTGGCTATGGGGGCGGCACTTGGAACGAAACCTGGTTGGGTTTTCCCCACGATGAAAAAATGAATGTGCTTTTTGTAGACAGCCACGTTGACCGCGCCACACTGGCCGATTGCCTCGCCACGCACTGGTACCAGGGGTGGTAAGGTATGTGCCTGGCCTTTCCGGATGCACGGAACGTCCGTGTTATCGGGGATGATATAAATAAGACGACTGGCCGAATCTCAATTCTTTCAATACTGAACCGGAGACGAGTCCATGTTGACGCATCCAGCTTCGCGTTATTGGCGGATTTTCCTACTGCTGGCGTTGTTGATTCTTGCCGCGTCGCCTTTGACTGAGGCCGGGGAAGAAAGGTGTTTCATCACCGGCTTCGAGGAAGAACATGCCCCACATATCAATGACTGGATGAATTCCAAGGGGGAGCTGGTCGCGGCTTCCGCCGATGAGAGGCTGCCGGAAGGACGACGCTGTCTCCGGATCACCCTGGGCGGACTGACCGCCCACCAGGGCGGCGGTGTGTCGATCCGGTTGCCTGATAACGTTCTGGCAAACGCTTGCGCAGTTTCCTTCTGGCTACGGGGGAGGAAAGAAAATCAGTTCGGCCCGGCGGTGCTGCTGGGGGAATACTGGAGTTGGCGCGACACGCCGGGCGAGGCTCAGGCCAAACTGGACGCCACCGACGATGGCTGGGTGCGGTACGAACTGAAACTTTCCGAGTTTGTCGCGCGCAAGAAAAACGACGAAGCATTCACCGACAGCCGGTATCTCTGTTTTGCCTTGGGGAAAATGCAGGACTATCCTACGTCAATCGTTTTCGACATCGATAAGCTGGAAATCTTGACCAAGCCCACTGCAACCGCGACTGTCGCGCCGTTGCCTACACCCACGCAGGAGGACGCAAAAATGAGAACTCCGTATTTACGTAACGCCTTTATCGGCGCATTGCTGGCGGCAACTGTCGCCGCTGCCGCAGAACCGGCGGAAACTACGGCGATCCAGCAGTCGGAAACGCTGCTGCGTGCCTCGCAGGAAGCGCTGGACTCGCGCGGGATCGTGATTCTGCCGACGCCGAAGTCGGTAACTTTTACGGGAGAAGATGAATCTCTTGCACTGGTCGGGCTGGCTGGGAAGGTGCGCCTCGTAGGTAATGATGAAATTGCTGTCGAGTGGATACGCCGACGGCTGCTGGAACTGGGCGCGCCGGAACCGGAACTGATGCCAGTAGCGGAGTGGAAACCGGCGGCGGGCATGATCGACTTGCTCCTGTTCGACCGGGAAACGAAGGAACTGGCTGCCTATCTCCCCGCCGAGTTGCCGAAACAACCGCAGGGCTACGGCATTGCCGTCACTCCTCAGGAAGACGGAAAAATTTACACATTGGCTGGTTCCGACCGGCAGGGGATGCTTTACGCCGCGGTCACCTTCGCCAAATTGCTGCGGGAAAAAAATGGCAGGCTTCTATTTCCGCAGGTGGCGGTGCGGGACTGGGCGGATGTGTCGCTGCGTTGTTCCGGCGGAATCGAGTGGGCGTATCGCCGCCGGTTCATGTGGAAAAATGCCAAGGACAGCGATGAAGTCAAACGCTATATAGACTGGGCGCTGGCGCACAAGATCAACCTGCTGTGGGGACAGACCACTCATGGCAATAAAGACATTACGAATGATCCCCGCCTGTTCACGCCGGACCAGAAAGCATGGATGCGGGAGGTTAACGACTACGCCGCCGCGCGCGGAATCCGCGTTATCCTGCCGCAGACCTGGGCGGTGGGAAGCGAGCGACTCGACGGCGACAAGCCGGAATTCAAGGATTGCGTCAACCATCTGGGGGAATTTTATACCTGGGCAAACGACGGATTACTCCGGCGCAAAGTCGAGGCGTTGTCGAAGTTTCTTGATGAAACCGGCTTTGGCGGCGTGTATTTCCATTCCATCGACACGCGCAATTCCCGCTGGGAAGACCGAGGACAACTGGAGATGGAGCGTTTCGGCGAGGATCGGGTGGCAGGCGACGCCAACGTAATCAATCATCTGTACGAGCTAAGGAAAACTCATCCTGATTTATTGATTTCGTTCGTTCCCCGGCCGTATGTGGGAAACCTGCTCAAGCCGGAGCCGTTGCTGGAGAAGCACGAAATGCGCCTGCCTGACGACATGCGCCGATTCAGCAGCCAGGTGCCCTCCGACGTCTTTGTCTGCCACCGGGAATGCAGCCCGGAGGAAAACGAATCGTGGAGAGTTACCTTCAAGCAACCGCGCTTGATGTATGTTACCTCTGCCTACGGCATTGTCAGACTGACTGGCAACTTTTTCAAGCCGTATTTTCGCTATTGCCGTACCTGGTTTGCTCCAGGCGGTAACGACCTCATGTTCTGGTGCGGGGGCTGGCGGAAGGATGACGTGTCGAATCTCGGTTCAGTGGAATACAGTTGGAACCTGTATGCGCCGGGGGCGAAAGTGTTCGATGTGCCTGATCGCTATCAATCCATCGAGGAGCGTCACCGCGTCACGGTGCGTGATTTGTGGGATCCGTTCCCCACGCCTGAAGCTAATCCAGGCTTGCGTGCCTTTGTTCGACGTGCTTGCGTGGACCTCTATGGCATCGAGCATGGTGCGCGTTTCGAGCCGCTATTCCTTTCTGCCATCAATCCTGAGTATGTGTCGGATATGAAGGCGAAGCTGGCGGCTTGGCATACGAATGACGGTTTGCAGAAAAGCGATGCCAACATAAAATTCACTTATGCGGAATGCGCCGATTTCATGGCGCGTAACAGCCGCGAAATCAGCCAGGCTATTTCGTCGCTGGAGGCGCTACCGCTGGAGTCGCTGACACCTTACGCGCGGGGGGCGCGCACCTGGTTCCTGTCACAGCTTTACCCCGTGCGCGCGGGGGCGGATACCATGGCGTTAGCATTGGCGGCGGAGGAAGCGTCGCGCCGGGGCGAACACACAGAGACTGATGCGTTGCTGGCGGCGGCAGAGAAGGCTTTTCAGCAAGGGAATGCTGCTCTTGCGCGTAAATGGCCACGGTTGCTGGCTGAGCCTTCGATTCGACCGATACCTGACAAGGTTCCCGATCTGACCAAAATCCGCAACCAGCTTGACCTCATACGCGTGCGGTCGCAAAGCCGGTTTGAAGTGCCAGTAGCGCAACCTGTCGAGCCTGTCCCGAGTAAACGTAACGCCCCTGTTCGGGTGGCGTTATATGACCCCCGGTCTTCCAAGGGACAGGTTTACGGCGTGGACGGGTTGCGCCTGTTGCTTGAAAACCAGTTGGATGTAGCGCTAACCCTCACCGACGATCTTTCGCTGGAAAACCTGAAGAACTTCGATTGCGTGATCATACCCGATTGCAAGCGTTTTGGCGAAAAGGCCGTGAACGTAGCGGAACTCCGCGCTTACGTGACGGAACACGGCGGCGGCGTTTATTTCGAGCACGATTCCTGCGGATTTCACCGCTCCGCTTTCAGCCAAAGCGTTTTTCCCGAGGTGGGCGAAGTGGCTGAACGCATAGGCGTGAGTACCAGCCGCGACCTGCGGGCGGGTGAAGCCGAACGACAACTGGTGATAGCCGCAGAACATCCGGTTTCCGTCGGCAATCCGGTTGGTTTGCGGTTTACGCAGTCCTACTTCGACCATTTTCGCCTGCAACCAGGTGTGCGTGGCGTGGCATTGTTGCACGACGCTGGCGCGCAACCCGTGCTTCTTGCCGGTGAAATCGGCGGGGGAAGAGTGATCTACAACGGAGCCATTACTTACGGCGCCGATGACCGGGAACTGGATCATCCTTTGGCGGGGATAGAGGGGGAATGTATCGTGAATGCGGTGCATTGGCTTGCCCGGCAGCCTGGCGCGGAAATCCGGCTGGAGGAAATGCGCAAAAGCGACGAAGTTCATCCCGACGGCACCTATTCTGTTTTTTCCCTGCGACCAGTGATTATTCCCAGTTCGGATTTGACCGACGTTACGCTGTCGACCGTGTGCCAGGACGCGGTTACGCTTCGTCAGTTGGAAAAGGAACAGACTTTGGCTACGATCCCGCACTTGGCCGGGGAATGGCGATCGGAAGAACCGCTGACCTTCAAGGTGCCGCAATGCGAGTGTATAAGACTGGCGCTGATCATCCGCGCTGGCGACAAAGAAAAACGTTTGACTGTGCTGGCGAAGTAACCGTATTGGATGTCACATAAGCACAACTTCAGGGTTCAGGTTGCCGCCTGAGCCCTGAAGTCTATCTTGAACGCTGGAAGGGCAAGGTTTCTCCTTGACTGCAACCGCGCCATCTTTAAGATATTCTGTTTACATGTATATGGGAATAAGCGTGGATACTTTCTGGAGGTAGAAGAATGAAACAAGCATTGTGTGCGATCTTGCTGGTGGCGTGTTGCCTGAGCGCGGCGGCTTTCCTCGGCGGTTGCGGCATGTCTAAGGCTGACGGACCCAAGTCCTGGTGGGATGACCAGAAAGGACAGCAGCTTCCCGCCGATTACCAGCTTCCACCCGCTCCGGCGAAAACCGCTGAGGTAAAAAAATAGTCCTGGCTGCTTTTGACATTAAATCTGTTCGCGCTCCCTTCGTTCGCGATTTGGAGTAGACAATTATAGGAGATGGCATGAGCATAATAACTGGTAACGCGGTAGTCTTTACCCAGGGCGGCCCCACCGCCGTCATCAACGCTTCTTGGGTCGGCGTGGTCGAGGGGCTGATGAACGCCAAGGAAATCACCGGCATCTACGGCTCCATGCACGGCATCGACGGCATTCTCAACGAGGATTTTGTCGACCTGCGCGCCCAAAGCGTGGCGACTCTGCAGGCGGTCAGCCGCACCCCGGCAACCGCCCTTCTTTCCACCCGTCACAAGCCCAACGCCGACGACAACAAAAAGATGCTGGAGATTTTCAAGAAGTATAATATCCGCTATGTCTTCGGCGCGGGCGGCAACGATACTTCCGAGTCGCTGGACATCATCAACGACGCCGCCAAAAGCATCGAATACGAACTGCGCCTGTTTCACGTCGCCAAGACCGTCGATAACGACCTGATGGAAAACGACCACACTCCCGGCTATGCCTCCGCCGCGCGCTACGTCGCCAACGCCTTCCGCGGCGTCGACCTGGACAACCAGTGTTTCGGCGGCGTCTATCTCGGCGTCTGCATGGGTCGCCACGCCGGTTTTCTGACCGCGGCATCCGCTCTCGGTCGCACCGCTCCCGACAGCGGCCCGCATCTGGTGTACGTGCCGGAAATGGCTTTCGACGTCGCGCAGTTCGTCAAGGATGTCGAAGCTGTTTATAAAAAATACGGTCGCTGCGTGATCGCGGTTTCAGAAGGCATCGAGGACAAGAACCACACGCCGATCCTGCAACTGCTCAGCACCGGCAATCTTGAAGCCGACAGCCACGGCAACGTGCAGTTGTCCGGCACCGGCGCGCTGGCTGACGCGCTGATCGGCAAGATCAAGGAGCATCTGGAAGGCAATGGCACGGTAAAAAAGCTGCGCGCGCGCGGCGACACCTTCGGTTATTTGCAGCGTTCCTTCCCCGACCAGAGCCCGGTCGATTATGCTGAGACGATAGGCTTGGGCAAGTTCGCGGCACAGATGGCGCTGTCGGGCAACATCGACGGTTCGGTGGCGATGCAGCGGGTCAGCAACGCGCCGTATAAGATGGAATACAAACTGGTGAAGCTCAAGTCGGTCGCGGGCAAGACCCGCCACCTGCCGCGCGAACACGTCAACGCGGCCGGCAACAACGTGACCGACGCTTTCATCAAGTGGGGCAAGCCGCTGATTGGCGAACTTTATCAGTTCGGCGTCCTCGATACCAGTAAGAAAGTCGCTAAGAAATAATCACGCGTGCTTTTCGTAAAACAAAACGCCCGGTTTTGCGCCGGGCGTTTTTAATGTCGACCCTTTGATCAAAAGTCACAGGAAAGACAAAACAGATTCTCTGCCGACCAGTTCCATCTTGCGGTCGAATTCCTGGAATTGTTCGACCATCTTTTTCGCGATCCAGGCAGCGTAGGCGGTGGTGTCACGGTTGCGGTTTGCCATTTTCAGGGACGTCAGATAATTCTTGCGGTTCCGCTTGTCGCCCAAGACGCTGACCGGGAAGGGGCAGCCGCTGAACTGCAAAAACATGGTCAGGAGCAGCCGCGAAAGCCGACCGTTGAAGTCGGGGAAGGGATGGATCATCAGGAAGCGGTAGGTGATTTCCGCCGCCGCAGAATAGCGATCGATTTTTCCTTCGAGAAAGTCGATCACCTTCAGGTTGGCGAATTCCACGTATTTCTTCATAGCCTCCGGCACCAGTTCCGGCGCAGGCAGCGACACATCGATTCCAATGCTGCGGTTGTCGATCCGGTATTCGCCAGCTTCTACTCCGGCATCGGGGGGGAGTAAGCCTTCGGCCATTATGTTATGCAAGTATTTTGCTTGATTTGCACATATTAAAGCAGGTATGACCAGCCAGGGCGTTGGCTGGGATCTGGTGATAAACTTATGCCAGATGCAATCCGTTTCATCTATAGCTTTTTCAATATTATCACGCTTGATTAACACATTTGCGTGCGTATCATCTGTTTGAAATTCTAATAAGATAATTGCTTCCTTGTAAGCCAGATAGTGCCTACTAACCTCAATGATATCCCTGGAACTGCGACCGAACTTTACCGATGGAATGATATCTTTTCCACAAAAAAAGGCGCCCTTTTCCAAGAGTCGGGTTAACTTATCCTGAATCAAGTCGAATACACTAGTGTTTCGATAAGCCCCATACGAATCAGGAATCTCGGGAAAGTATTTATCAATAACCTTACGTGTCTCCCCTTCAGTCGGCAAGCCAGCGTTTTCCAATGTGTTGCTTTCAAAAATCAGTTTTGCAACTAAGTGTTCTGCAAACGACCGTGCTTCGGCATGGTAGAAATCTTCATCTTCCGGAATTGCACGAAACGCGCTGACATAACGATCCGCCAGTTCACGATAGTACTCGAACTGGCGGTACCAGGGAGTGTTGGCTTTGGGCGGATCGTAATATTCAGGCAATCGTTGCTCCATTGCGGCACAATGCGGTCGCGCATTATTCGTCATAGCTTATCACAATTGCGGCAACTCCTCAACCTGAACCTCTCCCCAGGGCTATCGCATTAAAATCCCCCTCGCCCCTTACAAGGGGAGAGGGTCGGGGTGAGGGGTTTCCGCAAATTATGCTTCGCGAAACGGAAATCGATGATTATTAGGTGACCCCCTCACCCTAACCCTCTCCCCCTCAGGGGGCGAGGGAACTTATTTTGCCCTTCAGTGAAGCTTTCACGGTAAATTATGGATGCCACTTG
>JAGUZQ010000130.1 GCA_020060765.1 Planctomycetota bacterium | reverse complement strand
GGCGTAGCCGTCGGCGGCGTGCGCCCCGCCCTGCTCGTGGCGCGGCAGGATGAAGCGGATGTCCTTGTGGTCGTAAAGCTCGTCGAACAGCGGAATCAGCGCGCCGCCGGGATAGCCGAAAACGACCTCGACTTTTTCGCTGCGGAGAGCCTCGACAAAGATTTTGGTTCCTAACATGCGCCGCCTCCTATAATAATACGGTTAAAAATCGTTGAGCCTGCAAATCCAAAAAAAAGCCCCGGAGTTATCCGGGGCTGTGAATCGCGTAAAATGTTCACGCATCATCCGCCCCGGCAGACACCAGGAAGTACGCCGATAATAACCACTACGGTGAGGGGCAGACGCCGAATAATGCTGATGTTCATCTTTCTCCAATCACAGACTGAATATATAATGCAACAAAAACAGTCTGCTGTCAAGAGGCTGTCTGGTATTTTTTCACGACTCAGGCGCAGGCTACCCGCGGCATTGATAAAACTTCCTTGCCCAGTTCCGCCTGGAGCAGCTTCCAAGTCAGTTCAGCCTTCAACAGTTGCGAAGCGGGATCGTCCCATAGATTCTTGATTTCGCCAGGATCATTTTCCAGATCGAAAATTTCGCCATATTCCCGCCCGAAATAAACCGTAATCTTATAGCGACTGTCGACATAAGTTTTTAAATGGAACGTTGTCGGCTGATGGCGGTTTTCGACAATCACGTGGTCCCTCGCCTGCTCGCATTCACCCCGCCAGACCGGGTTCTGATCGCGACCAGTCATGAAAATCGGCGGCTCAATGCCGCAGAACGACAGGAAAGAAGGCGCAAGATCTACCAGCGATTGCATGGCTGGAGACTGCTTTCCGGAAGCGGGATTGTCCGGATGGCGAACAAGGAACGGAACTTTTACCATGTCTTCGTAATGGAACGGCCCCTTGGCGGTTAATCCGTGCTGGCCGTAAAAGTGGCCGTGGTCGGTAGTGAAGACGACCAATGTATTTTCAGCCAGCCCCAGTTCCTCCAACTTATCCAGAATCCTGCCGATATACTTGTCCATCAAACTGATCATGCCGTAATAAACCGCAATGTCCTTGGCCAGTTTTTTCCGGTCGTGCCGATGGGAGTGGCAACCGTGCATTCCGTTGCCGTGTTTCTCCTGCCACTGCGAGAAATCAGGTTTCTCTTCCTGCGTCAGGCGGAAGTGCGCCGGATTGCGATCGTGTTCGCCAGGGATAAGTTGCGGCACGGTGACTTTTCCCGGATCGTACATCTTGTCCCACGGCTCTGGCACGAGGTAGGACGGGTGCGGATCGAAGAAACTCGCCCAGAGGAAAAAGTTTTCGTCATTGTCCTTATACTGCTGCATCAGCGCGTTAGTACGTTCGGCGATCCAGGCGTCGTAGTGATATTCCTCCGGAATGCTCCAGGTATGTTTCTGTCCCTCGGAAGTCGCCAACCAGACGCCATTCTCATTAGGCACGGCGTGACGGAAATGCTTGCGCCAGTCAAACCCCTTTTCCTCCATCCAGAGCGCGTAATGCTGGCCGATATGCGCCTCGTCGGTATGGTTGCGCGCGAGTTCCACATGATCGAAACCGTAAAAAGGCTGGTCGAATTTCCGCCAGAAATCAAGATCCTGCATGGTCGGGTAACTCTCCAGCGACGGATAATCCGCATTCGGCTGCACCTGCTGAAAATGCGCCTTGCCTACTAACGCGGTGCGGTAACCGGCCTGCTGAAAATCCTCGCCGACAGTGTGAACGCCTTCGTCCAGTTTGGTGCCAAGACTGTAGGCTCCGTGCTGGCTGGGATAGGTGCCGGTGATCATGCTGGCGCGGGTGGGGGTACAGGTAGGGTTGGGGCAGTAGGCGCGACTGTACATCATCCCGCTTGCCGCCAGCCGGTCGAGATTGGGCGTCTTCACCTCCGGGTTGAGGCAACCCAGGGTGTGCCAGTGCTGCTGGTCGCTGGTAATGAGCAGGACATTACGCCTCTTTTCCATGCTGGACATGTTTTCCTCCCAAGAAATAAGCATTTGCCTGTAAGCAGATTATTAACCTGTCTTTATCAGTTTACCCTCGCATATTGCCTATAAAAGAGTATTATAATGATATCTATAGCATATTTTTAACCTTGCCGGAAGAAAGGATATTTCATGCGTGCGCAGGCAAAGATTAAACCTGCGACTGCGGCTCGCGCCTGGCTTCCCCCGATTTACCTCTACCGCGCGGGGCGAGAAAGCGTTTGCAGCCGCCGTTATCATAATGACGTCAGCGTCGACGACGGCCAGCGGCGCATCCTGATCAAGCATACCCTCTCCGGCTCGGGCGTTCTGTATGTCGGAAAAAAAAGACTGCCGGTGCCGGAAGGACACGCCTTTGTCATCGAGCGACCGGGGCCGTATATTTACTGTTTCGAGGATTCGCCGCAACCGTGGGAATTTGAATTTCTCAGCATCAGCATCAACCTGCCCTCTCCCCTGCTTCCCCCCGCCATGAAAGTAAACCCGGTGGTCGCCATCAACCACTATCCTGAAATAGAAGACATGTTCACGTCGCTGGTGTCATTGCGGATGTCGGCGGGATTCGAGGAAAACCTACTGAATTCGGCGGCGGCTTACCGGCTGTTTCTGTCGCTGGTAACGATCAGTCTGGAAGAGGCCGCGCCCGTGAAATCCTCCGCCGCAAACAGTCTCAAGCAACTGCTGGATCGGCGCTTCCGCTCGCAAGCGTCGATCGCTTCCCTCGCGCGGCAGGCAGGCTTTACCCCTGAGGCTTCGGCACGGGCGTTCATGAAGGAATTCGGCCTGACGCCGGTGGCGTATATCAATAATCTGCGCATCCGCCACGCCTGCCGGTTACTGGAGGAAAGCACCCATACCCTGAAACGCATCGCGCGCGAGTGCGGCTTCACCGACGCCAATTATTTCGGCCGCGTGTTCCGGAAATGCGTCGGCGTTACTCCCGGCGAATACCGCGACTCGCCCGACCCGCTGCGATTGTGGCAGGGAGACGGATAATCACCATGCCTCAGAACCGCTTTACGCGTGTATGGCAGTATGGAGTCTTGCCGGTTTTCGCGTAATAATCCTGGTGGTAATCCTCCGCCTTCCAGAATTTACCCGCCGCACTTACTTTCGTCACCACCGCCAATCCCTGGCCGCGCAGGAAAGCGATAAGCTTCTCCGCTGTCTTTTTCTGTTCATCGTTGGTGTAGAAAACTTCCGAACGGTACTGGTCGCCGATATCCGGCCCCTGCCCGTTCATTTGCGTGGGGTCGTGAATTTCGAAAAACAATTTCGCCAGCGATTCGTAATCCACCCGCGCCGGGTCGTAGACGATTTCCACCGCTTCGGCGTATCCGGTATCGTGCGCGCAGACTTGCTCGTAGGTCGGGTTTTCCTTTGTTCCGCCGATGTAGCCTGACTCCACCGACAGCACGCCGGAGACTTTCTCGAAGTTATATTCCACTCCCCAGAAACAGCCGCCCGCGAAAATCGCGCGCCCCAGATTCAATTTATCCCTCGGCACAAACTTTATGGATATTGAATTCACGCAATGGCGCGTGTCTTTCGCCGTCATTTTTTCGCCGGTAAAGACGTGCCCCAAATGGCCGCCGCAATTGGCGCAGAGTATTTCCGTGCGCCTGCCGTCGGCGTCGGTCTGGCGCCTGACCGCGCCTTTAACCTCGGCGTCAAAGCTCGGCCAGCCGCAACCGGAGTCGAATTTGTCGTTGGAGTAGTAAAGAATCGCGCCGCACTGGCGACACGCATATGCCCCGTCTTCGTGAGAATTCCAGTATTCCCCGCTGAACGGGGCTTCGGTTCCCTTGCGCAGGATGACCCGCTTCTCCTCCTCGGTCAGCGGGTTAAGCTTGGGCTTATGCTCCATCGCCGTTCCTTTCTCTCCATCGTCCGCCGCCATGCTGGTTCGATCAAACGCGGCGAACTGTAACAAAACGGTTATCGCCACCAGCCCCGCCAGCAGCAGAGCCGGTGCAATCATTTTCGTCCTCATGGCATTCTCCCGCAATGCCCCTCTATATTAAGCATAACCCAGAGACGGCGGGTTGCGAACTAATTCCATGAAAAAGCCCCGCCGGTTTCCGGCGAGGCTTTTGATTGCAAAGATTGCCGCGCCTCAGTTTTTCTTTTTCGCCAGCCACTCTTTCCACATCTTCGGATTGCGGGCGATTGGCTCGTTGGTAAGCACGCGCAAAACGTCGGTGGCACGGTAGGCGATTTCCTGGTCGCCGGAATCAAGGCAGAACACCGCCAGCGGCTGGCTGTTCTTTTCCTTGGCTTCCAGCAGGATGTTGAGCACGGCCAGGCTTTCCTTTTTGTCCTTGCCCTGTAATACTCCGTACAACGCTTCCAGCAGCCCCGTGTTTTTCACCGGAGCCGGGTTCTGCGCCAGCACCTGCAGCGTGGCCGTGCGGAAAGTGGCGTTGTCGCCCTTAATCAGTCCCGACAGGATGTCGCCTGCCTCGTCCACCGGCAGCGCGGCGGCCAGATGTATGATGTTGGGCAATACGTGTTCGACGTAAACCTTGCCGCCGGGGAGGCCGAACCGGCTCAGCAACTTTTCGACAATGCGGTCGGCGCCGATGGTGGTGGTCTCCAGCCGTGTGATCAAAGCCTTGCGGGCGGAGACGGAAACTGTCAGCTTGTCGGACAGCAGGTATTCGGCGATCTTCGCGGTAATTTCCTCGCCCGGCATCGCTTCGAGAATGCCGACATAGGCGCGCGTGGCTTCCTCGCCGGCTGGGGTGAACTTCATCAAGGCATTACGCGCCTCGTCGCACTTCATCCCAGCAAGCGCCTCCAGCGCCTTGGCGGCCAGGGCGTCGCCCCGGTACGGCAACACCTTTTTCGGAGCAAGCAAATCGGCTCCCAGCCAGCTTTCCAGCAGCAGGCGGTTCTGCCGCTGCAATTCAGATACCGGCATCACGTCGCGATACTTGATGCCCTTTTTCTCGTCGATGTTGCCGGTGAACAGGATTTTCGTGCGTTCCGGCACCTTGACATCCTTGAAGGCTTCCTCGCTGTAAAAATCGCGCGACTGCAGAATGAGGTTGAATTCCCCCACCAGCAACTCTATTTTTTTCCCGTCCGGCGCGTTGCCCTTGGCTGCCTCGCTCAACGCGTCTTTCGCGTTCTGGGGGAGAACTTTCCAGATGCTCTTGCCCGGCGAAGGAACCTCTGCCGCCCCTTCCTTGACCAGTTTTCCGGCCAGTGCGCCCCAGTTCTTCACTTCCGCCGACTGCAATTCGGCCACGCCCAACATGCCCTGCAGCAACTCGACCGCGGCGGGAGTGTCGAACTTCGCCAGCACGAAAATCAAGAGTGCATTCTGCGAATCTTCCAGTCCGCGCTGGCCGTACAGGTTCTCGATTTCCCGCAGGGTATCCTCTTGTTTGGTCAGCAGCTTTTTCAGCGTGATGCCACGCTCCTTGGCGCTGCTGCGCTTGGATATCATTGCCCGCAACAGGACAGCCGGGTCTAGACTGTCAGCCTTGTTTTCCTCTCCCGCGAACGCGGACATCGGTAACAGCAGAACTACCGCCAGCAGCCAATAAGTTAAACGCGAACTGCGCATGAAAAATCCTCCTGTGTCAAAATGCGATCAATAACGCCAAAATAAACACCTGTTTCAATTTTGCCCAAAACAGCGGTTTAGTAAACAAAAAACTTTTTCTGTTCCCGTTCAGTAATAATCCCACCCCCCTTGCGAGGGGTGGGCATACGGATCAGGGCCCAATCCTGACGGAAAAATTACCGGGCGCGTTTCCACGCGCCCGGATTTTACACATGCCTATTACTCGTCGATGATTTCCTGCACCTGGGGTTCCTGGGTGTTCGATCCGGTCAAGCCCATGCCGTCCACGGTCGGCTTGTCCAGTCCGCGCCAGACCATCGGCACCGCGCGCAGCTTGACATGGTCAACCACGTTCACGCCAGCGCAGAGCAGGGCGCGGTTGATGGCATCCGAGCAGTACCAGATGTTGGTCTTGCCGCCCACCACGCTTTCCTTCTCGACCAGCACCTGTCCCAGCACGAGCATGTTGCGCATGGTCGCGGCGGGCGCAGCTTCTTCAGGAGCGGGTTCCTCGCCGGACGGATGGGTCGCGCCGGTGGCATTGATTTCGATCCACCACCTGCCCATCGCCCTGCCGTTGTTGACATGGTCGTTGTAGAGACGAACCGTCATGCTCTGCGACTCGATGGTATAAACCTTGGAGTTCTGCAGGATGAACAGTTCCCCGTCCAGAGTGAGGCTGTTCTGGTTGCCGTTGCCCTTGGGCTTCACGCGAACCAGGGTAGCCGCGCCAGTGTAGCCGCCGAAGCGGTCGTGCAGTTCGTCCCGGCTGATGATGCCGGTCGGGGTGACCAGGCTGAACTCGAAATCGCTATTGTTGCTGGGGTTGATGTTGCACTGGCCGCCGACAGTGTGCGAACGGGGCAGGTCAGGACTGGCTCCTTCCACCGTTTCAATCAATTCCACCTCCACCACCTGGTCGTTGTAGTCCCAGTCGGCGTAGTTCCACTTGTTGTTGCGGCGATAGCGGCCAGGCAGATCCTCGAACTCCAGTTTCCACTTGCGCCCGGCTACCAGCTCGGTTACGACGCAGTAGGCCTTGTTGGCGTAGTCATCGGTCTGACCGACGGAGTAATGGTCATAGGTGCCCAGACCCCAGCTGTCAGCGTAGGTGCGGATGAAGAAGTTGAGTTTCTGGCCGGGATTGTATTCGCGCTCGACGGTGAGCTGCTGCTGGGAGTTGTTGCTGCGCGCGAAAATCTCCTCCTCGACGGGGTTGGACATCCAGAAGCCGCTCTGCAGACCAGCGCTGGAGCCGAGATAGGTGAACTTGAGCTTGCCCTTGACCGGCACGGTAATGGCGGCAGGCGATTCGTCGGCGGGAGGAGTTTCCTCTTCCTCGGCGGTCTCGTCGACCGGCAGTTCAGCTACAGCCGCGTCCGGATTCATAGTGGCGTTGCCCAGAACAATGACCATGCCGTAGTACTTGAAATCGGCGGGGAAGGTCACGTCGCCTTCGATAACCAGCAAACCCGCGCCTTCGACGGCGGGAGTTTCCGCGGCTGCTTCCTCGGCGGGAGCTTCGGCATCGCCGCTTTCGTTGATGGTGACGCCGTTGCCAGTGGTGGCGATCCACCACTGACCCATCGCATGGCCGTTGCCATTGGTGGCGTGATACAGATTAACAGTCATAGTGCCGGTAATGTCATAGACGTTGCGATTGTGGAGAGGATAGACCTGTCCGTCCACGGCGATGGTGTTCTGGTTGCCGTTGCCCTTCGGCTTTACGTGAATGGCGGTGGCGGGGCCGGTGTAGCCATCGAACCCGTCATGCAGATCGTCGCGGGTGATCCGGGAGCCGTCGGGCTTCACCAGGTAGAACTCCATCGCGTCGTTGTTGTTGGGGTTGACGTTCAGCTCGCCGCTGACGACGCCAGTCGCATCATTGTTGGGCGCTCCGCCGTCGCCGCCTTCGCCGCCGGTCGCTGCGGCGGATACCTTCAGGTAAGTGACCTGGAAGTTATCCTTGCTGCCCAGCAGTCCGGCGAAATCCTCCAGCCGCCCTTCCAGCCGCACGACATTGTTGGCGGTCGGATCAAGCGGAGTGGCATTGGCGCACCCCAGCAGGGTCGCCGCCAGCGTGCGCGGGTCGCGGGTATTCTTGATGAAGCTGTCAGCACCATAGAGGTCGGCGCCGTTCTGAACGCGCACGGTGTGGCTCTGTTCGTTCTGGCTGTCGGCCACGCCGAGATCAACCCATTCGCCCAGATTGTAGCCGGTCGCCCAGATGCCAGGGCCGGTGCGGTAGTCGGCTTCTGTCAGTTCGGTCGTGACGGGATCGCCGCCAGCGGGGCTGTCGCCCTCGACGGTTTCGTTTTCCGTCGGCGGAATCAATTCGATTTCAACCACCTCGTCGTCATAATCCCAGTCGGCGTTCTGCCAGCCGCCCCAGCAGTAGTAACGCCCAGGCAGATCCTCGAACTCGTAGCGCCACTTGGTGTCATTGATCTGGGTAATGATGCAGAACGGCTTGCCGGTGAACGAGTCGGTCTGGCCGACGGCATAGTGGTCGTAGTCGCCGATCCCCCAGGCGCTGCCGTAGGTGCGGATGAAGAAGTTCAGGCGGTCGCCGGCGTTATAGATGCGCTCGACCGTGGTGTTCTGATCCATTGCTCTGTTTTCCGCGAAGATTTCAATGGGGCCATCCTCGCCTTCCATGAAGAAACCGCTGCAAAGACCGGCGTTTGAGAGGAGATAGGTGACTTTCAGGCGACCAGCCTGGGGAATGACCAAGGCTGCCGCTGCCTGATTCTCTTCCTCGGCGGGAGCAGCCTCTTCACCGGCGGCAGCAGCCGCGGCGGCGGGTTCCATGGCGTGATCGGCACCGCTCACCAGCCAGGCGGAACCTTCCCACGCTGGGTCGGAGTCGCCGTGCAGATACAGCGTGGACGGAACGGCAATATCCACTTCCTTGCGGATTTCCACCACCGCCTGTACGCCGCGGTTGTAATCATACTCGCCCATCAGACCCGACGCCGACGAAATTTCATAGATGTCGAACAGCGGATTGTTCGGATCCTCGCGGTCGGCCTTGGTGATCTCGCGCAGGAAGCCTGCTCCCGCCACGCCGGAAAGATAGGCCGACTTGATTCTGACCGTGTTGTCGAACAGGATGCAGCTGCCGGGCGTGTCGTCATCGTTCTGCCCGACCAGCCCTACCCATTCGCCGTCCACTTCCTGCACTGCGGTAGCCTGCGACTTCATGATGGCCTTGCTGATGTTGATTTCAGCCGCTTCCAGCGCCTCGGCGGTAATCGCCTGCTCGCCGCTCTTCCTGGCGCTGTCCTGGGTCAGCACCGCCAGCGCCACCACCAGCCCCATTACCAGCACGGTAATGACCATGGCCAGGATCAGCGCCGAACCCTGTTCCCTGTTTTCCCAATGTTCCGTCTTCATGGCATTCCTCCTTATCCAAAAAGTCCCAAAAAAAACATTTATTCGTTGCGCAGTTCCATCGACGTAATCAGTTTCTGCAACAGTGGTTCCTCCTTGTCGGTACGCGCAAGGAAAATTCGCAGTTGCAGGGTGCTGCCGGTCTGGAAAAACAGCGGATCAGGCGATTGGTCGTTGTCGATCAAACCAGCCGGATTAATCAGCCCGGAATCGGGGTCGATAAACTGGACGACGTTTTCCCCGGAAATGATCTTGGTAAAGGCGGGGATATTGGTATTGGCGCTGGTGGCGTTGTCGGCCCCGGCGGTTCCGGCAGGGTAAAACTTTTCGATATGCCCCAGCGCGAAAACGTCAGTCAGGACGCCGTTGCCGTTGAGATCGAAATTTTCCGTCGCTTCGCTATAGGTGGAGGTCTGCACGAAGCGGAGAATGGTGTAGAATATCCGGGTGGAAACCGCGTCCTCGTGGCTCTCGTCCATGAATTCCCCAGTCTGGTCTTCCCTGACCGAGCCCCACTGCACGTTCATGGCTGCGTCAAACACGTCGCCATCGCCGTCGTGGTCGACCGGCACCAGGAACTGGATGGCATTGTCGCCGTTCTGCCAGACTGAGTTGTTCCAACTGGGGAAAACCCACGCCGCACGCAACTCGTCGGCAAGGTTGCTGGCCAGCACCGTCGACTGCATTTCCAGTTCCGACACATCCTTCTGCAGGGTGGTCGCCTGGGTCATGGTATTCAGGAATATCATCGTGCCGATCAGCGCGACCGCCAGGATCGTCGACGCCATCATCACTTCCAGGATTGTGAATGCGTTTTTGCGATACATGACTTCTCCAGATTCAAGCGGCGCCAGGGACGCCGGATTGTCGTAAAAGATTACTGCTCGGCCGTGCGCGCCAGCATGACAAAGCGGCGGCTGGCCATTTCCCCGTTCTTACCCACCCAGGTAATGGAAACCTCCGCCGGCACCATCTCCACATCGTAAACCCCATTGGTGGGAATCGACTTGTCGTCGAAATTACCGTCGCCGTCGATATCCAGCGGGCCGTAGGTGCGATCGCCCTCAACCACTGCCGAAGCCGCGGCACCGTCTCCGCCCAACTCGACCGGCACCCGGTTTTCATTCAGATATAACGTAATAGTGCCGGTGGCGGGATTGCCGGCGGCGTCCTTGAGTTCCTCGCCGTTGGCGGTAAAAGTGTTGAAGTTGGTGTATTGCTGAATCATGGCGTCAAGACCAGTGTAGAGATCAGCGCCCACGGTCAGGGGAGATTGCGAGGTATAAATCTTGATGGTGGAACGCATTTCGTCGGAGCGCTCAGCGATGGAGTTACCCGCGCTGATTTCCTGGCTGGTGGCTTCGCCCAGATTGTTACTGGACAAGAAAGTCATCAGCAATCCCATCATGGCGACGACAATTATGGCGAAAGCGACCATCAGCTCCACCATCGTGAACGCACGCCACTGCCGGGAAAGTGTTTTGATCCTGATAGTATCAATTAAACCCGTCATGACCTTTTCCTCTTCGACAAAATCCTTGCGATACAACCCTACCGATTGCAAAACCGGTACCAGATAAACAATTTTACCATAATGCCCGAAACTTTACCACAACATCGGCGCACAACGAGACTTACATCTCATTAAAAAATCTTTACAATTTTACCTGCCCATTTTTTTCTGGCTGGATCACGCCAACCGGCCAGATTTAGCCGGTTGGATTTAGCCACTACTCTTTCACCCGGTTGCGGAACGCCCCGCGCGACATGCCCAGATATTGCGCGGCCTGGGTTTTGTTGCCGTCGAATTTCTCCAGCGCCTTGCGGATTATTTCGCGGTTCAGTTTTTCCAAGTCGAGCGGCGTGTCCGGCAATTCGATACTATCCGGATCAAGCGTCGTTCCCGGCTTTCTGAAAGCAGACAAAACCGTCGTGTCGGAACGCATAAAGGCCAGATGCTGCAAGTCAAGCGTCTCGCCGTCGGCGGTCAGGACAGCGCGTTCGATCGTGTTTTCCAATTCGCGCACGTTGCCCGGCCAGTTCAGCGAGCAGAGTTTCTCTATCACCGCTGGCGACAGCCGCCGGAATTTTTTGCGTTTCTTTTTCGCTTCGCGGCGCAGGAAAAAATCCGCCAGCGCCGGAATCTCGTCCACCCGTTCCCTGAGCGGCGGTATCCGCACATGCCCTACCTTGAGGCGATGATATAAATCCTGCCGGAACCGCCCCTCGTTCATCATAGTACGCAGGCTCTGATTAGTAGCACAAATGATACGCGCCTTGAAGTCGCGTTTTTTCATGCCGCCCACGCGGTAATAACTCCGCGTCTGCAACACGCGCAACAGCTTCGGTTGCAGATGCAGCGGCATGTCGCCCACCTCGTCCAGAAACAGCGTCCCGTCGCCCGCCGCTTCCAGCTTGCCGGGGGAACCGTCCGCCCTGCCGCCGGTGAAAGAGCCAGGCTCGTAGCCGAACAGTTCGCTTTCAAAAAGCTCTGTCGAAATGGCGGTGCAGTTGATGTCGACGAACGGCGCGGAAATTTCGGCCAGGCCGTAATGGATCAGCCGCGCGACGATTTCCTTGCCTACGCCGGTCTCGCCCTCGATCAGCACCGGCACGGACGGGTCTTCGTGATAGATGCGCGTTTCCTCGACGATTTTTTTCATGGCAGGGCTGACGGTGACGATTTCGCCGATGCCACTGACTTCGCGCAACACCGACCGCGCCTCGTCCAGTTCCTTGCGGATAACCTGGGTCGCGCGGGTGACGTGCTGCTCGAACCGGTCGGTGAGTTCGCGGTTTTCCCGCAAGAGCGCCTGGTGCTCCGCCGACCGTTCGACGGCGGCGGCGAATTCGCGGGCGTTGATGGGCTTGGGCAGAAAATCATACGCGCCCTTGCGCAAGGCGTCGACGGCAGTGTTAAGGTCGCCGTGACCGGTGACGATGATGACGTCGCTTTGCGCGGTTTCGGGACTCTCCTTCAGCTTCTGCAACAGGGTCAGCCCGTCCATGCCCGGCATTTTGATATCGGTGATAATGAGCGGAAAAGACTGCTCCCGCGACCGCATGAGCGCCTCCTCGCCCGACGAACACGCCACCGCCTCGTGGGAAAGATCATTCACCACATCGGTAAGAATATCCAACGTCGCCTGATTGTCGTCGACCAAGAGTATGCGCACGGGTTACCTGTCTGAAAGAAAACAATCGTCAATAAAATTCCGTACGTCGCGCCAGCAAAGAGGTATGCCTGTAATCATCCAGATACCGACTACGATAATAGTTATCGTAATGAAAAAAAACGGGGAAAAAACCAATAGCGCCAATGCCGGTTCCCGCCCGCCATTCAAAATTATCATCGGCAAGTATATGCCAAATTCAAAAACCAAGCTAAAGGTTATCAAAAACAACCCACCTAATATTTTCACGTATCGGTATCTCTTTGCACAAAAAATGTAGACATTAATGCCAATGAATGCAGTCAGACTTATAATTGCCCCTCGAACCAGATTATATCGTAAAGGAGCGTCGTCCACTACTATTACCAGATTAGGCATATCGTCGGGCAAGTCGAACAATATATGGGAATCGCTATCGCACACATAACTAAAATAACCAAGAAACCCCATGAACAACAGCGCGGCGGCGATGGCGAGGATTCTTCTTTTGGCGCTTGGTGACAGCATCGGAGATAAACTCCTGATTACCCGAATTTCTTACGAACCGTCATTCCCGCGAAGGCGGGAATCCAGGCGGGGATAACTCAGCCTGACAAAGCAACTCGTATTTTCTGAAAACCCCGGCATGGGTTTCACAAGAAAACGCTTACCACGATAGGCGTTTTCACCTCCTGGATTCCCGCCTTCGCGGGAATGACGGTACCAGTTTTTTCCTTAATTAAACCGTATTGCCCCTTACCCCTCTTTCTTCCCCTGCCCGTCCAGATATTTTTTCACCCGTTCGCGCCAGGGGTGGTTTTCGGGGGCGAACTGGAGGAAGCGTTTCAGGTGTAGCGCCGACAGGTCGGCGTCGGGCAAGTCGGCGATATACATATGTCCCAGTTGCAGGTAGGTTTCAAAATGCGCCGGTTCCGCCGCCAGCACCGCGCGCCACATTTTTTCCGCTTCCTCGAACCTCCCCGCGCGCCGGTATGCCAGCCCCAGCCGGAACCGCGCCTCCAGGTGTGTGGGGGAATAATGCAGCGCGTCCTTGAAGGAGACTATCGCCGCTTCCGGCATGTCCTTGCTGAGATAGCAGCAGCCTATATAAACCCGCGCCTGCGTCGCCAGATCCTCCAGCCAGGGCAGATTGCCCGAGCGGGAGAGATCAATCACTTTCCGGAACAGGTTCAGCGCCACCTGGGAGTTGCCGAAACCGTGGTAGTAGCAGCGCGCGAGATTGAACGCGGCCAGCGGATTGTTCGGCGCGAGGCGGTGCGCCTTTTCCAGCTTTTCCTTCGCGTCCTCCCACTTGCCCAGGCACATCAGGCACTGCCCCCACAGCAGCCACGCGTCGCCCAGTTCCGGGTCGAGGAAAGTGGCTTTTTCGGCGTTGCTGGCGGCGAGGTTGTAATTCTCGTAATCGTAGAAGGTGAGACTGATCCAATAATAAGCCTCGGCGCTGTCGGGTTTCAGTTTCAGCGCCTCGCGGAACCGCCCCAGCGCGCGCGCCTGGGTGCTTTTGCTGCCTTCCTTGAGGAAAGCCGCGCCCTCGGCGAGGTTGCGGCGGAAAGCGTTTTCCCGGCTGCCGTCGGCGGCATAAGCCGCGCCAGTCAGCAACGCCAGCGTGAGAATCAGTTTGCGCATGGGGGCTCCTTGGAGTGCAAGGGACTAAGGCTCTAAGGGACTAGGGGACTAAGATTATGGTCGAAGATTTCCCTGCTCGCCGTATTTTTTTTGCAATCAGAGGCTATAAATATCGCGTTCGCAAAAGATTTTCTTAGTCCCTTAGTCCCCTAGTCCCTTAGTCCCAAAATTAACTTTTTTCCTACAAGCTTTCGCTCAATCATGCACCATGCTGTCGGTCGGGCAGAAGTCGTCGGTCAGCAGCGGCACGTCCTCCAGTTCCGGCGTGCTGATCTGGACATTCTCCACCGGCTCTTTCAGATCCGGCTGTTTCAGCAGGATGTTTTCCAGTTCTAGAAAATTGCGCTTGATGCCGGTGCCGCTGATCGCGGGCGAATCAGGCGCGGCGACGATGATGATGTTAACGGCGTTGCGGCCGGTGCGTTTCTTGGGAAATGCGTAAATCTTTCCCTCGCCAAACACGCTCTGCATAGTTTTGTAGACGCTGCGGTAGAGGCGGCTGTCCTTGCCTTCCAGTGCGCTGATGATATTGGCCACCACCACCCCGCCCTGATCCAGCCGCAAGCGGACAGTCTGGAAAAATTCCTGCGTAATGAGGTGGTGCGGAATCTGCCCGCCGGTGGTGTAGGCGTCGAGTATGACGTAGTCCCACTTGTCAGCGGAGTTGCGCACAAACAGCCGCCCGTCCTCGA
Source organism: Planctomycetota bacterium (assembly GCA_020060765.1). GTDB lineage: Bacteria > Planctomycetota > SZUA-567 > SZUA-567 > SZUA-567 > JAGUZQ01. The sequence goes on along the minus strand of JAGUZQ010000130.1, from coordinate 8,861 downwards.
CGTGCGACTTGATGATGTCGTTATTCATGGGATAGCGGAACCACTTCTCCGCCGTGCGGAACACCGCCGGGTCGATATCGACTACATCAACGCGCTCGATTATGCCTTTGTAGTCGTCCAGGAAAGCCTGCGGCCCCACCCAGCCGCCGCAGCCGATCACCAGCGCGCGGCGCGGCGCCTGTTTGGTAAACACCACGCCCAGGTGCAGCAGGCGGGTATAGGAACAGCCGCTCTGCACCGAGCCTTCGGGAATGACGCATTTTTTCTGCGCCGGATCCCACACGACTTCGATGGCGCTTTCGGTCTGGTTGTTGAAGGTCATCTGACGGGAACGCTGGTCGCGCTCATCGGCGTCACATTTCAGGTAGTTGAAACTCTGCACCACGCCGATGTAGTGGTACGCGGATTCGACACTGTCGAGCACGATGTCCGCGGGCAGGCCGTCCTCGGATGGAATCAGTTTGCCCGAATCGACCGCTTCTTTTATCTTCGCGGGATCGTTTGTCGGCGGGAACCAGAGCTTGACGTCTGCGGCGAAAGCGGATTTGGCTGTCAGTAAAAACAATACCGCGCCAATAGCCACTCCCGCCCCGCCCTTGCCCAGCAGGCGCGAACCGAAGCAGAGCGCGCTGACCAGCACCAGCATTCCGCCGATCGACCAGATAATCGCTTTCGAGCCCATGTACTCGGTAAGGACAAAGCTGACCAGGAAGGTGCCGATAATGCTGCCCAAGGTCGAGACGGCGTAGAGCGAACCGGCGACGCTGCCCAGCCCGGTCACGCTACGCGCGGCCAACCGCACCACGAACGGCGAAACCATCCCGAGGCAGATGCTGGGCAAGGCGTAAAGAATTGTCCCGCCTAAAAGCGCGCGCCATTTGGGGCCGAGAGATTCAATGTCGGTCAAGTAGCGGCAGACAGGGTTAGCGATCAGCGGAATAATGAACACCATTACCGCCGCCAGCAGGATGATAAATCCCAGAGTCTCCAGGCACGGGCGCCGGTCAGCAAGTTTGCCGCCACCCCAGTAGCCGATAGCAAGCGCGCCCATGAAAATACCGATAATCGCGCCCCAGACATAGATGGTGCTGCCGAAATGCGGCGAGACGATGCGCGCGCCCGCCATTTCCAGCCCCATCAAAGCCGCGCCGCACAGAAGCGCGATCAGCTTCAAGCGAGTGCTGCTGATTACGATAACCGGCAGCGAATTGTCAGTCTGTTCCGTCAAGGCAGTTCTCCATTCATGTAGTGCCAAAAAGTCTATCTATTATATGTATTAATCCCCGGCAGGTCATGCAAGAAATATACTGATCGCGCAGGGTAAAGGTATAAAAAAACGCCGGCTGCCAGACACGATCTGACAACCGACGCCGAACAAAGTGGGGACTATCCGCAGGGACTGCCGCGAAACCTTTGCCTGCCAGCGCAACGGTTTCGCGGATGCCCCATTGTTTCACTCACGCTTCGCTGCGTACCATGATCTGCAGCATTCCCACCAGCTTTCCCATTTCCCTTTTCAGGCCGTAAGGTTCGACCAGCGCCGTATCGCCCAGAAAGTGGCGGCGGACAAAGCGCGCCCGTTTGGCGTCGTTTTCCTGCGGGACGCGATTGCGCCGCTCAACTCCGGGAGCGTGCGGACTGGCCATCATACTCGCACCACCTTCCGGTTCTCGGCTTGCAGCATGATGGTGCCGCCCATCGAGTCCAGGAACACCCGGCGGCGGCGCATCCGTTTATTCAATTTTCTTCCGTACTCCAGCAGCATTCCGTCCGCATCCCAAATCTCCCCCAACACCCTTTCGTCCTTCGCCAGCAACATCCCCCTCATCACTCCCCCCCCTTTTCCATTACCGCCCGGCTTCCTCCCCCCAGAGAAAGCGCGAACGATTGCTAAATTCCGAAAATCCGGCGCGCTTCAATCTTGCGCTTTTCCTGACTGTCATCCCTGGCAACCTTGTTCCGCAAGGATGGCTCCCAGATTTCAATGCGGTCGTCCATGCCGATAAACAGCACATCAGGCCCGACGATCCGCGCCTTTTCCCGCAATCCGACAGGCAGGACAAAACGCCCCTGGCTGTCAAGATCGACCGCATGAGCCGATTCCATGAAACTGCGGAAAAACTCAGGGTCATCTTCCTCGACCGCAATAGCACGCACCCGCGCCTTTACTTCGCCGAACTGATTGTGGGTATACATGTAGACGCATTCCTCGCCGCCCTGTACCAACACAAAACCGGCTTCGACCTGGTCGGCGGGAACAACGGTGCGAAACCTCTTAGGGATAGCCACCTGCCCCTTGCTGTTCAAGCGGTTTTCAAAACTGCCATAAAAATAGGGCGCTTTTGAAAGTTCCGACATTCCACACTCTTTCACTACATAAGGCTATTTACAGATATGAATCACTACATGTCACTACTATAGTAATCACCGACAAAACCTTCAAGGGAAAAATTCCAAATAATTTACCATATTTGCTGACAATGGCGGCAATGTATCGCCTAAACCACTATATACGGTATGGCAAACCAAAAACAAACCGCTATTTTGCGGTTATGGTCTTTCAACTTTTTTCGAAGAAATTTGCGAAATTACTGGAGTAGCGTCAGAAAAATGTCGACAGAGAGAAATCCACGTCAGGCAAAAAAAAACGCTCCCGCTTGCACGGGAGCGTTTTGCTTATAGTTTTGCCAGAAGAACTACTCTGCTTTTTCCTCACTGGCTTCGGTAGCAGACTGTTCCTCGGTAACCGGCGCGGGAGCCTCGACAGGAACAGTTTCAGCGGTAGCGGCAGCTTCATTCACAGCTGCAACTTTCTTCTCGCTGCCCCCCTTGGCTTCCTCGACCAGTTCGAAAATGGCCTGCGGAGCGCTGTCGCCAACGCGGGTTTTGGCCAGGTGCAATATCCTGGTGTAACCGCCGGCGCGGTTGGCGTAACGCGGACCGATCTCGTTGAAGAGACTGGTGACTATGCTCTTGTTGTGCAGCAGATCGAAGGCGCGCCGACGCGCGGCAAGGTCGCCCTTCTTCGCCAGGGTAATCAGCTTTTCGGCAAAAGGACGCGCTTCCTTGGCCTTGGCAGGAGTGGTGGTGATCCGTCCGTGCAGGAACAGGCTGGAAACCATGTTCCGCAACAGGGCTTTCCGGTGCGCGGAAGTGCGGCTGAGTTTACGGCCTCGTGTCATGTGTCTCATGAATGTCTCGCTTTCTCGTGCTCTGAACCGACGCGGGGGTTCCCCGCGCGCGGCAAATCCTAACCCTTGATATTCATGCCGAAAGACAGGCCGATTTCGGCAAGTTTCAGCTTGATTTCCTTGAGACTGGTCTTGCCGAAGTTGCGCACCTGCAGCATTTCCGGTTCGCAACGCCCCACCAGATCGCCCAGCGTCTTGATTCCCTCGGCCGAAAGGCAGTTAGCCGCGCGCACGGAAGGATCCAGCACCGACACCGGCTGCGACAGCTTTTCAGCCAGTTCGTTGTCGATCGTGGCGACTTCCTCGACCACCTCTTCATCCGGCGCCGCGTCGCGTTCGAGCTCCCGACCCAGTTCGTAATACCTGACAAACGGGTTGAGGTGCTTGCGCAGAATGGTGCTGGCTTCGACCAACGCGAATTCCGGAGTGATGGTGCCATTGGTCCAGATTTCCAAAACCAGCCGGTCGTAGTCGGTCACCTTGCCTACACGGGTTTCCTCCACCCGCCAGCGCGCGCGCCGCACCGGGGAGAAGGCGGCGTCGAGATAAATAGTACCGACCGCGTCCTCGGTCTTCCAGGCAAAATCCTCGCTGCGGATATAACCGCGACCCTTGCGAAACTCGATTTCAGCCTTGAAGACCACTTTGTTGTCGGCCAGCGTCGCAATCACCAAATCCTTATTGACGACTTCCACGCCAGGGCCAGTCACCAGGTCTCCGGCAGTCACCGGGCCGGCACCGGATTTTTCGATTTTCAGAATCTCGACCCCCTCGCCTTCGTACTTGACGAGGATAGCCTTGACGTTCAAGGCGATGTTGATCACATCCTCGACGACGCCGGGGATGGAAGCGAATTCGTGGGCAGCTCCCGCCAGGCGCATCGATACGGCGCTGGCGCCTTCAATCGAACTGAGCAGGACGCGGCGCAGGGAGTTACCGATTGTGATCCCATAACCGCGTTCGAACGGCTCTATGGAAAATTTACCATAAGTACCATTCTGAGTTTCCGGATCGAGCACCACGCGAGTAGGAAGTTCAAATCCTCTCCACCGTATACGCATCGACTATTCTCCCGTTTATCATTCTTGCGGCGGTCTTCGCGGAAACAATCTGCCCCGCTTCGTCTTCCGTCGCATCTGCAATACATCAAATTTGGCTTCAGAAATACCCGAGGCTACACGCGACGGCGCTTGCGCGGACGGCAGCCGTTATGCGGCACCGGCGTCGAATCCTCGATCGCCTTGATCGCCAGGCCAGCGGACTGCAGACCGCGGATCGCGCTTTCACGACCGCCGCCAGGCCCCTTGATCTGCACCTCGACCTCGCGCATCCCCATCTTCATCGCCTTTTCCGCCGCCGACTCCGCCGTCCGCTGCGCCGCGAAAGGGGTGCTCTTGCGGCTGTTCTGGAAGCCGGAAGTGCCGGCAGACGCCCACACCAGCGCGTTGCCATAAATATCGCTGATCGTGACGATGGTATTGTTGAAAGTAGCCTTCACATGAGCGACGCCCTTGGCCACTGTCTTTTTGACTTTCTTCTTGCGATACCGCTTTGCCATTTCTTTCTCCGGATCCCGCCCTGACGGCGGAAGTGCTAAATCGTTCCAGCGCCTTTAGCGCATGGCCTTGACACTCTTCTTGACGGCGACAGTCTTCTTCTTGCCTTTGCGGGTGCGGGCATTGGTACGGGTGCGCTGCCCCCTGACCGGAAGTCCGCGACCGTGGCGGATGCCCCGATAACAGCCGATCTTCTTCAGGCGCTGGATGTTCTGCATGATCTGGCGGCGCAACTGACCCTCGACCACGAACAGCTTGTCCAGCACACCGGTAATGCGCGCCAGTTCTTCGTCGGTGAGATCCTTGGCGCGGCGTCCGACCTCGATGCCGGCGTGCTCGCAGATTTCGACCGCCGATTTGCGACCGACGCCGTAAAGATAGGTAAGGGAAATCTCTACCTTCTTGTCATTGGGAATGTCAACACCTAAAAGTCTTGGCACCAGCAGCTCCTTCTCTATTCAACCTTGGCGCATCTTATGACGGGGATTCGCCTTACAAATCACGCGCAACACACCTTTGCGATGGATCAGCTTGCAGTGTTCGCACCTGCGCCGAACCGACGGTTTAACCTTCATCCTGTTCTCCTGATAATTCGCGCTTCACGCTCTTCGAACAAAGGGAACGCGAACGCATTAAAGTTTCGCGCCAACAATTTAGGCCCGGTAGACAATCCGTCCCCGGGTAAGATCGTAGGGCGACAGTTCCACCGTAACCGTGTCTCCCGGCAGAATCTTGATGAAATTCTGCCGCATCTTGCCGGAGATATGCGCCAGGACGATGTGACCGTTGGCCAACTGCACCCGGAACTGCGCGTTCGGCAAAGCTTCCCGCACGGTCGCTTCTACCGAAATCGATTCTTCCTTCGCCATATTTACATCTATTCCTCGGTCAGGACGATGACTCCATCCGCCGTTACCGCTACCGTATTCTCAAAATGGGCAGAAAGACTTCTGTCCTTGGTGGTCACCACCCAACCGTCGTTTCCAACTCGCACGGCAGATCCACCCATATTGACCATCGGCTCAATCGCGAGCACCGCGCCTGCCTTGATTTCCACACCGCTTTTGCGGAAGACCTTGTTGACGAAATTCGGAATCTGCGGCGGCTCATGCATTTCCCGGCCAATACCGTGGCCAACGAAATCACGCACTACGCTGAAACCGTTTTCCTCCGCATGTTCCTGCACCGCAGCCGAGATCCAACCCAGGTCGACTCCATCCTTGAGTCTCGCCACCGCCCGGTTCAGGCTTTCCTCCGTCACCGACAACAATTTGGCGGCTTTGCGCGAAATTTCTCCCACCGCATATGTTCGCGCCGCGTCGCCAAACCAGCCGTCGTAATTGGCGCCAACATCGATACTGATAATGTCGCCTTTGCACAAGACGCGGTCACAGGGAATTCCGTGCACCACTTCCTCGTTTACCGACGCACATATCGTACCGGGAAAATCGATCACTCCCGGCTTGAAATTCGGGTATCCCTTGAAGGCTGGAATCGCCCCGTTTTTCCGAATCAAATCTTCCGCGGCCTGGTCGAGTTCCAGTGTGGTCACACCGGGAACAACCATTTCGCGCAACAGCTTCAAAGTCTTCGCCACGATCCGGCCTGCAGGACGCATGGCCTCTATTTCTTCCTTGCTTTTCAAAATCGGCGCTTCCACGCTTCAATCTCCCGTCTTGCGCCGCTCTTCTTATCGGGTGCGTCCTTTCAGGCGACCGCCTCCGACGCCGAAGCCCTCGTAGTTCTTCATCAGGAGATAGCTTTCCACCCGCTGCACTACGTCCAGCGCCACGCCGACCACGATCAACAAACCGGTTCCGCCCAGCATTCCGCTGATTTCGTAATCAACATGCAACCCGCTGTTAATAAACTGCGGTACGATGGCGATGAAGCTGAGGAAAATACTGCCGGCCAGCGCGATCCTGGTCATGATTTTTTCCAGATGCTCGGCGGTTCTCTTGCCGGGCCGGATGCCGGGAATATACATGCCGCTCTGTTTCAGGTTGTCGGCCATTTCATTGGGATTGAACTGAATCGCCGTGTAGAAATAGCAGAAGAACATGATCAGCACGACGTACATCACCGTATACCAGAAAGTTCCCATCCCGAAATAAATCCCGAAGAAAGGAATCAGTCCGCCCAGGAGCGGAAAAACGCCAAGCAGCGCCTGCGCGAAGATGATCGGAATCACGCCTGCCTGATTGACGCGCAACGGCAGGAACTGCCTCTGTCCGCCGTAGACCTTGCGACCGCGAGTAGCCTTGGACTGCTGCACCGCCACCCGCCGCGTCCCCAAAGTTATCATTACCACCGCCAGGGTCATGGCCACGAACAACACCAGGATCACCGCCAGTTTGCCGATGGTCATGTCGCCGGAACCGGGGTTGGCGGCGGAAAACTGGGCGACCAGCGAACTCACCGCCGCCGGCATCCGGGAAATGATACCGGCCATGATGATGAGGCTGATGCCGTTGCCGATACCAAACTCGTCAATCTGCTCGCCCAGCCACATCAGAAACACCGTGCCTACCGTCAGCGACAGCACGCCGTAAAAATAAAACTGCGCGGAACTGACCGCGGGAGAGACGAACGTACCCATCCGCAACAACCCGCCGCAATAAATCGTCGCCTGCACCAGACATAAGGCCACCGTGGAGACGCGCACGATCTGGTTGATCCGCTTGCGACCGGTCGCGCCCTCGTGAGCAATACGCGAAAGACTGGGCACAATCGCCACCAGCAACTGCATGATGATCGACGCCGTGATATAAGGCATGATGCCAAGGCCGAAAATAGCGCCCGAGGACAGCGCGCCGCCGGTGAACATGTCGGCCATCGACAGCATCCGCCCCATCACGCCGCCCTGCGCGTTGTTGACGAATTCGGTAATCGCGTTGACGTCAATCCCCGGCGTGGGAATGAATTTTCCCAGGCGGTAGACGATCAGGAGCAGGGCGGTGGCGATCAGCTTGCCCCGCAACTCCTTGACGTTAACGATCTTGGACAGTGTCTCGAACATATTTTTCTTTCTCGATAGCTTTCAAGCTATTTAATGATTTCGACTGTTCCGCCCGCCTTCTCGATTTTTTCCCGCGCGGCCTTGGAGCAGGCATGCGCCTTGACGTTCACGGCCTTGGTGATTTCGCCGTAGCCCAGTATCTTGACTTTTTCGTCGCGCTGAATGCCGATGCCGTTCTTTTTGAGAGTTTCGACATTTACTTCCGCGCCGACGGAGAATTTTTCCTCCAGCGCCGCCACGTTCACCGGCAGGTATTCCACCCGGAAAACCGCGTTGTTAAAACCGCGCTTTGGCAATCTCGTCATCAGTTTGGCCTGACCGCCGACGTAACCCTTGAGGTAGTTGGCACCTCCGCGGGCTCCCAGACCCTTCTGCCCGCGCCCGGCAGTCTTGCCCGCGCCGCTGGCCGCGCCGCGACCGCGACGTTGACGCCGTTTGTGGCCGTCGACACTGTTGTTCACGTCTGTTATATTCATGTTTGCTTTCCAGTCATCCGCCTGCCGCAAGCGGCAGTATCACCTACAGAGTCACCCCGCGCAACGCCTCGACCATCTGCCTGTCGCGCAACTGTCCCAATCCCTGCACCACGGCCTTGACCAGGTTGCGGCTGTTGGTAGAACCGTAACACTTGGTCAGCATGTTGTGATAACCAGCCGCTTCCAGCACCGCCTTGACCGCCGGGCCGGCAATCAGACCAGTACCGGGACGGGCGGGAACCATCACCACTTCCGACGCGCCAAAGACGCCTTTCACCTGGTGGGGAATAGTGCCTTCCTTGGTTATATTGTAGCGCTTCAGTTCGCGGCGAGCCTTTTTCGTGGCTTTCTGGAAAGCGCCGGGAACTTCCTTGGCCTTGCCGTAGCCGATGCCGACCCGACCCTTGCCGTCGCCGACCACCACCAGCGAACCGAACGACAGTCGGCGTCCGCCTTTGACCGTGGCCGAGCAGCGGAAAACGTCGATCATGACTTCGTTGAATTCCTTCGCCGCAGGCTCTTCTTTATCGCGCCTGGGCTTGCCCCGACCTTTACCGCGGTCTCCGCCCCGGTCGCCGCCGCGATCACGTCCGCCGCGCTCACCGCCGCGCTCACCGCC
>JAGUZQ010000104.1 GCA_020060765.1 Planctomycetota bacterium | reverse complement strand
GCGTGCCCTGGGTGATGCGCCGGTCGATTACACAAAAGCGGATCGCCTGCTCCGCCGCATTGTTGGTCGGACCGATCTCCGGATTCGTCACGAAACGCACGTATTCCTCTCCATACTCGCGAAACCGCTTGGCGAGGTTCTCTGCTTCGCTTCGGGGCAGCGGGCGTTTGGCAGTTGCCAGCAGATGGTCTCGTTCCTCCTCCAGAGCGGCATTTTCCGCACGCATGGTCTCGACCAGCGCCAGTCGGTTTACGTTCTGGTGGCGATAGTCAAAAAAGAGTATCGCCTGGAGCAAAGTCTCTACACAATTCTGCAGGTCGTAAGCGTGACGCTTTTCGAGAAAATGCCTATTTTGCAGGCCTTTTCGCAATACCGACAAAAACTAAAAACGGCCAAAACTGTAACCAGTTGAAACTATTCGACTAATGTTGGGACAGTAGTGACCACTGTTTTACCTTTTATTTGCGCCCTTCCATACAAAAGATTTAAGTTTGCTTATCACTCATGATCATTGCGTACTGTTAATATCTCCCTGGGGTCGGTTGAAACATAATTTCCCAAACCGTCGACCCGCACATAGACATCGTCGACCGCGCCCTTGGTCGGGGGCGTGAAAGACAGCCGGTAGACGCCGGAAACCGTCGGTTTTATTGCTTTCCGGTCGCTTCCGATTTCGACGGTGGAAAATTCCGCGACGGCTTTGCCCGCCGGATCGAACAGCGTGGCGGCGGCGGTTTCCCCGCCGCTCGTGCTGCCGGGTGCGCTGTCGGAACTCAGGGTGATCTCGAACTTCGGCAGATTTTCTCCGACCACCAGATACAGCGGCGTTAGCTGTTGCAGCAGATGCAGACCATTGCTTTCGTGATCGCCCTCGACAAAGGCGGCGTCAACCGCGTGGGGCGCGTCGATGCTTACCATATAGGACGTCGAGGAAGTCAGGAAAAACGCGTGGTAATACTGGCCGTTGTTGCCGGCGAATTTGAACTCGCCGGGCGCGCCGAAGTTGCCGGAGACGATTTCCTTGCCGACCGAATCGACGACGTTGTAGGAAATCGCCTTGCTCCGCAATTTCACCTGTGACAGCCTGACGGTGATTTCGTCGTCGCTGGGGGCGAAAATCACGAAGTGGCTGCTCTCCCGCAGTTCGAAGGGGACGGGCTGTTCCGCGATGGTCGGCTTCCCGGGGTACGGCTTCACGGCCAGCGTCGGCAGGTCGAAATTCTTCGCGCTCTGGGTGATTACCGGAACGTGCAGAGAATCCTTGTGTTTCGCCGCGAAAGCCGCGAAAACTTCGGGGGAAAGGTCGAAACGCGATTTTTCTTCCGCCTTCACCATGTTGAACATGCGCAGGAATTGGGTCATCGCCGTCAGGCAGTCGCCCAGCATCTCCACGCGTCGGCGGCAGGACGGATCGGCCGCGGCGGCCAGAGCGCCGGAATAATATCCTTCGATTTCCCGGCGCGACCCGGCATAGACGGTTTTCAGGATGTCCGGGGTGAGCGTATAGCTGGCCTGCGGGTTCTTGAGGTAGTAGTCTTTCATGCGACGGTCGATCAGGCGGTACATCGCCAGCAACTCCCCGCCGCCTTTTCCGTAGCATTCGCGGAAATAGTTTTCCAGATGCGCGTCGACGTCGAGGTCGGCGTTCCAGTAGAGCCGCGCCAGCAGGTAGTTATACATGGCGCTGTGGCCCCATTCCGGGTCGCCGTAGAAATACAGCCCCTTGACGCCGTAGCGCTTGAGGGCGGGGAACATGGCTTTCAGGATTTCGACGCCCGGCGCCAGCGGCGCGCCGAGGTTGTCGCTGCAATGCATGGGCAAGTCATAATAGGTGATATTGCGGGTTATGCCAGACCAGTGATCCATGATTTTGCGCCAATCCTGCGACACCCCCTTATGATACCACTTATAACCGTAGGTGATGCTGGACGCGACGACCAGAAACAGGTTGTCTTCCAGTTTGATAGACTTGTCAGCAGGCGGATACAGATAATTGGCATAGATATATCCGCACATGTATTTATCGGGGCATTCTTTTTTCACCAGTTTAGCAACTTCGTTGTAATAGATCAGGATCCGCCTGGTCAGCGTGCCGCAGTCGGGGCGATCGGGTTCGTCCAACGCCCGGCAGTTGGCGCACTGGCAGTAACCGGCAGAATCGGTAGGGGAGAGGGAATAGGCCTTGGCCAATGGATTGGCTTTGAAAAAAGCGATAGCGGCCTGGGCGTGAAGTTTTACCACCCCTGGGTTTGACGTGCAGATCTTGTACCTGTCGCCCAAAGGCTGCACGCGGCGTCCGCCCATTTCGGCGAAATACTCCGGATGCTGCTTATAAACCTCAGGCGTGAAAATCTGGTGCCATATATGATAGTGTTTCAGGCTCATGCCATAGGCTTTGGCATTAATGCGGTTGCGCAACGCCCATTCTTCCACTTGGTCGTTCTGCGAGCTGCCGGACTTTTTCAGATAGGGAATCAGACGCCAGCGGAAAGAAGGATTGTCCACCAATGTTTCTTCCGGCACGCTTACGTTGCTCATGGCAATAATGCGTTCGCCTTCGGCTCCCGGCATGAACCAGCGCACTCCCAGGTGTTTTTCCAGAAAATCGTAAGCTCCGAACAACGTGCCCATGCTGAATCCGGCAGGGGTGGAGGTTTGTCCATCGGGAGTGTCGATACCTGCTATATAGATATTTCCGTTTCGCGTGGCTATGACAAAACCGTCTGGATTAACTTTACCAGCGGTTTCTTTCGCAAAGTCGGACTTTTCGAACTCGGGGTTATGCCCAAGGCTTATATATGGCGAGCGCGGCTCATTCACGATTGGCAGATTAGCGCCGGTTGTTTTCCTGATATAGCATTGCAATTCGCTGGCGGCGCGCGTAACGCTTTCCGGTGCGCCAGTTTGGCTATAGATTGAAAAAGCGCTTTTGCCATCCTTGATCAGGGCGATATCTTTTACTTTTTCCGGTTCGGTTTTTTTCTTTTCCTCGCCACATCCCGCAATTACCAACACCAGGGACAAGAACAACGGCAGCAGCAACTTTTTTTCCATGACCAACTCCTTGTCTATGAGGACTGTAAAACAAGTATTGTTACATTTCAGTCATACCAAAATTCGCAGTGAAGGAACCCTGGAATATCTGTATCTTTCACATATTTTACATGGCTATCGCAAAACGCGGAATTCGCGCCGCCGTCGTGGACGAGATACGGCCCCCGTCCATAGCTTACGCCGGAACTGTACCACCACAGGTTATTTCCGACATTTGAACATCCGGAAGGATCTTCGCCCTGATCCATGTAAAAGCATTTTGCCGAAGGTTTGCTGATCGACGAACGCCTGGCGTGGGGTGGGTCTGATATGGGATTAAAAGCGCCGTTCTGCCCATAGGTGCGCAGATAGTAGCCGCCGTATTTTTTCATCGGCCTGCGCGCATTGGCAGTCTTGCAGATATAAACGGTATCTGCCAGCGTGTTGGGGTTATCCAGCCCCAGGTAGAAGGCGATGCTGTTCTGCCAGCGCATGGTTTCCGAAACGACACCGGAATAGGGCAAGTAATCCCGGTTATCGTCGCAGTACATGTGGGCGGCGAGAGCGACTTGCTTCAGTTGACCGGCGCACTGGCTTCTTCGCGCCATCTCCTTTGCTTTGCTCATCATCGGCAGCAGCAGTGAAGCCAGGATAGAAATGATCGCTACCACCACCAGCAGTTCCACCAGAGTAAAACCGGCCTGAAGGTGAAAATAATTTCGGTTTCTGAGCCATCTGTTTTCGGTGTTATGGTTAAGCGCCGCAGGTTCGCGGTCTGCCGCTGCCGCTTTCCGCAACCCGCACGCTTCGCGCAGCAGAGCCTCCTCGTTGGCCGCAATCAGCAACCATTCTCTAACGAAAGCGTTTTTGCGTATGCCTCGATCCAGCCGTTCGATTTCCCCCAACCCGGCTACGCCGTCCAGATACCTCCTGATCAACGAATTGTGAATAGACGCCGTCATCACATCTCCTCATTGCCCATCATGGATTTTTCCATACACCGGCGCAGGATATCACGAATACGGGACAGTTTAGTCATCACAGCCCCGATCGTCTTCGATAGTTTTACTGCAATGTTCTCCAGAGATTCGCCCTTCTCGTATCTCAGCAGAAGGGTAGAGAGCGAGTCAGGCGGCAGTCGCTCCAGGCAGTTGCGAAGTGCCGGCAGGCGTTCATCCGGTGTTTTTTCCATTCGCTCGGCGGTTTCCGACAGGAGCGACATGGCTTCTTCTGAAAACACCAGTTTGCTTCGCGCCTTTCTTTGTCGCCATTTCATCGCTTCCAGCCGAGCTACACCCAACGCCCAGGGCAGGAATTCCCGCGACTGATCATATTGCTCATATTTGCGCCACAACACAACCGCCGTTTCCTGCAAGAGATCGTCGGCATCGGACGCCGTACCGGTAACGGCAATAAAATAAGCGCGCAGCCTAGTTTCATCAGCCAGAAAACGCTTGAGAAAGTTTTTCTGTCCCTTCATGCGTGCGCTCCGTAATGTTTCCTCGTTTGCTTTAGAAACCTTACAATATTTTTTTTAAAATTTCCATACTTGTAATTGTGGAACGCTCCTCACGTTGTTGGAGAAGCCGAAGAGTCATGGTCTTGACCATGAAGGTTCCCGGTTGCGAGGCAAGGATAAGGCGGACAAATTGCTGGTGGCATTGGCGCTGGAAACCGCGTGGTGCTATGCGGTTGTTCGCTGGCACGAGCAGGCGGTAACGCCGCCAAAATTGAAAACGCGCTTGATATCAGGGGGACGCAGGATTCAGGTTTTGGATTTTTTCGCCAGCTTGTGTGCGAAATCCGTTGGAATAGCGCCGGGAAGGCCGGAGTTGACCCACTCGCATAGAATCGATGCGGCCTGGGTCAGGTTCCAGGTGTCCAGCCAGGCGCGAATCGAGCCGAAGTCAGGATTTGACCGCGCCAGGAAATACATGTCGGTCAGCCAGAGCGGTTTCAGTTGCGGCAGCAGTTTTTCCGCTCGCTCCACGCAATGCACGAACATGGCTTCCGCGTTCAGCAGCGTCACCTGTCGACCATACGCGTGGGGCGCGGAGTTTTCGCGATATTTATCCCAGCGCGCGGCGGGACAGTCCCAGGCGATTTCCAGCAGTGGCCAGGATTTTTCCGGCAGGCGCAGCAGAATCCGCCCGCGTTCATTCAGGCAGGCGCTCAGCCCCAGTTCCGCCTCGGCGAGAGCGACTCCTTCCCGCAGCAGGATGTCCACGATCTTTTCCCGTTCGCCGAAATCCGCCAGGCAATTGAGGTCAGCCAGCGGCCTGCAATGCGGCGCGGGATAAAGCTGCGCGGAAAAAGCGGCACCCTGCGACAGCAGCAGTGTAATCCCGCCTCTTTCCCCTACTTCCGCCAGCCACTGCAACGCATCCTCGGCTCGCGCGGCGCGCATTCTTGCCGAAGCGCATACTGCTCCCGCGTTTACCGGCAGAACATCGCCCGGGGAGGACGAAACGTTTTCCAGGTGATGGCAGATCAGCGGCAGTAATTCCTCCTCGTCTTTTTCCAGCCTCAGCCGCTCCTCTCCTTCCAGCAGGGAATTGAGCGCGTCTTCCTCCCCCGCCGCCAGAGCAAATAGCGTCCTTCGCCGACCAGGCAGTCCCGGCGCGGCTCCGGCGCGGCCAGTGGCAGCCGACGGCTGGTCGAAAAAATCGCGGGTTCTGGCCAGCAGTTTCGCCGTGAGCCCCCCGCGCTCCACGGAGAGCAGAATTTTTCTGCCCAGGTAGGAATCGGTGGTGATCGCTTCCTTTTCGCGCTTGAGAGCCTTTACCCAGGCTACCACCGCTGCGCTTTCCACCAGGGCGTCAGGCAGGGGGTTGGCGTCGCCCTGCATGATCAGGCGACCGTCGTCGCGGCCGAGAAAGCGGTGTATCACCAGCCCCTGGCCGCCGTCGGGTAGTTCGTAGCGGTAGGCCGCTATCATTCCCGGACGCAATCCCGCCGCCGTCACCGGCGCCAGCGTCAGCAGGTCGCCGGGACGCAAGGCAGGAGTCATCGACGAACCGTCCTGCACCAGTGACGCTTCCCGCCCGGAAGACAGCAGGTCGCCCACCATCTCCAGCAGCATCTCGTCGCGGATTACGTCACTGTTCATGCCGAAGCGCTCCCTGGCTCAGTCCATCCCGCAAGCCTGATATTATTACAGCATACCTCATGATGAGGGAATGCGTCAAGAATCGCTTGTTGTCGGAAGACGATCAGACATTCTTTTGTAAATTCGAAAAGCGTTGACTGGGGCGAGGGTAATCCTTAACATTAATCATTTATGCTGACGGATAAGCGGCGTCCTGGAGTCTGGGGCGCTGGGTGAAAACAATTGTGAAAGGCGGGGACTGGCGCGAATGGGAATTACGGAAAGCATACTGGAATCGTTATCCCGGGTTTACGGGAAAATCTTCGGTTCGGCCAACGACCGCGAGTTGAAAAAACTCTGGCCTCTGGTGGAGCAGGTGCGGGAAGCGTGGGAGCCGATTCGCAAGCTGCCCGACGAGGCGCTGTCGGCCAAAACCGCCGAGTTCCGCCGCCGCCTCATCGCCGGGGAAAGCGAGGACGACATTCTGCCCGAGGCTTTCGCCGCCTGCCGCGAGGCGTCGCACCGTACTCTCGGCGGCAAGCAAATGGTGACGGCGAAACATCATTCCATCGTCTTCCGCAATGGTGAATTCAAATACGAGCCGGTGGTGGGCGAAATCCCGCTGTTCGCGCATTTCGACGTGCAGGTGCTTGGCGGCATCGTGCTGCACCAGGGCAAGATTTCGGAAATGGTGACCGGTGAAGGCAAGACCCTGGTCGCCACCCTGCCCACTTACCTGAACGCACTGCGTGTCCCCGACGAATGGGTGGAGAAAGCGAAGGAACTGCAGGGGGAAAACACCGCATCCTGGGTCTTCAAGCCCTACGGCCTGTTCATTGACGAAGATAAGGAGGAATGGCGGCTGCTCGACCGGCTAGTGCCTGACCCCGCCGACGTGACTTGGCGGGAACCGGAGGCAATCATTCCGGTTTCGCGCGGCGTGCATATCATTACGGTCAACGATTATCTCGCCAAACGCGACGCGGAATACAACCGCCCGTTGTTCGAGTTCATGGGCATCCAGATCGGAGCCATCCAGGCCGACATGGACAGCCGCGAGCGCATTCCCATCTACATGGGCGACGTCACCTACGGCACTAACAACGAGTTCGGCTTCGACTATCTCCGCGACAACCTGAAGGTGCGCCGCGAGCATCAGGTGCAGCGCAGCCGCTTCTTCGCCATCGTTGACGAAGTGGACAGCGTGCTGATCGACGAAGCGCGGACACCGCTCATCATCTCCGGCTCCGCCCAGGAAGCGACCGACAAGTATTATCTCGCCGACCGCGTGGCGCGCAAGCTGAACGGCGGCGAACACAACGCCTGGGAGGAAAAAATCGCCGGATTCATGAAGCAGGGGATGCAGCGCGAGGACGCGCGCATGGCGGCGGAGGAAAGCTGGGATTATATCTATTCCGAGCGCGACCACTCCGCCAAGCTGACCGAACGCGGCATGAACCAGGTCTTGCGCATCCTCGGCATGGACGACCTCTACTCCGGCGAAAATCTCGACATTCCGCACTACATCGACAACGCCTTGCGCGCGCACGCGATTTACAAGAAAGACACCGATTACATCGTCAAGGACGGGCAAGTCTACATCGTCGACGAATTCACCGGTCGCGTACTGGAGGGGCGGCGCTGGTCGGACGGCCTGCACCAGGCGGTCGAGGCCAAGGAGCATCTGCGCATCAAGGAAGAGTCGCAGACCGTGGCGACTATCACCTTCCAGAATTTCTTCAAACTGTACGAACGCCTTGGCGGCATGACCGGCACCGCCATGACCGAGGCCAAGGAATTTCACCGTATCTACAACCTCGGCGTGGTCAATATTCCCACTAACCGACCGCTGCGGAGAATGAACCATCCCGACCTGATCTTCGGCACCGCCAAGGAGAAATACGTCGCCATCGCCGAGGAAGTGATGGAGGTACACAAGACCGGTCGCCCCATCCTGATCGGCACGGTCTCGATCGAACGATCGGAAATTATCAGCGAATTCCTGACTCGGCGCGGCGTCAAACATGAAGTGCTGAACGCCAAGCATCACGCCCGCGAGGCGGAAATCGTTTCGCAGGCAGGACAGTTCGGCGCAGTCACCGTCGCCACCAACATGGCTGGTCGCGGCACCGACATCGTGCTGGGAAAACCCTCGCTCGAGGAGGTGCTGGAGCATTGGCAGCGCTGGAACCTTGTGCCGAAAAAAGGCGTCTCCGCCAACTTGAATCCCGAGCAACTCAGGGAAATTCTCATTCCGCACTGGGCGCCCTATTACCTCCGCCGCGAGGATGACAAGATCGAAGGCAAGGGCGTCGATGAACTGGAGCAGATGCTGCGCGAGCGGTGGAAAGAGCTGGGGATGCACGAGCCGGTGTTCAGTTCCAGCGTCGCCGAGATGGGCGGCCTGCACATCATCGGCACCGAGCGGCACGAGGCGCGGCGCATCGACAACCAGTTACGCGGTCGCGCCGGTCGCCAGGGCGACCCCGGCTCCTCGCGCTTCTTCCTGTCGCTGGAAGACGACACCATGCGCATGTTTGCGCCGGACAAGGCCAAGCGTTTCATGCAGTGGGCGGGGCTGAAGGACGGGATGCCGATCGAAAGCCGCATGGTCAGCCGTACGGTCGAGAACGCCCAGCGCAAGGTGGAGGAACGCAACTTCGAAATCCGCAAAAACCTGCTGGAATACGACCAGGTGATGAACGAGCAGCGCCTGCTGGTTTACGAGCGGCGGCAGGCGTGGCTGGAGGGCCGGCTGACGAAAGAATCGATGCTGGAATATTGCCAGAATTTTGTGGATCTGAAGGTGGAGGAAATCACTTCCGGCTATCGCGAGGAATGGGACTTGTCCGCGCTGACGCGTTTCATGGAAGACACTTTTTTCCTCAAGACCGACGTGGCCGAATTCCAGCCGCTGGCCGACAAGCCCGACCCCGACAAACTGATCGCCGACTATCTCTGCGAGAAGTTGAAAAAGGCGTACGAGGAAAAGGAAAAGCGCATCTCCCCGGAAATCATGCGTCTGCTGGAGAAGATGATACTGTTGGAAACCATCGACCGCAAGTGGATGGATCATCTCTACGCGATGGATCTGCTCAAGGAAGGCATCCACCTTTGGGGCTACGCGCAGCAGGATCCGAAAATCCGCTACAAACGCGAAGGCTACGGCCTGTTCAAGGAAATGTGGGAGAGCCTGGAGGGGGAGGTCGCCGACCTGGTGATGAAGGTCACGCCTGCGCGGGAGATGGAGGTCGAGGAGCAGGTCAAGGTCGAGGCCACCGTCCACGACGATTTCAACGCTTTCGCCGGGCAGGCCGACGCTATCGGTGCGGACGCCGGAGAAAGGCACCACGAGCCGATCGTGAACGAGGTGCCGAAGGTGAAACCCAACCAACCCTGTCCGTGCGGCAGCGGAAAGAAATACAAGAAATGCTGCGGCAGGAGCTGAGTTGTGACGATTCTGGCCGACGCGCTTTATGGTTTCACCCTGTTGCCGCATTACGCCTGGCACCGCTTTTTCACCGGCAAGTATGGCGCGGCAGTTCCGGAAAAACTGGGCGCAATTCCGGTTCGATCCGGCGCGGAAAAATGCTTGTGGCTGCACGCGGTCTCGGTCGGCGAAACTTTGGCCGCGCGTCCCTTGGTCAAGGCTTTTGAAAAAGCATATCCCGACTGGAACATTGTCATCACTACCACCACCGCCACCGGGCGCGAGGTTGCATGTAAGAATTTCGGCGCGGAGCGCGTGCTGTATTTCCCTCTCGATTTCTCTCTGACCGTGAAAAAATTCTTCGACTGTCTCAGGCCGACGCTGGTCGTGCTGATGGAGTTGGAGGTCTGGCCGAATTTTCTGGCAGAGGCCAAGCGGCGCGGCGTGCCGGTGGCCGTTGCCAACGTCCGCATCACCGACCGGTCGCTGAAGCGCTTCCGATTTTTCGGCTCTCCCGCGCGGAACATGCTCAACCAGGTGTCGTTGTGGTTGAGCCAGTCGGAGGACTACGCCGCCAAGGTGAAAAGCCTGGGCGTGCCGGAGGAAAAGGTTCACGTCGTCGGTTCGCTGAAATACGAGATGATTCCCACCGACCCCGATCCGGCGTTGGTTCAAGAATGGCGGCGGCTGTTCGGAGTCAGGGAAAATGACCGCCTGCTGGTGGCGGGCAGCACTCATCCTTCCGAGGAAAAGGTGGTTCTTGAAGCGTTTGCCAAGTTATTGAAAAGCGGTTTCGAAAACCTGAAACTCGTGCTTGCCCCGCGCCATCCGGATAGACTGGAGGAGGTTTTCTCGCTGGCGAAAACTTTCGGCGAAGTGGCGCGCAGAAGCGGATTGTCTGAAGCAACTCCCGCGAGCGCGCCGCTGATTCTGCTCGACACGATGGGCGAATTGGGGCAGGTTTACGCCGCCGCAGACGCGGTTTTCGTCGGCGGCACGCTGATCGACCACGGCGGGCAGAACATGCTGGAACCGTGCGGCCTGGGCAAGCCCACCGTGATCGGGAACAGCTATTATAACTTTTCCGAAGCGGTGGATATCCTCAAAAACGCCGACGGAATCAGGTTCATCGCTACGGCGGAGGAATTGCCGGAAGCTTTGGGAGAAATCTTTTCCAATGCGGCAGGCGCGAAAAAAATGGGCGTACGCGCGCGGGAAAGCCTGCTGAAAATGAAAGGCGCGACCGATAAAACCCTGCGCCTTATCGCCGGACTGACCGCTTGACAGTCTCCATATCTATCGGAAATCGCTTGAGTTACCGCTATTCCTGAATTATATTAACCGTTACGGTTTCTATTTGTAACAGGCGCGTTTGCCAACGCGCCCCGGCTGTTGTTTTCTCGCGACGAGGCATGAACGGAAGCCTATGGCGATCGACCAGAAAATTGAACAGCTTTTCTGCAAGGTGGCGCTGGAGCGCCAGATCGTGACCGAGGCGCAGATCGAGAAGGCCAGGCAGCGGGTCGAGGAACTGGCGCAAAAAAGGAAACTGGTGAGAATCGGCGAGGTGCTGATCGCCCTGGGAGTCCTGACGAAGGAACAGGCGCTGGAAATCCTCAAGGAAGCGCATCTCCTGCAGGGCGACAAGCCCCGCATCGGCGGCTACGAACTGCAACGGCTTCTGGGCAAGGGAGCAATGGGCACGGTCTATCTCGCGCGACAGATTTCGATGGATCGCTCCGTCGCGCTGAAACTGCTGCCGAGAAAACTCAGCCAGGATCCGATGTTCGTCAAACGCTTCATGCGCGAGGCCCGCACCTGCGCCCAGCTCAACCATCCCAACATCATCGCAGCCATCGACGTGGGCGAGTCCAATGGCTACCAGTATTTCGCCATGGAGTTCGTCAACGGCGAAGCGCTGGACGACGTGCTGAAAAAGGCGCAGTACCTGGAGGAGGAGCGCGCGCTGGAAATCGCCGTGCAGGTGGTGCAGGGGCTGGAGCACGCGGCGGGCGCGGGCATCATCCACCGAGATATCAAGCCTGCCAACCTCATGGTCTGCAAGGATCACACCATCAAGATCGCCGATATGGGTCTGGCTATCGTTTGCGACAGCGAGACTTCCGCCCACCTGACCGCCATCGGCACCGCCGTGGGTACGCCCTATTACATGGCGCCCGAACAGGTCGAGGGCAGACCCGACCTTGATTTTCGCGTCGACATCTACGCGCTGGGCGCGACCCTGTTCGAGGTCGTCACCGGTGCCAAGCCCTTCGACGGTGCCAACGTCCCGGCGATCATGGCCAAGCGCCTGTACGAGGATCCGCCGTTGGCCTGCGATGTGCGCCCGACCGTGAGCGTGGAACTGTCGGCGGTCATCGCCAAGATGATGGCGCGTGACCCCGCCCGACGCTACCAGGATTTCAAATCTCTGCTAGCCGATCTGCACAGCGTCGCCAGCCAGCAGTCGCCCAGTTGCATGGGGCTGATTGCGGCGGAGGGGCGTTCCGAAGGCGCTGGTCAGAACAAGCGCCATCGCCGCCGCCGCCAACCCAAGAGCGCCGCCGCAATCTCGAAAAAAGTCTACGCTGTCTATGTCGCTTTCGCGGTGATCGGCGTGACGATGCTGTTCACAGTCAGGTTTATCGTCGTCAACCGCCACGCACTGAAAGGCCCCCGCCATCCCTTGCCGGTCTACGAGGACAAGAGCCTCTGGCAACCGCCCGCGGCGGTGGACAAGACCCCGGGCGATCTGGCGCGCAGGAGCTGGCTGCACGCCAGTTCGGTGCATGCGCTGTACCTCAACAGCAAGTACAAGAGCGGTGAAGACCTCGCCGAGGTAATCGAGTATTACAACCGTCTCGCCAGGAAGTATCCCGAAAGCGCCTACGCCAAGCAGGCGCAGACCCGGCTGCAACTGCTGGAAAAAAAGTAAAATCCCCCGTCAAAGTTCTTGAGTTGCTTTCCCGCTGTCGGCATAATGGGTTTTCTGGCTTTCGCCGGAAAGCGCACTTGCGTGCCCACGTGAAAATATTTTCCGTCTTTGATTTTTTTTACAGGAGGAATTCATGAAGTACGATATCGCCAATGCCAATCTCGCCGCGGGCGGGGTGAAGAGAATCGAGTGGGCGTACAACGACATGCCGGTGCTCCAGCAGGTCATGGCGCGCTTCGGCAAGGAAAAGCCCTTGAAGGGGCTGCGCATGTCGGCATGCCTGCACGTCACCGCCGAGACCGCCAACCTCGCGCGCACGCTGAAGGCCGGCGGCGCCGACCTGGTGTTGTGCGCCTCCAATCCGCTCTCCACCCAGGACGACGTCGCCGCGGCGCTGGTGAAGAAATACGGCATCTCCGTTCACGCCATCCACGGCGAGGACAACAAGACCTATTACAAGCACATCGCCTCCGCCCTTGAGCACAAGCCCAACGTCACTATGGATGACGGTGCCGACCTTGTCACCGCCATCATTACCAAGTATCCCAACCTGCACAAGCAGGTGATTGGCTCGATGGAAGAGACCACCACCGGCGTCATCCGCTTGCGCGCGATGGAGAAGGACGGCGTGCTGCCCTTCCCGATCGTGGCCGTGAACGACGCTGATACCAAGCATCTCTTCGACAACCGCTACGGCACCGGCCAGAGTACCTTGGACGGCATCATCCGCGCGACCGACGCCCTGATTGCGGGCAAGACCGTGGTGGTGGCCGGTTACGGCTGGTGCGGGCGCGGCTTCGCCCTGCGCGCGCGCGGCCACGGTGCTAACGTGATCGTGACCGAGATCGACGAAATCAAGGCGCTGGAAGCATCAATGGACGGTTTCCGCGTCATGCCGATGGCCGCCGCCGCCTCACAGGGCGACATTTTCTGCACCCTTACCGGCGACATGCACGTCGTCCGCCCCGAACACGTGCGCAAGATGAAGTCCGGCGCGATTATCTGCAACTCCGGCCACTTCGACATCGAAATCGACCTCAAAGGCATCGCCAAGATCGCGAAGAAGATCATCCGCGGCGTGCGCAACAACGTCGACGAATACGTCCTCTCCGCCAACAAGAGCGTGTTCATTCTCTGCGACGGTCGCCTGGTCAATCTCGGCGCAGCCGAAGGCCACCCGGCCTGCGTGATGGACATGTCTTTCGCCACCCAGGCACTCGCCAGCGAATGGTGCGTCAAACAGAAGGGCAAACTCGGCGCGGTAGTTAACGACGTCCCCAAGGCGATCGACAAACTGGTGGCGACCCTGAAACTGAAAAGTATGGGTGTCGCTATCGACAAACTCACGCCCGCGCAGAAGAAATACCTCACCAGTTGGGAAATGGGCACCTGAGCGGCGCCACGCCATACCGAAAATCAGGCCGGGAGCATCTTTGCTTCCGGCTTTTTTCTTGGTATGATGCAATGTTGATATTTTCTGAAGCGATTTTCGGGAGGCAGAAATGAAGTATGCTTATGGGATCGCGGCATTTGGTTTTCTCGCCAGTCTGGTGGTGCACGTATGCGCGCTGGCAGGGATCGCCTTGCAGGAAAAGAGCCCTGCGGTGCTGGGCTTGCACCTGGGGATATTTGCAGTCGTTGTCCCCATCATGTTGGTTTACAGCAGGAATAATGGGCGTAAGCTTTTATGGAATCACGTTATTAGGCATGTTCCCGGTTGGATAAAAAGCCTGGTCGGCGCGCTGATGCTGTATGCGTTTTTCAATTTCTTTTTCACACTGTTTGTTTTAAACGAGGGTGCGAGCGCCTCGGTGATCGACGGCAAGAAGGTGCTGCACAACCACGGCAAGGTTATTCGCGAATTGTCGGAAGATGAATACGGTAAACACAAGGCGTACGATGCACGGCTTTTCTCCGGGCACTGGCTGCTGATTTATTCCGTGGCTGCGGTTTTGGCTTATGCGAGAATTATGGAAAAGGCGTTGCCAAGTGGGGACGATGCATCAGTTGTCGACAACGGCTGAACCTTTTCCGTTGCGGTAAAACCGATATAAGTTATTCTTTAGTCGTGACGTGAAGGCATAGCTGGTGTAATGGTAGGAGAAAATATGTCTGGGGGCGGATTGAATCAGGGCTCGGGCAAATTAGGCTGCCTGTTGCTGGTTTTGATTTTATTGGCGTGGCCGTGGCTCTGGTCTGAGCGGAAAGACGCGCCTGACCTGCGCCGGTTCGCGCCGCCGGATTCCATCCTGTTGCTGGAGACGTCCTCGCCCGACGCGATCTTGCAGGCGTGCGAGTCGCTGGGCATGTGGAAAGACGCGGCGAAGGCGGGGCGCGAATCCGAATTGCTGCTGCACGGAAAAATTACCGCCACTGTCGGCTCGCTCAGCCTGCGTGACGTGAACGATATCAGAAAACAGATCAGGCGCGTCTCGCTTGCCTTCGCTACCGGCGCGGAAGGAAAGCCGGACTGGATCGCGGCGCTGGAGACCCGAGAACCGGCGCGTATCCTTGACATCTTGCGGGAATCCCTCAACAGTTCCTGGTCTTCGGGGACAGTGGAGGGATTGCTGATAGACCGGCTCACCCTCGCCGACGGGTCGTTTGTCTGGCTCAGGGCTTTTGACAGAATCCTGGTGGTGACGCCGGATCGGGATTTGCTCCGCTTCGCGCTGGTGACCGGGCAGGAAACTGGTGGCGGAGATTTTTTCCAGGCGCCGGAATTGCGGGAAGGAGTTCTCGCCTGCGGTGTGGTCAGACTGAAACCGTTTGCCGCGTGGCTGGCCGACCGGGAGAGATCGGCGGAAAAAACCGGTTATGCCGCTGTTGCGCGGGAACATTTGCGCGAGGAAGCCTTGGTCGGTTTTGAACTGGTCGGCGACGGCGCGGGCAATGTAAAAATCGAAACCCGCTGGCTGGCGGAAAATCCCGCTCCCGCGCGCGGCTGGGGATATTATCTGTTGCTGATCGTGTTCGCGCCAGTTGCGCTGGTGCTGGGTTTGCTGGTTTTGTTCTTGCTGACGGCGGCGGTGATGGCGCTGTATTTTTACCTGTGCCAGAAAAAGGACGGAAAACTTTCGCCTGCGGTGCCGGAGCAATTGCCGGAAGTGTCGGAACCTGCCCGGGAAGACCTGGAGTCGCGCGGGTAATATTAGGAGCTATCATGCTGAAAAGCGCGTTACAGAAAATCGTCGAGGGCGAGGATCTCACCCGCTCCGAGGCCGCCGCCGTGATGCGGGAAATAATGGAAGGCAATTGCACTGGCGCGCAGATCGGTTTTTTCCTGGCGGGGCTGCGCGCCAAGGGCGAGTCGGTGGAGGAGATCGCCGGTTGCGCCGAAATCATGCGGGAAAAAGCCACGCCGATCCGCGCACCGGAAGGCGTGATCGACACCTGCGGCACCGGTGGCGATTCGGCTGGCACCTTCAACATCTCCACTGCCGTCGCGCTGGTGGCTGCGGGCGCGGGCGTGACGGTGGCCAAGCACGGCAACCGCTCGGTCAGTTCCGGCTCCGGCAGTTCCGACGTATTGCGCGCGCTGGGCGTGAACATCGAGGCCGAGGTTGCCCGGGTAGAACGCTGCATCGCCGAAGCCGGCATCGGTTTCCTCTTCGCGCCGCTGCTGCACGGGGCGATGAAACACGCCATCGGCCCCCGCCGTGAAATAGGCATACGCACCATTTTCAATATTCTGGGGCCTCTCACCAATCCCGCCGGGGCGAAACGGCAGTTGCTGGGAGTGTACGAATCTGTGCTGGCGCCTACCCTCGCGCTGGTATTGAAGGAACTCGGGTCGGTAAGGGCTATGGTCGTGCACGGACACGACGGGCTGGATGAAATTACAGTCTGCGAAGAAACCACTGTTGCGGAACTGAAAGACGGAGAGGTCTGCGAATACGTGATCGCACCGGAGGATTACGATTTCAAACGCGCGCGCCCGGAGGCGCTTACCGTGTCTGGCTCCGAAGAAAGCGCGCAGGTTATCCGCAGCATTCTCTCCGGCGCATCCGGCGCGCCCCGCGACGTGGTGTTGCTCAACGCCGGCGCGGCGATCTACGTCGCTGGCAAGACCGAGGACATGATGGAGGGAATCGCCGCCGCCGCCGAGTCGATCGATTCCGGCCAAGCCGCCGCCGCGCTGGAAAAACTGGCCGCCATTTCAAGTTCATAACTGCTGGAAAACACCGTGACTTTCAAGCAAATCTTCCTGCCTGCGGGAATAGTGTTCAGCATTCTGGTTTCCTTGGCGTGGCCGGAGCCGGGTTCGTGTCTGAAAGACCTGGGTTTGATGACCGCCCTGGTCGTGTCGATATTTATCATCAACGGTTACTCCGTGCGCTTGTCCGAACTCGAATTCAACCGCCGGTTCGTGCTGGTTCTTGTTCTTGTGCTGCTGCTCAATCTGGCGGTTGCGCCGACGCTGGCGGTGTTGTTCGCGCGCCTGCTGCACCTGCCGCCGGAACTGGCCACGGGACTGGCCGTGATGTCGTCAGTGCCTTGTACGCTGTCCTCGGCGGTGGTGCTGACGCAGGTGGCGGGCGGCAACGTCTTGCTGGCGTTGCTGCTGACGGTGGGGCTGAACCTGGGCGGAATCGTGTCGATCCCCTTCGCGTTGCAGGCCGCGCTCCGGGTTGGAGGCGCGGGCGCAGTGTCGCCGCTGCAACTGCTGGCTAAACTGGCGCTGCTGGTGTTGCTGCCGCTGGCCTGCGGCAAGTTGCTGAACTTTCTTCTGCGCAACCGCACCCCCCCGTTTGACCTCAACTATCTCGCCACCGCCTGCGTTATCGGCGCGGTTTGGCTTTCGCTATCGAAGTCTTCGGGAGTGTTGCTTGCCTTTTCCGCGTCCTCGTTTTTCCTGGTTCTGGCCGGGGCGCTGCTGGTGCACCTGTCGCTGCTGGGGTTGGCGGCTGGCGTGGGGCAGGCGCTGAAGCTGCCGCGCGGCGACCGGATTGCGATTCTGTTCACGGCCTCGCAAAAGACCCTGCCGGTGGCGTTGAGCGTCTTCGCCGCGCTGGAACTTTCCGCCGGGGCGGGAATCATGGTCTGCCTGATTTTTCATTTCCAGCAATTGCTGCTGGATTCGATTATCGCCGCGCGACTTGCAAGGTAGCGGGCGAGATATTTTTTAAGAGGTGGCATAGTGCCGTCTCTCGCAAACGAGCTTGGAACATATACTCATTGCGCTCCCGGCGTTTGCGGATTTCCGGTTACAGCTCATCATGGGAGAGAATTCATGTCTGACTTCGTCAATGAAAACAATTCCAACGCCTTGGCCAAAATCGTCGCCCGACTGCGAAGCGAGAGCATGACCCGCATCATTGCCCTCGGCTCCTCCAACACCGAGCGCGCGCATCATTCCGCCGGTTGCCTCAACTGGGTGGACTGGATCGACCTCGGTATTCACGGCGCTTACGGCCGCGTCCACCATACCATCAACAGCGGCGTCTGCGGCCAGACTACCGCCGACGTGAAGCAACGTTTCGAGCGCGACGCCTTGTCCTATAACCCCAACGTGGTTTTTCTCACCCTGGGCGGCAACGATTGCAATCCGGAGAGAAATATTTCCCTGGCCGACTTCGAGAATAATCTCAAAGAACTGGTTTCGCGCCTGGCCGCATTGGCAGGCTGCACAGTTATTCTTCAGACTTATTACGAAATCGACCGGGACGCCTTGGCGCGGGAAGGACAGCAGGCGCGAGCCGACAGTTTTTATGACTATATGAACGTCACCCGCAAGGTGGCCGCCGCGACCGGCACCTGTTTGATCGATAACCTTTCCAGGTGGAGCAGGCTGCGTGCTGCCGATTCTCAAACGTACCTCAGCCTGATGCGCGACGCGATGCACGTAAACCCGCTGGGCAACATGGTGTGGGGGCTGGACGTCGTGGACTGGCTGGGAGGAAAAGTCGCAACCGCTGAATTCGACGACTGTATGAAGAGCCGCTTCGCGCGGGCGCAGGAGGTACGGACTCTGATGGACAGCCTCGCCTGATGGTAGCTGGATATTTGCAAATAATCACTGTCAACTGGAGACTATAATCCGGAGAGGCAAAGCCTCTCCGGATTGAGTTTGCGTAATTTAGACCGCAGCCGCGACCAGGTCGCCGACCTGGGTGGTGGTGAAGCCCATCTGGTTGGCGAGCTGGCTTTTCATCTTCGGCGTTGTCTGGCGGATGGCGTTTTCGATCGCTGCCGCAGCTTCAGTTTCGCCTAGGTGTTGCAGCATCATTGCGCCCGCGCCGATAGCGGCGATGGGGTTGATGGCGTTCTTGCCGGTCCAGGAAGGCGCGGTGCCGCCGATGGGCTCGAACATGCTGAGTCCTGAGGGGTTGATGTTGCCGCCCGCCGCCACGCCCAGACCACCCTGCGTGATCGCGCCGAGGTCAGTGATGATATCGCCAAACATGTTGGTCGTCACCAGCACGTCGAACCATTCGGGATTGGTCACCATGTACAGGCAGGTGGCGTCGACGTGATAATACTCGCGCTTGACGTCGGGATAATCCTGTTCGCCGATTTCGTGGAAGGCGCGCTCCCACAGGTCGAACACGTACACCAGCACGTTGGTCTTGCCGATCAGCGCGAGGGTGTTGTTCTCGCCCACTCCGCGCGCCTTCTTGCCGTGTTTCCGCGCGTACTCGAAGGCGAAACGCAGGCAGCGCTCGACCTGGTGGCGGTTATAGACCATACATTGCTCCGCCACTTCGTGCGGGGTGCCCTTCATCGCGACGCCGCCGAAACCGGTGTAGAGGCCGCCGGTGTTTTCCCGCACCACAGTATAGTCGATTTCTTTTGGACCCTTGCCCCGGATCGGCGACTCGACGCCGGGGAAAAGTTTCACCGGCCGGAGATTGATGTACTGATCCAGTTCGAACCGGATCTTCAGCAGCAGCCCGCGTTCGAGAATGCCGGGCTTCACATTCACGTGCCCGACCGCCCCGAGGAGGATGGCGTCGTTCTTTTTCAATTCGGCGAAATCCTTGTCCGGCAGGATGTCGCCGGTTTTGAGATAGCGTTCGCCGCCGAGGTCGAAGGTGGTCTTGTTGAGGGTGAAACCGAATTTATTTTCGGCGGCGGACAGCACCTTGACCGCCTCGCCCACGACTTCCGGCCCGGTGCCGTCGCCCGGCATAACTGCGATGTTGTAACTCTTGCCCATGATCGGTATCCTTATGGAAAATGATGATGACGGATCAGCGCACACACTGATAACAGATGGCGGGAGGGAAATTGAGCCAGACGGTTTCGCTGGCACTCACCCGGGAAAAATGCTTTTCCAGCTTGTCGCGGAATTTCTTCGCCGGAGGCAGGTGCAGCGCGTGGATGTAGGCGAAGGTGGCGAACCTGCCGCCGGGTTTCAGCACCGTCATCATGGCGTCGAGAATCCGGTTCTGCAGATCGTCGGGAAAGACCGCCCAGGGCAGGCCGCTGACGACGCAATCGGCTTCGGCGATGCCGGCCTGGTCGCAGATGTAGCGGATGTTTTCCACCGAATCGTGGGCGACTTCCAGTTCCGGGTGTCTGTCGCGCAGAGCCTGGACAAAACCTTCGTTCAGTTCCACCGCCAGTACGCGCGCGCCGGGCTTGCGGCGGGCGAGGATTTCGCTGGTAAAGCTGCCGGTGCCGGGGCCGTACTCCAGCGCCGTTTCTACGGTTTCCAGCTCCATCCAGTCCAGCATTTTTTTCGCCAGAAACCGGGAACTCGGCGCCACCGCTCCCGTCGCGCGGGGGCTGCGCACGAACTCTTTCAGAAATCGGATGGTATGCCTGAATTTGGACATATTTTCCTTATTCCCGGAGAACAGGGGCAAAAAAGAAAATTCCTCAGTCCTTAAAGATAACTCTCAACTGGCATTATGCAACGCTTTTCACAAAAAAAGGCAGCCGTTTTCCGGCTGCCTCTGGTTGGGTGAAAAACAGAATCAGTTGCCCATGCCGGTTCCGGCATCTCTGCCGTCGTCACCTGCGCGCGGTCTGACTTCCAGTTTTTCCGAGTCACCGCTCTTAGGCTTGGGCGCATTGGTGTTGGTGCCGGCATTTTCCCTGGCCTGGTTGTAAATGTCGCGCAACTCATCCACCGTTTCACTGTCGCGAGTGGCTTCTTCCGTCTCGGTTTCTCGTTCCTCCCGCAATTTAATCACCGCGCTCTGGTACTGGCTTTCTGTCATGTAATCAGAATCGTTGGAGGGGGTGTTGCCGCTTGAGCGCTTGCGCCAGCGCAGTTCGTTGTCGGGAAAGTTGCCCTTGGTTTTGCCAGGGGTGGCGCCAGAGCCGGGAACCCTGCCCGTGCCCCATTCGTCGGCACCGTAATCAGCCAGCCGGGTGGAGCTGGCCGGCACGACCTTACAGGTGTTTTTATCGTCAACTGCGTTAAGGCCAAGAACCGAATCGTATGCGGGATTGGTAAAGACCCACTTGTAATACGGCTCGGGATTGCGGACGTTGGAGGCATACATATCCCTGGTGGAGGCGCGTGTGCGCCCGGCTATCCACGGGGCGCGAGCCAGATTGCCGCCGTCCGGCGTAGCGGAATGTATGGCGCCAAGCGGATTGGGTGAGCCGTCAGGCATGATCAGCGGTTGCTCAAGGTAAGTAGTTGGTTCCTCATTCTCATAAGCTACCGTTCCCCAATTTGCAGTGTTTGGAGAGCGGGGACCAATGAATTTAACGCCTGCGATACCATACGGATACCAAGGCTTGTAAACGGTGTAGACAGCAGTGCTTTCGCCGCCGTAGGAATTGGCGTAATGCTTGACAGGGGGCAGATAAACCTCCAGTTCTACCGAAGATCCCTCGGCGGGATAGGCGAAGGGGCGTGCGCCACGGTCGTAATCCGATCCGGCATCGGCAAGAACCGGCACCTTGTCGATCACCGCTTCGGTGCCGGAAACGTTTACCAAGGTGGGATACAAATGTGGATTCATCGGGTCAATAGGCGAAATAAACTCGTTCAGCAGGGTGGTAAACTGCCCAGGGGCGTTGAGATGCAGATCAGGATGGGTCCACAGGGGCTTGTCGTTAACGGCGTCCTGGTCGTAGTAGTTGGTGACGAAAAAGGTGCTTATGGTATCACCCTGTGAACTGGTAAACGTCGGGAACGCGCCTTCATAATTGTCCACCTTCACGCCGGTGGCTCTGTCGAGAAAATAAATCGGAGCCGAGACGAGGTTGTTCTTGATATAATTCTGGCCGCTGTCAAGCCCCCGCATCTCAATGGCATTAGCCAGACGGCCATCGGGAACGCGGATTGTGTTATGGTATATGTTGGCTTGTTTCGCGTCGTACAGTATCACCGGGGTGAAATCGTCAACCCATCCGCCCCAGATAGGATGGTTCCCTTGCCAGGTCGGTATCGGG
The DNA here is from genome assembly GCA_020060765.1 of Planctomycetota bacterium. GTDB lineage: Bacteria > Planctomycetota > SZUA-567 > SZUA-567 > SZUA-567 > JAGUZQ01. The sequence goes on along the minus strand of JAGUZQ010000104.1, from coordinate 16,942 downwards.
CCTGTCTGCGGAGGAGTGATCGTTTTCATGTCGCGGTTGATCATGTTGTTTTTAATATCCAGCTTGGTGACAGCGCATTCGGTCGTGGAGCCGTATGTCGTAAAGCTTCCGTCGTTCTCGTCCCGGCCGCCGGAGGCGATAGCCACTTCGCAGTTCACGAACCAGTTGGAGTCGATAGTGATGTCGTTGGCACCCTTGGTGAGGAAAATGGCCGCGTTTCTGGGTTTAACGTCCCATCCGGTATAATCATCGCATTTTTGTCGGGGGCAGACTCTCAGGAAAAGGTTATGCTGAAAACTCCAGCCGCTGCCCCCTTCCAGATACACGCCGATGGCGTTCCCGTCCGTGGGGTGCGACGAGTCCAGCAGCTCACCTGAGATATAGGTTGGCCAGCCGACATAATAGCCGGTCGGATAGCCGATGGTGCAGTACTCGATACGCCCCTGGTTTACCGTGCGGTTATTATTCAGGTCGGCGCGGACTACCATGATGCCTCCGTCTGGTGCGTATATACCGCCCCCGGCGCTGACGATGATGCAGCGGTAAAAATAAAAGCCAGACATGCTGAAAGTCACTTTTTCCGGGTTGATCAGGACGCTGTAAAACCTGCCGTCGGCAATCGTCATGTAGGCGAACCTGATATTGCTGGCATACTGGATGTAGATGCCTATCCCTTCCTCCGCATCCCAGCAGTCGAGGACGATATCAGTCGGGTCTTGGGAATAGCCGCGGATCGTCACGCGCGAGACGGGGCGGGCGGAGGTGCCGATATTGAGCCGTCTTTCACCTTCCGGCAGTTCCTCCAGGTTGTAGGTCTTGGTGCTGGGATACAGCGCGATGGTCACATTGGCGTTTTCCGACAGATCCTTGACCGCGTCAGCCAGTTCGTAAATGTTTTTCACTTTGACCAGCTTGTTGCGGTCGGGAAAGGGCAGCGGCGGCGCGTCGGTCGGATCCAGCGCCAGCGCCACACTCGGCACCAGCATCACCCCCAGCAGCAAAGCCGCAATCCCGGCAAAACCTCGAAGAGATTCAAATCTTTTCCACATGACAATATCTCCTATTGTAAAAATTGTTCTGTTAATTCAGTCGAATCCGGCATTTCTTCTCCCTTTACTCTGCCGGAAGAGGAAAAACATTACATTATATATTTTCGGTTATTTGGGCAAAAAAATTGACCTTATCCAAATGCAATCAGACAAACCCAGATTGTTTTTGCTGTAAACTATTTACTTTAAATGAGTTAAGGTTTAGGGCGACGTCGGCTTCTATCCTTTGGCCGCGGATTTTACCGCTTCTACAAATTTCCGCATTTTCGCCAGGTCTTTCACCCCTTTTTCTTTTTCTATTCCGCCGGAAACGTCTACCATCCAAGGTTTTGCGGCGTTGATCGCCAATCCGACGTTTTCCGGCGTCAATCCTCCGGCCAGAATCACCCGACAGATTCGCGCAGCCTGGCGTGCGATTTCCCAGTCGAAACACTCTCCCGTACCCCCCGCCACGCCGGGAACGTAGGTGTCAAGCAGCACTGTATCGATACAGTGCTCCTGGATAATGCGTAAAACCCTGTCATCCTTCACCTGCAAGGCAGGCAAGACCGGCAGATCGGCGAGGCTGTCCCAATAGTCACTATTTTCCTCATTGCCGTGAATCTGCACAATGTCGAGTCGGCAGAGTTCGTGCATTTTCCTGACAAAATCCTGCGGTTCGGCTGCGAAGACTCCATGTACCCTGATTGTCGGCGGCACCAGTTTCCGCAGTTGCCGACAGACTTCGGGACTGACCTGGCGGGGACTCCTGCTCAAGACAAAACCCACCGCGTCTACGCCAAGCGCAACCGCTAGTTCAACTTCTTCAGGATTTTTTAAACCGCACAACTTGATCTGTGTCAACCTGCCTCCTCCGTGATTTTAATCTGCCGCCTATTATACCGATTCGCTACCGTCAGGGCAAAGGCTTGACTTCTCAACTTTAGCCGGATAGAATTTTTATTACTTACCTGATTTTAATTGGATAACGCGATGAAACTTGCGGTTATTTTTACAGCGCTGATGTTTGCAGCCTTGCCTGCTTGGGCAGAAGACGAAGCGATTGACAGTCAGCGCCTCCGCGCGGCAGTCACGGCCTCGCTGATGGGCAGTGAAGCGAAGGAATTCCTCCCGTCCTTTTATAATCTGCTGTTGCGCGAAAGCGGTTTTATCCGCGAGGAATTTCTCCGCACGTTCCAGCTTGACCTGTCAAAACAGGCAGCCGTTGCCCGCGCTTTCCGTCAGGCCGATGCTTTATTTTTCGCCAAAGCCGCGCGCGGGGACAAAACTATTCCTGCAGAAGATCTTAGCGAAACCCCAAAGCCGGATGCGCTGCTGGCGGCGATTCCGCTGGCTCTGGCGTATGCCGCCAATCCCGAACCCGGCCTGCGCGCCGCCGGGCAGTGTGCGCCACTTCTTGATGACGATCCCCATGCCGAAGCCTGCGCCCAGGCCGCTTTCGTTTTACTGACTTATGCCTTGCGGGAAAACAGGCCGGGTGAAACTTCCGTTGTCCGTCTGGCCGCGGATCGGCTTGGCGACGAATATGTCGCTAAAAATCTGCTTTCGTCCCGCTCCGTTCCTTTTCGGCGGTTACCGGAGGAAAACACGGCGTGCGGAAAACTCTGCCGCGCGGTCTGGTTCTGGTATCGCTACGAAAATTTGACTGAAGAAGAAAAAAAGAAAACTGAACTGAAAACAGAAACTGCGAAAATATTTTTACGCGCTCTGCTGGCGGCGAGTCGAGGCATCGGTGTCTTGCCGCAGGTCGAGGTGAAGCGGTTGCTGCATCGGGAGGAAATGGCGGCGATAGTGGCTGGCTTGCTGGAACTGGCGGAAGTCGGCATTTTGCAGGAAGTGCCGGAAGTTATTCCTCCGCCTGTCCAGACCGCAAGCTCCGCTTCACTGACAGAAAACGAAACTCCCGCCCGCCCCGCCGCTCCGGCCAGTCCCGCCGCTTCGCTGGACGAAAAGCAGCCTGACGTGGTCGAGGAAGGAGGCGCGTTGCCACCGCTGCCGCCGCTACAGGTTTTTCTCCCGGCCAGGGAAAAAACTACCTCCCCGAATAAACGCGAGGAATGACCCATGCAGACTCCGGCCTACCCCCTTAAACTGCGCACGCTTTCCTATGCCGAACAGGGCAGGAATTATCAGGTGGAGAAGCATAGCCATAACGTGCATCAGATTTATCTGGTTCTGCACGGGCAGGTCAGATATTATCTTGACGGCCAGGAATTCGACCTCGACCCGGAGGACTTGGTGCTGATCTCTCCGGGCAAGGAACGTTCGCCCCGCTGCGGCAAAAAAGCGCCAGGATATTTCAACGCGATTTTCGAAAACACGGGGCTGGATTTTTCCGGCGCCTGCGACCGCAAGTTGGCCCTGCCCGAGGAACTGCGTCCCGACCTGCACGCGCTGATCGGGGAACTGCGCGCCATCGGCGGAGCCGACACCGACCACCTCGTCCACGCCCTGCTGGTGCGAATCCTGATCGGCCTCTGCCGCCACTGCCGCCGCAACGCCCCCCCATCGCTCTCTCCGTTGAACGCGCGCTACCGGCAGGACATTTCCGAGCGCGCCGAGGCTTTCATGCAGCGCAATCTCCACCGCGCCATCAGCCGAGAGGATCTGGCAGAGGCGGTCAATCTTTCCTCCTCCCATTTGGCGCGGCTGTTTCGCGCGTCGACCGGCAAGTCGCTGGTGGAGCGCCTGAGCGAGATCAGGATCAACCGCGCCAAATGGCTGCTGGTGGAAAGCACCATGCCAATCACCGGCATCGCCGTGGACATCGGCTTCAATTCTTTCAGCCACTTCACGAAAGTTTTCAAGAAACAGACCGGCATCAACCCTTCCGACTACCGCCGCCGTGGCGGCCAGTCTTTCGGCAATCCCGGCGCCTGCTGCCCTCACTGAGTGCGGCACACACAGTTTTTTTCACGAAAACCCGAACGGTACTTGCCTGCCAAGGCGATTACCTGTAGAATTTTCTCCAATTTGCTTGGTGACACTCATAAATAGCTCATGCCAGGAGGCGCGCTTGTGGGAATCTATAACAGGGTAATGCTGAAACTTTCCGGCGAGGTGTTCGGAGGCGAGAGCGGCCAGGGACTCGACCAGAAAGCCATCCACCGGATCGCTAACGAGGCGCGCGATATCGCCGCCGCCGGCAGCGAACTCGCTATCGTCATCGGCGCAGGCAACTTCCTGCGCGGCGCCGACACCGCCGACCTGGGCATCGAGCGCGGCACCGCCGACTACATGGGGATGCTCGCCACCATCATCAACGCCCTCGCCCTGCAAAGCGCCATCGAGGCGATGGGTTATCCCACACGCGTCCTCTCCTCCATCGAGGCCAGCCAGGTGGTGGAGCCGTTTATCCGCCGCCGCGCCCTGCGGCATATGGAAAAGGGGCGCATCGTCATCCTCGCCGGAGGCACCGGCAATCCCTATTTCACCACCGACACTGCCGCGGCTCTCCGCGCCACCGAACTGGAATGCGATATCCTGCTCAAGGCTACCAAGGTGGACGGCATCTACACCGCCGATCCGGAAAAGGATCCCACCGCCGAGAAATATGATTTCCTCACCTTCGATGAAGCCCTGAATAAACGACTCCGCGTCATGGACGCCACCGCCTTTACCCTCTGCCGGGAAAACAACCTGCCCATCATGGTCTACTCCCTGAAAACCGAAGGAAATTCGATCAGGGCTATCAAGGGGGAGAACGTCGGCACCTTCGTGGCGCTGGAAAAGCCAGAATAGATGATACTTGCCGGTATAGACGAAGCCGGTCTCGGCCCGGCGCTGGGGCCACTGTGCGTGTGCCGCGCGGCGTTCCGCGTGCCGGATGCGACGGTACTACCCTCTCTCTGGCATCTGCTGGAAAATTCCGTAACCGCGAAAAAACGCAAAGGCGACGACCGCCTGCTGGTGGCCGACAGTAAGGTCGCGCACAAGCTGGGCGGCGTGGCGGGGCTGGAAAAAACCTTTTTCTCCTTTCTGTCGCAACTGCCTGACCTCGCGCCGGTCAGCCGTGAGGAGCTGTTGCGGCTGCTCAATGCTGGCGAGGCGTTTGACTCACTGTACGAATATCCCTGGTACGTCGACGCGGTATGGGACGTGCCTGCGCTGGTTCCGGTCATGGAACTGAGCGATTCATCCGCGCGATTGAAAGTGGCTTGCGCGGCGGCGGGAGTGACCGTCGCTTCGCTCGCGGCTGACATCGCGCTGGCGGGAAATCTGAACCGGCGTTTCGACATGGGGCTGAATAAATCCGAGGCTGTGCTGGAACGCACTGGCGCGCATCTGGTCGCAATCGAGGAATCATTTCCCGACGAGCACGTTTACGTCACGGTCGACAAACAGGGCGGCAGGAACGACTACCTGCCGTTTCTGAGCAATCTCTTTCCCGGTGCGTGGATCGAAGAGGAAGCGGCGGGCGCGGAGTTGTCGGCGTATACGGTGCGGCGGCGGGGCGGAATTTTCCGCATGGAATTCATGCCTCGGGCAGACGGGCAATCCTTCCCGGTAGCGCTGGCCAGTATCATGGCCAAGTATCTGCGCGAATGTTTCATGGCAGACCTGAACCGGTTTTTTCAAAAAGAGCTGCCCGGTCTGAAACCGACTGCCGGTTATCACGGCGACGCGCCGCGTTTTCTGGCGGAAATAGAAAGCGTTCTGCTCACGAAAAGAATCGATACACGTCTTCTGATCCGGGAAAGATGAATTTGCTCTAAAGTTTTCCCCACCGCGTCCGCTAATATTCCTGTAGGGACTGTCTACCACAGGAGAAAGACATGGATGTTTCCGCCGCGGGTTCCGCATCGCTGCCGGTCGCGCAGGACGCAATCATCAGCGTGCTGAAAGCCTCTTCAGAAATGCAGGCCGACATGGTCGAAACCCTGCTTTCCGTCGGCATCGAAAACCAGATTTCTGCCCAAAAAATGGCAATCGCCGGACAGATCATCGACGTTTACGCCTGAACTCCGTGCCGAAATCATCATGTAATCGCTGACAGGTTTCTTGACACGCAACTTCTTCGACTTTCGCGAGCCAGAGTCTAGGGCGAGCGCCTTCTGACCAAAAACAGCGCTATCCTTACACATTTTCTGCACTCATCCTGGGGTAACCTGATCCGGCAAAATCTGCCGCTCATGGCAGTTAAAGCCGGTAGCTACTGCTGGCTTGCCTCGCCGGGATGTATTCATTTCAAACATCAGCAATCTGTATACTAACTGTAACTTCCTATCCATAAAGCGCTTGCATTCCTGAAATAAAATCTTTTTCAACAAAAACCGGATGGCACGGCAATTGGATTACTATTGCCGGACAAGTTTCGCATAGCTGGTGAAAGGATTGGAACATGATTTATGGAATGTATCTCTCCACGATGGGGGCGTTGGTGCAGTCGGCGCGGCACGCGACTATCGCCAACAACCTCGCTAACGCCAACAGCACCGGGTTCAAGCCGGACTGGACTATTTACCGCGAAGTACCGGCTGAAAGCGTATTGCAGCCGGGGCACCGCACCGAGATCGACGGCGTGCTGGAAAAGACCGGCGGCGGCGTCTGGCTTGACCGTACGGTCAGCGATTTCCAGACAGGTTCATTCCGCACCACCGATAATCCGCTGAATGTCGCGCTGGATGACGCGCGCCAGCCTGATTACACCAGCTTTTTCCTGGTGCGCAACGAAGGCGCGGACGATATTTCCTACACCCGCGACGGCAACTTCACCGTCGCCAGCGACGGAACCTTGCGCACCGCCAGCGGCGCGCAAGTGCTGGACGGAGGCGGCGCGCCGATCACCTTCACTACCAATAGCCCGGTCGAAATCGACGAAGGCGGCGTGATCCGCGAGGTCGGCACTAATGCGGAACTTGGCCGCCTCGGAGTAGTACGCGCCCGTACCGACACCCTCGCCACCCTGCACAAGCTGGGCGACAACGAGTTCCAGAACGAGGGCAATGCGGTGGTATTCGAGCCGTCGCAGGCGATTCTGCGCAGCGGCGCGCTGGAGGACAGCGCCACGAATTCAATCATGGAGATGGCCAGCATGATTGAGGGGCACCGCACCTACGACACTAACATGAAATTCCTGACCATGCAGGACGAAACCCTGGGACAGACCGTGCGGCGCATCGCGGCGACGGCATAAGAGAAAGGAATAAAGCCATGATGATTCGTGCCTTATGGAGCGCGGCGACCGGAATGCGCGCCCAGCAGACCAACATCGACAGCATCGCCAACGACCTGACCAACGTCAACACCAACGGTTATAAGAAACGCCACGTCAATTTCCAGGATTTGTTTTATCAGAGCGTGCGTTCCGCCGGAGTGCAGGGCGGCGACGCCAACGTGCCGGTCGGCATCGAGATCGGCCATGGCGTTAAGGTAGGCGCTATCGCTCCCATCTTCACCCAAGGCGGCGCGACCGAGACCAATATCACCACCAACCTGATGATAGTGGACGGTGGCAACAGCGCCCGGAACTTTTTCTCTGTCACCCGCCCCGACGGCACCGTCGCCTACACCCGCGACGGAAACTTTATCAAGAACAACGAGGGTGAGTTAACCACTTCCGACGGCCTGCGGATGAACCCGCCTATTACCGGCATCCCCGCCAGCGCGACCGAGTTGACCATTACTGCCGAGGGCAGGGTGATGTACACTCCCGCTCAAGGGCAGGCGCCGGTGGAACTGGCGCGGATTCAGCTTCACACTTTCCAGAATCCCGCCGGGTTGCAGCCTATCGGTCTGAACCTCTGGATGGAAACCCCTGCCTCCGGCGCGGTCACGACCGGCAATCCCGGCGACGCGGGTTTCGGTTCGGTTCAGTCGGGGTGGCTGGAAACCTCCAACGTGGACGCGATCAGCGAGATGGTCAACATGATTGCCGCGCAGAGGTCTTACGAATTCAACTCCCGCAGCATCCAGGCTTCCGATGAAATGTTGCAGACGGTGAACAGCCTCAAGAGGTAGGGCTTTAGCTTAACGGATTGACGGTGGCAAAAGGGATTTTCCGATGAAACAAAAACTGATGTTCTCAATTCTGTTCGTTCTCTCGCTCGCCAGCGCGGCTCAAGCCGACGTGACGGTGGAGTTGCGCCAGGCAGCTCTTTGCCAGGACGAATACGTGCGCCTCGATGACATCGCGAAAATCTCTGGCGACGAGGAAAGCGCCGCGCGTGTGCGCAAGGTTTTTCTCGGCCTCGCACCTGAACCCGGCGACAGGCGCGAAATCACTCGCGACTATATTTCCCGTCGCCTCGCCCAGCTGGGGCTGTCGGCTGGGGTCGAATTCACCGGCGCTGAGACAGTGTTGATTTCCCGCAACAATAATAATGCTAAATCCGCCAGCTCCGTAGCGACTAAGCCAGACGCAGGAGAACAGGAAGAACTGAAAAAGCTTGCCGTCGAAAAGGAAACGCTTGACCGTGAAAAAGAAGACAAGCGAGAAATCGCAGGCGCGGTGGAAACATATTTGCGCATGAGCCTGAATCGCACCGACCTGGAAACCGAGGTCGAGGTGCGGCGGATTGTGAACGGCCTGCCGGAGAAATCCAAAACGCTGGAAGTAAACAAAATCCGCTCCGGCCAGTTGCCGGGACAGGCTTTCGTGAAGTTCAAGACAATAGACGCCTCGGGCGCGGTTTCCTTCGCGACCGAAGCGCAGATTGTCGCCGTGGTGCGGGCTGACGTGCTGGTGTTGCAGCGCGACCTGCGCAAGGGCGAACTGGTTTCAGCCGCCGACGTGGCGGTGATGAAGCAGAATCTCGGCGGCGGGGCAAGTTATCTGCCGCCGGAAAACAAGCAGGTGGAAGGCTGCCAGGCTTCCAAGTATCTGCGCGCCAACGACGCTTTGCGTCTGGGCGATCTGCAGACGCCGCTGGTCATCAGGCGCGGCTCCCAGGTCGACGTCGACACCTGGGTGGGAGACATCCACATCCAGCATTACGCCCTCGCTTTGGGCGACGCGCGCGAAGGCGACCTGATCTACGTAAAGAATATCGACAGCGGCGAACGGTACATGGCGCTGGCTGTCGGCTTTAACCGCGTGTCGCTGCCCACATCCGAAAACGGGAGAAAGTAACATGATTGCCAGAACCGGATTGATTATCGCCGCGCTGCTGCTGACCGCTTCCTTCGCCGGGGCGGGCGAGGAGAGGATGCCGGAAATTAAGAACGACGTCACGCCTGTCCGCGACCGAAGCTTCACCCAGGTGAAAAAGCCCGCGCTGGTGGAAATCGACCGCGAGACGAGCGAGGCCGAAAGCGCCAAGGCGACCAAGCTGCGAAACATTTACGGCACCAAGAGCATGATCGCCAAGACCAAGGCCTGCCAGGTGCACGACCGCGTCACTATCGTCATCAACGAAAATACCACCGCCAAGCACGAGGGCAAGACCGATCTCTCACGCGAAAGCAGCATGGCGTGGGAACTGTCCAAGTGGTTCACCCTCGGCTACGACAAGGGTGGGAACCTCGTGGCCACTCCGCGCAACGGCACCCAGAAGCCCAACATCGACCTGAGCACCAGCAGCACCCACAAGGGCGACAGCGAAACGGAAAACACCCAGACCTTCAAGAGCGAGGTTTCCGGTGAAGTGATCGAGGTGCTTCCTAACGGTCATATCACCGTCGAGGCCCGGAGTCGCGTAACCGTGCAGGGAGAGACCCGCAACCTGATCTTCACCGGCCGCATCGACCCTAAGGATCTGGACACCAACAGCTCTATCGACGCGAAGTTCGTGATCGACAAGGTGATCAAGTTTGAGGGCGACGGCCCGGTCAGCCGCACTCAGAAAGAAGGCTGGGCGAAAAAACTGCTGGACAAAATCAGCCCGTTCTGAACAGAGCGATTCGGATTTAGATAGGGGAAACTCGTGAAACGATTCAAGACCACCGCCATCCTGCTTATGCTGCTCAGTTGCCTGGCCGCCACCGCAGGCGCCAACGTCAAGGTGCGCACCTTGGTCAGCATTCTCGGCGAGGAAGTTATCCATGTGGAAGGAATTGGCATCGTCACCGGCCTGAACGGCACCGGCGACAAGTCGCAGGGCGCGGTCAAGTCCCTGCAGGTCTATCTGGAAAAGAACAATATGGCGCTGTCGGTCGCTGACCTGGAATCGAAAAACGTGGCGCTGGTGCGAGTCGACGCGGAGATTCCGCCCTTCATCCGTCCGGGGCAGATAGTCGACGTCAGGGTGACGGCGCTGAATGACGCCTCCAGCCTGGAGGGAGGCGTGCTTCTGAACACCATGCTCAGTCCGATGCCCGGCGGCGAGATTTACGCCCGAGCCAGTGGCCGCATCAACGTCGGCGGCGGCACCAAGGACAGTGTTCATGCCACCAGCGGTCGCATCTCGGCCAGCAGCGAGGGCGGGGCGCAAATACTCATTGCCATTGCCACCGAAGTGGTGGAGAACGACAACCAGGTGCGGCTGAACCTTAACCGGCGCAGCTTTCCCGACGCCGCCTCTATCGCCCGCCGCATCAACACCGACGAAGGCACCAACCCCTATCTCAGCGTGCAACTGGGCTTTTCCGAGGAAGAGGGGCGCAAGGTCGCCTGGGCTTTGGACGCGGGACAGGTGCTGGTGGAAATCCCCCCCGCCATGCGTAACAAGAAAGTGGAATACATTTCCGAACTGCTGGATCTGGACGTGGCGGTGTCGCGCCCGGCGCGAGTGCTCATTAACCGCCAGACCGGCACGGTAGTCATCACCGGCGAGGTGCGGGTCGACCCCGTGGTGATCAGCCACCGTAGCCTGACCGTCACCGTCGCCGCCGAGCAGTCGCGCGGCGAGGTGACCGGTCGCGATGTCTACCGGTTGGATAACAATCAGCCCCGCTCGGTGGTGGAACTGGAAGGCCACGACACCACCCAGAATCTGCGCAACCTGATCAACACCCTGAACGCGATGGGCGTCACTTCACGAGACCTGATCGTGATCCTGGAAAAGCTGAAAGGCGTCGGCGTCCTGCACGCCGAGCTGATCATGGAGTGAATGATATGAACGCCAACCTCTCTACCTCGCTCGCCGGGTTGAAAAACGCCACGCTGGACAAGTCGGCCAGCGAAGACCAGAAACTGCGCCAGGCGTCGAAAATGTTCGCCGCGTTTTTTCTCGGCGACTTCATGAAATCCATGCGCTCGACCGTCAAGATGGGCGAACTCGGCCACGGCGGGCAGGCGGAAAGCATGTTCCAGGAACTGTCGGACGAAGCGATGGCTGACAACGTAGCAACCGGCGATTCATTTGGACTGGGCGAGTTAATTTATCGGAGCATGGCACGGAAAGGCGCGGTTCGCGCCCCTTCCGCCGCGTGTGAGACTTCCACCACCACAGGAGCAGGCGATGAGCAATAACCTTGAGGGCTTGAATGAAGTGCTGGCGCTGGAGGCGGAACTGCATGAGAAGCTGCTGGTGGCGGCAGAGCGGAAACGCGGCGCCGTGCTGGAAGGCAACCTCGCCGGGCTGGAGGAAATCCTGAAGGTGGAGCAGGCGCTGATCGCACAGGTGGAACAGGCCGAGGAAAAGCGCACGGCCTTGACCGCAGTCAGCGCTGCGGAACTAGAACTTGCCAGCGAAAGCGTGAAGATGAGCGATATTATTGCAAAAGCGCCGGAGCCGTTTGCCGCGAAACTGGGCAAGACCCGCCAGCGTCTGCGCGCGGCGCTGGACACGCTGCGCTATCGCACGCGGCAGAACGCCGAACTGCTGCAGGCCAGCTTGGAGCACGTCAAAGCATTTATGAAAATGGTGGCCGAGGCCAGCGCTCCCTCCGCCGAATACGGCAGCGACGGGCGCAAAAAAGCGGGCGGGGTCAGATTACTGGACAAAAGCGCCTAGGGAAAAGGCGCGGGATCGGGATTGACAGGAGCATAAAATGGGCTTCAAGACTCTCAACATCGGGGCGACGGCGCTGCTGACGCAGAAATACGCGCTGGACATTACCGGCCAGAATATCGCCAATGCCTCCACTCCCGGCTATTCCCGCCAGCGCGTCAGCACCACCGCCGCCAACCCCACGGTGAAAAGTTTCGGCGCTCTCGGCAATGGCGTGGAGATCGCGTCCATCAAGCGCATCGCCGACGAGTTCCTGGAAAAGCAGGTGCGCCTCGCCTACAGCACCGACCAGCGCCTTGGCACCCTCCAGGACGGCTATGAGAACATGGAAGTGTTCTTCAACGAGTTGTCTGAAAACGACATCTCCACCGCCATGGACAACTTCTGGAATTCCGTCAGCGACTTCAGCAACAACGTGGAGGACGTCTCCACCCGCCGCTCGGTGATCGAAAGCGCCCAGACCATGGCCGACACCTTTCAGGCCATGAACGAAAAAATCCGCGACTACCGCACGCGCCAGAACGAAGCCATCGTCGACACCGTCTCCGACGTCAACTCCATGCTCGACCAGGTCGCCAACCTGAACAAGCAGATCGTGGTGATGGAAAGCGGCGGTACCACCGGTGTCGTCGCCAACGACCTGCGCGACCAGCGCACGCAACTGCTCAAGGAACTTTCCGGCATTATGGATGTGTCAGTCACCGAGCAGAGCAACGGCGCAGTGACCGTCACCCAGAAAAGCCGCATTCTCATCTACCAGAATACTACTCACCACCTCTCCACCAAGCGGGTGTTGAGCGACGACCTCCTGGTGGATATGCCGGTCTTTGAGGGCGACAACGAGGAGGTCATCATCGGCGATGGCGTGCTGCGCGCGCAGATTGACATCCGTGATAATGTGATGAAAGGCTACAAAGAGGACATCGACCAGCTTTCCGCCAGCTTCATGTGGGAGTTCAACCGTATCCACAGCCAGGGCGTGGGGTTGAAGGGGTTCTCCAGCCTGAGCGGCAACAACTCCGTCCTCGATCCGTCGGAAACCTTGGATAATCTCGCCTACGACTTCACTCCCGAGCCGGGAACGTTTGAAATCAAGAACGGCAATTTCGAGATAGTCCTGCACGATGAGACCAGCGACGAGGAATCGCGCCTTAATATCGAAATCGATCTTGATGGCAACGGCGCCAATCCCGACACAATTCTGTACGATCCGCTCAACCCCAACGCCTCCAATGCGCTGGTGAACAAGATGCAGGCGGCTTTCGACTCGGTTGGCACCGGGCTTTTCACCGTAAGCCTCGACCTCGCCAACCGGATCCAGATCACGTCCAATACCTCATCCTATACCTTCGCCTTCGGGCGCGACACCTCCGGAGTTACTGCCGCGTTAGGGCTGAACACTTTCTTCGACGGCAACAACAGCGGCACCATTACCGTCAACGACGCCTTGCGCAACGACCCGCAACTGATGGCCGGCGGGAGCATGTTCGAGTCCGGCAACAACGAGGGCGCACTGGCGTTGCTGCAACTGCGCGACGCCAAGGTGCTGGACAACGACTCCACCACCCTCGACGACTATTACGAAGGCATTGTCGGACGCTTGGGCATCGAGGCCGCGCAGGTCGACCGCCTGCAGGAAACGCAGTCCGACATTCTCACCCGGATGGAAAACCAGCGCGAAGACCTGTCCGGCGTCAACCTGGACGAGGAACTGACCAAGATGATCATGTACCAGCGCGCCTTCCAGAGCGCCGCGCGCTTCATCAGCACCGCCGATACCATTTACGAGACTTTGATTAATATGTGACTTTGAGGGACTGAGGGACTAAGGAACTAGGGGACTAAGAAAATCTTTTGCAGGCGCGGTACTATAACCCCTGATTGCGAAAAACTTACGAAAATCAGGGAAATCTTATACCAGAGCCTTAGTCCCCTAGTCCCTTAGAGCCTTATTCCCTAGCTTGCGGGGAGAAAACCATGCGTTCAACCATAAAGATAGCGTCCAACACTTCGCTCAACAACATCCTGGACAACTACAGCCGCGTACTGTCGATTCAGAACAAGATGTCGACCGGCCGCCGCGTGGTCAACCCCAGCGACGATCCGCTGGCCACCAACGCCGCCATGCGTCTGGACACCGTCATCGCCAAGATCACCCAGTACGACCGCAACATCACCACCGGCAATTCCTTCCTGGCGCTGAGCGACAGTTCCATGGGCGAGGTCAATTCCCTGCTCACCACCGCCAAGAGCCTGACCATCGCCTCCGCCTCCGACACCACCACCCATGAGATGCGCCAGGCCAACGCCGTGGAGATGAACAACCTGCTGCAAAGCCTCATCTCCGTGGGCAACCGTAAGGACGGAGACCGCTATCTCTTCGGCGGCACAGAAACCTCCAAGGCGCCGTTTGAGGTAGTCGGCTCCCGCTACGTCTATTACCAGGGCAATGAAAAGGACATCAACATCCAGGTTGATTCCGGCCTCTATATTCCCATGAATGTCACCGGCGAGCAGGTGTTTGGCGCGATGGAAAACGTGCTCAAGACCCAGGATCTCTCTCCCGACGTGAACATGGGCGTAGGCACTTCCACCCGGCTGGAAGAACTGAATCTCGGCAAAGGCGTGCCCGACGGCAGCATCAACGTCAAATTTTCCTCCGTCCCCGATTTCGGCGTCAACATCGATCTCTCCAGCGCTGATACGCTTGAGGATATAAAGGACATCATTGAGCAAGGCACTCTCTCCGCTTCCCGCGCTTTGGATCCCTCCATCCCCGCCAACGTCGACCTGCGTGACCGTTACATCAGAGTGGAGATCAATCCCGAGCACAACGGTCTCATGCTGTACGAATATGACGCAGGCACCGACGGCGCGACCCCCATGGGTGCGACCGGCAATGCTATCGAAACTCGCGAGGTGGCGGCCAACACCGTCGCGCGCGACCTGGGCATCTTCGGTGCTTCCGGCGCAACCGGTGTAATCCTGGGACAGGACGTGAACCCCACCGTGTCCGACATGACCCAGCTAGCGGATCTAGCCAATTATGCCGATTCCACCTTTACCATTACCAACGGCGCTGAACCCGGAGTGGTGCAGATCAACGAGACCAGCGACGTCAACAGCGTCACCTCCAACTGGAATCTCTCCGGCTTGACCGAAGGCGTCAACACCGCCGAGAACGGCGAACTCTACACTCGCGTAACTTATACCGCCATCGGCCAGTACGATGTGGAAATTTACCGCGTCCCCCTCGCCCAGGCGCAACCTTCCGATTTGGTCGCTTCCGGCACCTCCACCACCGGCGCTGGTACGGTCGTGCTTTCTGCCGCCAATAATTCCGGCGTCGGCGGCACCGTCGGCATCAACTATCCCGGTGCGATGGCGGTGGGCACCAACGTCGATATCGGCCTGGACACGGTGTTCGACCCCACCTACCGCGCAACTATCAGTGTGCCTGCTTTCGAGGAAACCAACGACGCCAACAACCTCACCAGCGAATGGCATTTGCGCGGGCTGGAAAAAGGCGTGTCCACCGACACCGACGGCGAGACCTATGTGCAGGTGCAGGATCTGGGTGGCGGCGTGCGCGAGGTGCGAGTCTACCAGGACGCGGCGCACACCACGCTGGTGGCTTCGGGACAGCTCCGCGGCGGCGCGGATCAAGGCACCGTGCGGCTGGAAGGCGCTCTTGGTTTTGAACAGGTCAACGGCTCTGTCCGTTTGGAATGGCCTGCCGCGCTCGCGGCCGGGCCGCACGATATCGATCTGCGCGCGACTTTCGCCACTGTCGGTGACCTGATGAATGCGGTAGAAACCTCCAACACCTACTCCACCGCCCGCATTTCGGAATCGGGCAAAAGCCTGGAAATCATCGGCCACCTCGCAGGCGCGCATTTCACAGTTTCAGAAGCCTACGATTCGGTCACTCATCTGGGCGATGACAATAACCAGTTTTCCCAGCTTTCGCTTGCCGGTCTGGTCAAAGGTGAAAACGCCGACGCCTACGGCAACCTCTATGCGGAGATCGAGGATGTGGCAGGAACCGGCGCGGGTGAATTCCGGGTGCGGCTCTACAGCGACCGCCAGCATTCCAACCTCGTCGCTTCCGGCTCGCTGCCCGGCCCCACCGGATTGCTGGTGCTGAATTCCGAAAACAACAGCGGCCTCACCGGCTCGGTGCTGCTTGACGGCCAGCTTAATGGCGACACGCAGATCACCATTTCCCCCGGCGGAATGCGCGTGACCGAGGACAGCGCGGGACAGATTTCCCAGATCGACCTGCCCGACATCCAGCCTGGCATCAACGCCGACTACACCGGCTCCATCTACGCGTCGGTTGTCAACAACGCCGGTACCCTGGAAGTGAACATCTATCGCGACGCGAAACACACCTCGCTGGTGGCGCAGGGTTCGATCGTGCTGGCTGCCTCGCCCGCCACCGTGAACATCACCGAGGTCAACAGTTCCGGCCTGAACGGGTCGCTGTTTCTCGATTACACCGGCGACGACTCCGACATCGTGATCGAACAGGGCGGCACCCGCATGACCGGCCACGTCCGCGAGGATAATATCTTCGCCACCTTCAACGACGTCGTCGACGCCATGAACGCCAACGACGGCGAAACCCTGCACGACCTGCTGGGCAATCTCGAAGACGACCTCAGCCGTCTGATGTTCAGCCGTTCGGAAGTCGGCAGCCGCCAGAACCGGCTGACGGTTTTTTCCGAACGCCACGAGCAGGAGACTATCAACTTCCAGCAGATCCGCTCCAACCGGATCGACCTAGACTTCACCCAGGCGGTGATCGAATACCAGGCGGCGCAGAACGTGTTTGACGCGAGCCTGCGCACCAGCGCCCAGATCATCCCCATGAGTCTGGTGGACTTTATCTAGCGCTACAGCGTCATTTTTCTAAAGTCATGATCGTCATTTGATCGATCTCTTCTTCAGGGAAATCCTATTCACGTTGAACCTGAAGGAGTTGACATGACCATCGAAGGATCTGCAAGCCATGCGGCGAAATCTCAACCGCTTTCTCGCCCGCTTCGACGACTGCGT